>NZ_JBWKMA010000023.1:298967-299505 GCF_056431045.1 Aestuarium zhoushanense
ACCAGTACAGGTGGTGGTTTTGGTGTCGCGGATACCAACGATTTCGATCGCGTCGCCAACGTTGATTACGCCACGCTCAACACGACCGGTCACAACAGTACCACGGCCCGAGATCGAGAACACGTCTTCGATCGGCATCAGGAACGGCAGGTCAACTGCACGTGCCGGAGTCGGGATGTAGGTGTCTACGGCTTCCATCAGAGCGCGGATCGAGTTCTCACCGATCTCAGGATCGCGGCCTTCCATAGCAGCCAGTGCCGAACCTTTAACGATCGGAATATCGTCGCCAGGGTAGTCGTAGGACGACAGAAGCTCACGGATTTCCATCTCAACCAGCTCGAGCAGCTCTTCGTCGTCTACCTGGTCAACTTTGTTCATGTAGACAACCATGTGCGGGATGCCAACCTGACGGCCAAGAAGGATGTGCTCGCGGGTCTGCGGCATCGGGCCGTCAGCAGCGTTAACAACCAGGATCGCGCCGTCCATCTGAGCAGCACCAGTGATCATGTTCTTAACATAGTCAGCGTGGCCTGGGCAG
>NZ_JBWKMA010000023.1:299662-471707 GCF_056431045.1 Aestuarium zhoushanense
CTCTTCAGGTGCGCCGTCGATCTGGTCGTATGCGCGGAAGTCACCAAAGTATTTGGTGATTGCTGCGGTCAATGTGGTTTTACCGTGGTCAACGTGGCCAATCGTGCCGATGTTAACGTGCGGTTTGTTACGTTCAAACTTACCTTTAGCCATAGTGGCCTCCTTAGTCTTGCGCTGGCGGGTTCACCCCGCCGGTGTTGAATCGGCGGGAGACTAATGCCCCCCGCCATTTCGCCATTAGGCGTATTTCTTCTGGATCTCGTCCGAAACGTTCTGCGGAACTGCTTCGTAGTGATCGAACTGCATGGTGAACTGAGCACGGCCGGAAGACATCGAACGCAGAGTGTTGATGTAACCGAACATGTTCGCCAGCGGCACAAACGCGTCGATAGCGATTGCGTTACCGCGGGTGTCCTGACCCTGAACCTGACCGCGACGCGATGTTAGGTCGCCGATGATACCGCCGGTGTATTCTTCCGGAGTGATAACTTCGACTTTCATGATCGGCTCGAGCAGTTTCGCCCCAGCTTTTTTCATGCCTTCGCGCATACCCATACGAGCTGCGATTTCGAACGCGAGAACCGAGGAGTCAACGTCGTGGAATGCACCGTCAACCAGTGCAACTTTGAAGTCGATCACAGGGAAGCCAGCCAGCGGACCGGAGTCCATGACCGATTTGATACCCTTTTCAACGCCCGGGATGTATTCCTTCGGAATAGCACCACCAACGATGCGGGATTCGAAGGAATAACCTTCGCCCGGCTCGGTCGGCGTCAGGATCATCTTCACGCGACCGAACTGACCGGTACCACCGGACTGTTTCTTGTGCGTGTAGTCGATCTCAGCTTCACGAGTGATCGTTTCACGATAAGCCACCTGCGGCGCACCGATGTTTGCTTCCACTTTGAATTCGCGACGCAGACGGTCAACGAGAATGTCCAAGTGAAGTTCGCCCATGCCTTTCATGATGGTCTGACCGGATTCGAGGTCAGTTTCCACACGGAAGGATGGGTCTTCAGCTGCCAGACGGGCGAGGCCTGCCGACATCTTTTCTTGGTCACCCTTGGTCTTCGGTTCAACAGCGATTTCGATAACAGGCTCCGGGAAGGTCATGGTTTCAAGGACAACCGGATCCGCAGGGTTACACAGAGTGTCACCAGTGGTGGTGTCTTTGAGACCTGCAAGCGCGATGATGTCGCCTGCAAACGCTTCGTCGATTTCTTCACGGTTGTTCGAGTGCATCATCATCATACGACCAACGCGCTCTTTTTTGCCTTTGGTCGAGTTGAGGAGGCTGTCACCCTTGCGAAGAACGCCAGAGTAGATGCGAGTGAAGGTCAGAGAGCCAACGAATGGGTCGTTCATGATTTTGAACGCGAGACCAGCGAAGGGCATGTTGTCATCTGCACGACGTGCAATGTTACGAACTTCTTCTTCGTCACCCGGTTTGAAGCCCATGTAGTCAACTACGTCGAGCGGGCTCGGCAGGTAGTCGATAACAGCGTTGAGCAGAGGCTGAACGCCTTTGTTCTTGAACGCAGAACCAGCAAGAACCGGGACGAAGTCGAGAGCAAGCGTACCTTTGCGCAGCAGAGCGCGCAGGGTCGGTACGTCAGGCTCGTTGCCTTCGAGGTATTCCATCATCGCTTCGTCGTCTTGTTCGACGGCAGCCTCGATCATCTTACCGCGCCATTCGTCAGCAAGATCTTTCAGGCTGTCACGGATGTCTTCTTGAACCCAAGAAGCACCGAGGTCGTCACCGCGCCATACCCATTCTTTCATGGTTACGAGGTCGATAAGGCCTTCGAGTTCGGACTCAGCACCGATCGGCAGAGCAACCGGAACAGCGCGAGCGCCGGTACGGTCTTCGATCATGCGAACGCAGTTAAAGAAGTCTGCGCCGATTTTGTCCATTTTGTTAACGAACACGATACGCGGAACTTTGTAGCGGTCAGCCTGACGCCAAACGGTTTCAGTCTGCGGCTCAACACCAGCGTTTGCGTCAAGAACGCAAACAGCACCGTCGAGAACTGCAAGCGAACGTTCAACTTCGATGGTGAAGTCAACGTGGCCGGGAGTGTCGATGATGTTCAGGCGGTGCTTTTCAGTGTCAGCAGTTTCGCCATCTTCGGTGCGTTCCCAGAAAGTGGTCGTCGCAGCCGAGGTAATGGTGATACCGCGTTCCTGTTCCTGCTCCATCCAGTCCATGGTGGCTGCACCATCGTGCACCTCACCGATGTTGTGGGATTTGCCGGTGTAGTAAAGAATGCGCTCGGAACAGGTGGTTTTACCTGCGTCGATGTGCGCCATGATACCAAAGTTGCGGTACCGGTCGAGGGGATAATCGCGTGCCATTGGGCTCTATCCTTAAGGCTTAGGTTACCAGCGGTAGTGGCTGAACGCTTTGTTAGCGTCTGCCATCTTGTGAGTGTCTTCCCGTTTCTTCACGGCAGAACCGCGACCGTTAACAGCGTCAAGAAGTTCGCCAGCAAGACGCTCTTCCATGGTGTTTTCGTTGCGGGCGCGCGAAGCGTTGATCAGCCAGCGGATTGCGAGGGCTTCACGACGCTCGGGACGAACTTCAACCGGAACCTGGTAGGTTGCACCACCTACGCGGCGCGAACGAACTTCGACCGACGGCTTCACGTTATCGAGGGCTTCGTGGAAGACTTCGACCGGAGCTTTTTTCAGCTTCGATTCAACGCGGTCAAACGCGTTGTATACGATTCTTTCTGCGACCGATTTTTTACCATCGATCATCAGGTTGTTCATGAATTTAGTGACAACGCGGTCACCGAACTTAGCGTCCGGCAGAACTTCACGTTTTTCAGCAGCGTGACGACGCGACATTCAAGTATCTCCTTACTTCGGACGCTTGGCGCCGTATTTCGAACGACGCTGCTTACGATCTTTAACACCTTGGGTATCCAGCACACCGCGGAGGATGTGGTAACGGACACCCGGAAGGTCTTTTACACGGCCGCCACGGATCAGAACCACGGAGTGTTCCTGAAGGTTGTGGCTTTCACCTGGGATGTACGAAATGACTTCGAAGCCGTTGGTCAGGCGAACCTTCGCAACCTTACGCATAGCCGAGTTCGGTTTCTTCGGTGTTGTTGTGTAAACGCGGGTGCAAACGCCGCGTTTCTGAGGGCAGCGCTCGAGGTGCTGCGACTTGGATCTGACGACTTTGGGCTGACGCGGCTTGCGGATCAGCTGTTGGATCGTTGGCATTGGGTTATGTCCCCTATCCTACAATAAGCGGCCCCGTAGGTCCGCGGTTTTCGACGAATGCGCGACACAAACGTCGCAGCACAAAAAGCCCGCAATCGAACCCTTACCGGAGGTGCGATGCGGTTAAAGTTACAGAGGAACAAGGCAGCATTAGCCCGGTTCATGTCCACTTCAGCTCTGATATCGGGTTAAAAGGGAATCCTCCCGTCTACCCGGATGGGCGGCGTATAGGCGGAGTCGCTGTAGCTGTCAACTGCTTCAGGCTGACCGTTCCCCAAGCGCCTTCCAGCCATTGGTAATCGCATCCACATCCAAACCAAAGCGCGACGCAAGACGGTCGGCGATCTGACCGCCAAGTGGACCCCAATCGTCGGCAAAGCGCGGACGTTTCAGAAGATCACTGTCATTCCCGAAATGAGCCCCGCGCACGAACATCAGGCGAGACGCCATCGAGACCGTCGGCATATGCGCCCAAGCCTTAATATGGTTCATATCGAGGATGCTGCGTTTGTCGTTTGGACGACGACAAAAAATCTGCGCTGGGGTCCACATCCGTTCTTTGACGTTTTGGGCCCTGACACCGTGGCGGTCAAAACCGAGCAAAATGCCATGAGCGAAATCCACACAAAGCAGTCCGCTCTGATCAGCAAGCCCATAGGACGCTTCAATCGCAGAGCGCCCCGTTTCTATGAAATCAATAGCAACGGCGTCATCATCGTCGATCCGAAACTCTGCCACGATATCCGCCGACCCATCACGATGATCGATCATCACCTCGCGGCAAATCTCACGGTGCACCCTTCCCTCTTCAGCAAAGACGATTTTGATCTGGGGCACCGACGAACAAAGCGACGTTAACCGTTCCTTGTAGGCGACAGGCATTTGATCGCCGGCAAGCAAGATCAATGTAAAATTCGGGTCGGTTTGAACTTTTAACGCTGGCAACACGATCTGTTCGAAAAAGAAAAACCGCGTTGCCATACGAGACCGGCCATAAAGTTCGGCCCGCAGTTCATTCATTGTCTGAGCAGTATGACGAAATGCCCCAACTTCGGACGGATACGAAAATCGGCACAGTCCAAGCATTTGGATGTTCAGAAGGGTCACTTGGCCTCAACCTCTGACAATTGCCGTTCACGTCTAAAGATGAATAGACCACTTCCGACCACGACCACACAACCCAAGAGAGCCAAGGTTGATGGCAATTGTCCAAAAATCACAACACCGAGGATGAGGCTGGCGAGCAAGCCGACATATCGGAACGGTGCGACAAAGGAAATTTCGCCGACGCGCATTGCCGTAACTGACATGAGATAGCCGATCAGCACCGCGGTTGCAGCACCACCCAACAATGCCGCGGAGTGCCCAGTCACAGGGGTCCATTCGATAAATATCGATCCGAAACCAGCAAATGCGGTAACGGTCCCTGCGGCAAAAGTCGCGGCGAACATCGATGGCACTTCTCTGGACATGCGCCGCGCTGCCAGATCGCGAATGACTATTAGGCCGACGGACAACAGCGCGTAGATCGAGTAGATGTTAAAACTCTCTCCGCCCGGCTGCACGATCATCAGCACACCCACAAAGCCGATGATACTTGCCGACAATCGACGCCAGCCGATGGGTTCTTTTAGGAATAGAGCCCCTGCAAAGGTCATGACCAAGGGCAAAGCCTGCAAAATCGCGGTCACATTGGCCAATTGCATGTTGAACAATGCCGTGAGGAACGTCCAAGCCGCCGCGACCTCTGCCAAGGACCGCACACAGATCAAGATGAAGTCTTGCCGCCCGAGACGAAGTCGAAGCTGGCCGAACAAACCCGCCAAAATGATCATGGCAATCGTGGTGACAATCCCGCGCAAGAAAATGGCCTGAAACAACGGCAGTTCGCCCGAGAGCGACTTCATAGCAGCGTCATTACTACTGAAGGCGAGCATGGCAACGGCCATCATCAGCGCGCCGCGAACATTGTCAGAAAGAGCTTTCATACGCCAAGCCGTAGCACCGCGATATTGGCCGCGCTAGCGCGATAATGTCAGGACACAATTTCCGATCCCCAAAACGCAAAAGGCCCCCGCAATGCGAGGGCCTTTCGTAAGATTTTGCAGTGATTACTCTTCGCGGCTTTCCGGTGTTTCGACAGCGATGTCGTCATAGCTCGGCGCGGCGAGTTTGACGGCTTCTTCTGCTTCTTCACGACGGGCTTCGAGCACCACGTTGTCACGCTTTGCAGCGATCGAACGAACGATGGCAGTTGCGCCACCGGTACCAGCCGGAATGAGACGACCAACGATAACGTTCTCTTTGAGGCCGACCAGTTTGTCACGCTTGCCCTGAACCGAAGCTTCGGTGAGGACGCGAGTGGTTTCCTGGAACGACGCAGCCGAGATGAACGAACGGGTCTGGAGCGACGCTTTGGTGATACCCAGAAGGATTGGCTCACCCTGTGCTGGACGACCGCCGCGGGCTTCTGCCTTGGCGTTTGCTTCGTCGAATTCGACCTTATCAACGGTCTCACCCTTAAGAAGCGTGGTGTCACCCGAGTCAGAGATTTCCCACTTCTGGAGCATCTGACGAACGATAACCTCGATGTGTTTATCGTTAATCTTAACGCCCTGCAGACGGTAAACGTCCTGAACTTCGTCGATCATGTAGTCAGCCAGCGCTTCGACACCCATAATTGCAAGGATGTCATGCGGCGCGGGGTTGCCGTCCATGATGTAGTCGCCCTTCTGGACAAAGTCGCCTTCCTGGACCGGGATGTGTTTACCCTTCGGCACCATGTATTCGACCTTGTGATCCGGATCGTCTGCGGACTCGATCGCGATGCGACGCTTGTTCTTGTAGTCCTTGCCGAAGCGAACGTAGCCATCGATCTCAGCGATGATAGCGTGGTCCTTCGGACGACGGGCTTCGAACAGTTCCGCAACGCGCGGAAGACCACCGGTAATGTCCTTGGTCTTCGCGCCTTCACGCGGAATACGCGCAACAACGTCACCAGCAGCGACATCCTGACCGTCTTCGATGGACAGAATTGCGTCTACCGACATCGGGTAGGTGACTGGGTTACCGTCTTCTTTGCGAACCGGTTCGCCATCAGCGCCGACCACAATGATTTCAGGTTTCAGGTCACCACCACGCGGTACGGAACGCCAGTCCGAAACGATCTTCTGGGTCATGCCAGTAGCATCGTCGGTCTCTTCACGGACGGAGATACCCGAGACGAGATCAACAAAGCGTACCTTGCCGCCCTTCTCTGCGATGATCGGCAGAGTATAGGGGTCCCATTCGAACATCTTGTCACCACGAGCGATGGTTGCGCCATCTTTAACGTGGATCTTCGTACCGTAACCGATCTTGTGCTGAGCGCGCTCTTCACCGTTTTCGTCGATGATCGCGAGAACCATGTTCCGGCCCAGAGCAATCTGTTCGCCAGCGGCGTTTTCCAGAATGTTCGCGTTACGGAACTCGACTTTACCGTTTGCAGACGCTTCAAGGAACGACTGCTGGCCACCCTGCGCAACACCACCAATGTGGAACGTACGCATGGTAAGCTGTGTACCAGGTTCACCGATCGACTGTGCAGCAATAATACCGACAGCTTCACCGATGTTGACGCGAGTACCGCGAGCAAGGTCACGGCCGTAGCAGTTTGCACATACGCCGTCGTCAGACTCACAGGTCAGCGGGCTGCGGATGCGCATTTTCTGAACGCCAGCAGCTTCGATCATGTCAGCTTTGCGTTCGTCGATCAGTTCGCCAGCTTTAACGACAACCTCGTCGGTGCCCGGACGCAGGACGTCATCAGCCGATACACGGCCCAGAACGCGCTCTGCGAGCGATGCAACAACTTCACCATCGTTAACGGCTGCTTCAGCGGTGATCGCACGATCGGTGCCACAGTCGACTTCGCGAACGATACAGTCTTGAGCAACGTCAACCAGACGACGGGTGAGGTAACCGGAGTTCGCAGTCTTAAGTGCGGTATCCGACAGACCCTTACGAGCGCCGTGGGTAGAGTTGAAGTACTCGAGAACGGTAAGGCCCTCTTTAAAGTTCGAGATGATCGGGGTTTCGATGATCTCACCCGACGGCTTAGCCATAAGACCACGCATACCGCCCAGCTGTTTCATCTGAGTAACCGAACCACGCGCACCAGAGTGAGCCATCATGTAAACCGAGTTCGGTTCCATAACAGCGCCGTTCTCGTCGCGTTTCTCAGCCGAGATGGTATTCATCATCGCGTCGGTGACTTTGTCGTTACACTTCGACCAAGCATCGACCACTTTGTTGTACTTCTCGCCCTGAGTGATCAGACCGTCCATGTACTGCTGTTCAAAGTCTTTAACCTGATCGCGGGTCTCTTCGACCAGCGTCCACTTGGAGTCAGGAATGACCATGTCGTCTTTACCGAACGAGATGCCAGCTTTGAACGCTTCACGGAAACCAAGGCCCATGATCTGGTCACAGAAGATCACCGACTCTTTCTGACCGCAGTAACGGTAGACGGTGTCGATGACCTGCTGAACTTCCTTCTTACGCAGAAGGCGGTTCACCAGCTCAAACGGCGCTTTGTTGTTCAGCGGCAGCAGGCCACCGAGGCGCAGACGGCCTGGGGTGGTTTCAGCGCGAACAATCACTTCTTGGCCGGTTTCGTCGATCTGCTTGATACGAGCGTTGATCTTAGCGTGCAGGTGAACTTCACCAGCTGCCAGAGCTTGTTCAACTTCGTCGATCGAAGCGAAGGACATGCCTTCACCTTTCATGCCGTCGCGCTGGATCGTGGTGTAGTACAGACCCAAGATCATATCCTGCGAAGGAACGATGATCGGCGCGCCGTTTGCAGGCGAAAGAACGTTGTTGGTCGACATCATCAGAACGCGTGCTTCAAGCTGGGCTTCCAGCGAGAGCGGCACGTGAACAGCCATCTGGTCACCGTCGAAGTCAGCGTTAAACGCAGAACAAACGAGCGGGTGCAGCTGGATCGCTTTACCTTCGATCAGCGTGGGTTCGAACGCCTGAATGCCAAGACGGTGCAGCGTAGGCGCACGGTTCAGCATGACGGGGTGTTCGCGGATCACTTCGTCGAGGATATCCCAAACTTCGGGACGCTCTTTCTCAACGAGTTTCTTCGCCTGTTTAACAGTCGAAGACAGACCCTTTGCTTCAAGGCGCGAGTAGATGAACGGCTTGAACAGCTCGAGCGCCATCTTCTTCGGCAGACCACACTGGTGCAGCTTGAGCTCTGGGCCGGTCACAATAACCGAACGACCCGAGAAGTCGACGCGCTTACCCAAAAGGTTCTGACGGAAGCGACCTTGCTTACCTTTCAGCATGTCCGAGAGCGACTTCAGCGGGCGCTTGTTCGCACCAGTGATGACGCGGCCACGGCGACCGTTGTCGAACAGAGCGTCAACGGATTCCTGAAGCATACGCTTTTCGTTGCGAACGATGATGTCCGGCGCACGAAGTTCGATCAGACGCTTCAAACGGTTGTTCCGGTTGATCACGCGGCGATACAGGTCGTTGAGGTCGGAGGTCGCAAAGCGGCCACCATCCAACGGTACCAGCGGACGCAGTTCTGGCGGGATCACAGGGATCACGGTGAGGATCATCCACTCAGGACGGTTGCCCGACTCAAGGAAGTTCTCAACGATTTTCAGACGCTTGATGATCTTTTTAGGCTTCAGTTCGCCAGTGGCTTCCTTCAGCTCTTCGCGCAGCTGCTCTGCAGTTGCTTCGAGGTCAATCATCGACAGCATTTCGCGGATCGCTTCGGCACCGATGTTCGCTTGGAAAGCGTCCATGCCGTAGGTGTCCTGTGCGTCGAGGAATTCTTCCTCGGTCATCAGCTGGCCGTAGGTCAGGTCAGTGAGACCCGGCTCGATCACGACGTAGTTTTCAAAGTACAGAATGCGTTCCAGGTCACGGAGCGTCATGTCGAGCATGAGGCCGATCCGCGACGGGAGCGATTTCAAGAACCAGATGTGTGCAACAGGCGAGGCCAGTTCGATGTGGCCCATACGCTCGCGGCGCACTTTCTGGAGGGTAACTTCAACACCACATTTTTCGCAGACAACGCCGCGATACTTCATGCGCTTATATTTGCCGCAAAGGCATTCGTAGTCTTTGATCGGGCCAAAGATACGAGCACAGAAGAGACCGTCGCGTTCTGGTTTGAACGTGCGGTAGTTGATGGTTTCTGGTTTCTTAATCTCACCGAACGACCACGACAGGATACGCTCGGGCGATGCGAGCGAGACTTTGATCTCGTCGAAAGCCTTAGCGGGCGTGAGCGGGTTGAACGGGTTGTTGGTCAGTTCCTGGTTCATCGTATTTCCTTACGTATCAGTGGGAAGGGGAGAGGTGAGGCGCGAACGCCTCACTCATCATCTTCCGCATCCAGGAGTTCCATATTGAGGCCAAGGCCCCGGACCTCTTTGACAAGAACGTTGAACGATTCCGGTACGCCGGCTTCGAAGTTGTCCTCACCTTTGACGATCGACTCGTAGACTTTGGTACGACCTGCAACGTCATCCGACTTAACGGTGAGCATTTCCTGCAGGGTGTATGCAGCGCCATAAGCCTCAAGTGCCCAGACCTCCATCTCACCAAAGCGCTGACCACCGAACTGTGCCTTACCACCCAGCGGCTGCTGAGTAACAAGCGAGTACGGACCAGTGGAACGAGCATGGATCTTATCGTCGACCAAGTGGTGCAGTTTCAGCAGGTATTTAACACCGACAGTGACCTTACGAGCGAACTGTTCACCCGTACGACCGTCGAAGAGTACCGACTGACCCGAGGTGTCGAAACCAGCGCGCGCCAGCGCGTCGTTTACGTCAGCCTCTTTTGCACCGTCGAAGACCGGAGTTGCGATCGGCACACCGCGAACAGAGTTCGCTGCAGTATCGATCAGCAGATCTTCGTCCAGATCAGCAAAGCCTTCTTCGTAGACTGCATCACCGTAGGTGATTTTCAGTGCATCACGAACTGGAGTCATATCGCCCGAACGACGGTATTCTTGCAGAGCCTCGTCGATCTGGAGACCCAGACCACGCGATGCCCAACCCATGTGGGTTTCAAGAATCTGACCAACGTTCATACGCGACGGAACGCCCAGCGGGTTCAGCACGAAGTCTACCGGAGTACCATCAGCGAGGAACGGCATGTCTTCGATAGGAACAACCTTCGAAATAACACCTTTGTTCCCGTGACGGCCTGCCATCTTATCGCCCGGCTGAAGCTTACGCTTAACCGCGATGAAGACTTTGACCATTTTCATCACGCCCGGCGGCAGGTCGTCGCCACGGCGGACTTTTTCGACCTTGTCTTCGAAACGTGCGTCAAGCTGGCGCTTCTGAGCTTCGTACTGCTCGTTCAGGGCTTCGACGATCTTTGCAGTGTCTTCGTCCTTCAGAGCAATCTGCCACCACTGGCCACGGCTCAGCTCAGACAGCGACTCTTCGGTTACGATAGAGTTCGCCTTAAAGCCTTTTGGACCTTTCACAGCTTCCTGACCAAGGATCATATCCTTGAGACGGGCGTAGATGTTGCGGTCCAGAATGCCGAGCTCGTCGTCACGGTCGCGAGCGAGGCTTTCGACCTCTTCGCGCTCGATCTGCAGAGCACGTTCGTCTTTTTCAACGCCGTGGCGGTTGAATACACGAACTTCAACGACAGTACCGTAGTCACCCGGTGCGAGACGCAGCGAGGTGTCGCGAACGTCAGACGCTTTCTCACCGAAGATAGCGCGGAGGAGTTTTTCTTCCGGCGTCATCGGGCTTTCGCCCTTCGGTGTGATTTTACCAACGAGAATATCGCCCGGTCCAACCTCAGCGCCGATGTAGACGATGCCAGCCTCGTCGAGGTTGCGCAGCGCTTCTTCACCGACGTTCGGAATGTCGCGAGTGATTTCTTCCGGCCCGAGCTTCGTGTCGCGTGCCGCAACTTCGTATTCTTCGATGTGAACCGAGGTGAATACGTCGTCTTTAACGATGCGCTCAGAAATCAGGATGGAGTCTTCGTAGTTGTAACCATTCCACGGCATGAACGCGACGATCACGTTCTTACCCAGAGCCAGTTCACCCATATCGGTCGACGGGCCGTCAGCGATAACTTCGCCTTTGCCAACTTTGTCGCCCACTTTCACCAGCGGACGCTGGTTGATGCAGGTGTTCTGGTTCGAACGCTGGAACTTGCGGAGACGATAGATGTCAACGCCTGGGTCACCAACTTCGAGGTCTTCGGTTGCGCGGATAACGACACGGGTCGCATCGACTTGGTCGATGATACCTGCGCGGCGTGCAGTGATCGCAGCGCCAGAGTCGATCGCAACTTTTTCTTCCATACCGGTGCCGACCAGCGGGGCTTCAGCCTGCAGAAGCGGAACGGCCTGACGTTGCATGTTCGAGCCCATGAGAGCGCGGTTAGCGTCGTCGTTTTCGAGGAACGGGATGAGCGCCGCAGCGACCGAAACGAGCTGTTTCGGCGAAACGTCGATCAGGTCCACGCTCTCCTTTGGAGCCAGCGTGTATTCGCCCGACTGACGTGTCGAAACGAATTCATTGATCAGGTTGCCATTCTCATCGAGCGTAGCGTTCGCCTGCGCAACAGTGTGGCGCATCTCTTCAGTCGCCGACATGTAGCTGACTTGGTCAGTTACTTTGCCTTCGATGACCTTGCGGTACGGTGTTTCGATGAAGCCGTATTTGTTCACGCGAGCAAAGGTTGCCAGCGAGTTGATCAGACCAATGTTCGGACCTTCCGGCGTTTCAATCGGACACATACGACCGTAGTGGGTCGGGTGAACGTCGCGAACCTCAAAGCCAGCGCGTTCACGGGTCAGACCGCCCGGCCCGAGAGCCGAAAGACGACGCTTGTGGGTCACTTCGGACAGCGGGTTGGTTTGGTCCATGAACTGCGACAGCTGCGAAGAGCCGAAGAATTCACGAACAGCAGCCGCTGCCGGTTTCGCGTTGATCAAGTCTTGCGGCATGACGGTGTCGATTTCGACAGACGACATACGTTCTTTGATCGCGCGCTCCATGCGGAGCAGGCCAACGCGGTATTGGTTTTCCATCAGCTCGCCAACGGAACGAACACGACGGTTGCCGAGGTGGTCGATGTCGTCGACTTCGCCCTTGCCATCACGCAATTCGACAAGCGCCTTGATGCACGAAACGATGTCTTCGTTACGCAGGGTGCGCTGTGTATCTTCTGCATCGAGTGCCAGACGCATGTTCATTTTCACGCGACCAACGGCCGAGAGATCGTAGCGTTCGCTATCGAAGAACAAGGAGTCGAACAGAGCCGATGCGGATTCAACGGTCGGCGGTTCACCTGGACGCATGACGCGGTAGATATCCATGAGCGCGCCGTCGCGGTTCATGTTCTTGTCGCTTGCCATGGTGTTACGGATGTATGCACCAACGTTGATGTTATCGATGTCCAGAACTGGAATATCGGTGATGCCAGCGTCGAGAAGCTCGCGCACGGTGCCGCCGATAACTTCGCCGTCTTTGTCCATCTCGAGCGTCAGCTCGTCACCAGCTTCAACGTAGATCGCCCCTGTCTCTTCGTTGATGATGTCTTTTGCGACGAACTTGCCGACGATGTGGTTAAACGGAACGAGCAGGTTCTTAACCGAACCTTCGTCGATCAGTTTCTTCACAGCGCGCGGAGTGATTTTGTCACCTGCTTTGCAGATCACTTCACCCGTTGCAGCGTCGATCAGGTCATAGGTCGGGCGGGTCCCACGCACGCGTTCTGGGAAGAACTTCGTGACCCAGCCGTTGGATTTCTTATCGAGAGAGAATTCAACGGTGTTGTAGTAGGCATCCATGATCGCCTCTTGATCCATGCCAAGAGCATAGAGAAGAGTCGTGACCGGAAGTTTGCGGCGACGGTCGATGCGCGCAAAGACGAGGTCTTTTGCATCGAATTCGAAGTCGAGCCACGAACCACGGTATGGGATGATGCGGCATGCGAACAGCAGCTTACCCGACGAGTGGGTTTTGCCTTTATCGTGGTCAAAGAACACGCCCGGCGAACGGTGCATCTGGGAAACGATAACACGCTCAGTACCGTTAACGACGAAGGTGCCGTTGGTGGTCATCAAAGGCATATCGCCCATGAACACGTCTTGTTCTTTGATGTCTTTAACCGACTTCGCACCTGTGTCTTCGTCGACATCAAATACGATCAAACGCAGGGTCACCTTGAGCGGTGCTGCGTAAGTCAGGTCGCGCTGCATACATTCTTCGACGTCGAACTTCGGCTTTTCAAGTTCGTACTTTACGAACTCAAGAACTGCCGTTTCGTTGAAGTCTTTAATCGGGAATACCGACTGGAAAACGCCTTTAATGCCTTCGCCGTCGAGCGGCATATCGGCATCGCCAGACCGCAAGAACAGGTCATAAGACGATTTCTGAACCTCAATGAGGTTCGGCATTTGAAGAACTTCGTTAATCTTACCGTAGTACTTACGCAGGCGTTTCTGGCCAAGGAAGGTCTGAGCCATGTGCTGTGTCACCTTTCGATCTCTGCGGGTCCATGTCGCCGGGGCCGCGACATTTCCCCATTGAGAAGGTTGTTCCTGTCTATTCCTGGCCCCCGTCCCAAGGGGGGCCTCCCGACTGTGGAACCTACCTGAGGAGAGCGTTTTCTAGTTAAACGTTCCGCTAAGACAGGTTTGGCTGGACCCGCGATATCGCGGATCCAGCCGAATTTGCACGACCCTAGGGGCCGAGAACAGGCGATTAGGCCAGTTCGATTTTCGCGCCAGCTGCTTCCAGCTTCGCTTTGATGTCTTCTGCTTCTGCTTTCGAAGCGCCTTCTTTGACTTTGCCGCCAGCCTCAACGAGGTCTTTAGCTTCTTTCAGGCCGAGACCAGTGATGCCGCGAACTTCTTTGATGACGTTGATTTTCTGAGCGCCAGCGTCTTTCAGGATGACGTCGAACTCAGTTTTCTCTTCAGCAGCTTCAGCAGCAGCAGCCGGGCCAGCAACCATTACAGCGCCACCAGCAGCAGGCTCAATGCCGTACTCGTCTTTGAGGATGGTTTTCAGTTCTTGTGCTTCGAGAAGGGTCAGACCAACGATCTCTTCAGCAAGTTTTTTCAGATCAGCCATTTTATGCTTTCCGTTCGATTTAAGTGTGTTCCAACGCGAGATGATTAATCCCTACGAGGGCAATTGGTTGCTTATGCAGCTTTCTCTTCGATAGTCGAAAGAATGCTCGCGATGTTCGATGCAGGCGCGCCAATGGCACCAGCGATGTTCGAAGCAGGCGCACCGATGCAGCCAACGATCGAAGCAATAAGCTCTTCACGGGACGGCATTTGTGCGACGGCTTTAACGCCGGCGACATCCAGTGCGTTCTCACCCATAGCACCGCCAAGGATAACGAGCTTGTCGTTAGCTTTAGCGAACTTGTCGACCACTTTGGCAGCTGCCACAGGGTCTTCAGAGTAAGACAACACGGTCATGCCCATCAGGTAGTTTGCGATGCTTGCGCAAGGCTTACCTTCAAGGGCGATTTTGGCGAGCTTGTTCTTGGCAACGCGTACGGAACCGCCCGCTTCACGCATTTGAGCGCGCAGGTCCTGCATTTCAGCAACTGTCATGCCTTCGTAGTGGGCAACCACTACGACGCCAGAGCTTTCAAAGATTTGGCCGAGCTCTTCGACCAGCTTCTCTTTTTGTGCTCTATCCACAGTTTCACTCCAAGTTTGGGGTTTCCCCCGGCTCAAGTTGACCCCCGAAAGTCGAGGGCCGTTCGGGTCCGTTTCAGGGTCCCGAGCCAAATCGCCCGTTCTGTAAGCGAACGGAAATTTATCTCGTTTCCCATCTCAGGAAGGAATTATTGGGGCAACCCCAACCCTCCGTCTCGGACAGGACAGGGCCGTTACAGCCCTGCCATTTCACCGCCGAAGCGGTAAAAATTCTTAGTTACCAGTCGCGGATTCAACGCTTACAGAAACGCCCGGGCCCATCGTGGAGCTGATCGAGACTTTTTTCATGTATGCGCCTTTAGCACCGGTCGGTTTTGCTTTCTGAACAGCGTCAACGAAAGCAAGCAGGTTCTCTTCGAGTGCTTTCGCGTCGAAGGAAGCTTTACCGATACCAGCGTGGATAACACCAGCTTTTTCAACTTTGAACTGAACCTGACCGCCTTTAGCTGCTTTAACAGCTTCAGCAACGTCCATGGTCACAGTGCCGATTTTCGGGTTCGGCATCAGGTTGCGCGGACCGAGAACTTTACCCAGACGACCGACGATCGGCATCATGTCCGGAGTTGCGATGCAACGTTCGAACTCGATTTTGCCGCCCTGAACGATTTCCATCAGGTCTTCTGCGCCAACGATGTCTGCACCAGCAGCTTTAGCTTCCTCAGCTTTGTCGCCACGAGCAAAAACAGCAACGCGAACAGTTTTACCTGTGCCGTTCGGCAGGTTGACAGTGCCACGAACCATTTGGTCAGCGTGACGCGGGTCAACACCGAGGTTCAGCGCAATCTCAACGGTTTCGTCGAATTTGGCAGAAGCGTTAGATTTAACCAGAGCGATAGCGTCAGCTACCTTCAGGTTCTCTTTGCCTTCGAATGCAGCGCGTGCTGCTGTGATACGCTTACCAGCCATCTTACTTCACCTCGATGCCCATGGAGCGAGCCGAACCCAGAATAATCTGCATCGCGGCTTCGATCGAGTTTGCGTTGAGGTCCTTCATTTTGGCCTCTGCGATTTCTTTCACCTGAGCAACGGTGACAGAACCTGCAACTGCTTTACCAGGGGTTTTGGAACCCGACTGAAGCTTAGCAGCTTTTTTGAGGTAATAAGATGCCGGCGGCGTCTTGATCTCAAAGGTGAAGGATTTGTCTTGGTAGTAGGTGATCACGGTCGGGCACGGAGCGCCCGGCTCCATGTCAGCGGTCTTCGCGTTGAAGGCCTTCGTGAATTCCATGATGTTGATGCCGCGCTGACCCAGCGCAGGACCTACGGGCGGGGAAGGGTTTGCTTTACCTGCAGGAACCTGCAGCTTCAGCTGACCCATTACTTTCTTGGCCATCGGCCTCTCCTTTTTCCAACACCCTCCGCACGCGTGCGTCAGGTTAATCGTTGTGTGGTCCAGCCTTACGAGCGCGCTCGCTCAGCCTCCCACGTGATAAACTCAGTACTGTTTAGTAACCTGAGTAAATTCCAGCTCGACCGGCGTAGCGCGGCCGAAGATCGATACCGTCACCTTCAGGCGCTGGCTGATCTCATCCACTTCCTCGACCATGCCGTCGAAGTCTTCGAACGGACCGTCGTTAACCTTGACCTTCTCACCCACTTCGAAGCTGATCTCGACGCGCGGCGCTTCTTGACCTTCTTCAACGCGGCCAAGGATCGCCTGAACTTCTGCATCGCGCATCGGCATCGGGCGGCCCTGAGGACCAAGGAAACCGGTTACCCGGTTGATCGAGTTGACGAGGTGATACCCCTCATCAGACATTTCCATGTGAACCAGAACGTAACCCGGCATAAACCGACGCTCAGTGGTCACTTTCTTACCGCGACGAACTTCGATCACCTCTTCAGTCGGGACCAGAACTTCATCGATTTGGGCCTCAAGACCCTGCTCTTCAACCTTGGCACGGATCTGCTCGGCGATCTTCTTCTCGAAGTTCGAGAGCACACTTACCGAATACCACCGTTTCGCCATGTCTCCGACACCTCGCCGTACTGGGCCCGTTTAGGCCGTAAATTCCATTATAACACAGCAGCTTGCGCCACCGTTCCCGGACAAAAGAAAATCGGCGCGCAACACGATTCGCCGCACGCCCATCCGGAGTTTGTGGCTATTACCGCCGTAACCCTATGATTACAAGGGGGGTTAGCCGATTTTCGCTGATGGGCGAATTAACGATTAAGGATCAAATCGTACAAACCGAAACGGATCAGCATGTCCGTTGCGGAGAAGAACAGCGCCAAAAGCACGGTCATCACAAAGACCATAACAGTCGTCAGCACGACTTCGCGGCGGGTCGGCCAAACCACTTTCGCAATCTCTGCGCGGGTCTGTTGGATGAATTGAACGGGGTTAGTCCGTGCCATGATGTATCCTCTGCGTTACGGGCCGCATTTACGCAGTTCAGGCGGGCAATTCAACCCTTGCCTTAAGCGGCACCTCAGGCGGGGCGGATCACATCAATGTCGGGAAACTGACAAATGGTGTCGAATTGCCTCTGATAATCCAAAGCCGCCGCATCCTTTGTCGCCTGATCATAAAGAGTGAACCGCGGGCGATCAGGCCCAACGGGTAACTTCTTGCGTGCGTCCATCGCCAATGCACCCTCGCGCCCCTCCTGTGCCCAAGCCATAACCTGTTCGACCGCCTGTACAGACAGACCCGCGTGCAATGTACGCCCAAACGGTTTGACCGTTCCGCCTAGCTTCCAGCGCAACATCCGTTTCATCAGGGTCGGAAAGACCTGATGGTAGTCCTCATAGCGCCACACATGCAGCGATACGTTGGGAATCGCCGAAATCGCTGCCATCATGTGAGCCCAATCAACCTGATCGGGCTGATGCTGCGCGAGAAACTGATCAGGCGGCAGAAACTTCCCAGCAAAGAGGGTTTGCGAATAAGCCGATTCTAGGAACGTGTCGGGCTGGCGGACCGCAAGGAACACGCGCACAGCCACGCCTGGAAAATTTGAGGCGAGATCCGAAATGCGTTCTGCAGCCTCACTGTAAACGGGCAACGCCAACGTGCCATCATCGCGATGCAACTGCCCCAGAAAGTTCTCTTCGGACAGCAACACGCGCCAACCCGACTTTGCTAAGAACTTGAGCTGATCCATTGGCTCACGTCGCGCTGCACGCCGCGCGCCCCAACGGGTCAAACCAAACAAATTAGGGATGTTTCGACCACGTTGACGCAAATAATCTGGACCATAAGCCCGAACGCCAGCGGCAATAATCTCTTCTTGGTGATTGAGGATCGAACGCTGCAAATGCGTCGTCGCAGTTTTGTGCGGACCGAGATGCAAGGAAAGTTCGATCTGTCGAGGCACTAAGAACTCCTCTTAGGTCCAACTAGGACCGAAGTGGCAGGGGCAGCAGGGTTCGAACCCGCGACCTACGGTTTTGGAGACCGTCGCTCTACCAGCTGAGCTATACCCCTATGGCCGAGGCGGTGATTAAAACAGGCAACAGGGGGAATCAAGGCCCCAAATTGCCTTTCGTCACAATCCTTCACTTCCGATGACGAGTAAACAACCGCCAAAGCCCTAAAAGGCTGATCTGAAGAACGAAAATTCCGACGCACCACAGGCAGAGGAGGAAGAAGGCATGAGCATTGCTTACACCCGGCATCCCGCCAACATTCACGCCAAATAGCCCCGTCAAAAACCCGAGCGGCAAGAAAACCGCTGACAACATCGATAGGACAAAGGTGTTTCTATTCACCTGATCGCTTAGTTGGCCTGACAATTCTTCACGCAACACAAGAGCTTGATCACGGAGTTCGTCCATATCTTCGGCCACGCGCGTCATCTTGAGCATTTCTTCTTCGATTTCGCGGCGCGTATCGTGATCAATCACCTTGGAGGGCGATTCTGCGATTGTCTTGAGCGCATCTCGTTGCGGCCCCACATATCGCCGCGCAGCGATCACTTGGAGGCGCAGGTTGGCCACATCCTGCCGCAAGTTCACGCCCCTCTCCCGAATAACCCGATATTCGAGGTCGTTCGCCGTCGAGTCGAGTTCGGATTGAAACTCGGAAATGCGAGCAACGAGGTCTTCTGCCAAAAGGACGAGGAACTCACCCGCTGTGGCTGGCCCCTGCCCGCCCTCCATCATCTCTTGAAGCTTCTCAATTGCCATCACCCGTTTTCGGGCAACGGTCACAATCCGATGGTCGTCGATGTACATTCGGACGGACACCATGTCCTCGGGGTCTTCGCCTTCGTTGAAATTGATCCCCCGAAGGATCACAAACATCCCGTCGCTTAGCGTTTTTGCGCGAGGGCGAGTATCGACATCCAACAACGCCTCTCTGGCCTGCAGGTCGAGATAGTCCAACTCGTGGGATATCCAATCTGCCGCATCAGGGTGTTTCCCGTCGATGTGCGCCCACGCCAGTCGATCTTCCCGCAAGGCTTGCGCGATGGTCTCATCTGCCGACGGGTCCAGCCACTGGCCGTCTTGCAAAACGCGCGAAAATAGAACGGGAGTATCTGACATGTGCGCCTCTGTTCAGGTCTGCCCCAACCAAACCAAGTCAGAACGCAAAAGAAAAGGGCCGCCCTCTTTAGGACGGCCCTTCGTGATTTTCAAATCAATCGCGAATTAAGCGAGGATTTTGGAAACAACGCCCGAACCAACGGTACGGCCGCCTTCGCGGATCGCGAAGCGGAGGCCTTCTTCCATTGCGATCGGCGCGATCAGCTCTGCCGACAGTTTCAGGTTGTCGCCAGGCATAACCATCTCGGTGCCTTCCGGCAGGATGCAGGTACCGGTGACGTCAGTCGTACGGAAGTAGAACTGCGGACGGTAGTTCGCGAAGAACGGAGTGTGACGGCCGCCTTCTTCTTTGGTCAGAATGTAGACCTCAGCTTCGAACTTGGTGTGCGGGTTAACAGAACCCGGCTTACACAGGATCTGACCACGCTCAACGCCGTCACGGTCAACGCCACGCAGAAGCGCGCCGATGTTGTCGCCTGCTTCACCACGGTCAAGCAGTTTGCGGAACATTTCAACGCCAGTACAGGTGGTGGTTTTGGTGTCGCGGATACCAACGATTTCGATCGCGTCGCCAACGTTGATTACGCCACGCTCAACACGACCGGTCACAACAGTACCACGGCCCGAGATCGAGAACACGTCTTCGATCGGCATCAGGAACGGCAGGTCAACTGCACGTGCCGGAGTCGGGATGTAGGTGTCTACGGCTTCCATCAGAGCGCGGATCGAGTTCTCACCGATCTCAGGGTCGCGGCCTTCCATAGCAGCCAGAGCCGAACCTTTAACGATCGGAATATCGTCGCCAGGGTAGTCGTAGGACGACAGAAGCTCACGGATTTCCATCTCAACCAGCTCGAGCAGCTCTTCGTCGTCTACCTGGTCAACTTTGTTCATGTAGACAACCATGTGCGGGATGCCAACCTGACGACCAAGAAGGATGTGCTCGCGGGTCTGCGGCATCGGGCCGTCAGCAGCGTTAACAACCAGGATCGCGCCGTCCATCTGAGCAGCACCAGTGATCATGTTCTTAACATAGTCAGCGTGGCCTGGGCAGTCGACGTGTGCGTAGTGACGGGTCTCGGTTTCGTACTCAACGTGAGCGGTCGAAATGGTGATGCCGCGTGCTTTTTCTTCAGGTGCGCCGTCGATCTGGTCGTATGCGCGGAAGTCACCAAAGTATTTGGTGATTGCTGCGGTCAATGTGGTTTTACCGTGGTCAACGTGGCCAATCGTGCCGATGTTAACGTGCGGTTTGTTACGTTCAAACTTACCTTTAGCCATCTGGTTGGCGCCTCGTGATTTCGGGGGCCTATCCACAGGCCCGTTTCAACATCGCGGGCGATGTATTGGCAAAAGGAACGGAAATCAAGAGTCAGTTGACGGGTTCTTGCGGAACTTCTGTCGGTGTTTCCAACGAAACCGTCCCCTCAATGATCGTCGGGTCATCCTCAAGAACCTCTGGAACGCCACCGAATTGGTCAGCGTGCTCGCGCATGTATCGCTCAATAGCCCTTGCTGCGTTGAACGCGAGCCCGTCGATCTGTTCTTCTCGGGATCGTGTCAGGCCAGAGCCCAGAATTGGCGTGCAGCACGGCTCAAAGACCGTCATTTGAATCGGCTCTTCGTTCAATTTTGATTGGGTGGCGTCCTCGATGAAGGTCACGCCAATCACCAGAACGGATTTCGGCGAATAGATCAGCGGAATGCCGGGCATGGCAACGACGTAGCCCTGAACTCCGACAGCGACATGGAACCAAGCGTCGCCATCATACCGACCGAGGCGATTCTGGATCGCGCCCTCAACGGCTGCTTTCCATTCCTCATTTGTTACATCGCGCGAAAACGGCCCTTTGGTCGGGTCATTGGCTACGGTGATATTGTACCCCATTAGGAAATTGCCGATCGGCTCGGGAGCCTCCGTAAGGTCATCGCGCATCCGCCCGCAGGCGCTCACGAGAACGCACAGGGCGAGCAGGGACAGAACTTTGCGCATCAAATGACCTCCGAATATTTCAACCTTGATCGGTAAAGGACGGGACAGCTCCACACAAGCGTGTCCAGCCTTCACATTTAGGTAAAGCGGTTGTCACGCGGGAAGCCGCGCGGCGCCATTCGACCAGACCCCGCCCGTTTGCCGAGCCACTCTGCGAGATCAGGTTCGGTGCGGGTACGGCCTGCTGGATCGCGCCACGATAGCCCTTCGGCCAGCGTAAATGTCGTCGCATCCGACAAACCACCGTCTTTGTATTTCTGCAGTCGAACGCCCTTGCCGCGACCCATTTCAGGCAGTTCATCAATCGCAAAGACGAGAACCTTACGGTTTTCACCGACAACGGCGACATGATCGCCCGCGACTGGCTTCACGACCTTTAGCACAACGCCGTCTTTGACGTTCAGCACTTGTTTGCCTGCACGGGTCTGCGCGATCACATCGTCCTCTGCGACGACAAAACCATCACCATCCGACGAGGCAACGAGGAGCTTACGCCCTGCCTTAGCCGTAAAGATGTCGACGATTTCGGCTTCGTTGGGGAGATCGATAATCAGGCGAACAGGTTCGCCCATACCGCGACCACCAGGTAGGTTCGCGCCGAGAACAGTAAAGAAGCGGCCGTTCGACCCAGCCACTATCAACTTATCGGTCGTCTCCGCATGGAATGCAAAACGCGCCTCATCACCGTCTTTGAACTTGAATTCGGAATCGAGGGCCTGATGCCCCTTCATCGCGCGAATCCAACCCATTTTCGAACAGATCACCGTTATCGGTTCACGTTCGATCATCGCTTCCATCGGTACATCTTCGACCATGCCTGCTTCGGCAAAGGTCGTTAGGCGCTGACCGCGTGGAGCGCTATTGCCGAACTGTTTGCGCGTTTCACGCAGTTGTTCGGAAATTTTCGCCCATTGTTTGTCTTCGTCACCCAACAGCTCGGCAAGCTCTTCGCGCTCTGCCAACAGCGCATCACGTTCACGGACCAGCTCCATCTCTTCGAGACGGCGCAAGCTGCGCAGACGCATGTTGAGGATAGCTTCGGCCTGAACCTCAGTGAGTTCGCCGCCTTTAGACGGCAGCGGCGACACGTAGTCTTTTTCAGAGGTCGCACGCACTCGCTTGGTCGACCAATCCTCGCCCATCAAAGCGGCTTTGGGATCGTTGTCGTAACGAATAATGTCGATCACGCGATCAAGGTTGAGGAAGGCAATGATCAAGCCTTTCAACACCTCTAAACGGTGGTCGATTTTATCCATACGGTGCTGGCTGCGGCGCTGCAGAACGTCGCGACGGTGATCGAGGAACGCCCGCAGGACTTCCTTCATCGAACACACCTTCGGCGTCAGCCCGTCAATCAGCACGTTCATATTCATGCTAAACCGAACCTCTAGGTCTGAATTGCGGAACAGCATGCCCATCATCACTTCGGGATCGACGGTCTTTGCACGCGGCTCGAGCACGATGCGAACGTCATCTGCAGATTCGTCACGCACATCAGCGAGCAGCGGTACCTTTTTAGTCTGAATGACCTCGGCCAGCTTTTCGATCAGCTTGGACTTCTGAACCTGATAGGGGATTTCCGTGACAACGATTTGCCACATCCCACGCCCTAGGTCCTCAATCTCGAATTTCGCACGCAGACGGATCGAGCCGCGGCCCGTGCGGTAGGATTCAGCGATGCTCTCACGGGTCTCAACGATCACGCCACCTGTCGGGAAATCTGGACCCGGAACGTAATTGAGCAGCGTTTCATCCCGCGCATCTGGCGCTTTGATCAGATGCAGACACGCGTCAATCAATTCGTGAATGTTATGCGGCGGGATGTTCGTCGCCATACCGACTGCAATGCCCGACGACCCGTTTGCCAACAGGTTCGGGAACGCCGCAGGTAGAACAATCGGCTCATCAAGCGTACCGTCATAGTTCGGACGAAAATCGACAGCGTTTTCGTTCAGACCATCGAGCAGCGCTTCAGCAGCAGCGGTCATCCGCGCTTCGGTGTATCGGCTCGCCGCTGGGTTATCGCCGTCGATGTTACCAAAGTTACCCTGACCATCCACGAGCGGATAACGGACGTTAAAGTCCTGCGCCAAACGCGCCATCGCATCGTAAATCGCCATATCGCCGTGCGGGTGATAGTTCCCCATCACGTCACCGCTGATCTTAGCAGACTTACGGAAACCGCCTGTCGACGACAGTTTCAGTTCGCGCATCGCAAAAAGGATTCGGCGGTGAACAGGCTTTAGACCATCACGCGCATCGGGCAACGCACGGTGCATAATCGTGGACAGTGCGTATGTCAGGTACCGTTCACCAATTGCGCGGCGAAGGGTTTCCTTATGCTCGGTAAAGCCGATTTCGGTGTTGTCTGTGCTGTCGGTCATACATGTTGTCTAACGGCTGGTCTTTTCTGTTTCCAGCGCGATTTGCGCCAAAGTCATTTTCGACCATTTTACAACACTTTCAGAGACCACTCATTCTCTGGTTTTCAATCGTGACGCTATGCGCGAAAAGTGATACATTAATCATGTTACGGTTGTGTTGGGGGATGTTTCCGTGCGTATTTTTTTGACTGCCAGTTTTCTATTTTTAGGTCTCGCGTTTTATGAATTGTCAGGCGGGGCCGATTTCGAAGCCGAAGTGCGGCCCGAACGTAGTCGCGAAGCGATTATTGACGTAACTCGCGATTCCGCTGATCTGCCAGACGGCTTTGCCTCTAGCACCGTTTTGGTGTCATTAGATCAGACCGAAGTGGCCGAAATTGCCGAGCCTACCCCAGTTCCAGAGGTTATCTTTGACGTCAGAACCGTCGCTGGTGCGGGTGTGAACATGCGGACTGGTCCGGGAACCAGCTATGGCATTTCGGCTAGGCTAGATCGCGGCACCGAGGTTGAGGTTCTCGAAACCCTCAGCAACGGTTGGGCACATTTGCGCGTTATCGAGACGGGACGCGTTGGATGGATGGCTGCACGCTTTCTTGATGAAAACGACGCTTGAGATCAGCGCGACATAAAGCGACAAGTCGGTATGACACAGAAATCCATTCTTATCACCGGCTGCTCTTCTGGAATTGGCTATGACGCCGCACATGGCCTTCGTGAAGCGGGCTGGCATGTCTTTGCCAGCTGCCGCAAAGCCGAAGATTGTGATCGCCTGAAGGCACAAGGCTTTGACGCGCCGCAGATCGACCTCGCCGATCCTGAATCGATCCGCAGTGGTCTTGCCGAAGTGCTCGCTGCCACGGGCGGCACATTGGATGCGCTTTACAACAACGCTGCCTTTGCTTGCCCTGGCGCCGTTGAGGATCTGCCCGCTGGTGCATTGCGTGAGATTTTCGAAACGAACCTCTTCGGCACCCACGACCTGACGCGCGAAGTGATCAAGGTCATGCGCGCCCAAGGCCACGGACGCATCATCAACTGTTCTTCCGTTCTCGGCCTCGTAGGTCTCAGCTGGCGGGGTGCCTACGTCTCGACCAAATTCGCATTGGAGGGATTAACCGATGTGCTGCGCATCGAAATGCGCGACACGCCGATCAAAGTCATCCTGATCGAACCCGGTCCGATCACGTCCAAGATCAGGGCAAATGCGATTCCACATTTCGAGAAATGGATCGACACCGCGAACTCCGCACGTGCCGCCCAATATGAAACGCTGAAGGCACGCCTCTATGAGGACACTGGCCCCGACACCTTCGAATTGCCCGCATCGGCCGTGACGAAAAAGATTTTTCACGCTCTGACGTCGGCCAATCCAAAGCCGCGCTATTACGTCACAACACCGACCTATCTTATGGGCAACCTCAGACGGTTACTGCCCACGCGCCTTCTGGATTGGGTGATCGCAAAAGGCTGAAACCCTTTTCTTTCCAACCTTGCGTGATACATCGGTATCAAATCACAGAGGGAGCCCGTTATGTTCAACGAGCCATTTAAGTTCATCGTCCTGATTGCGGTTGTGGCCGTAGCCCTCATTTTGATGTGGGGCCTCGGGACCTTTGGCGTTGGCAAAGCGGACTCTGGCAAGCAATCGAACAAGATCATGCGATACCGCATCTACGCGCAGGCCGTTGCGGTGGCTTTGATTGCTGCAATTTTCTACCTGCGCAAATAATTTCTACCTGCGCAAATAACAGGGGTTCAGAATGGTCGTTCTCAACAAAATCTACACTAAGACTGGCGATGCAGGTGAAACTGCTCTCGGTAACGGTAGCCGCGTGGCCAAACACTCTGCCCGCGTTACGGCCTACGGAACTGTGGATGAATTGAATGCGACCGTGGGTATGGCCCGCCTGCATGCAAGCGCCGAGATCGCGGCGCAGCTTTCAGCAATCCAGAACGACCTGTTTGACCTTGGCGCAGACCTGTGCCGCCCTGACATGGAAAAAGATGCAGACGCGCCCTACCCCGTATTGCGCATGGTCGAGAGCCAAGTTGATCGCCTTGAGGCTGAGATTGACGCCATGAACGCGCAGCTCGAACCGCTCCGCAGTTTTATTCTACCGGGTGGATCGGCCCTGTCGGCACATCTTCACCTGTGCCGCACCGTTGCCCGCCGCGCTGAACGTCTTTCGGTCGAATTGGCGAGCATGGAATCCGTCAATGACATTGGCGTGAAATACTTGAACCGTCTGTCAGACTGGTTCTTTGTTGCCGCTCGCATGGCGAATGACGCGGGCAAATCCGACGTTCTGTGGGTGCCTGGCGCGAACCGTTGATTGCCTGATTCCAACAGAATCAGTCGCCCAGACAAACTCTACGACCAATTGCTCATGCCGCGGCGCAACATAGTTGCGTCGCTAACAGTCCTATTATCATGAGCTATACGCATTGAACCGATGCAAAACGTGGCGTCTTAGCGTCTTGCCGCGTCGATTTTGCACTGTTTTCCATGTTCTGCGCTTGCTAACAACCTACCGAGAGTGTCCCTTGAGTGGCACATTTAAAAGGGAGATTACCGCCGATGAAGGTCCTCGTGCCTGTTAAGCGCGTGATTGACTATAACGTGAAAGTTCGCGTGAAAGCGGACGGCACGGGAGTTGATCTTGCGAACGTAAAAATGTCGATGAACCCGTTCGACGAGATTGCTGTTGAAGAAGCGATCCGTCTGAAAGAAGCAGGCAAAGCTGACGAGATCGTCGTTGTTTCGATCGGCGTAAAGCAAGCGCAGGAAACCCTGCGGACTGCTCTGGCGATGGGTGCTGACCGCGCAATTCTTGTGACCGCTGCGGACGACGTTCACACGGACATCGAACCTCTCGCTGTTGCGAAGATCCTCGCCGCTGTTGCGAAAGAGGAAAATCCGGGCCTGATCATCGCAGGTAAACAAGCGATCGACAACGACATGAACGCAACTGGCCAGATGCTGGCAGCGCTCTTGGGTTGGTCGCAGGCGACCTTTGCGTCGGAAGTTGCTGTTGATGGCGACACCGCAACGGTTACCCGCGAAGTCGACGGCGGCCTGCAGACCGTTAAGGTTAAAATGCCTGCCGTTATCACCGCTGACCTTCGCCTGAACGAACCGCGTTATGCGTCGCTGCCGAACATCATGAAGGCGAAGAAAAAGCCTCTCGATGAGAAAACCGCAGCAGACTACGGCGTAGACGTGTCTCCGCGCCTGACCGTTGTCAAAACCTCCGAGCCGCCGGTTCGTCAGGCTGGCATCAAGGTTGGTTCGGTTGACGAACTGGTATCGAAACTCAAAGAAGCGGGGGCACTCTAATGGCTGTTCTTCTTCTCGCAGACGTTGCGAACGGCCAATTGGCCAAAGACGCAGTATCCAAGACCGTTTCCGCGGTTGCGGCGCTGGGTGATGTGCATGTTCTCGTTGCTGGCGAAGGCGGTGACGCTGCTGCTGCCGAGGCTGCGACCATTGCAGGCGTGGCAAAGGTTATCTTTGCTGGCGACCACGGCTTCTGCCACCTTATGGCCGAACCGACCGCTGACCTGATCGTGTCGATGGCTGGCGCATACAGCCACATCGCAGCACCTTCGGCGTCGGATGCGAAAAACATCCTGCCGCGCGTTGCAGCCCTGCTAGATGTGATGATCCTGTCGGACGTGACGGCTGTTGTTGACGGCGACACATTCGAACGCCCGATCTACGCAGGCAACGCCATCCAGACCGTGAAATCGGCTGACAGCGTGAAGGTCATGACCATCCGCACCACCTCGTTCGAGGCAGCGGCTGACGGCAACTCTGCCCCTGTTGAAGGACTGAGCACTGCAGCCTCCACCGGCCTGTCAGAATGGGTTGAGGACAAAGTTGCAGCAAGCGACCGTCCAGAACTCACCTCGGCCAAGATCGTCGTATCGGGTGGACGTGGTGTTGGCTCCGAAGAGGACTTCAAAATCATCGAAGCTCTCGCAGACAAACTGGGCGCAGCTGTTGGCGCATCGCGCGCAGCGGTCGACTCTGGCTTTGCACCGAACGACTGGCAGGTTGGTCAAACGGGCAAGGTTGTGGCTCCTGAAGTATACATCGCTTGCGGTATCTCGGGCGCGATCCAGCACCTTGCTGGTATGAAAGACTCGAAGATCATCGTTGCAATCAACAAAGACGAAGAAGCCCCGATCTTCCAAGTCGCAGACTTCGGCCTCGTCGCCGACCTCTTCGACGCCGTGCCGGAACTGACCGGGAAGGTTTGATCCTTCGGGACAAATGACATAAGAACAAAACCCGCGCTTTTAGCGCGGGTTTTTTCATGACCGATTGATCAACGGAACAATCTTCTGAGCCGCAATCGCATGGGCCCTGACAGGAAGACGTTCAGCAGCGGCGGGCATCTCACCGTCTGGCACAATCAGCCCCGCGCATCCGTCTGGAAGCATGGGTTCAACCTCAACAATCCCTTTCACCAGCGGCCGCAACATTTGCACCATCGATCGCGTAATAAACATCGGGTCGCCGCGAAACGGGTCTGATCGCTGATACCAAGGGGCATTCGTGAGCGGCCGATCCGACCACCAGAGCAGCACCACACGCCGCCCGACCGTCGTCAACATTGTCCGCATCCGCGACAACCACGCCAATTCGAGCTCCGCTTGAATCGTTGCAAACCGTTTCGGTGATCGCAGGAACAGCGCGGACAGCATATGCCGCGTAAAACTATACTCGGTGAAATCGATATCAGGATAAAGCGCGCGCAACACAGTCGACGCCTCAATGAGGCGATCATTCCTGCGGGGGTGAACGCGGTAAAATCTGTTCGATAGGTTTTGAGCACCTGTAATTTGGATCACGGAAAGCTCCGCACGACGACAAAGCTCCATCATCGTGGGATCATTCAACTGAACGTCCACTGAACCGTTCGGAACCCCTAAGTTAACACAACTGCGCTTTGTTTCACGCTCGACCAAAACTGGAAGCGGCCTCTCGACATACTTCCCAAAGACATCCGTGCCGCCCACAAAAGTGATATACGGCTTGTCGGTCGGACGCTTGGGCCCGCGAAACAGTAATCGCGACCCACCATACCTACACACAGCATAATCGAGGCCCGCTGCCTCCAGTTTTTCATGTCTCATGGCTCCCACCAGTTTTCACTCACCACTGCTGAGAGTCGGCCCCAAACCTTGCCAAATGGATAAACTTGGGAATTAGAACAATGTTTAAGGAAACTGCCGCCTTGAACGTTTGCCCATTGCGGACATATGGTTCCCCAGAACAGATCAGAGGGCAAAGCCATGGCGATTAACAAAGTAGGCGTTGTCGGCGCAGGACAGATGGGCAACGGCATTGCTCACGTGTTTGCGTTGGCCGGATACGATGTGATGATGACTGACATCAGCGCGGACGCCTTGGCCGCTGCCGTCGCATTGATCGACAAGAACATCACGCGTCAAGTGTCCAAAGGTGTTGTCACCGAGGAAGACAAAGCCGCTGCGATGGGCCGTATTTCGACGACGCAAACGCTTACCGATCTTGGACCTTGCGATCTGATCATCGAGGCAGCGACTGAACGCGAAACGGTCAAGCAAGCGATTTTCGACGAACTGCTCCCTCATATCACGCCGACAACGATCCTCGCATCAAACACGTCGTCCATTTCGATCACGCGCCTCGCCAGCCGCACTGATCGACCCGAAAAATTCATCGGCTTCCACTTTATGAACCCAGTGCCAGTGATGCAGCTGGTCGAATTGATCCGTGGCATCGCAACCGATGACGAGACTTACCAGCAATGTCAGGAAGTCGTTGAAAAGCTCGGCAAAACCTCCGCAACGTCCGAAGATTTCCCCGCATTCATCGTGAACCGCATCCTGATGCCGATGATCAACGAAGCCGTCTATGCCCTTTATGAGGGCGTGGGTAATGTGTCCTCCATCGACACATCGATGAAACTGGGCGCCAACCACCCGATGGGCCCACTGGAGCTCGCCGATTTCATCGGCCTCGACACGTGTCTGGCGATCATGAACGTTCTGCACGAAGGCCTCGCGGATACGAAATACCGCCCTTGCCCGCTGCTGACCAAATACGTTGAAGCGGGTTGGTTGGGTCGCAAAACCAAACGTGGTTTCTACGATTATCGCGGCGATAAGCCCGTTCCGACCCGTTAATCACATGCGTTCAATCCCGCTATGATCGAATGGCAGGACGAAGGCGCTCTTCTTGCTTCGCGCGTGCATGGCGAGACCTCGATGATTATCGAGGTTTTTACGCTGTCCAGAGGGCGTCACGCGGGCGTAGTGCGTGGAGGTGCAAGCCGCAAAATGGCGGCAACGCTTCAGCCCGGCTCGCAGGTTTCAGTGACATGGAAAGCCCGCCTCGACGATCACCTCGGTAGTTTTACGATTGAGCCACTGCGCAGTCGGTCGGCGCAGGTAATGTCAGATAGACTTGCTCTCAGCGGACTTGGGGCGGTTTGCGCCCTACTATGCCAATCCTTACCAGAGCGTGAGAAACATGAACCGCTCTATAACCGGACTGTGCAACTTCTTGATCTACTAGGTCAGAACGACGTTTGGCCGCTCGCTTACCTGCATTGGGAAATGTCACTCCTCGATGAGCTCGGCTACGGATTAGACCTTTCCGCATGCGCTGTGAGAGGGGTGAACGAGGACCTTTCCTATATTTCACCCAAATCTGGCCGAGCGGTAAGTAAAGAGGGTGCTGGGGAATGGGCGAACCGCCTATTGCCCTTGGTGCCCGTGATGAAGGGCGAAGGCGATGCATCTGGCGGGGAAATCGCGCGCGCCCTCGGAACGACCGGATATTTCATCGAAAATCGTCTATTCGGAACGCAAACGAGCCGCGAAGTTCCCGCGGCTCGTCAGAGATTGATCGACGCAATAGCGCGTCTTGATTAGCCCAAGATACGGCGTGCGATAACCTGCGCCTGAATTTCGGCAGCACCTTCAAAGATGTTCAGGATGCGAGCATCACAAAGGATACGGCTGATCTTGTATTCCAGAGCAAAGCCGTTGCCGCCGTGGATTTGCAGACCGTTATCCGCACAGGCCCATGCAATACGCGCACCGAGAAGCTTTGCCATACCAGCTTCGAGGTCACAGCGACGATCCGCGTCTTTCTCGCGAGCCGAGAAGTAGGTCAACTGACGCGCGATCATAATTTCAACGGCCATCATCGCCAACTTGCCCGACACACGCGGGAAGTTGATCAACGATTTGCCGAACTGTTTGCGGTCAATCGCATACTGCATCGCCACATCCAGAGCGGACTGTGCAACACCGATCGCACGCGCGGCAGTTTGGATACGCGCAGATTCAAACGTCTGCATCAACTGTTTAAAACCGTTGCCCTCTTCACCGCCGAGAAGGTTTTCGCCCTTAACTTTGAAGTTATCAAAGCCAAGCTCGTATTCCTTCATCCCGCGATAACCGAGAACCTCGATCTCACCGCCCGTCATGCCTTCGGTCGGGAACGGATGTTCGTCAGTTCCCGGTGTCTTTTCAGCGAGGAACATGGACAGACCTTTGTAGTCCGTCGTGTTCGGATCGGTGCGGGCCAGCAGGGTCATCACATGCGTACGAGCCGCGTGGGTGATCCATGTTTTGTTACCAGTGATCCGATAGTCGCCGTTTTCGTCTTTCACAGCACGGGTGCGGAGCGAACCAAGGTCAGAGCCCGTGTTAGGCTCAGTGAATACCGCAGTCGGAAGAATCTCAGCAGACGCAAGTTTTGGTAGCCAGTTTTCCTTCTGCTCTTGCGTACCACCTGCAAGGATCAGCTCAGCGGCGATTTCGGAACGAGTGCCGAGCGAACCGACGCCAATGTAACCACGGGACAGTTCTTCGGAGACGACGCACATGGACGCTTTGGACAGGCCAAAACCGCCGAACTCTTCGGGGATGGTGAGACCAAAGACACCCATTTCCGCGAGTTCTTCGATGATCTCCATCGGGATCAATTCGTCCTTGAGGTGCCATTCGTGGGCAAACGGCTCCACTCTTTCCAACGCGTAACGGCGGAACTGGTCGCGGATCATCTCCAGTTCTTCATCCAGACCGGATGCACCAAACATGGTCGAACCGGCTTGATCCTGCATGATCTCGACCAAGCGGGAGCGAGCCGCTTGCGAGTTCCCAGCACACACGAGTGCAACGACTTCTGGCTGGGCAAGCGTATCCGCAACACCGAGATCAGAGAGGCGCAGAATTTCACCCTGCGACATTGGGATGCCGCCTTTGATCTGCGCGAGGTATTCGCCAAATGCGATCTGGAGAATGATCTGTTCGACTTCGCCGAATTTGCCCTCGGCATTCAAACGATCAGCCCAGCCGTGCATTTCTTTCAACGCTTCGACATATGTCGCCAACCACGCGAGGCCATGCGCAACCGACTGATGTTCCTCGACCAAACCGCCAGACACGCGACCATCGACGCTCACCTTGGATCGCACTGTGTCTTTGGCCGTCGAAAGAAGTTCTTCGAGGGGTGCAAGCGTTGCACCAGTTAGACCCAAAAGGTTCTCAAGAATGGGCGAGGTTGTCATAACGATATCCTGTCCGTCGTGGGGCATGTCGCGCTCCTTATTGTGCTAGTGCAGAGATAAACTCTTCGCAACTGCAGCGCAACTTAATTTCGTTTAGACAAAAGTCAAAGAACATAAATGTCGCGCGGGATTTTTCGTGCGAAGCGAACAACTTAGCGATATGCACCTAGCCTATGGATAGTATTTTTTCCCTGATTTCGCCCGAACTTCTGGTCTTTGCCTTCGCTGTGACGCTCGTTGCGGGCGTCGTTAAGGGGGCTATCGGATTCGCGATGCCGCTCATCATGATCTCTGGAATGGGCATTCTCATTGACCCGAAAGTCGTGGTGGCGGGGATCATTCTGCCTATCGTGATGTCCAATATTTTGCAGATCGCAAAGGCGGGTTGGGCAGAGGCAAGAGACGCGCTGCGCGAGTATGGCCTGTACGTTCTGATCGTCTGCGTGATGATCCTAATCACCTCGCAATTCGTGGCCTATGTTTCGCCTGACACGATGCTCTTGGGCCTTGGCATCGTCGTGACCGTGCTCTGCATCATTCAGATTTCTGGCGTTAAGCTGCATATCAAGCCCGAACATCGGCGGAGCGCGTCCATCGTTGCTGGGTTCTTATCAGGCACGCTTGGTGGTTTTGCGGGCACGTGGGGCCCAACAACAGTTCTTTATCTGGTTGCCGTCAACACGCCCAAGGCACGGCAATTCGTTGTTCAAGGCGTGGTGTACGGATCTGGCGCTTTCATGCTTCTAGCTGGGCACCTCAAGTCTGGAATTCTTAACATGAATACACTGCCGTTTTCCGCGATCTTGCTCTTGCCCGCATTCGCTGGCATGTGGATCGGGTTCCGTATCCATGATCGCATTGATCAGGCCTTGTTCCGCAAGGCGACCCTATGGGTGCTGCTCATAGCAGGTGTAAACCTAATCCGTCGCGGCTGGATGGGGTGACTAGGACAGAAGTCCCTCACCCGAGCAAAGCGCATCAATTGTCAGCCCAGCCGGCGGCGGCACGACATCGAATTCAGCGATGAAATGCGTCTGGCCGCCCTGCTCGACAGAGAATGACCATGTTCCGACCAGCAACTCATACGGAAAATCGAAGCGATACATACTCAGTGAATAGGTCTGATCGTTAAAGTTCGGATACCAACGCTGTTCTGTCACGCCCTCTGCCCCCATCGGCGGATGACGCACGACAATCTCAGCACCAGGGAGCGTGACGCCTTCGGCCAGACGAAGCTGCACCCCAAACCCAAGGTCAGGAATAGCTGGAACAGTCGTTGTATGCGCAATGACCTGCGGTTCGCCGCTGATGGTATCAATGACACCATTTTCGGTATTTGGCGCAGGTTCGCTGCCCGTAATCTCGTACGGGCAATGCAACCCAATGTCCCCAACAACGATGGTGGGCTTTGACCGATACCCTTCGGCAAAGGAAACGGCAGGCATACAGAACAAAGCAACAAGGGGCACATATTTCATCATGGCTGCATGGTGCCCTTTCATTGGGCGAAGTCAATAAAAAGGGCCGGACAGTTTCCCGTCCGGCCCCTCAATTTTCTGCAACGTGGCATTAGCCGATTGCAGCTGCCTTCACGTCCTCATCAATGTAAGGAACATACTGAGCAAAGTTCTCAGCGAACATTTCAACCAGTTTGTGAGCTTGCGCATCAAACGCAGCCTTGTCGCCCCAAGTCGCGCGCGGATCGAGAAGTTTCGCATCAACGCCTTCAACAGTGACAGGCACGTCAAAGCCAAAGTTTGGATCCTTACGGAAGGTTGCTTCGTTCAGCGAACCGTCCAGCGCAGCGGTGAGCAGAGCGCGGGTTGCTTTGATCGGCATACGGCTACCTGTGCCGAATGCACCACCAGTCCAGCCAGTGTTCACCAACCAGCAGGTCGCGCCATGGGATGCGATTTTTTCCTGCAGAAGCTTACCGTAGACTTCCGGACGACGCGGCATGAACGGCGCACCGAAACAGGTCGAGAAGGTCGGGATCGGTTCGGTCACGCCAATCTCGGTGCCTGGGGTTTTCGACGTGAAGCCCGACAGGAAGTGGTACATCGCCTGAGCAGGTGTCAGACGCGCGATCGGAGGAAGAACACCATATGCGTCGCAGGTCAGCATGATGATGTTTTTCGGGTGACCGCCCAGCGCAGTATCAGATGCGTTGGAAATGTAGTGCAGCGGGTAAGCGCAGCGCATGTTGTCGGTGATCGAGTTGTCTTGGAAATCAAGAACCTTGGTCTCGTCGTCATAGACCATGTTTTCGATGACGGTGCCGAACATTGAACAGGTCGCGTAGATTTCAGGCTCAGCTTCTGCCGACAGATTGATCGTTTTTGCGTAGCAACCGCCTTCGAAGTTGAAAGTGCCACGATCCGACCAGCCGTGTTCATCGTCGCCGATCAGAACGCGGTCAGGGTCAGCGGATAGGGTGGTTTTGCCAGTGCCCGACAGGCCAAAGAAGATCGCAGTATCCACTGGGTTGCCAATCGCGTGGTTGGCAGAGCAGTGCATCGGCATGATGCCTTTTTCAGGCAGCAGGTAGTTTAGAAGGGTAAAGACCGACTTCTTGTTCTCACCTGCGTATTCAGTGCCACCGATCAGGATCATCTTCTTGTCGAAGTTCAACGAGATAACGGTCTCGGTGCGGCAGCCGTGCTTTTCAGGGTTCGCCTTGAAGGTCGGGCAGTTGATGATGGTCCATTCAGGGGTGAAGTTATCAAGCTCTTCACGCTCTGGACGGCGCAGCATGGTGCGGATGAACAGCGAATGCCATGCAAGCTCGGTCACCATACGAACGTCCAGACGATGCGCAGGATCGGCACCACCGAAAAGGTCCTGAACAAAGTAGTTCTTGCCCTTCATGTGCTCTAGCATATCGGCGTAGAGAACGTCGAATTTGTCGGCTTCCATCGGAGCGTTGTTTTCCCACCAAATGGTGTCTTCGACAGACGCGGTGCGAACAACAAATTTGTCTTTGGGCGAGCGACCAGTGTGTTTACCAGTAGACACGAGAAGCGCGCCGCCGTTGCCAAGTGTGCTTTCACCTGCCTTCAACGACTGCTCAATCAGCGCCGGCTCCATCAGGTTATAATAGACATAGCCCAGTCCAGTGATGCCCTGATGTTCAAGCTTCATGGTTGGGTTGACCCGTCCGTGGTCCATTGTCTCTCTCTCCTGATTGCGGGCGATGCGCCCTAGATAGAGGTCCACATAGCACTATGATTTTTCATCAGAAAAGGCGGCTTTGTCGCAGTTAGCGCAATCATTTTCGTGTTAGCGCAACCATTTAGCGCGACCATAGTCGAGTGTGACCCGAAAGTCCTCGAACGGGTTTTTTTGGCACAATCATGTTGCCGCAAACATAGCCGAATTCAGTTTCTGATTGATTCGCTCAGCCAAAAAAGGGACAACGGTCTCAAAAAAGAGCAGTATAAAAAATCAGGCTGAAGAGGCGACACCCCATGCATCGTATTGCGTTGGTCGATGACGACCGGAATATTCTAACTTCTGTAGCAATGACCCTCGAAGCCGAAGGCTTTGAGGTCGAGACATATAATGACGGCCAGCAAGCGCTGGACGCTTTCAACAAAAAATTGCCCGACATGGCAGTGCTGGACATTAAGATGCCCCGCATGGACGGCATGGACCTCTTGCAGCGTCTCCGCCAGAAAACCACGATGCCGGTGATTTTCCTCACCTCCAAAGATGACGAAATCGACGAGGTATTGGGGCTTCGCATGGGCGCTGACGACTACGTCAAAAAGCCCTTCAGCCAGCGTCTTCTGGTCGAACGCATCCGAACCCTTCTGCGCCGTCAGGATGCCATGAACGGCATCACGCCCGAAGAGGTCGACGAAAGCAACAAGGTGATGGAACGTGGCCCGCTGACCATGGACCCCCTGCGGCACGCCGTAAAATGGAAGGGTCGTGATGTATCGCTGACCGTTACCGAATTTCTGTTGCTGCAAGCACTGGCCCAGCGCCCCGGCTTTGTTAAGTCGCGTGACCAGTTGATGGACGTTGCTTACGACGATCAAGTCTACGTCGACGACCGGACTATCGACAGCCACATCAAACGTCTGCGTAAAAAGATGCGTCAGGTAGACGACGAGTTCGGTGCGATCGAGACCCTCTACGGCATCGGTTACCGTTACAACGAAGAATAAGACATGAACTCGTCTCCCAAAATTGACGTTCGTGATCTCCGCTCGGTTCGAAAGGCCGCAGCGGACACGGATGTCTATTTGGGTGATGAGTATGTTTCGCCAGAAACAACGCTCGACCGAGAGATCGTAGACAGGCGACGCCGTCGTGGCGTGATTACCCTGAACCGATCACCGCTCGCCCGCAAAATTATCACGTTTAACCTGCTGGCTATTATGGTGCTGGTCAGTGGTGTGCTTTGGATGAACCCGTCCCGCGACAACCTCGCGTTTCAGCGGGCGAACGGGCTGGTCAATGAGGCCGAACTCATCGCTGATGTGTTCGAAGCTCAGCTCCCCGATGCGGCCCCCGTTAACCTACTGACAGGTGACGGTATCGACGCGACCGCGACCTTGCAGGGCTTGGACCTTCGCGGCGGTGTTAAGGTCTATATCTTTGATCCGTCGGAAACCTTAATCGTGACGGCGACCGCCACGATGGGCCCCGACGTGACGGGCCTCAATACCAAAGGCGGCGGCACCATCATCACCGACTTCCTCAACGGCGCGTGGGAGGGGCTTGCAAGCCTTATTTCACCCCGTTCCGCTGAACAAACGGTTGTAGACCCCGAAGTCGCAGCGCAGACTTCGGTCGCGGATGCGCTTGCCAATGGCACACGCGTGCATTCCGAACACGATAGCGCAGGCCGCACGGTGTTCCGCGTGAGCACGCCAATCCTTCAGGGCAAAACCCCCGTGGGAGTTGTCGTTCTGCAAGGAGCCGCTGGCGAACTCGACATCTTGGTCCGTCGCGAACGTGAACAAGTTTTGCAGATGTTTGTGATCGGCATCTTGGTGTCCATCGGTCTATCGCTCATCCTCGCATCCACAATTGCGAACCCGCTTTCAGACCTTGCCGCGGCGGCAGAGGCAGGACGTGACCGCAACGCACGGAAAATGTCACCCGGCAGGGTCCGCATCCCCGACCTGACCGCCCGCCCCGATGAAATTGGTCGCCTGTCGGGCGCACTTCGCGGCATGGTCGCGGCCCTTTACGATCGGATTGAGGCCAACGAACAGTTCGCCGCCGACGTTGCGCATGAGATCAAAAACCCGCTCGCGTCACTCCGTTCCGCCGTGGGCACGATGCGCGTTGCGAAACGCGACGATCAGCGGGAAAAACTGCTCGAAGTGATTGAGCACGACGTGATTCGCCTTGACCGTCTGGTGAGCGACATCTCCAACGCGTCACGTCTGGATTCCGAACTCGTCAAAGAGGACGAAGAAGATTTTGATCTTCTCAAAATGCTCGGCAACCTTAATGAATTCTTGGGTGATCAGGCACGTGACAAAGGGATCGAATACCTCACCGACCTCCCCAAAGAGTCCATCACCATCACTGGTCTCGAAGGCCGTTTGGCACAGGTCTTTGTGAACCTCATCACCAACGCGATTTCGTTCTGTGAAGACGGTGACGCGATCCGCGTATGGGCCCGCAAACGCGAAAACCGCGTTCTTGTAGTGGTCGAGGATACCGGCCCTGGCATCCCTGACGGCGCGTTGACCAAGATATTTAAACGCTTCTATTCCGAACGCCCCGAAGGCCAATTCGGCAACAACTCTGGCCTCGGCCTCGCGATTTCGAAGCAGATCGTCGAAGCACATGGCGGCGTGATCTGGGCCGAAAACATCCGCCCGACCGATGCAGATATCACCTCTGAGCCGCTCGGTGCGCGGTTCGTGGTTGGTCTTCCGGTTTAAGAGGTGTCTGACTCGCTTTGCCTCCACGCATCTTGCGTCGCTTATGATGGCCGTGCGGTTCTCATCCTCGGGAAATCTGGCACTGGAAAATCTAGCCTAGCCCTCCAACTTCTCGGTCTTGGGTGTGATTTGGTGGCGGATGACCAAACCCTGATCGATCCAGACCTGACGGCACGGTGCCCCGATACCATTGCTGGCAAAATCGAGGCAAGAGGTGTCGGAATTTTAGCTGCACCTCATGTCACGGCTAAGATCACGCTCGCCGTGGATTTGGATACGGAAGAGACCGAGCGTCTGCCCGCATGGCACAACCTACACCTTCACGACGCAGACATACCACTTTTGCGCAAGTCAAACGCCATTCACTTCCCTTTTGCGATCCTGCAGTATCTCAAACATGGGCGGACCGACTAAGCGAGATATGACATGACGTCGAAGCAGAGCATTATCCTTGTCACTGGTCCATCTGGTGCAGGTCGCACGACAGCTGTTCGCGCACTCGAGGATATCGGCTTTGAAGTCATCGACAACATGCCCCTCTCACTCATCGATCGCGTGATCGAAGGCCAGCCGCTTGATCGCCCACTCGTTCTTGGCCTCGACGTACGGAATCGCGATTTCACCGTAAATGCGGTCATCGGGGTGATTGACCGTCTGGGACATGATGAACGGTTCGACCTTCAGGTGGTTTATATGGATTGCTCGGACGACGTGCTGATCCGCCGCTTTTCCGAAACCCGTCGGCGCCACCCCCTATCGGTCGAGACTGCCCCGACAGAGGGTATTATCAAAGAAAAAGACCTGCTGATTCCGATCCGAAGCCGCGCGGACATCCTGATCGACACCACGTCGATGACCCCGCATGATTCTCGGGCGGAAGTGCAAAGCTGGTTCCAAAAACCTGACGGCCACCCCCTCGCGATTACGTTGCAGAGCTTTTCGTACAAACGCGGATTGCCTCGCGGGTTGGATATCGTGCTCGATTGTCGGTTCTTGCGTAACCCACACTGGGAACCAGAACTGCGTGCACTGAACGGCCAAGATGCTGCCGTCGTGGAATATATTGCAAAAGACGAACGTTTCGACGCATTCTTCACGAGCGTCAAAGCCATGGCTGCACTATTGCTGCCTGCCTTTGAGGAAGAAGGGAAAACGCACCTCTCTGTTGGCTTTGGATGCACCGGAGGGCAACACCGTTCTGTCGCAATGACAGAACTCCTTGCGAAAGCCCTTGCAGAAGACGGATGGCAGGTGTCAAAACGCCACCGAGAAATGGAACGCCACACGGACAGTGGGGCGGCAGATCGGGGTTAAAACGCGTGATCGGAATCGTGATCGTTGCTCATGGTGGCCTAGCAGGTGAATACCTCGCGGCGATGGAACACGTTGTGGGCCATCAAGCGGGTGTCGTTGCTATCGCAACTCGCCCCGAAGACGACCGTAGCGCCAAACAAGCCGAAATCTGCGATGCCGCCGATTCCGTTGATACCGGTGCAGGCGTTGTCATCGTCACCGATATCTTTGGCGGATCGCCCTCAAACCTTTCGCTGATGGCCTGCGGGCCAAGCAACCGCCGTATTCTCTACGGCATGAATCTTCCCATGCTGATCAAGCTCGCGAAAAGCCGTCAACGTGACGTGCCAGACGCCGTCGAGGCCGCATTGACCGCTGGACGTAAATACATTGATTGCCATCAAGTACAGAGTGACTGACTTCTATGACTGTTTCCCGCCGGCTCCAGATTGTGAACATCAAAGGGCTTCACGCCCGCGCGTCCGCGAAATTGGCCGAAGTGGTCGAAGATTTTGATGCCACTGCCACCGTCTCTAAAGATGGCATGAGCGCATCAGGCGACAGCATCATGGGTCTTTTGATGTTGGCAGCTTCCAAGGGAAGTTTTATTGAGGTCCAAACCGATGGGCCGGCAGAACTTGAGCTTGCCGATGCGATTGAGGCGCTGGTGGCTGACATGTTCGGCGAAGGCAACTGACCTAGGTCAGCCCATCAATTCAAGGACGTGAACTTTGTCAGACGTAACCCCGGACCAAACAGCGGATGAATCCAACGTGCAGGATGGGCAAAAGTTCTATGACCGCCGTAGCCTTACCTACTCCAACACATTCGACAGCGGCCTAAAGCGTAACTTTATCCGCGCGGTCGAATGGCTGACGGGCAAGATCACGATCATCCAGCGTGTTAAAAAATTCGAACGTCTTGGCGCTCCAACGGGTCAAGCATTTTGGCCTGCAACCATGGAAGCCATGGGGATCGAGCTGCAAACCCCGCAGGATCAGATCGATCGCATTCCCGCTGAAGGCCCTGTTGTGTTTGTCGCGAACCATCCGCATGGGCTCGTCGACGGGATGATCCTTGCAGACCTTATTGGGCGTCGCCGCGATGATTACCGCATTCTGACACGCTCTTTGCTGACAGGCATCGACGAGAGCGCAGCGAGCTACATGATCCCCGTGCCCTTTCCGCATGAGGAAGACGCGCAGCGTAAAATGATCGAGATGCGCAAAATCGCGATGGAGCATCTGGCGAAAGGCGGGTTGATCGCACTATTCCCATCGGGCGTCGTCGCTGCAGCGAATAAACCCTTCGGTCCCGCGATTGAGGCGGAATGGAACGTCTTTACCGCAAAGATGATCCGCACGTCGGGCGCTACGGTCGTGCCTTGTTATTTCCCGGGATCAAACTCGCGAGCCTACCAAATCGCGAACTGCATTTCGCCTACGCTTCGTCAGAGCTTGCTTTTGCACGAAGTGGCACATGCGTTCGACAAACCGCAAAAACCAATCATCGGAGAGCCGGTCTCTGCCGCGGAAGCCGCCGAGCGCAGCAAAGACCCGCGTGCGTTTATGGCGTGGCTGCGTGAACGGACACTGTCTCTCAAGGAATGAGCCTAGCTCAAACCGTCCTCGTCCAATAACGTTCGGCCCTGACGGTCCTCAACCTCGATCACCCAAAGATCGCTGTCAAAACTGCGCTGTTTCGCGACAGATACATCCACGTCTTGCTCAGTACCCTCGGCCAGCACCATCCATGTGCGCTCTCCGGTCATCATATCGAACGACCGTTGAAACGCTTTGGCATTGCCATCCAGCGTATTAAGCTTAATCAGAACAGCGCCCGCGGTTTCGTCACCGCGTGCCACGACAAACGCAGGAATATCAGCCAGCCTGAGCCGCGTTAGATAGGCCGAAACCCAAACGCCGCTGGCCAATCTCACGCGTTGCCGTCCTTAAAGTCGAGGCCCATTTCGGTGTAACGGTCTTTCTCTTCGAGCCAGTTCGGGCGCACCTTCACCTGCAGGAACAGGTGAACCTTACGGCCCAAGAACTCTTGCAGCTCTTCGCGTGACGCTTTGGATACGGCCTTAGCAGTCTCGCCACCCTTGCCCAGAATGATGCCCTTGTGGCCATCGCGTGACACATAGACCACCTGATCGATGCGGGCGGTCCCATCAGGACGTTCCTGCCAATGCTCTGTCTCTACGGTCAACTGGTAGGGCAATTCCTGATGCAAACGCAGTGTCAGCTTTTCACGGGTGATCTCTGCCGCAATCATGCGGAGCGGCAAATCCGCGATCTGATCCTCGGGATACAGCAACGGTCCAGCAGGCACCTGATCCGACAACCATGTCTTCAGCGCCGCACAGCCGTGGCCCCGCTCTGCCGAGATCATAAAGGTCTCTTCGAACGGAAATGCCTCGTTCATTTTCTGCGACAGTTCCAACAGGTCTTCGGCTTTGACGCGGTCGATCTTGTTGATGGCAAGAGCCACTTTGGCTTTGCCAACCCGTTCAGCGAGCGCCTCAAGGATCGCTTTAACACCGTCGGTCAATCCGCGATGCGCCTCGATCAAAAGCACGACGACATCGGCGTCAGATGCACCACCCCATGCAGCGGCAACCATCGCACGGTCCAGCCGACGACGCGGGCGGAACAGGCCAGGGGTGTCGACAAACACGATCTGTTTGTTGTCGCCTTCCATCGCAACACCGCGGATGCGGGCGCGGGTGGTCTGAACCTTGTGCGTCACGATCGACACTTTCGCGCCAACCATCCAGTTCAGAAGCGTGGATTTTCCAGCGTTCGGTTCGCCAATCAGCGCGACAAAACCTGCGCGGGTCTGAGTTTCGGTCATGATGATACCTTTGCAAGCAGCGACTTCGCTGCGGCCTGTTCGGCTTGTCGTTTCGAGCCGGCGGTTGATCGCTCTGCTTCACCGCTCTCCAATTGGACTTCGATGGTGAAGATCGGCTGGTGATCGGGTCCGTCGCGGCCCACCTCTACATATTTTGGCGGGGTCTGACCACGTCCTTGTGCCCATTCCTGCAAAGCAGTCTTTGCATCGCGTGCGTCTTCTTCAACGGAGTTGATACGTTCACCCCAAAGCCGCAAGATTGTTGCCCGCGCTACGTCGAAACCCGCATCTAGGTAAACCGCAGCAATCACGGCTTCCATCGCATCGCCCAAAAGCGCCTCTTTGCGACGACCGCCAGACTTTTGTTCAGAGCGTCCGAGTTTCAGCACAGCCCCGATATCCAGTTCGCGTGCTACGGCGGCGCAGGTCTCTTTGCGGACCAGCGCGTTAAACCGAGGAGCGAGAACACCTTCGGAGGCAGTCTTATCCGCAAGGAACAGCGCCTCAGACATGACGAGCCCCAGAACGCGGTCGCCGAGGAACTCCAAACGCTGGTTGTTATCGCGATGGGGCGACGACATCGACGGATGCGTCACCGCCCGAACCAATAGTTCAGGACGCGAAAACCGGTGTCCCAGTCGAGCGCTGAAGGACTCCAATTCACCAGACAACTTCATCGTACAGCTTTCAAAAAACGCCCAAGGCGCCAATTCCAGATCAGGGCGGGGCTCTGCCCCTCAAAGGAGTAGAGTATCCGAACAGCGCGCCCAACAACAGAGCCTTGGCTCACCATCCCAACACCGCCCGCCAAAACAGCGATCCGGCTATCCGCAGAGTTGTCGCGATTGTCACCCAAAACAAAATACCGACCCACAGGCACGCGGTAAATTTCTGTTGCGTCTTGGGGGCCAGCGGGCAGAATGTCCAGCACTTCATACGAGCGCCCTTCTGGCGTTGTCTCGATCAACCGCTCCTTGCGACAGGACGCACCTTGCCCAACCGCACCATTGGCACAGCGCGGCAGGAGCCGGAGAGGCCCTTGGGGAACCATAGACTCTAAGAACGGATCGGTGGTCGACTGCGCCCAAGCAATGCCATTCACCACAACCCGCCCATCCGCGATCTGCACCTCATCACCGGGCAGACCTATCACGCGTTTGAGGTAGACGTCGGTAGATCCATCAGGGCGAAATGCGATCACATCTCCCCGAGATGGATGACGTGACAGGCGGTTCACCGCGATGACGTCCCCAACGTAGAGCGTCGGCTTCATCGATCCCGCGACGATTGTGTATGGGCTCCACGCAATACGGGAGAAAGCGATTGCCGCGAGGCCAAAGGCGAGCACGTATGCCGCCATCCGCAAAGGCGTCATTTCATAGAGGCGACGCTGCCCCTGACCTTTCAAAAGAACGACCAGCATCACAACGGTGCTCACATAGGGCACGAACAACAGTGCAATCACCCAGAACGGCCAACGCATCTCGTTTAATCGCCGGACCGTATGCCCGAGGACAGGAACGACGAGCATCGACAACGCAACCCATGTGGTCACTTCGACGAGGCGGGCGCCTGCACCAAAAAGGTCGAGCAGAAGCAGCGGCGCGGCCACCAAAGCCCACACGCCATAGACTACAAACAGACGCGGGCGCGAAGTGCGCCCGGTCCAATCATAACCGTCTAGGTAAATGCGTATTGGATTATAGGATTGCCGCATCGGTCCTATTCAATTGCTTTAAAGAACCGATCGCTGCGCCATGTCCAAAACGCCAAGATAGACCGCCCAGCAGACGAAAAGATGACCCGATCCGCGCGGCCGACGATATCTTCGCGACGCACAAAGCCTACGCCAGACCCACGCACAGGATCCCATGCAACACGACTGTCGATAGAGTTGTCGCGGTTATCGCCCATGAAGAAATAGTGATCTTCGGGCACGACATAGATTTCGGTATTGTCGGTATCGACGGCTGCCGACACACGGTTTCCATCACGAACGTTTAGGATGTGGTGCGAAACGCCGTTCGGGAGAGTTTCGATATACATATCCTTGATACAGTCGGTGCCTTGCACGTCCATACACTGCGGACGTAGCTGCTGTGGACCCTGCGGACCCGCGACTTCGATGAACTGACCTGCGGGTTCGAGGCCGACAGGCTCCCCATTGATTTGGAGGTGACCGTTGATCACTTGGATGCGATCTCCGGGCATACCAATCAGACGCTTGATGTAGTCTTCGCCCTTGCCGCGATGGCGGAATACGACAACGTCACCACGTTCAGGTTCGCTGCCGAACAGACGGTCGTCAGCCCCCATAAAGGCGCCACAGAAATCATCGGGGCCAAGGTCAATGCCAAGGCTCGGCACTTTAACCGCAGGGCACGACGCATAAGAGTAGCCGTAGGCCATCTTATTCACGAACAAGAAGTCGCCGATCAGCAGCGTGTCTTTCATTGAACCCGACGGGATCCAAAACGGCTGGAACAGAATGGTACGGAATGCGCCTGCGATCAAAAGGGCATAAACAACGGTCTTTACCGTCTCTTTGATGCCCGCCCAGAGGCTGCTTTCTTCGGACATAGTCTGCTCCTGCCAGTTTGTTGAGGTTACATGCTGCCGTGCGTGGGAGGTGTCAACCCGCTGATCGGGCGGGCTTCGATCACGACAAAGGCCTGTGCCCAAGGATGATCGTCAGTGAGAGTGACGTGAATGACGGCTTCGTGACCCTCTGGCGTCATCGCCTGAAGCCGCTCTGCCGCCCAACCCGTCACACGCATAATCGGTTGTCCCGTTCCGAGGTTGGACACGGACATATCTCGCCACGAGATCCCCATCCGAAGCCCCGTGCCCAGCGCCTTTGAGCAGGCCTCTTTCGCGGCCCAGCGCTTTGCATAAGTACCAGCGGTGTCGGCGCGACGTTCGGCTTTGTTCTGCTCTTCGGGCGTAAAAACACGGTTCCGAAAACGGTCACCAAACCGTTCAAGGGTGTTTGCGATACGCTCTATGTTCGCAAGATCAGTTCCGATACCAAGGATCAAGCGCGCGCCTCATCCATCAGGCGGCGCATCTCACCGATCGCATCCGCTAACCCGAGGAAAATCGCCTCGCCGATCAGGAAGTGACCGATGTTCAGCTCCATGATCTGCGGAAGGGCGGCAACTGGCTGCACCGTTTCATAGGTCAAACCGTGGCCAGCATGCACTTCGAGCCCGAGGCCGTCGGCAAACGCGGCCATATCCGTGAGGCGTTTCAGTTCGTCGTCGCGCTCCGCGAATTTACCCTCGGCGTGATAGTCACAATACGCGCCTGTGTGCAGTTCGATGACCTCGGCACCGATGCGGTGCGCGGCTTCAATCTGACGTTGGTCTGCGGCGATAAAGATCGACACACGCGAACCCGCCTCCCGCAGTGGCGCAATGAAATGAGCTAGGCGGTTTTCCTCACGCGCCACCTCAAGACCACCTTCGGTCGTGCGTTCCTCACGTTTTTCAGGGACGATGCAAACCGCGTGCGGCTTATGACGCAAAGCGATGCGCTGCATTTCTTCGGTCGCGGCCATTTCAAAGTTCAGCGGCTTTGTCAGCGCGGCCATCAACCCTTCTATGTCAGCATCCGAGATATGACGCCGATCTTCACGCAGGTGCGCTGTAATCCCATCAGCACCGGCCTCTTCGGCCAGACGCGCAGCACGCACGGGATCAGGATATGCGCTCCCTCGAGCGTTACGCACCGTTGCGACATGATCGATGTTTACGCCAAGGCGCAGTTTACCTTTGCTCATCGGGATCTCCTGACTCGAACCGTTTGGCCGAACCCTAACGACAATTCCGACCGCCGTCAGTGCGATTTTTAGCTTATTTTGTTCAATTGCTTGAGACGGGATTTCAGACGCTTTCGACGGCTGTTCTGATAGACCTTAATCACGGGTAATGTCACGTAATACATGACGACGGCAGCGGTGAGGCCAGGAATAATGGACCCGACCGCAAACGGCAGAAACACATCCTCAAAAAAGATAGAAAGAGCATGCCAATCGGCCTTGGCGTCAGTGAATATCGCTAGAAAATTGTGCCAGAGATCGCTCCACGCTCCGCTAAACTTACCCATGAGCGACACATGAACCGTGCGATCTGGACGCGTTCCAAGCAGGAAATGCCCCATCGTCAGTGACGAAACCGCAATTGGCACATAGGTCAGCGGATTGCCGAAAAACGTCCCGAGCAAGGCGGCAGGCACGTTGCCACGCAATGTCCGCGCAAAAAGCCACGCCATGATGAAGTGCATCCCGAAGAACGGCGTGAAACTGGTAAATACGCCTGCGCTGATGCCGCGCGCGATCTTTTCAGGGGTGTCAGGCAGACGGCGCAAGCGGTGCTTTACATATTCAAACGCGCGGACCCAGCCACCTTTCGGCCAAATCAAGTGCCACAGCGACTGCCAAAGTGGTTTTCTATCGCGCCGCTTGAACACTATTTCCGATCCTCTGACGGCTTGCGGTTTCGGGACGGATCCCGAAGCCGTGCGATCGAAGATACATTACTCTCTGCCTCTAACGCCGTCATGACGCGGTGCAAATGTTCGATGTCGCGTAGGTCGACATCCACAAACAAACGGTAGAAGTCGGGCTTGCGATCGATGAAGTTGAGGTCCGAGATATTCGCAGCCTGCTCCCCAATAATCGTGCAAATCCGCCCCAAAACACCCGCATCGTTGCTGATCGTAAGATCAAGAGTAACGGTATGTTTCGGTTCGTGGCGTCCGTCTTGCCAGTGCAAGTCAACCCAACGTTCTGTCGTGTCCTCGAAATCTACCAGCGACGGACAATCGATCGTATGGATCACGACGCCCTGACCACGATAGGCGATCCCGACAATGCGCTCCCCCGGCACGGGCTGGCAGCATTGTGCGCGGGTGTAGGATTGATCACCTGTTAGACCGACGACCGCCTTGGCGCGCTCAATCTCGTCACCCTTGCGTTCGGCCAAATCGGGATAAATCGCCCGAACGACCTCGCGCGAGGTAACTTCCGCACTACCCAACCGAGCGAGCAGTTCATCAACGCTCTCAAGCGCGAGTGTCTTTGCCGCCGTGCGAAGCGCCTTTTCGGTCGCTTTTTTGCCAACGTTTTCAAAGGCAACGCGGGCCAATTCTTGGCCGAGTTTAATGTAGCGCTCACGATCTTCTTCGCGGAGCGCACGCCGAATAGCCGTTTTCGCCCGCCCAGTGACGGCAATATCAATCCATGTTGCTTCGGGCTTTTGACCTTCAGCAGTGATGATCTCGACCGACTGACCGTTTTTGAGACGAGTCCACAGCGGAACGCGCAAACCGTCCACCTTCGCTCCGACGCAGGCAGCGCCGATCCGCGTGTGGATCGCATACGCAAAGTCGATGGGCGTGCCGCCGCGTGGCAGTTTGTAAACGTCACCCTTGGGCGTGAAGCAGAACACTTGGTCCTGATACATCTCGAGCTTCACAGCTTCGAGGAACTCATCGTGATCCGTGTCATCATCCAGACGCTCGGACAGCTGCGAAATCCAGCGCACGGGATCAACGGCAAAGCGGTTCTCGACACGTTCACCGTTCTTGTACGACCAGTGCGCCGCGACGCCCGTCTCAGCAACCTCGTGCATTTCGCGGGTGCGGATTTGCACCTCAACCCGTTTACCATCACGGCCCGAAACCGTCGTGTGGATCGAGCGATAACCGTTCGATTTTGGTTGGCTGATGTAGTCCTTAAACCGTCCGGGAACCGCGCGCCAACGTTGGTGGATTGCGCCAAGGACACGGTAACAGTCAGACTCCCGCTCGGTCAGGATACGGAATCCCCAGATGTCGGACAGACGGCTAAAGCCCTGATCCTTCTCCTGCATTTTACGCCAAATCGAATAGGGGCGTTTCGCGCGGCCATAGACCTCGGCCTTAATGTCCGCCTTATCCAATTCAATCCGCATGTCGGTGGTGATCTTTTCGATCACGTCGCCGGATTCTTTTTCCAGCATAACATAGCGGCGAAGGATCGATTGGCGTGCATCAGGGTTGAGAACCTTGAACGCCAGATCTTCGAGTTCCTCGCGCATCCACTGCATACCCATACGGCCAGCGAGTGGTGCGAAAATCTCCATCGTCTCGCGGGCCTTTTGGGCCTGCTTTTCTGGACGCATGGATTTAATCGTCCGCATGTTGTGCAGACGGTCGGCAAGTTTGACCAAGATAACGCGCAGATCGCGCGACATCGCCATGAACAACTTGCGGAAGTTCTCAGCTTGTTTTGTCTGGGTAGAAGTCAGCTGAATATTGGTCAGCTTTGTAACGCCATCGACGAGTTCGGCGATTTCACGGGTAAAGAGGCGTTCTACCTCAGAAAAGCTGGCTTTGGTGTCTTCGATCGTATCGTGCAAAAGTGCCGTCACGATCGTCGCGTCGTCCATCTGTTGATGAGCGAGAATACCTGCGACGGCCACGGGGTGGGTGAAATACGGTTCCCCAGAATGACGAAACTGCCCCTCGTGCATTTCGGCGCCAAAGGCAAATGCATTACGGAGCAGTTGTTCATTAGTTCTAGGGTTGTAAGCGCGGACCAGCGCGATCAGTTCCTCGACTGTCGAAATCTGGTCCTGCCCCATAGTTGACTAGAGCCGCGATTAACGCTGGCCCTGCGCCTCCATCAATTGACGAAGAAGTTTCTCTTCGGACATGTCGTCATCAGACGGTTTGTCAGCTTCTGCACCCATCAGAAGCGCCATCGCGTCATCTTCAGGTTCGTCAACTTCGATCTGGGTCTGGTGCGATTCGATCATGCGCTCACGCAGATCGTCAGCCAGCTGGGTTTCGTCAGCGATTTCGCGAAGCGAAACAACGGGGTTCTTGTCGTTGTCGCGATCAACAGTGATCGGGGAACCAGCCGCAATTTCACGTGCACGGTGTGCAGCAAGCATCACCAGTTCAAAGCGGTTAGGAACTTTATCAACGCAATCTTCTACCGTTACGCGGGCCATAAGCGCACTCCACTCTCTGTCGTGTGGTCCTAGGAAGCCCTCCGTTTAGTCGGTCGCCCCCCAAAACACAAGTCGATTCCGAAACGTATTAGGTCACGAGATAGGGACAACTTGATCGATTTCGTCCCGAGGCAATTGTTCAAGCATTTCAAGGACGGTTTTCCCGAGGATCGGGTGTTTCCAGTCGGGTGCAACATCGACCATCGGCACCAAGACAAAGGCGCGATCCTGAAGACGAGGATGTGGTAGCAATAGCTGATCAGGCGCTTCAGCCATCTGTCGGTCGAGTGGCAGGTTGATCCACTGGCTCACTGTCGTTTCATCAGGGCACACCACGTCATCAGCCGCCAGCAAATCGAGGTCGAGCGTCCGCTGCCCCCACCGCACCGTCCGCACGCGACCAAAGTCAGCCTCAATCGCATGAAGCGCGTCCAGAACGCCTTGGATATCGAGTTCGGTTTCCACCCGAATCACCGCATTCGCAAAATCGGGGCCTGCTCCTACTGGAAAACACGGCGTACGGTAATTTTTACTTCTTAAGAATATTTTACCTACACTTTTGGATATTTCACCCATCGACTCATTGAGTAGCTGGTCTGGCGACGTAGAAAGTGACGTTACGTTAGAACCAAGGGCGATGAGCACGTTTCGACGCATAAGTGATCGTATCCTGACTTGCGATAGACAGCCAAACATCTACGTTTGTGCAAGTTTCGTCACAATACATTTCACTCACGGACTTTAGACGGAACGAATTCGGAAGGATTTATTATGTTTTATCGTGACGAGCGATTGGCGCTCTTCATCGATGGATCAAACCTATACGCGGCCGCAAAATCGCTCGGGTTTGACATCGACTACAAGCTATTGCGGAGCGAATTTATGCGCCGTGGTAAGCTGCTTCGTGCGTTTTACTACACAGCCCTGCTTGAAAACGACGAGTATTCACCGATCCGCCCGCTGGTTGATTGGCTGAACTACAACGGCTTCACCATGGTGACCAAGCCCGCCAAAGAATACACCGACAGCATGGGACGTCGTAAGGTCAAAGGTAACATGGACATCGAACTCACTGTCGATGCTATGGAACTGGCCCCTCACGTCGATCACATCGTCCTTTTCTCGGGCGATGGCGATTTCCGTCCGTTGGTTGAGGCCATCCAGCGCAAGGGCGTGCGCGTCTCTGTTGTATCGACGATTCGTAGCCAGCCGCCGATGATCTCGGACGAACTGCGCCGCCAGGCCGACAACTTTATCGAACTCGATGAGTTGAGAGATGTGATTGGTCGCCCTCCGCGTGAACCGCGCGATGACCAACCCGCATCGGCAGACGTTGAATAAAATTGGGCGGGGATTTCCCCGCCCTCTCTTTTTCATCATTCACTTATGCCGCGCCGCTGGACAGGGCCCCACCGTGCGACTACCTCTCTGACTATGACCAAATCGCCTTTGACACTGTATCTCGCTGCACCCCGCGGATTTTGCGCTGGTGTAGATCGCGCCATTAAGATCGTGGAAATGGCGATCGAAAAATGGGGGGCGCCTGTCTATGTGCGCCATGAGATTGTCCATAATAAATTCGTGGTCGACAGCCTACGCGATCAAGGTGCGGTCTTTGTCGAAGAACTAGACGATTGCCCGACAGATAGACCCGTCATCTTCTCAGCCCACGGCGTCCCCAAATCCGTGCCCGCCGACGCCGAACGTCGAAACATGGTCTATGTCGATGCCACCTGCCCTCTGGTGTCTAAGGTTCACATTGAGGCCGCCCGCCATGCGGATGATGGCCTGCAGATGATTATGATCGGCCATGCGGGACACCCTGAAACCATCGGCACCATGGGACAATTGCCCGAGGGTGAAGTCCTCTTGGTCGAAACCGTAGATGATGTCGCTACGGTTGAGGTGCGCGATCCTGCCAAACTGGCCTACGTGACGCAAACCACGCTGTCCGTTGACGACACCAAAGATATCGTCGCTGCGCTGCATACCCGCTTTCCAGCGATTGTCGGCCCCCACAGAGAAGACATTTGCTACGCAACAACCAACCGCCAAGAGGCGGTCAAAGCCATCGCCCCGAAATGCGATGCTCTTCTGGTTGTTGGCGCACCAAATTCATCGAACTCCAAACGCTTGGTCGAAGTCGCAGCAAAGAACGGGTGTTCTTATGCCCAACTCGTCCAACGCGCGTCTGACATTGATTGGCGTGCGCTCGATGGCATTCGCACCATCGGCATCACCGCTGGCGCCTCTGCGCCCGAAGTATTGATCAACGAAGTCGTCGATGCCTTTAGCGACCATTACGACGTGACGGTCGAACAGGTTGTCACGGCCGAGGAAAACATCGAGTTCAAGGTTCCACGTATCCTAAGGGTCCCAGCATGAACCGCATCCCATTCGCGCCTCTTGCTCTCGGCCTCGCGGGCCTGATCCCCTTTATCTTTGGCGCGCTAACGTCGCTCGGTTGGCTGCCATCGGTTTGGGGCATGGGTGGACCGATGTTCACTCTGGCCTACGGGTCGGTCATCCTCTCGTTCATGTCTGGTGTGCTGTGGGGCTTTGCTACAAAGACCACAGGCGCACGCGCCGCTGCGGGCTTTGCCCTCTCGGTGCTCCCCGCACTTTGGGCATTCTTCATGCGCGGTGACACGCTGTTTTCTGCGGCAACCTATCAAATAACGGGCTTTATCGGGCTTCTACTGCTTGATTTTCAGTTCTCGAAATGGGACCTGACCCCGACGTGGTGGATGCGCCTTCGCGTACTCCTCTCCACCATCGTCATTGTCTGCCTTGCGAGCCTTCTACTCTAATGCCTGATCTCTTTGCCTACACAGACGGAGCTTGCTCTGGAAATCCCGGTCCTGGCGGATGGGGCGCTCTCCTTCAGGCGAAATCGGATGGGGCCATTATCAAAGAGCGCGAACTCTTTGGCGGTGAAGCCGACACAACCAACAATCGGATGGAGCTCTTGGCCGCGATCAACGCGCTCGAAGCGCTTGAGCGTCCGTCATCCCTAACTGTCGTAACCGATAGTGCCTATGTCAAAGGCGGGATCACGGAATGGATGTGGGGTTGGAAGAAAAAGGGATGGAAAACATCCACCAATAAACCCGTTAAAAACGAAGACCTCTGGAAGCGTTTAGACGAAGCTGCCCGCCGTCACAAAGTCACGTGGGAATGGGTCAAAGGCCACGCAGGCCACCCAGAAAATGAACGCGCCGATGAACTCGCTCGTCGCGGCATGGCACCATTTAAATCCTGAACTCTGCCTTTGTGCCTCAAATATCCCGGGGGTGAATGGCCGTAGGCCAGAGGGGGCAGCGCCCCATCTTACCGTTTTTTCACCCCGACATGCCGCCCAACTGTTTGACTCTACCTGCTGATCAGGGTGATGTGAGGTATAGCGCAACGCTGGACGAGCCATGCAGATCTACCTGCCAATTGCCGAAATTTCGGTGAACATTTATCTCCTTTTGGGGATCGGGGGCCTTGTCGGGGTCCTCTCGGGCATGTTCGGTGTTGGGGGTGGCTTTCTTATTACCCCGCTCTTGTTCTTTGTGGGCATTCCGCCGGCTGTTGCTGTAGCGACCTCGGCCAACCAAATCGTTGCCTCCTCGGTGTCCGCACTTATGGCGCATATCAAACGCAAAGGCGTTGATTGGTGGATGGGCACGGTCCTCTTGATCGGCGGCCTCATCGGATCCGCAATTGGCGTCCAAGTCTTCAACCTGTTGAAAGAACTTGGTCAGGTCGATCTGCTCGTGAACCTTTGCTACGTCGTCTTTCTTGGCGTCGTGGGCGGCTTGATGATGGTTGAGAGCCTACGCGCGCTCCGCCGCAGCAAGAACGCACAACCCGCAAAACGCAAACGCCACAACTGGGTTCACAACCTACCATTCAAGGTCAAATTCCGCGTCTCTGGCCTGTATATCTCGGTCATTCCACCGCTGTTGGTGGGAATGTCAGTTGGTGTTCTGGCCGCGATTATGGGCGTTGGCGGGGGCTTCATTATGGTGCCTGCCATGATCTATGTGTTGGGGATGCCAACCAAAGTGGTGATCGGCACCTCGCTCTTTCAGATCATTTTCGTCGCTGCTTTCACGACAATGATGCACGCGATTACCAACCAGACCGTCGATATTGTCCTCGCGCTGCTACTCTTGATCGGCGGTGTGATTGGCGCCCAATTTGGCACTCGTATCGGGATGAAACTGAAAGCCGAACAGCTTCGTATTCTGTTGGCAGGTCTGGTGTTGCTGGTCTGTCTGAAGCTCGCGTTCGACCTGCTCATTGAACCGTCCGAATTGTTCTCGATCGGTGACGCGCTATGATCCGGCTGGTCACTTTCCTTCTCATGCTTTTGCCATCGCTTGCCTTGGCTCAAGAAAAACTGGTGTTGGGACTGAGCCAAGACGAGGTTTCGATCACCGCGACGTTTACAGGGTCCGAACTGTTGATCTTTGGTGCGATCAGCCGCGAAACGCCACCACCACAGAATTCTGAGTTAGGTGTCATTATCGCCGTTGCTGGTCCGAATGTTCCAGTCACGATCCGACGCAAGGAACGGGTCGCGGGCATTTGGATCAATACTGAATCCGCAAATATCGACATCGCGCCGTCCTTCTATGCTGTCGCGACCTCTGGCCCGTTGAACGAAGTTCTGCGCCCGCTCGAAGACCTTCAACATGCAATTACGTGGGACCGCGTGGTGCGCTCCGCAGGGCAAGACGCCTTTTCCACGACGGAGTTTTCCGAAGCCTTTGCACGCATCAAAGAAAGTAGCGACTTGTTCCAGATGCTCGAAGGTGCTGTCGCGCTTGAGGATGATACGCTGTTCCATACGGCCATTACGTTGCCATCGAACTTGACCGAAGGCCCCTATCGCACTCGAATTTTCCTGACGCGTGGCGGGCAAGTGATCGATACGCTGGACACCAATATTCCAGTGTTCAAGGTGGGGATGGAGCGTTGGCTGTATAACCTGAGCCGCGAACAATCCGCGCTCTATGGTCTACTCGCACTGCTGATCGCGATTATCGCGGGTTGGACCGCATCTGCTGCATTCAACGCGATGCGCCGTTAATCATCGTCGCTCTGCACGGTGAGTTTCAGTTCGGCGGCAGGCATATGCAGGTCATCCACGCCCAACGGCGCTGATGGACGCGCGAGGCGATTTCGAACAACCCAGCGCAGTTCACGTTCCGCCCGTGTGATAGCCACATAGGCCAATCGTTTCCAAAGCGGCTGCCCCGACTCTGACCTCCCCATTTTGGCGGCAACTTCGATGTCTGGCGCAAAGACTTGAACCGTGTCCCACTGGCTACCTTGCGCCTTGTGGATCGTGACCGCAGCGCCGTGCAAAAATGCAGCGCCCATGCGAGCGGCGTATGGGATAAACGGTTCCTCTTCGCCTTCTTTTTCGATCTTAACGATGCTGGCGGCTGATAGCTGAGGTTCTTCCGCGCCCATCACCCATAGCTTTGAGAACCCAGGTTTTGAGCCTGGCCCACGGTAGATCACCTGCGCACCTTTGATCAGCCCTCGCGCCTCTAGGTCGAGCCGTTTTTTGCGATGCTTCATCGGCAATTCGATGCCGTCACAGATCAGCGGCTCTCCCGGGATCAATGCATCTTCGGGCGCGCCATACGCTCCGCGAAACGCGTGGATCAATCGGATGCGCGTGGCATTCCGCCAAACAAGGACTGGTGACCGCGCCATCAGATCGGACTCAACTCGCTGAGCCAAAACGACCCTCGGGTCTTTTTCCGCTGCTTCCGCGACAAGCCGTTCGAATTTGTAAAAATCGACCGACGGGTCGGCGAGCGCGTGGGCCAAATCGAGGATCGGGTTACCCGCCTCTTGGCGGTGGATACGGTTCAGGATCAGTCGATCCTTTTCGGGCAGTTTTTCAAAGACCATTCCGCCCGTCCCTTGGACAGGTGGCAACTGCGCAGGATCGCCAAATAGCACGAGCGTCGGGAAAATCTCCTTGAGATCATCAAGCGCCTTTTGATCCAGCATCGAGCTTTCATCAATGAACCCGATATCAAGCGGGTCCTCACGACGTTTCCAACCCGTGATAAAGTCAGAGCCACGCAGCCCAGCAGCAGCAAGTGCCGCAGGGACCGAGGTGTTTATCTGATACGACGCCCAAGCGCGATCTAGCGCCACATCCGTGAGCCCCTCAATCTCGGGCCGTGTGCCTTCACCGGCGAGCCATTCGGCAATCCGCTCATATTCCGGATCATAGACGGGCGTGTAGAGGATGCGGTGGATCGTCGTTGCGGGCACACCGCGATTTCGCAAAACCGCTGCAGCTTTGTTGGTCGGAGCGAGGACCGCGAGGGTTCGACGATCTTTCTTCCGTTTACCTTCCCAGTCACCAGAGACTATTGAAACCCCCGCCTCTTTCAGCGCCTTGGTCAACTCTGCCAAAAGCAAGGTCTTACCCGACCCTGCCTTCCCGATAACGGCCATGACGGCGCTGATGTCCCCCATCGGTGGGGTCAGCAACGCGTCCGTCAGATTCACGCCGTTTGCAGCGAGCAAATCAGCGATACTATCCCAAGCCTGCGCCTGATCTTCGGAAAATTGGAGTGCCGGAGTTGTCATGGCGGGACCCTATCCTTAACCCAAGAAAGGGACCAGAGGGGTTAGGCCACCAACTGCAATCGTGGTTCAAACCCAAAGCTTTTGAGGAACCATTTTTCGGATAGTTCGGGCGAGATCCCTGCGCGATGTGCCACGCTTTCGCGCGCTTTATCATCGTAGCCCCAAAGACCCACAGCAATCATATCGCGGCCTTTCCCCGTTTGCCCCAGTATTTCGGGCGACGAACCAATCATCCGATAAATGCGCACCATCCGCGCATCAAAGACCCCGACGAAATGTCGAACGTCGAAGGCCCGCATAAGCTCACCCCCAGCCAACATAAGGGCCGCAGCCACACGACTTTCAGCATTTGGGTTCAAACAAAACCGAGTACATTCCCAGATAAAGGGACTTTGCAATTCGACCCCATCCATCAGGTCGACAAAATGGTCATTCACCATCGTCTGGCCAGTTGACGGCAAGAAACGCATTGAACCACCGTGGCTGCCATCCTCGGTTTCCCAGATAACGTAAAGCGGGTTGAGGTCGTCATACGCGTCCCTTTCCCATCCACGGTCATCGACGGTAACGTCCCAGCCTAGCCGTTCATGAAATTGAGCAGCTCGATCGCGGAACATGCTGTCCGCCAATTTCGGGTAATTGCAGAGTTGATCGCCGTATAGGTACCGCAGCATGACACATCCCTTTTCTGATCCAAGGAACAGTCTGCCGTAAAATGGTTAAACTTCGGCCTATGCACCGTTCGGTGCCTTGCCAGGCCAATCACCTGACGTTCCACGAGCGGCGCCGCCAATCACAATCAACCCTTCGGTTATTGCCTTTGCAACGGCGTGAGTTGTGTTGGTCGCACCCAATTTGAACCGCGCACTTTCGATATAGACCCGCAACGTATGTTCTGAGATCGACAACATCTCTGCCACTTGCCCACGGCCATACCCCATCGCCAAATAGGTCAGTGCATCGGTTTCACGGCGCGACAGGGACTTCACGATTTCGGGCTTACGGCCCTTCGCAATCTTCAGGGCACTTTTGTTGAAATAATGCGCAAGAAGGATCAGATCGCGCTGATGGCTCTCGGTAAATACCTCCCACTCTTCGTCCGAGCAGGTGTGTGAAACCGTAAAAAGCGCATATTGCCCGTTCGGTCCACGGATGGGGATAGACATGCCTTGATTGCCCACACCTGCCGCAATCGCTTCTTTCTGAAAGGCCCGCGCTTGTTTAGAGGACCAGTCGAGCCGTTTCCAATTCACTGGGTGAAACCGCTGATAACAACCGATGACGACGGGATCGACGCGTAGGTAGTCATTGTCTACGTAAGTCTGAACCCAATCGGTCGGATAGGTCCCGCATCCAAACTGCTCACCATCGCTGCTGATCCAATGGTAAACCGCGTGGTCAATGCGGAATTGATCACGCAGTGTCAGGATGATCGATTGTAGATCATCCAGTGTGTCCGCCTGATCCAGTTGCCCAATCAGGCTTTGTATGTTTTGCCCCATGCCCCATCAGCACTGTCTGTGCCGTCCCGATTTTCGACGCCAATTCGCGTCGCGCCACATCTGACGTGCGATCCAGTTCAGTGACGAGAGCCGGCATCCCATTGAGGTCTGCAAAGGCCCGTAGATCGTCAAGAACGTCGAGTATCCACGTTTTTCCCATGACCAGACTCCTCTGCGATGGTTAATGGAACATTAACAACCAAGCCTAGCACACAACTTCTGAACGAATTATTCGCACATTCGCCCTCCCCACAAATAGGGAGGCACATAATTCGCAACTATTTGTTCTGAATGTGACTAAAATAAAGAGGCGACCCAATCGGATCGCCTCTCGGTTGATTGTCCTAGGCCGAATCAGAGTTAGGCTTTGGACTCTGCGATAACCTCGGCAAAGGTGGTCATCCCTGTTTTCTGCGCCTGAACCAATACCGCCATGTTGCCCGGCAGGTGCTGGTTTTTCAGCATCTTCATGTGCGCTGTCGGGATTTCATCCCACGGGAAGACTTCGGACATGCAAGGATCGATGCGGCCTTCACAGACCAAACGGTTGGCCGCCGCGGCCTGCTTCAGGTGCGCAAAGTGCGAACCCTGCAAACGCTTCTGGTGCATCCATGTGTAGCGCACGTCGAAGGTACAGTTAAAACCAGAGGTGCCTGCGCAGATCACAACCATACCGCCTTTTTTGCAGACGAGGTTGGACACAGGGAAGGTGGACTCACCCGGGTGTTCGAACACGATGTCGACGTTGTTGCCTTTACCCGTGAATTCCCAAATGGCTTTGCCAAAACGGCGGGCTTCTTTGAACCATGCGTCATATTCTGGGGTGTTTACCTTCGGCAGTTGGCCCCAGCAGTTAAAGTCTTTGCGGTTGATGACGCCTTTCGCGCCCATCGACATCACAAAGTCACGCTTGGATTCATCAGAAATTACACCGATCGCATGAGCGCCCGCTGCCTTCGCCAGCTGAACAGCAAACGAACCCAGACCACCAGATGCGCCCCAAACCAGAACGTGCTGACCCGGTTTGATGTCGTGCGGTGCGTGGCCAAAGAGCATGCGGTAGGCGGTCGCCAAAGTCAGAGTGTAGCAAGCCGACTGTTCCCAAGTCAGGTGCGCAGGACGTGGCAGAAGCTGCTGCGCCTGAACCCGCGTGAACTGAGCGAACGAACCGTCAGGTGTCTCATAGCCCCAAATACGCTGGGTCGGAGAGAACATCGGATCGCCGCCGTTGCATTCCTCGTCGTCGCCGTCGTCTTGGTTACAATGGATGACGACCTCATCACCGACTTTCCAGTTTTTGACTTTGTCGCCAACAGCCCAAACGATACCCGCCGCATCAGAGCCCGCGATATGGTATTCGGCACCATGGCCGTCGAACGGAGAAATCGGAACGCCAAGACCGGCCCAAACGCCATTATAGTTAACGCCAGCAGCCATAACGAGCACGAGAACTTCGTGCGCATCAAGCTTGGGGGTTTCTACAACTTCAACCTGAAAAGACTTGTCTGGCTCGCCGTGGCGTTCACGACGAATGGCCCATGCGTACATTTTTTCAGGAACGTGGCCGAGAGGGGGGATTTCACCAACTTCGTACAGATCTTTTTTAGTCGCGGTATAGTCGAGTGCCATCGATCTAACTCCTCCAGAGGATAATTTTTGCCGCGCCGCAGAATCGGCGGGATTACCCAAGAATTATGATCGAGAGAGTAACTTTGCAACCCCACCAAAGTGCAAATTGTAATTTTATTACCTTGCGGATGCAGAAAATCCTGAAATTTACGCTGCGTCTGCACAAAAATGATGCGCAATCGAGGCTGCATAGTAGTCGAGCAGGGACCGTTCATCAGGGACGATCTCATAGGTATCACCCGTTTTTCGGATCATTTTCCGAGCCAGCATGAGCGCCAAACCTTCGGTGGCGAGCTCGGCTGCTGACCGTCGTGGCAGCGTTACACCCCGTGACCGAAGAGAGGCCAAATCAGATGCGATGGCTTCGGTAATTGAATCTTTGGAAAAGTGCCCGTTCAACATCGCACGAGCGACGAGAGGGACCGGGACGAGAGGGACCACCTTTGCAATTTTTTCCATCAACACGTCGGCTAGTTCATCAATCGAGCGATCTGGCGACGTCGCAAGAAACTCTGACAATACAATCGGCGACCCGAAGCCTACGGATGCGGTCCCAAACGGCGTGAACTTTAGCCTCACGGCCCGCCACAGTGTCGCAGGCAAGGCCAAGAGCGCTGACCATAGCGACGGCCGGAACTTGCGTTCTCCCGTTATCGCCGCGCGGATCAGTAACCGATCCTCGGGCACGCGATCATAGTTCAGCGCGACGGGCACAAAGATCACATCGCGTCCATCTGGTTTAGACGCATCCACGATGTAGCTGAGCAGCCCCATTTTAGGTTTCGCTATCGCTCCGGTAAGGCTGAGCCCGCCTTCGGGAAAGAACGCTTGAGTCACGCCGTTCTCAGTCGCCATCCGAACATATCGAGATAAAACAGCACGATAGAGCTGCCCGCGAGAGCCTCGCCGAATGAAATAGGCCCCCATTGCGCGAACCAACCACGACAAAGGCCAGACACGCGCCCACTCCCCGACAGCATAGGCAATCGTGCTCGAACTGCTGATCAGGTGGGTCACTAGCATGTAGTCCATATTGCTGCGATGGTTGATCACAAAAACAAGTGTAGCGTCGCGATCAATGGCACCGAACTCATTCTGGTCCATCGCGCCCAATCGGATTTTATACATCGACCGAGAGACCAATTTCGCGAGCCTCGCGCCGAAGCCGAAATAGACCGAAGCCGAGAAGGATGGGACGATCTCGCGGGCGTAACGTTTCGCGCGTTCAAAGGCCACGTTGTCAGGAATGCCTTCAGCCGTCGCCGCTTTGTGGATCGCTTTTGCAACATCGGGATCATAGATCAGTCGCTGGATCGTATCGAAGCGCCGGGCCAATTTGAACGGCTCAATCGGCCGCGCGAGGCGCTCATTTAGTCGCGCCACAGCACGCTCCATCCGTTTACGGAAAAACCAGCGGACGGACGGGAAAAGAAAATGCGAAGCAAAAGTGACCGCTGCAAACAGCAGGATCAGAACCAAAAGCCAAAGCGGGAGAGTAACGGGGGCATTCATGCGCCGACAGTGACCTGAACTGAGGTATAGGACAATAGGCTCACGCCGCAACGCAGCGAATTGACAGGGATGCAATCTTTCCGTTATCCATTCCCCGACGAAATAAAATTACCCGACCGGATTCTCTGGAGGCCCATATGTCGCAACCGCAGAAAGATCGCCCGTGGCTGTTCCGCACCTATGCGGGGCACTCGACCGCTGAGGCGTCGAACGCACTGTATCGTTCAAACCTCGCAAAGGGTCAGACCGGCCTTTCCGTGGCTTTCGACCTTCCCACCCAGACGGGGTACGATTCAGATCATCGCCTCGCTCGCGGTGAAGTGGGCAAAGTTGGCGTTCCTGTCTGCCACCTCGGTGACATGCGCGCATTGTTCGACAATATCCCGCTCGAACAGATGAACACTTCGATGACGATCAACGCGACGGCTCCTTGGCTTCTGTCCCTGTATATCGCCGTGGCAGAGGAACAGGGCGCCGATGTGTCTGCGCTTCAAGGCACGGTCCAAAACGACATAATCAAAGAGTATCTTTCGCGCGGCACCTACATTTGTCCGCCGAAGCCATCCCTGCGGATGATCACGGACGTTGCGGCCTATACCCGCGAAAACTTGCCCAAATGGAACCCGATGAACGTCTGTTCCTACCACCTTCAAGAGGCTGGCGCGACACCCGAAGAAGAACTGGCCTTTGCATTGGCGACCGCGACTGCTGTTCTCGATGATCTTAAGGGCAAGGTTCCAGCAGAGCACTTCCCGAACATGGTTGGCCGCATCTCGTTCTTCGTGAATGCTGGCATCCGCTTCGTGACCGAAATGTGCAAAATGCGGGCGTTCGTCGAACTTTGGGACGAAATCTGCCAAGAGCGCTATGGCGTCGAAGACCCCAAAATGCGCCGCTTCCGCTATGGCGTTCAGGTGAACTCTCTCGGCCTGACCGAGCAGCAACCAGAAAACAACGTCTACCGCATTCTGATCGAAATGCTGGCTGTGACTTTGTCTAAGAATGCACGCGCTCGTGCGGTTCAGTTGCCAGCATGGAACGAAGCATTGGGCCTTCCGCGCCCGTGGGACCAGCAGTGGTCGCTCCGCATGCAGCAGATCATGGCCTACGAGACCGATCTTCTGGAATACGATGACCTGTTCGACAACAACCCTGCCGTGGACCGCAAAGTTGCGGCCCTTAAGGCAGGCGCTCGTGAAGAGCTCGCAACCATCGACAGCATGGGCGGCGCAGTACAAGCCATCGAATACATGAAGTCTCGTTTGGTCGAATCGAATGCGAAACGCATCAACAATATCGAAGCGGGCGAAACAACCGTCGTTGGCGTGAACAAATGGCAGAATGGGGAACCATCGCCTCTCACCTCGGGCGAAGACGCAATCATGACCGTCGATCCTGCCGTAGAAGCTGCACAAATCTCTCGCTTGAACGCTTGGAAAGCAGGCCGAGACGAAGCAGCCGTTGCCAAGGCGCTAGCTGCCCTCACAGCGGCTGCGAATGACGGCACCAACATCATGATCCCGTCGATTGCGGCAGCAAAAGCGGGTGTCACGACAGGCGAATGGGCAGAAGCGATCCGTCAAGCGTTCGGCCAGTATCGCGCACCGACTGGTGTTTCAAAGAACCCATCTAACCGCACCGAAGGTTTGGATGACATTCGAGACCGCGTTGCGACAGTGACAGGTAAGTTGGGTCGTCCGCTGAAATTCATTGTCGGTAAGCCTGGCCTAGATGGTCACTCTAACGGCGCTGAACAAATCGCAGCGCGTGCCCGCGATTGCGGCATGGACATCACGTATGAGGGCATCCGCCTCACGCCCGACGAAATCGTCGAAGCCGCGAAACGCGATGATGCGCACGTCGTTGGCCTGTCAATTCTGTCCGGCTCTCATTTGCCGCTGATCGCCGAGGTCATGGAAAAAATGAAAGCGGCTGGATTGCACCACATTCCAGTTATTGCGGGCGGCATCATTCCAGATGAAGACGCGAAAAAGCTGATTGGAATGGGGGTTTCGCGCGTTTATACGCCTAAAGACTTCGAATTGAACCGAATTATGGGCGATATCGTAACGCTCGTCGATCCAGCAGAAAAAGCCGCTTAATTAAAGGCAAAATCTTTAACCAATACCCCGATTGCCAATTGTCGCATTCGGGGTATTATGCGTTTCGTATTTTAATCTTGCATTAAAGGCTCACGGAATGACCCTCAATCTTGATACCCTATCCCGTAAAGAACTCGAAACGCTTCGTGCTGATGTTGAGAAAGCACTGAGCCGCGTTGGCGCGCGCGAATTGAAAGCAGCCCGTGACGCAGCGGCCAAAGCCGCAGCTGAATTCGGGTTTTCGCTGGACGAACTGACAAGCGGAGCAAAAGCACCAAAGGCCAAAGCTGCTGCGAAATATCGCAACCCTGCGGATGGCTCCCAAACTTGGTCCGGCCGTGGTCGCAAACCCCAGTGGATCAAAGACGCCGAAGATGCAGGCAAAGACATCGCATCTTTCGCGATCTAATTTCAAAACAGCGGCGCGGTAATCCCGCGCCGTTTTGCTTTTAGGGTTCCCAGAATGACTGTTCATATCGGCGCCAAGAAGGGCGATATTGCCCCCACAGTTTTAATGCCTGGCGATCCCTATCGTGCAAAATGGGCTGCGGAGACATTCCTCGATAACCCTCGCTGCATTAACGAAGTGCGCGGTATGCTCGGATACACAGGGACGTGGAACGGCAACCCAGTGACCATCCATGGTTCGGGCATGGGGATGCCGTCGCTGTCGATTTACGCGAATGAGTTAATTCGCGATTACGATGCACAGACGCTCATTCGGATCGGATCAGCAGGTGGCATGCAAGACCACGTCAAAGTGCGCGACGTTGTATTGGCGATGACCGCTAGCACCATTGGCACGCCGTCCTCTTCGATTTTCCGTGAATTGAATTACGCGCCCTGCGCTGATTTCGGCCTGTTATCTGCCGCCGAAAAAGCAGCAGCTGAATTAGACATTACCCATCACGTTGGCGGCATTTTTTCGTCCGATACATTTTACGATGAACGGTCCGATCTGACGGAACAATTAATGCGGCATGGAACGCTAGCAGTCGAAATGGAAGCGGCCGAGCTTTATATTTTGGCTGCGCGTTACAAACGTCGTGCGCTGGCTGTTCTCACGATCTCGGACCATCTGGTCACACATGAGGCACTCCCCAGTGACCAACGTGAACGTAGCTTTGGCGATATGGTAGAGATTGCACTTCGCGCTGCTTTCACATCCTGATCGGCGCGATAAGTGCCCTGTTCATGATGGACGCTAACACGCACCTGCGCTAAGACGCTGTCGAAGCTGAAAGAGGTGTTACATGTCAGGCCACGGCAATCCTATTCCAATGATTTCCCGCAAGTGCGGACCGCTCAAGGGCGTGGCGAATGTGCCTGGCGATAAATCGATCTCGCATCGGTCACTCATTCTTGGCGCATTGTCGGTTGGTAAAACCGAAATTACGGGCCTGCTACTGGGCGAAGACGTGCTGGATACGGCTAAAGCGATGCGTGCCTTTGGCGCGACCGTCGTTGATCACGGCGAATGCAACTGGAGCGTCGAGGGCGTAGGCGTCGGCGGGTTCAAAGAGCCTGAAAACGTCATCGACTGCGGCAACTCTGGTACTGGCGTGCGCCTGATCATGGGCTGCATGGCGACCTCTCCGATCACCGCAACATTTACTGGCGACGCATCCCTGAACTCTCGCCCGATGGGGCGCGTCACAGATCCGCTGGCGCTCTTTGGTGCGAAATCTTACGGACGCAAAGGTGGCCGCCTACCGCTCACCATCGTTGGCGCAGAAAACCCCGTGCCCGTGACATACGCGACGCCAGTCCCGTCCGCTCAGGTGAAATCGGCTGTTTTGCTGGCTGGCCTGAATGCCCCGGGCAAGACTGTCGTTATCGAAAAAGAAGCCACTCGCGATCACACTGAACGGATGCTGGTTGGTTTTGGCGCTGAACTCACGGTCGAAACGACCGAAGAAGGGCGCGTTATCACCTTGACTGGTCAGCCTGAACTGAAGGCCCAAAAAATTGTCGTCCCTCGTGACCCCTCTTCGGCTGCATTCCCTGTCTGCGCGGCGATCATCACCGAAGGCTCTGACGTGCTCGTCCCGAATATCGGCTTGAACGACACCCGCGCTGGTTTGTTCACAACACTGCGCGAAATGGGCGCCGATCTGGAATACGAGAACCTGCGCGAAGAAGGCGGCGAGCCCGTTGCCGACCTGCGTGCAAAATACTCACCGAACCTCAAAGGGATCGAAGTTCCGCCTGCTCGCGCTGCCTCGATGATCGACGAATACCCTGTTCTGTCCGTTGTCGCGTCCTTCGCTGAAGGCGACACAGTGATGAAGGGTGTTAAGGAACTGCGCGTCAAAGAATCCGACCGCATTGATGCGATGGCCAAAGGTCTACGCGCTGCTGGCGTCGAAGTTGACGAAGGTGACGATTGGTGGATCGTCAAAGGTCGCGGCTTTGGTAACGTTGAGGGCGGCGTAACGGTTGAATCTCGCCTCGATCACCGCATCGCGATGTCGTTCATGGTGATGGGCATGGCGACGAACAAACCGATGTCGGTTGATGACGGCTCGCCGATTGCGACCTCGTTCCCGATCTTTGAACCCCTCATGGCGGACTTGGGCGCAGCGATCGAACGGTCCAATTCCTAATGAGCGAAAAGCCACAACGGAACTGGCGGACCATCTTTGTGACAGGCATTCTGATCGCATTTGGTGCTGTCCGCTTGTTCGAGATGTGGGTGCAAGGCGGCGCACGGCTCCCTTAAGTAAGAGGCGAACATGACTTTCACAGTAGCCATCGATGGCCCAGCCGCTGCAGGCAAAGGGACGATTTCCAAAGCCGTCGCTGCGAAATTCGGCTTTGCACATCTTGATACCGGATTGCTCTACAGAGCCGTGGGCGCGAAAGCTGCGGATGGCGTTGATCCGATTACTGCGGCCCAAACGCTGAATAACGATGACCTGAGCCGCGATGATCTGAGGTCGCTGGCGGCTGGGCAAGCGGCATCCAAGGTCGCAGTTATCCCAGAAGTCCGCGCTGCTTTGGTAGATTTTCAACGTCGCTTTGCCACGCAAGACGGCGGTGCGGTCCTCGATGGTCGCGATATTGGGACGGTCATTTGCCCTAATGCTGATGTAAAACTCTTTGTTACTGCGAGCGCCGAAGTTCGCGCCCACCGTCGGTGGCTGGAGGTCGGTGGCGACGAGGCACAGGTATTGGCCGAGGTGCGGGAACGCGATGACCGCGATATGAATCGTGCCGATGCGCCGTTGAAACCTGCCGACGATGCCCTTCTGATCGACACAAGTGATCTGTCGATTGAAGACGCTATTGCCGCCGCCGTGAATGCGATCAACGCCGCACGTTAAGCTGCGTTTTTCCGATCATACTCTGCGCGAGCACGGTCAATCTCTGCCAAGTGCTCAACAGCCCATTCGCCCATCACACCGATCGTTTCTGCAAAAGACTGGCCCAAATCGGTCAATTCATATTCGACCGTCGGCGGCACCGTTGCATAAGCCGTACGGTTCACGAGCCCGTCACGCTCTAGCTCCCGCAAAGTCAGGGAAAGCATGCGCTGAGTAATGCCCAGATGTCGCTTTAACTCGTTGAAACGCATGACCTGACGACCTTTGAGAGCGATCATCACAAGGATGCTCCATCTGTCACCGATCCGGGACAAAACACTATTGATTTTCTCGCATTGAAGCGGGCAGTGGCCGACGTCCTTCATGGTTCCCTCTTTGATACTGAGTATCCGAAATGTGCCTTCTTGAAGGCCATATTGGTCACAAATATATACCCAGTATCGAATTTATACCACCCTCCTCGAAAGGTAATAGGATGTTCTACGAAAAACTCGACTGGCGCTACGCAACCAAAGCTATGGATGCGTCCAAGGTTGTTCCCGCTGAAAAAATCGAACGCATTGTTGATGCGGCCCGCCGCGCGCCGACATCGTCTGGCCTGCAGCCGTTCCAACTGATCCTCGTGACCAACGATGATGTGCGCGCAAAGCTGTCTGCAGCCGCATTCGGTCAAAAGCAGATCACTGATGGGTCTGCAGTTCTCGTTTTTGCTGCGTGGGAAAACTACACCGACGAAAATATCAGCAGTGTTGTTGACCTTCACGCAGAAATTCGCGGCGAAGAAACCCGTGAGGCGCTAAATGGCTACTATGATAACCTCAAAGGCATGTATTTGGCTCGCGATGCTCAGACCAACTTTGAACATGCGGCACGTCAGGCCTACATCGCACTCGGTTTTGCCTTGATGGCAGCTGCCGAAGAAGGCGTCGACACGACACCGATGGAGGGCTTTGACCCTGCGCAATTCGACGAAATTCTCGGCCTCAAAGAAAAGGGCCTGAAGTCCGTCGTCACGCTCGCAATCGGCTACCGCGATGAGCCGAACGACTGGCTCGCCCCGCAGAAAAAAGTTCGCCGTTCGCGCGACAGCATCGTCACCGATGTAAAGTAAGCTGCACCTGACGGGGCAAGGTTGGATTCCGTCCTTGCCCTGTTGGGGTTTCTGCGGTAAATGCGCCCTTGTCTAAAAGCAGGGGTTACACCTGTGGACGCAGGATCAGGCAGGGTCGGACATTCCGGCCCTCTTTGTTTTGCGTTTACCGACGCCAATCAAAAGACCGGCGGATCCAACCGCTAGGCCAGAAAAACCGTGAAAAGGATTAACGCCAGATGGCTAACGTATCGATGGAGGAATTCGAAGCCCTCCTACAAGAAAGCTTCGAAATTGACACCCCGGCTGAAGGTTCGGTTGTCAAAGGTAAGGTTATCGCGATTGAAGCCGGTCAGGCTATCATCGACGTCGGCTACAAAATGGAAGGCCGCGTAGACCTCAAAGAATTCGCAAACCCGGGTGAAGCTCCCTCGATCGCTGTTGGCGACGAAGTGGAAGTGTTCCTGCGCGCGGCTGAAAACGCCCGCGGCGAAGCTGTCATTTCCCGCGAAATGGCTCGCCGCGAAGAAGCATGGGATCGTCTGGAAAAAGCATACGCTGCAGAAGAGCGCGTCGAAGGCGCAATCTTTGGCCGCGTCAAAGGTGGCTTTACTGTCGATCTGGGCGGCGCTGTTGCGTTCCTTCCGGGTTCGCAGGTTGACGTACGTCCCGTACGCGACGCTGGCCCGCTGATGGGTCTGAAGCAGCCGTTCCAAATCCTGAAAATGGACCGCCGTCGTGGCAACATCGTTGTATCGCGTCGTGCGATCCTCGAAGAGTCGCGCGCTGAACAGCGTGCTGAAGTCATCGGCAACCTCACTGAAGGTCAGGCTGTTGAAGGCGTGGTCAAGAACATCACCGAATACGGTGCGTTCGTTGATCTGGGCGGCGTTGACGGCCTGCTGCACGTCACCGACATGGCATGGCGCCGTGTTAACCACCCGTCGGAAATCCTGTCGATCGGCGAGACCATCAACGTTCAGGTCATCAAGATCAACAAAGACACCCACCGTATCTCTCTGGGCATGAAACAGCTTCAGGACGATCCGTGGGATGCAGTTGAAACTCGCTACCCGCTGGAATCGGTACACACTGGCCGCGTAACCAACATCACCGACTACGGTGCATTTGTTGAGCTCGAAGCAGGCGTTGAAGGTCTGGTTCACGTTTCCGAAATGTCCTGGACCAAGAAAAACGTCCACCCGGGCAAAATCGTTTCGACCTCGCAAGAAGTCGAAGTCATGGTTCTCGAAATCGACTCGTCCAAGCGTCGCGTTTCGCTCGGCCTCAAGCAGACCCAGCGCAACCCGTGGGAAGTCTTTGCTGAGACCCACCCAGAAGGCACACAGGTTGAAGGTGAAGTTAAGAACATCACCGAATTCGGTCTGTTCATCGGCCTGCCTGGCGACATCGACGGCATGGTTCACCTCTCCGACCTGTCGTGGGACGACCGTGGCGAAGACGCAATCCAGAACTACCACAAGAACGACGTTGTTAAGGCTGTCGTTACCGAAGTCGACGTTGAGAAAGAGCGCATCTCGCTCTCGATCAAAGCAATGGAAGGCGACCCGTTCGCTGAAGCCATTGGCGGCGTAAAGCGTGGTTCGGTGATCACCGTTAACGTAACCGCAATCGAAGATGGCGGCATCGAGGTTGAGTACGAAGGCATGAAGTCGTTCATCCGTCGTTCGGACCTGTCGCGTGACCGTGCCGAACAGCGTCCTGAGCGTTTCGGCGTAGGCGATAAAGTCGACGTTCGCGTGACCAACGTAGACAGCAAGACCCGCAAACTGGGTCTGTCGATCAAAGCACGTGAAATCGCAGAAGAGAAAGAAGCAGTAGAACAGTACGGTTCGTCCGCTTCTGGCGCTTCGCTCGGCGATATCCTCGGTGCAGCTCTGAAAGGTTCGGACGAATAAGTCCCCTTTTGAGTGAAAAAATGAACCCCGCTGTCGTAAGGCAGCGGGGTTTTTCTTTGGCGAATCGCTGCGTCAGTGCTGCGATGCAGCGTTTGTGCCCAACCTGGAAGTCGCTGCCGAAATTCCTCAATCACCAGCCAAAGGCCCGAAATTGATGCAATTTTCGCGATTTACACCCTATGACGGCTATTCCCCGATGGGTTCTGTTTTCCTATAGTCGTGCAGTGAGCAGGGTGAACCTGCCGTCTGTTTCATACCCGGGGGGTCCACGCCTATGATCAGGTCAGAACTGATCCAAAAGATCGCCGACGAAAATCCTCACCTCTACCAGCGTGATGTAGAGAAGATCGTGAACACGGTCTTTGACACCATCACCGAAGCGATGGCCGCTGGTCATCGGGTGGAGCTGCGCGGTTTCGGCGCATTCTCTGTCAAGAAACGCGATGCAAGAACGGGCCGTAACCCGCGCACCGGCGAATCTGTCGACGTCGAAGAAAAGCACGTGCCGTTCTTTAAGACAGGCAAGCTGCTGCGCGATCGACTGAACGACGAATAAGAGAACCGAATGAAAACGCTTCGCTACGCCTTTTGGGGCATTGTTGCCCTTTGTCTTGTGCTTGTTGGTTTGGCAAATCGTGACATCGTGACGATCCACGCCATGCCGAACTTGCTCGCTGACTTCATCGGCGTAGCCCCGACCGTTCAGGTGCCTTTGTTCATTGCCATTTTCTTAGGTGTCGGTGTTGGTTTGCTCATCGGATTCCTTTGGGAATGGCTGCGCGAACACAAAACCCGTTCCGAAGCCCGTGCACGTGGCAAAGAAGCAAAGCAACTTCGTCGTGAATTGGACCGTCTCCGCGATGCGGATGGCGACGGCAAAGATGACGTTCTTCAACTGCTCGAACGTTCGTAATTATGCCTGATGTCAGAGTGAAAATCTGCGGGCTGCGCGATGCGGCCAGCATTCAGGTCGCCTGCGATGCTGGAGCGGCTTACCTTGGGTTCGTCTTCTTTCCAAAGAGTCCACGCAACGTCACCATCGGCGAAGCAGCAGCCTTGGCGCTTGAGGTCCCACTTGGCGTCGCAAAGGTAGCGCTCGTTGTTGATGCGAGTGACGAATTCTTGGATGAATTAACAGCCAAAGTGCCGCTCGACATGTTGCAGCTTCACGGCAAAGAAAGCCCAGAGCGCGTGACCGAAGTGCGTGAACGCTATGGCCTACCTGTTATGAAAGCTATCGGCATTTCGTCCCCAGACGATCTGTTCCAGATCGACCTTTACGCCCAAGTCGCCGACCAAATCCTCGTTGAACCGAAACAGCCCAAGGACTCTGACCGTCCAGGTGGGAACGGCGCAGCGTGGGATTGGAAAATGGTACGGCGCAAGTATTGGACCCGTCCGTGGATGCTGGCGGGCGGCTTAAATGCTGACAACGTTGCGCAGGCAATCGATATGACTGGCGCGCGTCAGGTAGATGTATCGTCAGGCGTGGAATTGGCTGCAGGCGTAAAAGATGCCGAAAAAATCCGCGCATTTATCGCAGCAGCACAAGCGTAACGGTTCCTCCCTTTACCCCTTAGCGCATAGGCGCTAACTGTTCTGCTGAACTTCGGGGAGGCCACGATGGCAGACGATCTATTCAACAGCTTTATGAACGGTCCGGACGAACAAGGCCGCTTTGGCAATTTCGGCGGTCGGTTCGTTGCTGAAACACTCATGCCTCTGATCCTTGATTTGCAGGCAGAGTACGAAAAAGCAAAAACCGATGCGACCTTCTGGGCCGAGATGGACGATCTGTGGAAACACTACGTCGGCCGCCCTTCCCCGCTGTATTTTGCAAGCCGTATGACCGAAGAGCTAGGTGGCGCGAAAATCTACCTCAAGCGTGACGAGCTGAACCACACTGGCGCGCACAAGATCAACAACGTTCTTGGTCAGATCATCCTTGCTCGCCGCATGGGTAAATCACGGATCATCGCTGAAACGGGCGCAGGTCAGCACGGCGTTGCAACGGCAACTGTTTGTGCCAAATTCGGCCTGAAGTGTGTGGTCTACATGGGTGCGCATGACGTTGAACGTCAGCAGCCGAACGTGTTCCGCATGAAGCTGCTTGGTGCCGAGGTCATTCCAGTGACCTCTGGCCGTGGCACCCTGAAAGACGCAATGAACGACGCGCTTCGGGATTGGGTCACTAACGTCGAAGATACCTTCTACTGCATCGGCACCGTTGCTGGCCCGCACCCCTACCCTGCCATGGTTCGCGATTTCCAATCGATCATCGGCAAAGAAGTCCGCTGGCAGCTGCCCGAACAAGAGGGCGAAGGCCGGCTGCCCGATACCGTGATTGCCGCGATTGGTGGTGGTTCGAACGCGATGGGTCTGTTCTATCCGTTCCTCGATGATCCATCGGTCAATATTATCGGCGTCGAAGCTGGTGGAAAAGGCGTGAACGAAAAGATGGAGCACTGTGCGTCGCTGACAGGCGGTCGTCCGGGCGTCCTGCATGGCAACCGCACCTATCTTCTCCAAGACGAAGATGGTCAGATCCTCGAAGGTTTCTCGATCTCCGCTGGCTTGGACTATCCGGGCATCGGGCCAGAACACGCGTGGCTGCATGACATCGGTCGCGCAAAATATGTGTCGATCACCGACAAAGAAGCGCTCGAAGCATTCCAGTTCTCGTGCCGAACTGAAGGCATCATTCCTGCTCTGGAACCGTCTCACGCGTTGGCTCACGTGATGAAAATCGCGCCGACTCTGCCCAAGGACCATATCATCGTAATGAACATGTGTGGTCGCGGCGACAAAGACATCTTTACCGTTGCGCGCCACCTAGGAGTCGATATGACCAGTGGCAACGAAGGTCGCAACAGCGACTAAGTGTATGCAATACTATGATAAATCAAAGCCCCGCCATTGTGCGGGGTTTTGATTTTCGGCGCATAAACTCTGGTTTATAGCCATACAACCTATGGATCACTAGGCTGTAATAAACTCTGCGCGGATAGATCGACGGTCATTTTTCAGGCGACGCTGTCTCCACGGATTACCGTTAATTAGGGAGAGTATTATGAAAAAGATAACCTTTGCCGCTGCGATTTTGATCGCCGCATCCACACTGACCGTCAAAGCCGATCCACTGATCGACAACATCATCTCTGCTTACCAAAATGGTGGCTTCACTGGCATTGAAATCTATAACTCGGCCAGCACTGTCAAAGTCGAAGCCTATCGTGATGGCATGAAATACGAGGTTATTTATGACCGCGCGACAGGCGCAGAGATTTCGAGCGAAGTCAGAACTCGAACAGAACGCGATGGCGAACGTGGTGCCTCGGGTCGGGTTCGTGGAAGCGATGACGGCCCTTCGCACGATCTAAACGACGATCACGGTCGGAATGGTGGTCACCACGGCCGCGGCCATGACGACGATGATCACGATGATGACCACGACGACAGCCGTGATGATAGTGACGACGACAGCAATGACGACTCGTAACGCTTCGTGCTAACATATTTGGGTTCTGGCATTTTGTCAGAACCCCCTTCTGGTGAACAAATGAAATTCGGGACCCAATCTCTTTCGATTATGATCACAAGCGCCCTTTTGGCGTTTGGGGCGCCTGTGCATGCGCAGTCGATCCAAGACAGCATCGTTATGCAGCTGCAGGAGCAGGGCTATACCGACATCGTGGTAAATCGCACCCTTCTGGGCCGCGTTCGAGTCGTTGCGCGCAATCAGACCCATGAAAGAGAGCTAGTGTTTAACCCAACCACGGGCGAACTGCTGAGGGACTATTGGCGTGCGATTGGTGAAAGCAAACGATCCAATATGACCATCATCCCCCGCATTGCGGAGCTCGAAGAAATTGAATCCGACGACGATCACGACAGACACGGAAATGACGATGATCGAGAAGATGAAGAGGACGATGATCATGATCGTGGCCGTAATCGAGGTGGCAACGATAACGACAGCAAAGACGACGAAGATAGTGGCGATGATAAGGACGACGATGATTAACGGGATAGGTTCCAATTAATGGACAAGCGGGCAGTCACAGCTGTCCTCGTGGTGCAAATCATTTGCGCCACCTTTTTCCTATGGAACATCCTGTCGTCGGTCTTTGGCGTTGCTGCATTTTCGTGGCAAGTCTCGGAATATATCGAACTCGGCGCCGCATTCGGCCTTTTGATCGGTGTCGGCTTTGGTGCGGTCATCTTGCGACGGTCCTCCGCACGTGCTCGACTGGCAGAAAATCGTCTACGCGCAGCGTCGGGTGCTTTTATGGAACTCATGCACGAACGGTTCGATGCATGGGGCCTCACCGCCGCGGAACAAGACGTCGCGTTGTTTGCCATCAAAGGGCTGAATACCGCTGAAATCGCCGCGCTTCGCAATACGTCAGAAGGCACGGTTAAAGCGCAGACGAATGCAATTTACAGGAAGGCTGGCGTTACGGGACGCCCTCAGCTTCTCAGCCTGTTTATTGACGATTTGTTAGATGAAACAGCCTTTGCTGTTCCCGCTCAAGCGGCAGAGTGAGCCTCTAGGACAGCCAAAGGCACAATCTCAAGCGCCCGCATGTGAGTGGCATTCAGATTGACCAAAGGCGCGCACCCTTCGTCGGCGGCTTGCAAAAAGCGTCCAGCGCAAAGGCACCATTGATCGCCAGCTTTCAGGCCTACGAAATTGAACTCGGGCCTCGGTGTCGACAAGTCATTCCCCACGTATTTCGAAAACGCGAGGAATTCATCGGTCATGACTGCGCAAACGGTGTGGCTCCCTTGGTCCTGCTCGCATGTATTGCAGAACCCGTCGCGGAAAAATCCGGTCATCGGATCGGTGGAGCACGGAATAAGCGGTGCACCGTAAACGTTAACAGATTGGTCCATTTGAGTCATCGGGGCCTCATCACACAGGTGGGGTCCACTTAACCCAGCGGCCATGAAAATCAACACGACCCATTTTGAACCGCAGTTCACCAGGCCAAATGCGCAACGTCAGGGCTGCGCTCCCGCTTTGACCGTCAGCTTCCATCTGGAACCATGCAAGCGGACTTTCTGCAGTCGCTGCACGACCCACAGTTTCGATAATCGACCGACCACGCTCTTGGGCATCGGCTGGCAAATACTGCCAAGCCACCGTCGAATAGACCATCGTCAGGGCGCCACACGTCGTTTGAAGACTGGCATTCAACCACTCGACGGCGTCACCCTGTTCAACGCTGACATCACACAACCTGATTGCTGCCTCTGTGAGTGCCACGCGCTCGAACTGATCAGGCCAAATGTACGACTTGAGGCGCAACCGATCTAGCGGGTTCTGAACATCAATCGGGCTCAGGTCCACACCACGCCGATCTAATATCCGCAGCTCTGACCTCGGCGGATAGGGCCCTGTCCACTCAGGAGCCAACCGAACGGGACTATCGCCGTCACCATACACAGTCTCTCCCAAATACAATGCGAACCTATCCCACATGAGGTTCAAACCAGCGCTCGCACCGACTTCGAAAACGTTCATCGGGAGTTTGAACCGCTTTGTCAGCCAGTGAGAGACCGCAATGAGAACGGCAGAGCGGCGGACTTCATTTGTTTGCGGGGGACTATCGATAAACGTCGATATGAAAGGGGCTTCTTCGGTCAAAGCACGTTCTACAGCCACCCAAAGCGCATCAGGATCGGTTGCATAGTTTTCGTAGGCATCTTCCAACCCACAGCGCCCCAACATTCGAAGCGCATTCAACGCACCCACGAGCCGCAACGGAACTGAGTCTGCCGATGGCCCCATGTCACCCGGCCAATTAAACAAACGCACAGTGAGCGGGGAATTTGGTGTGAGCCTCTCGGCCAGCAGGTGCAATAGATTCGCAGTCAACGGTGACCCAAGAGCCTCGCAGGCCTGCGCCTGTGTTAAAAGAGCCTCGGGTAAGCGACCTGTCATCTGAACCTATCCACCAACTTTTCCATCGGGCTGCGGGTATCTTCCTCAACCGTCGGTTCGTTTTTAACGAGCTTTTCGGGCTTGTTCTTCGACTTCGGGGCCTGAGCCGTCCCTGTGCCAGAGCGAGGCGGAGCAACACGTAGTGCAACGGCATTTAGGAATTTAGGGCCATCACCCTCTGCCAGAGCACCTGCCCCGTCACTGATTCCACGCATCATATCATCGAGCCAATCCTGCTCTGCTTTCGCAAAATCCGACAGAACATAGCCCGCAACGCGATCTTTGTGCCCAGGGTGACCGATGCCAAGTCGAACGCGGTCATAGGCTTCACCGATATGTTGGTGGATCGAACGAAGTCCGTTGTGGCCCGCATGACCGCCGCCCGTTTTCAAACGACACTTGCTCGGCGCAAGATCAAGTTCGTCGTGGAACACGACTACATCTTGGGGCGTGAGCTTGTGAAACCGCATCGCCTCGCCAACAGACTGGCCAGATAGGTTCATAAAGGTGTCCGGTTTCAGCAGGATAACCTTTTCGGACCCCAGTCTACCTTCGCTCGTTTGGCCTTGGAATTTGGCGCGCCACGGCGAAAACCCGTGATCGCTCGCGATACGTTCCACGGCCATAAAGCCGATGTTGTGACGATTTTGGGCGTATTTCACACCCGGATTTCCGAGGCCGACAAATAGTTTCATATGTTATCCATACCGACAGGTCATAGCAGAGCCAACATATTTGCTATATACTTAGCGTGTCTGCCCGTGTAGACGGCCACCTTCGACCTTTTTTGAAAGCCTCCCTGATGATCCCGACTATTTCCGCCGCGCTATCCGAGCGTGGGTATACAACGCTGACCGATGTTCAGGAGGCTGTGCTAAATCCCGAATACGAGGGGAAAGACCTTCTGGTTTCCGCTCGTACTGGTTCTGGCAAAACAGTTGGCTTTGGTCTCGCTATCGCATCCGACCTTTTGGACGATGACGGCTCTGCTGGTCGCGCTGGCCTCCCTGTCGCGCTGATCGTTGCGCCAACCCGCGAACTTGCATTCCAAGTGAGCCGTGAGCTTGAATGGCTCTACGAGAAAACGGGTGCCGTGATTGCATCCGCTGTTGGTGGTATGGACCCTCGTAACGAACGTCGTGCTCTCGAACGTGGTGCGCACATCGTCGTCGGTACACCAGGCCGTATTCGCGACCACATCCAACGCAACGCGCTTGACCTCACGATGGCACGCGCTGTTGTCTTGGACGAAGCGGACGAAATGCTCGACCTCGGGTTCCGTGAGGACCTTGAGTTCATTCTGGCCGAAGCACCCGAAGATCGCCGCACGCTGATGTTCTCCGCAACCGTTCCGCCACTGATCGCGAAATTGGCGAAAGACTTCCAAAAGGACGCGCTGCGCGTAGAAGTTTCGGCAAAAGAACAGCAGCACTCTGACATTTCCTATCAGGTTCTAAATTGTGCACCGCATGACGCTGAACACGCGATCATCAACGCGCTTTTGTTCCATGACCCCGATAACACCATCATCTTTGCGAACACGCGCGCAGCCGTGGCCCGTCTGACGGCCCGCCTGTCGAACCGTGGTTTCCAAGTTGTATCGCTCTCGGGCGAGCTGACCCAAACCGAACGGACACACGCGCTGCAAGCGATGCGCGATGGTCGCGCCAAGATCTGTGTTGCGACCGACGTTGCCGCTCGTGGTATCGACCTTCCGGGACTTGAGTTGGTTATCCACGCTGAAACGCCGACAAACACTGAAACCCTGTTGCACCGCTCTGGCCGTACCGGTCGCGCTGGACGCAAGGGTATTTCCGCGCTGATCGCCACACCGCGTGATCGTATGAAAATCACCCGTTTGCTCAAATGGGCAAAGCTGGAAGCAGAATGGACAGAGCCGCCTAGCGCCGAGGCTGTTCAAACACGTGAAGAAGAGCGTCTGATCAACCACCCTGCATGGTCCGAAACCATCAACGAGGATCAGGCTGCGTTCGCCAGCAAACTGCTAGAAAAATACAGCGCTGAACAAGTCGCTGCTGCCTATCTGCGCCTCTATCAAGAACGTCGCTGCCCGCCTGAAGAACTGGGTGGCGTGTCTGTTGATCGCGAGAAGAAGAAACAAGAATTTGGGCCGTCGGTTTGGTTCAAGCTCTCGATCGGTCGCAACGAACGTGCGGAACCGCGCTGGCTGTTGCCGATGCTGTGCAAACAGTCTGGTCTTAACAAGAATGCGATTGGCCGTATCCGCATCAACGATACGGACACCTACGTCGAAGTTCAGGAAGAAGCTGGCAAGGCGATGGTTGCGCGCGAAGGTGCGAACCTCGAGTTGGAACAGGGCATTTCGCTGGTCGTCATGGACCAAGCACCAGAAATGGACGCACGTAAACCGCGCGGCCCACGTCCAGACCGTCCTGAGCGTCCTTCCCATCGTGGAGGTCCGTCGGACCGTCCTCGTCGCGAAGAACGTGGTGAGCGTGGTGAGCGTGGTGAGCGTGGTGAGCGTGGTGAGCGTTCGCCTCGTCCAGAACGTTTCGAACGTCCAGAGCGCAAGGACAAACCCGCAAAGTTTGATCGCCCCGCGCGTTTTGACAAACCCGATACTAAACCTCGCAAAGTAGAAGCCAAATCCGAAGGCGAAACTGGCTCTGAACCTCGCATCAAAACGCGCTGGAAGAAAGAAGACATGAAGCGCCGCGACGATGGCCGCGTTGATCGTCCGTCTTTTGCTAAGCCGCGTGCTCGCGCTGGCGACGACGCAGCAAAGAAGCCCGCAGGAAAACGCACATTTGGTGACAAACCAGCTGGTAAGAAATTCGGTGGCAAGCCTTCTGGCGACCGCAAGTCGTCGTTCAAAGGCGGCAATCCCAAAGGTGGTTTTAAGAAGAACCCAAAGAACTAAGAAAATAGGCCTCTCTTTTCGTGATCATATGTCTACGATCACCTCAAGAGAGGTTTTCTTGACGCGACCACACGGCTAAAGAGACCCAACTCATTCGAAAAATGGTGCTCTGATGTCTGTCTCGATGCTATCGACCTTTGTAAAACCCATGCACCCCGAAGGGCGCAAGTTTGTAGCAATCGCTGCAGCGATTACGGTTCTGTTGTTCCTTCTGTGGGAGCCGCTCGGCTGGATTGGCGTCGGCCTGACGGTTTGGGTCTATTACTTCTTTCGCGACCCCGTACGCGTCACGCCTGACCGCAAGGGCATTATGGTTTCTCCAGCGGACGGCGTTGTGTCGCTGCTGGAACCTGCTGTTCCACCTGCAGAGCTAGGCCTTGGCGACGAAGCCATGACCCGCATTTCCGTGTTCATGTCGGTGTTTAACTGTCACGTGAACCGCGCACCTGCTGCTGGCACAATCACAGCGGTTGCATACCGTCCCGGTAAATTCCTGAACGCGTCACTCGACAAAGCGTCCGAGGACAACGAGCGTAACGGCATCACCATCGAGCTTCCCGATGGTCGGAAATTCGGCACCGTTCAGATCGCGGGCCTCGTCGCGCGTCGCATTCTGTGCTGGTCCAAAGAAGGCCAAGAGATCGGCATTGGTGAACGTTTTGGTCTCATCCGTTTCGGGTCTCGTCTGGATATCTATCTTCCTGAGGGCGCAAAGCCGATGGTATCGATAGGCCAGACAATGATCGCTGGCGAAACTGTTATTGCAGATTTGGGCGAAGCGCCCCAAGCCTAAGGCACCTCATGAGCGAGCACGAAAACAATCGGGACACCAAGGGCCGCGTTCCTTTCGTCCAAATGGTCCCCAATATGGTGACCCTGACAGGAATGTGCTTGGGTCTCACGTCCATCCGCTTTGCCGTCGACGAACGTTTCATGCTCGCCACGTTCCTGATCATGCTCGCTGCTGTCATGGATGGCCTTGATGGCCTCATGGCGCGTCGGCTCAACTCTACGTCCGAATTGGGCGGCGAACTCGATTCGCTTTCGGATTTTGTGTGCTTTGGCGTCGCACCGTCGATCCTGATTTACCAGTTTTTCCTGAGCTCTCTTGGCGGCCTCGGCTGGATTTTCGCGCTGGTTTACGCTGGAGCGGCCTGCCTTCGTCTTGCTCGCTTCAACGTAATGAAGGACAAGCCAAAGACGGACGACGGCGAAACGCCTCATTTTGTAGGTGTCCCGTCACCAGGTGGCGCGATGCTCGCGCTGATGCCTGCATTCCTTGTATTCGGCGGTTACTTCGACGCCCACTCGATTCCTATGGTCATAGCAATTTGGCTCGGATTTGTTGGCGTACTTATGATCTCAACAATGAGGACGCTATCGCTCAAGGCCATCCGAGTTCCACGCAGCCTCTCTCGGGTCGTGCTCGTGCTTACTCTGCTCGTCGTCGGTCTCGTATTTTTCCGCCCTTGGCTACTGCTCGTATCCGTGAACGTGATCTATATCTTCATCTTGCTTGTTAGCATTGTGAAGGCGCGCGGTAACCTGTTCGCTCAGTCTTGAAGCCTGCCACGGATCAATCCTAACATCGCACTAAGTAGCAAAAGAAAACGGGGCCCGTCGGACCCCGTTTCCCTAATTCTGATGTGAAGAAGAGAATTACTCTTCTGCACCCTCTTCGTCTTCGTCAACGCCAGCCGAACGCAGACCCGACGGAGCCGAGATGTTCGCAATAACGAAGTCACGGTCGATGGTCGGCGAAACGCCTTCCGGCAGAGTTACGTCAGAGATGTGGATCACATCACCGATTTCGCGGCCTGTCAGATCAACAACGATCTGCTCAGGAATGTCGCCAGCGATAACGCTAAGCTCGACTTCCGGACGAACAACGGTCAGAACGCCGCCTTTTTTGATGCCCGGTGCAGCTTTGTGGTTTTCGAACTCAACGTGCACGAACAGGTTCACACGGCTGGTGCGCTTCAAGCGCATGAAGTCGATGTGAGTCGGCAGGTCTTTTACAACATCGCGCTGAACGCCACGGCAGATCACACGTACATCTTCCTGACCTTCAACTTTCAGGTTGAACAGGGTGGACATGAAACGGCCCTGCTTCAGTTTCTGAAGCAGTTTGTTGTAGTTGAAGTTCAGCGGAAGCGGATCTTGTCCACCACCGTAAACGATACCCGGAACGAGCCCATCACGGCGAGCTTGACGAGCGGCCCCCTTGCCTGTCCCCGTACGTTCCGTGGCGATAAGATCAGGAATCTCACGTGCCATCTTGATAATCTCCATAAGATGAGGGGCCGCCCTCCAAGGGTGTGCGACCCGATGAAGCCGCGCTCTTACACGCGAATCCCCTTTTTGGAAAGGCCAAAATCGCTCCTTGGTAAAGAGAAAACACCTTGGATTATCTTGCTATTTAAAATGATTCTAAATTTAATGCGCGTAAATTCTGGGAGCGCATTTATGGAAACCATTCTCAACGGCACACTGGGCGGTCTGGTCGCAGGCATTGCGACGGCCTTGGGCGCTGTTCCGGTGTTAATTGGGAAGACACTGAGCCAACGCGCCAGCGATACGCTTTTAGGTTTCGCAGCAGGCGTGATGCTCTCGGCATCCTACTTCTCCCTGATCCTGCCAGGGATTGATATTGCGACAGAGCAATACGGCTCTACCTTGATCGCCTCCCTCATCGCTGGCCTTGGGATCGCCCTCGGCGCTGCATTTGTCGCTTGGCTGAACTCGTCGTTGCCCCATGAACATTTCATCACAGGGCAAGAAGGCGCCGACACTGCTGCGATGGGACGCATCTGGCTCTTCGTCATTGCAATCACCATCCACAACTTCCCCGAAGGCATGTCGATCGGCGTAGCCTTTGGTGACGGCACAACCAGCGGCATATCGGTTATGACAGGTATCTCGCTCCAAGACATGCCCGAAGGCCTTGCTGTTGCCGTTGCGCTCATCGGGCGCGGCTATTCGAGGTGGAAGTCTTTCCTCGTTGCCGCCCTGACCGGCATGGTCGAACCTATCGGCGCACTGATTGGCGCTAGCGCAGTTTCCGTCACCCACGAAATCCTACCGCTAGGACTGACATTCTCTGCAGGGGCAATGCTGTACATCATCAGCCACGAAATCCTCCCTGAAACGCACCGCAACGGGCATCAGAACCGTGCTACCACTGGTCTTCTCTTCGGTCTGATCTTGATGATGATCCTAGACGTTACTCTGGGATAAAGAGACGGGCACTGTGACCGCACCGCCCTCGAGCGCAAGTAAAATCCGCCATACTGCCTTTGTGCTTTAAATATCCTGGGGGTCTGGGGGCAATGCCCCCAGCGACGCTTGCGTCGAAGCGCCTTGCAGCCTAGAAGCCAATCGAGCAATTTCAGGAGGGTCCGATGGGATTCAAGATGGGTATCGTGGGTCTGCCGAACGTCGGCAAATCGACCCTGTTTAACGCGCTGACGAAAACGGCAGCGGCACAGGCTGCAAACTTCCCCTTCTGCACCATCGAACCGAACGTCGGCGAAGTGGCCGTCCCCGATCAGCGCCTTGATGCTCTGGCCGAAATCGCTGGCTCCAAACAGATCATCCCAACACGGATGACATTTGTAGACATCGCTGGCCTCGTCAAAGGCGCATCCAAAGGCGAAGGTCTTGGCAACCAATTCCTTGCCAACATCCGCGAATGTGATGCTATCGCCCACGTTCTACGCTGCTTTGAAGATGATGACATCACGCACGTTGAAGGCCGCGTGGACCCTGTCGCCGACGCAGAAACCATCGAGATGGAATTGATGCTCGCGGACCTAGAGTCGATCGAGCGTCGCCTACAAAACATCGTCCGCAAGGTTCGCGGTGGCGACAAAGAGGCTGTTGAACAGGAACGGCTCCTGAAACTCGCGAAGGACGCAATCGAAGCAGGCAAACCAGCCCGCACCGTCGAGATTTCGGAAGACGACCAGAAGCAGTGGAAGATGCTGCAACTGTTGTCGACCAAACCTGTCCTTTATGTTTGCAACGTCGAAGAAACCTCTGCTGGCGCAGGCAATAGCCAATCGGCTCGCGTAGCTGAAATGGCAGCGGCTCAGGGCAACAGCCACGTTGTCATTTCCGCTCGCATCGAGGAAGAAATCAGCCAGCTCGACAACGAAGAACAGGAAATGTTCCTCTCTGAACTAGGCCTCACCGAGGCAGGTCTCGACCGTCTCATCCGCGCTGGCTATGAACTGCTTCACCTGCAAACCTACTTCACTGTTGGCCCGAAAGAAGCCCGCGCATGGACCATCAAAGAAGGCACGGGCGCTCCCGCTGCTGCTGGCGTGATCCACGGCGACTTTGAACGTGGCTTCATCCGCGCTGAAACCATCGCATTCAATGACTACATCCAGTTCAAGGGTGAAACTGGCGCTAAAGAAGCTGGTAAAATGCGTGCGGAAGGCAAAGCATACATCGTCCAAGACGGCGACGTGATGCACTTCCTCTTCAATACGTAAGATTGGCCGAAAAATCCGTTCTATCGTTTGAGGGCGCGGGGCAAACCTGCGCCCTTAACCATTCATACCAGTCAGAATGCATCGTATCGCGCAGCAACTCTGGCCGCTCAGGCGCCTGCGCTATTGAGACATTGCCCTGAGTGCAACGAACCATCCTCTGGGGCGTATAAATAACCCAATCAAATTCGGAAAACTGGCGCTGATACTTTGGCAGCGCCAATTCCAAAGGATCATGCGGCACATCGCACCACCCAGCAAAAATACGCCGCCCAGCCTGTCGCCCCACCTCATGCAAACGAAGATCGCGGCCCAATTTTCGATGCGCTCTCAATACGTCATTTTCCATTTCGAGAAGCCGTAGGACGTCTGGGTCGCAACGATCTCCGACCAACGACGGCTGGAGGCGTAACCGCCACGCCAAACGATATAGCAGGTCAAACCTTGCTGGATCCGAATGCCACACGGCGGTTTCAGTCAAAATGACAAAGCGTTCCGGCACCCGAGCCTTGTAACGCTCATCAGGCAATGTCGGCACCATCTCCGTCGCCCCAACCGCCCACTCCACAAATTCAGGTGCGATGCGCGCCGACAGCAGGCGCCGTGCAATCCGACGCCATGCTATGGCCGTTCCAGAAAATGGGAGGGTAATCGAATACATGGCGGCATACATTTTTGTTCATGATATGTTCTTTTAAGCTATACGCAAGATGTCTTAACCATTTCGGCCACGAAAACTTTCTGCCAGAGGTGCCTTGTTTTCCTTCAAAGCCATCGCTAAACGGGTCGACGGAGACGTGGCCGAGTGGTCGAAGGCGCTCCCCTGCTAAGGGAGTAGGCGAGGAATCGTCTCGAGGGTTCGAATCCCTTCGTCTCCGCCATTATCTGGCATCGTTATTTGGACTTACTCTTTGGTCCCATCGCAGCAAATCTGTGCTACGACAGACCGAGGAGGAGCGATGTCATTTCTTGAAATTCTCGAATACTCGTCTGTGTTTATCTTTGCGCTGACTGGTGCGCTGGTGGCCAGTCGTGCGCAGCTCGATCCAGTTGGGTTCTTTTTTATCGCTGCTTTGACTGCGGTCGGCGGAGGTACCGTTCGAGACCTTTTGTTGGATCGAAACCCTCTGTTTTGGATCGACAAACCAATCGTTCTCGTGATTGCCGCGGTCGCAGCAATGGGCACTTTCTTTACAGCTCACCTACTTGAAAGCCGTTTAAAAACATTAACTTGGCTAGATGCTGCCGCTCTCGCGGTCGCCGTTCCAACGGGAGTTGGCGTGGCCGTGAACCAGTCTCAGGAATGGCCAATCGTTTTGATTATGGGCGTGACGACAGGATGTTTCGGCGGCTTGATGCGCGATGTAGTTTGCAATGAGGTCCCGTTGGTCCTCAAACAAGGCGAACTATACATCTCAGCAGCATTTATCGGGGCCGCGGCGGCGATGCTTGCGATTGGCGCAGGGATCACGCAACCCATCGCGCTGATGTTGTGTGCTGGCGTAACGTTTGCGCTGCGGGCTGGGAGCCTCGCTCTTGGATGGTCGATGCCTGCCTACAAGAGCCGCCCACCCCGCCAGTGATTATTCTGGATTCACCATACCCCAGAGTTCGGGCGGAAGTGTTTTGACCGCAAGCACCACGGCAACACAGGCGAAAAGCCAACCACCTGGTCGTGTAAACATCCAGATAAGAAACCAAATCATGAAATTCAGCGCCATGCGCGGCAATCCCATGAGAAGGAACATCAGATGTGCTCCGGCAAAGTCATGCCGCGGAGGGCATCTTCGGTGCTAACGGGCTTTTTGCCTTCACGTTGAAGGCGGGTGATCTCTACCGCGCCCTCACCACATGCAATGGTGAAGCCGTGCAGCACTTGCCCAGCTTTGCCGTTGCCGTCGGCCAGTTTGGAACCGAGAAGTTTAACCCGTTCGCCATTCACGTCGCACCACGCGCCAGGGAACGGCGACAGGCCACGTATCTGTCGGTCGATCACTTCGGCAGGCTGCGACCAATCAATGCGCGCCTCTGCTTTGTCGATTTTGGATGCGTAAGTCACGCCATCTTGTGACTGGACCTCAAGGGTCAGTGTATCCAATCGTGACAGAGCCTCAACGATCAGTTTTGCGCCCATATCGGACAGCCAATCATGTAATTGCCCTGTCGTCTCTTCGGCACCGATCGCGGTAGTCTGACGCATCAGAACTGGACCAGTGTCCAATCCAGCCTCCATCTGCATGATACAGACGCCCGTCTCAGCATCACCCGCCATAATCGCGCGGTGAATGGGAGCAGCGCCACGCCAGCGCGGCAGCAAAGACGCATGGATATTGAGGCAGCCGTGTTTCGGGGCCTCCAAGAGGCTTTGCGGAAGGATAAGCCCATAGGCAACCACAACAGCAACGTCTGCCTGTAGCGCCGCAAACGCCGCTACATCCTCTGCGTCTTTAAAGTTCACAGGATGACGAACGGGGATACCGAGTTCTTCTGCACGAGCCTGAACGGGGCTTGGACGATCCTTTTTACCACGACCTGCTGGGCGCGGAGGCTGAGAATAAGCTGCGACAACCTCGTGGCCCGCATCGACCAGCGCCTGCAAGACTGGAACCGAGAAGTCAGGGGTCCCCATAAACACAACGCGCATTGGATTATCCGTTCAGTTTCTTTGCCTTACGGATCAGCATATCACGCTTCACCTTCGACAGATTGTCGAAATACATTTTGCCGTTCAGGTGATCGATCTGATGCTGAACCGAGGTTGCCCATAGGCCAACAAAGTCGCGATTTTCCATTTCGCCATGCTCGTTCAGGAACCGAACAGTGACCGCACGCGGTCGCGTCACCTTGGCCGAAACACCGGGCAAATTCGGAGAGGCTTCTTCATGGTCGCGGGGCTGAACGGAAGCATGGAGCACCTCGGGGTTCGCCATTTTCACAGCTTTGCCACGCTCGTCCGAACAATCAACGACAGCCAAACGCAGGTCGATACCCAACTGAACTGCAGCGAGGCCAACGCCCGGCATTGCATCCATCGCCTCGACCATCTCAGTCCAAATGGCGCGGATGTCATCGGTAATGGCTTCGACAGGTGAAGCAGGCGTGCGCAATGACCGATGCGGCCACATGACGAAAGGACGATGCGCCATCAGCCGCGCGCCAATTCGCGTTTTAGTTTTTGCATTTTGCGCGTGATCATCTGCCTTTTGAGCGGCTTCAGGTAGTCGATGAACAGCGTGCCGTTGAGGTGGTCGATTTCATGCTGAACGCAGGTCGCCCAGAGGTTATCGAACTCTTCCTCAACCGTCTTACCGTCCAGATCGAGCCAACGGACGCGCACCATTTTCGGGCGTTCAACTTCGGCGAACTGGTCGGGGATCGAAAGGCAGCCCTCTTCGTAGACGTTCTTTTCGTCCGACTCCCAAATGATTTCAGGGTTGATCAGAACCATCGGATTCGGCTTTGCCTCTGGATCACGCTGTGCATCCATGACCAGCAATCGGTTCAAGATACCAATCTGCGGTGCCGCTAGCCCGATACCAGGGGCATCATACATGGTTTCAATCATATCGTCGGCCTGCTTGCGGATTTCTTTCGAAACCTCTGCAACAGGGTCAGCAACCTTTTTCAGGCGCGGGTCGGGATGGATCAAGATGGGTCGCAATGTCATGCTCGGCATGTAGCGTTTCCCGTGCGATCCCGCAAGGATTGGCTCACCACTGGACCTTTGGATCAGATCAAAGCAAACATTGGCGCAAAGCTGGCCTGAACTCTGGAGATCCCAATGAATTTCGACGAAATCATCGACCGTCGCGGCACCCATAACGTCAAATGGGACGAGATGCAGGCCATCTATGGCGTATCTCCTGATGATGGCCTCGCAATGTGGGTCGCCGACATGGACTTTGCCGCGCCCGATTGCGTGCGTGACGCAATCCGCAATCAGGCAAACCACGGCGTGATGGGATATTTCGGAAACGACGGCCCTTATCGCGACGCGATTTGCTGGTGGATGGAAAACCGCCATGGGTGGAGCGTCGATCCGAAATCGATTTTCACCACACATGGTCTGGTCAACGGCACAGCGCTGTGTGTTGACGCGTTCACCAATGTCGGCGACGGCGTTGTCCTCTTTACCCCCGTTTACCATGCCTTTGCCCGCGTCATTCGTGCGGCTGGGCGCAACCTGGTCGAATGCCAACTGGTGAACAACAACGGTCGGTATGAATACGATTTCGACGCCTATGATGCTCAGATGACAGGCTCGGAAAGAATGGTCATTCTTTGCTCTCCTCACAACCCGGGCGGCCGCGTTTGGTCAAAGGCAGAGCTAGAAGCCGTCGCAGCCTTCGCAAAACGCCATGACCTCATCCTTGTATCGGACGAGATTCACCACGACCTGATTATGCCTGGTCACACGCACATCCCAATGACCAAGATCGACGGAATTGAAGACCGTCTCGTCATGATGACCGCGACGACCAAGACGTTTAACATCGCGGGGAGCCATTCTGGAAATGTGATCATCGCTGACCCTGACCTCCGCGCAAAATTCGCCGCTCGGATGGCTGCGCTTGGCCTTTCGCCCAACTCATTCGGATTGTTCATGGCCATGGCCGCCTACTCACCAGAAGGCGCCGCGTGGGTTGATGAGCTTTGCGTCTATTTGGACGGTAATCGCCGCCTCTTTGACGAAGGCGTAAATTCGATCCCTGGGGTCAAATCGATGGCGCTGGAATCGACTTACCTCGCTTGGGTCGATTTTGAAGGCACAGGCATGGCTCGGGACGAATTCACAACTCGCGTCCAGTCCGTCGCCAAAATCGCACCGAACCATGGACCAAGCTTTGGCCTCGGCGGTGAAACCTTCCTACGCTTCAACTTAGCGACACCACGGTCGCGAATTGAAGACGCGGTAAAGCGTCTCAAAGCAGCGTTTTCAGATCTGCAGTGACGATTCGGATAGCTGGGGTAAGGGCACCTCGCCCCAGCTTTGCACCTACAGCTTAGCTGCTGGTCAAATAACCAGCGGGCAATTCACGAGCGCGTACGAAATCGGCGGCGGGGCCGTCAGCAGCAGCCTGGTGCCATTTAAAGTCGAACACTCGTTCGCCTTCTTCTTCGCGCGACGTGACCACTAGGGCTTGGTACATATACTTGGGGCCGTCATAGATCTTGACGTGACCACGCAACTTTGGCGCGTCTTTAGCATCCATAGCAAAGCCAGTGTCCCACATGCGAAGGATACGATAGACGTCATCACCGTCATGAACACAGAGGCGCGACGACCGCAACAATGCGGCGCGGCGAGCATCTTCAAGACCTTGGCGAACGGCTTCGGGTAGAAATTCGGACATGGGCGTCTCCTCCAGACATGCATAGGATGATGAGCTTAATAAAAAGCAAATCAACCTATCCATTTGTGCCTGTTGCAAAATTTCCACAGGAAACGTCGCGTTATGCCTTCGCTTTGGGCCGTAGAACGTGCGGACGCGCCGCGTCATAAAGGGCCGAGTCTGGGAAACCATGCCCCCCACCAAGGGCAGGTCCAGCAAGGATCAGAGCCGTCCGCGTGATCTTTGCATCGCGCACTTTGGCATGGATGTCAGAGATTGTTCCACGGATGATCATCTGGTCTGGCCAACCAACGCGATACACAACCGCAACGGGACAATCGGCGCCGTAATGGGGCGCAAGCTGGCGTTCGATTTCACGAAGCGCACGAATGCCAAGGTGGATCGCAAGCGTCGCACCCGTCTTTGCAAAGTTCTCCAGCGTTTCGCCCGCAGGCATCGACGTCGACTTCATCGACATGCGAGTGAGCACGATCGACTGCGCAAGCTCAGGGATCGTCAACTCTTGGCCAAGAGCAGCAGCAGCGGCGGCATAGGCAGGCACACCGGGCACGATCTGATAGTCGATATTGTCCGCCTTCAAACGGCGGATCTGTTCGGCGATCGCACCATAGAGCGACGGATCACCAGAGTGGACGCGCGCGACATTCTCTCCACGCTGATGAGCGGCCAGAATCTCTGCGTGCGTTTCATCCAGCGTCATCGGCGCGGTGTCCATGACACGCGCACCTTCAGGCGCACAGGCGACGACTTGCTCGGGAACCAACGAACCCGCGTAGAGACATACTGGGCATTCACCAATCAAACGCTGCGCTTTGATCGTGAGCAGTTCTGGATCACCCGGTCCAGCACCAATGAAAAATACGGTCATTTGGAATTCCTTTCACCGCTCAGGTCGCCATCAATTTTGCGAGCGTACCCACGGGGCGTGAACATACGTGGGCCTTCGCCCAGTTGAGCCAGACGGCTATTTGACGAACCAACCAGAACAACAGTCAGCATATCGACTTCATCCACCTCAAGGTCGGCAAGACGGCGATAGCGAACATATTCTTCGGGACGGCCAAGCGAGGACGCCAGCATCACGGGCGTATCCGCAGGGCGGTGCTGCAACAGGATATCACGTGCTTCAGCCAACAATGTGCGGCGTGTTTTCGAAACGGGATTGTAGAAGGCGATGACAAAGTCGCCCTCGGCGGCGGCGTGGAGACGGCGCATAATGTCATTACGCGGTGTCAGAAGGTCAGACAGCGAAATTGTGCAGAAGTCATGGCCTAGCGGCGCCCCAGCCCGAGCTGCCGCACCCTGAAGCGCAGAAACACCCGGCGAACAGACGACATCAACGCGACGTGCAGCATCAGAAACGCCGAGAGCTTCTGGCGAACGGTCCAGCAATTCGAACGTCAGCGCACCCATCGCATAGATGCCTGCATCGCCCGAACAAACCAACGCAACGTTGCGCCCTTCGCCAGCGCGTTCTAGCGCATAACGGCAACGATCCTCTTCACCGCCGAGCGGGAAATCGCTGCGAATTTTTCCATGTGCGAGGGGGCCGAGAAGATCAATATACAATCCGTAACCAACCAGTTCATCGGCCTCCGCGACCAATTTGGACACTTCAGGCGTCCTCCATGTCGCCTGACCAGGCCCGATGCCAACGACCGATAGACGACCACGGGAACGGCCCTTCATTTCGGTAATCGGAGCATCCGCCCGCGCAATCGCACAAGTCGTATTTGCGGTCTTTGTCTTCTCAACAACGAGCTTACCGTCAGATGCCGCCAGAGCGGCACCTTCGGACACGCCGTGGCAACCGACTTCGGCGAACACAACTTCAGACGGGTTCGCGACCTTCTGTGCTTCGAGTTGTTCCGCCGTGAACAAACGCAGCGGCACGCCGAGCCGTTTGGCGACTGTGTTCATCGCAGGCTCATCACCTTTGAGGTCAATAGTCGCGACGCAGGCCACCGCACCCTGTGCGATACCTGCGTTTTGCAGGGTCGTCGTCACAAGAGACCAAAGTTCTTCAGTATCGGCATTGCGCGCGCACCCGACCCCGACGACATAGGTCTGAGGATGGTAAACCAGCGTTTTCGCGTTTCCTTCCACAGGTGCCTCAGACACGACGAGATTGACTGCACCCCCATTGGCTTCGAGGTCGAAAATGTTCTCGCCAGTCAGCGAAATCCCTTCGCCTGCCAGAATAGCCGCCATCGCGTCTTTGGCGTCCAGCGGGTTGGCCAGACGATAGCCAGCGGGCGGCGCGTCAAGCGCAACACCGATCGCAACGTCACCTGCGGTGGTGACAGCGGCCTTAGCTTCCAAGACTGTCGCAATCTCTTGCGCCAGACGGTTCGCGCCACGATGACCACCCAACAACGGAATAACGACCGAACCGTCATCGCTCACCGAAAGAACGGGAGGTTCGTTGCGCTTATCAGACAACAGCGGCGCCACCGCGCGGATCAAAATACCAGAGGCGCAGACACCGATGATTGGAACACCCCCCGCAAACAAATCACGCGCATGATCCAACGCATTTCCGAAATATGCATCCGCTTGATCGACGCGGCCTTCGCGACCGTGAACGGCCAAACCCAAGGCAGACGCGACCTTATGCGCCACGGCCTCACCAGAGCGCGAAAGCGCCATCACAACAGGTTTTACAGCCACGGGTCGGCTCCCTTTGTCAGTAGTATCATTGAGAAGTAAGGCGCATTTTCCGGCGCATCGCGCAGCGGAAGGACGACTTGATTTTGTAAGGTCGCGCGTTCGATGTAGGTGGCATGTTCGGCCAACCCCAGATCGCTAATTACCGCACGAATTTTGGCCAAGTGACGGCCAACTTTCATAATTGCCACACTTTCGGCGCCAGCAATTCGCGAACGAAGTTCATCTTCGGGTAGCGGACCAGGCAGCACGGTTAAGCGTTCATTGCGGGCGACCAAGGGCCGACCAGCAACCGAAGCGCAGGCCGTGATCGACGTCACACCGGGAACGACTTCGCATTTAAATCTGTCGGACAAGCGAGCGTAGAGATACATGAAGGAGCCGTAGAAAAACGGATCGCCTTCGCAGAGAACGACAACGTCCTGCCCTGCCTCCAACGCCTCCGCAATCTGCGCGGAGCCTACGTCGTAGGCCGCTTGTGCAGGGCCCCGTTCAGTCGTCATCGGGACTTCCATGACGATTTCTTTTGCATCCGCTGAAATCAAATCAGCAGCGATCGAACGCGCGAAGCTCTCGCCACCAACAAGCGCAGGATAGGCGACAACGCGTGCTCCCTCGATCAGGCGAGCGGCGCGCAAGGTTATCAAGTCGGGCGCGCCCGGCCCGAGGCCAACACCGTAGAGAGTTCCGGTCATGATTTAACGATACTCCATTGGGTCACGGTCATTGCCGGTCGCCAGCCCGTTAGGCGGCCGACTGGCTCTGCTCGTTCAACCGAGAGGCGGATCAATTGCCCGCCAAATTTCGAATGTAGGTCACGCAATACGGCTTCGGTTTCGAGGGTAACTGCATTCGCCACGAAACGACCGTGGCTGGACAATGCGTCCCACGCGATTTGAAACGTCTTTTGGGTCAAGCCACCGCCAACGAACACCGCGTCTGGCTTAGGCAATCCAACCAAACTCTCAGGCGCGCGGCCCTCAATTAGGGTCATTCGCGGCGCACCCAACGCCAGTGCATTCTGGGTCGCGAGGGCGATGCGATCCGCCCGAGGTTCAACCCCAAATGCCACCGCATCCCGTGCGCCACGCATCCACTCAATCGCAACCGAACCGCTTCCGCAGCCGATGTCCCAAAGGACCGCACCGCGCATCGGCATGAGTTTGGCCAAGGTGATTGCACGGACTTCTTGTTTCGTCATTGTTCCGTCAGAGGCGAACGCATCATCAGGTAGCCCCATCAGCGGCAACACTTGCGCGCCCTCGCCCGCAATGCATTCAACGGCCATACTGTTAAAGTCAGGCACAACGTGATTCCACTCAGAGGCAATCCCGTCAAATCGCGCTTCCCTATCACCACCCAGCGCACCGAACACCGTGATCCGAGACGCACCATAGCCACGCGCTGTCAAAATCTCGGCAACCTCAGACGGCGTTTGTCCGCCTGTGGTCAACAGTAACAGACGCGCATTCGGCCGAATAAACGGGATCATCTGTTGAACAGGTCGCCCGTGGACGGTCAGCGTTTCGAGGTCGGCAAGGCTCCACCCCATTCGAACGGCGAGCCATTGAAATGCGGAAAGCTGAGGGTGAAAAACCACCTCTTCCGCTTCGAAAAACTTCGCGATTTTTGGCCCCACCGAATACCAAAGCGGATCACCCGTTGCCAAAACAACGACCTTCTTACCGCGATGTGTGCGAATAGTGTCGATCAACGCATCGAACGGCGACGGCCACGCTATCCGCTCTGCCTTGAGGTTAGGGGTCAGCCCATGATGACGTTCACCGCCAATCACGACGTCGGCCTGCTCCACCGTCGCACGTGTGACAGGCGTCAAACCGTCCATCCCGTCTTCACCGATCCCAACAATGTTGAGCCAAGCGGTCATATCCGTTCCTCTGGCAGCCCTGCAGCGAGGGCGTTGACCGCAGCGGATGCCATTGCAGATCCACCTTTGCGGCCCTTAAGGGCAACAAAATCAATGCCACGAGAATTAGCAGCGAGTTCTGCTTTTGACTCAGCAGCGCCAATGAAGCCAACGGGGAAGCCGAGGATGACAGCAGGTTTTGGAAAACCCTCATCGATCAGTTCAAGAAGGTGAAAAAGCGCAGTCGGCGCGTTGCCGACGGCGACCACGGCGCCCTCGATATGAGGTTCCCAGAGGCGAACCGCAGCGGCGCTGCGAGTGTTCCCAATCTCTTGGGCCAATTCAGGCGTCCGAGGATCGTTCAGCGTCACGATCACGTCGTTCTGGGCGGGCAGATAGCGACGGATAATCCCCGCGCCGACCATCTCGCAGTCACACAGGATCGGCTTGCCCGACTGAAGCGCCGCATGACCCACGGAATACACAGACGGAGTAAACGCAAGACGATCTGCGATTTCGACCATGCCACAGGAATGGATCAACCGCGTCACCAACGGCTGCATATCCTGCGGAAATCGATCAAGGCGCGCCTCTTTGCGCACAGTGGCAAAGCTCTGCGCGTAAATCGCGGATGGGTCTTTTTCGTATGGGCGCATATGTCGGTTCCCTGTCAGGGCAGCGGCCGCCCCGACGCCTCGATCAGAGGGGTGGGGCGGGTGTGATAGTCAGGGCCTCTTGGATTTCAGCGCGCTCTTTGGACCCAATGGGTGATCGGCGTGCGGATAAGGAGCATGGTGATGGTCGTGCCCGTGATCATGCCCATGATGGTGGTGGTGATCGTGGTCATGATGGTGATGATGCCCATCATCGTGATGGTGGTGGTGCCCATGGTGATGATCGTGATCATGGTGGTGATGATGATCATGGCCATAGTGGTGATGACCGTGGTCGTGATGGGTGTGTCCTTGCAGACGGCACAAGCCTGTACAGAAGGTATCGCACAGCGAACAGTCCGCAACGTTCGAACCCGGTGCGCTTGCCCCTTGGCCCTCGACGTGGTGATGGTGGCTTTCTTGCACGGCACCCACTTCGGCCTCAAAGCCGATCACTTCGGTGCGGTATTTGCACAATACGCAGGTCGGCGGCGGGACTTCGCCGTAGGCAGGGTGGCCGCTCGCCTCTAATGCCGCGCGACGTTCTTCTGGGGAAATCTGGCTCGCCTCGCCGTCCTCAACCGCGAGCACCTGCGCGCGGAACGGGCATATACCGCAGTTCGGAACAGGAACGCTGCCTGTCTGCTCTTTGATACGCTCTGCAAAGGTTTCGAGAACCTTTGGATGATCATTCAAATAGCCTGCTTTGACGAATTGGATGTCGGTGTGTTCAGCCGCAACCTGATCGGTAAAGCCGTAAATGCGGTCGATCAGAATACCTGTGAACAAGAAGTATGGGAATACAACGACGCGCTTGTAGCCTAGCTTTGCGACGTGCTGCAGGGCTGGTTCGACCAGCGGGAATGTGACGCCGGAATACCCGACCTCACACCAGCCAAATCCCATACCTTCCCAGAGCATACGAGCAATCTTGGACACGTTGCTGTTCGCATCGGGGTCAGATGCACCGCGCCCAATCACGACCAAGCAGGTTTCATGCATCGGCACATCACCAAGGTCCGCGTTGGCAGCGTCAACGGCAGTCTGAATGCGATCTGCTGCCGCCGCGATCATCTTAGGATCGACACCCAATTCACGACCATATTTCACGTCGATACCGTGCTTGGCCGCGTAGGTGTTCAGCACGGTGGGAATGTCGTTCTTAGAGTGCATCGCCGCAAAGAGCATACCCGGAACAGCGAGGATACGTTCGCAGCCAGCGTTCCGCAGGTTATCGAGACCATCACGGATCACTGGGTTCGCAAATTCGAGGTAGCCGTAATCAACCATCCAGTCCGACGGCAGATAAGCGGGCAGTTTCTCGGCCAGCACTTTGAACTCATCAACTGCCGACTGGCTCCGCGAACCGTGGCCGCAGATCATTACACCCGTTTTCATGCTGGCACCTCTTCGCCTTCGACTTCTTCTTCGGTCTCTTCTTCAGCCTCTTTTGACGCCTTTTCAGCGTTTTCTTTACGCGCCTTCAAAGCCTCACGAAGCCCAAGGAGGATCGCAAGACCCAGCGCCGCACCTGCCACCCAATGATCGTGACCAGCCATCTCGCCCAAATGGCCCACGTGGGCCGAGGCGGCATTTGCCGTCAGCAAAAGGATAAGAGTAAGCGCGCTGCGCATGGCGTGACCTCCGTTCCGATAAAGACCAGAGGACCGCGAAAATGCGGGGATCGGACGACGTGAGCTTTGGTCCCAATTCAGGTCGACCGCCGCACCACCAACCGCTCTGGCCTAGTTTAGGCTTCGTCTCGGGACTTCCTACAGGGGTAGGGCATAGGGGGCAAACGGTTAAACGTCGCAGGGTAGATCGAAAACGACCTGTGCGGTGACGCAAGGGACATGTTCGAACAGTTCGGTTGCCTGCGCAGGCCATTTGCCTATCTTTTAGTCGAAACACGAAAGGGCATAGGATGGGTTTTCTCGACAACGGCACATGGCGCGACGAATGGTACGACACCGAATCGACGGGCGGTAAATTCGTGCGCACGACGGCTGCCTTTCGAAACTGGATTACGGCTGATGGATCGGCTGGACCAACTGGCGAAGGTGGGTTCAAAGCCGAAAGCGGTCGCTACCACCTCTACGTGTCCTACGCCTGCCCCTGGGCGCACCGCACGCTCGTGTTCCGTGCAATCAAGGACCTGACCGATCACATCAGCGTCTCTGTCGTGCACCCCCATATGCTGAGCGATGGCTGGACCTTTGACACCGATTTTAACGGCGCGACGGGCGATACCCTCTTTGGCCTGCCATTTCTGCGCGACATCTACACACGCACTGATCCAACCATCTCTGGACGCGTTACGGTGCCGATCCTCTGGGACAAAGAACGTCAGACGATTGTCTCTAACGAAAGTTCAGAGATCATTCGGATGCTCAATTCCGCATTCAATGACATCACTGGAAACACGGACGACTACTGGCCCGAAAGCCTTCGCGATCAGATCGAGGCGTTGAACGAACGCATCTACGACACGGTAAACAACGGCGTCTACAAGTCAGGCTTTGCCACCAGCCAATCCGCGTATGAAGAAGCCGTAGGCCCTTTGTTCGACAGCCTCGATTGGCTCGAAGGCATCCTCTCGACCAACCGTTATTTGACAGGCGACACCCTGACCGAAGCCGATTGGCGCCTCTGGACGACACTCGTGCGTTTCGACGTTGTCTATCATGGCCACTTCAAATGTAATCGTCGTAAACTGATCGAATATCCGAACCTCTGGGCCTACACCCGCGAGCTCTATCAGATCGAAGGCGTGGCAGAGACGACCCATTTCGACCACATCAGCCACCACTATCACTACAGCCACGACACGATTAACCCGCACCGCATTGTCCCCGTCGGGCCTGATCTGGACTGGAACGCACCACATGGACGCGGATAGTGGCATCTTGGTCGTGTCCTGACCTGTGCAGACGAAGTTGACGTCCTACTCTTGTTTCGCGACGCCCAATCGGGTTGAAAAGGCGCGAAGCAAGAGGATGATCAATGACCAGCTGGATTACCATATGTGCAGGGTGCAAGCGCGCTGATTGGGGCGAGCGCGGCATGGACAAAACAGACGGTGAAGCCTTTGCTGAACTGATCGAAGCCGCTGCGCAACCTGCTGGCATCAACACTCGCCGCGTTACCTGCACAATGGGATGCGAACGTGCCTGCAACGTGATCGTTCAAGGCGCAGGGAAAATCAGCTACTCCCTCGGCATGTTTGACGCCACACCGTCCGATGCTCAGGCAATCGTCGACTACGCCGTCATGCATTCAGAAAGCGAAACGGGCCAAGTTCCTTTCCGCCAGTGGCCTATCGGCGTCAAAGGACACTTTGTCTCCCGCCACATCCCCTTGCCGGAGCAGAACTGATGGCCCGCGATCACGGTGGTGGCGTCGATGCCGCTGTCGCAAAATGGGGCGGCAATCGCTCTGACTGGGTTGATCTGTCGACAGGGATAAACCCAGTCCCCTACCCCGTTCGTGATATTTCGGCGGTTGCGTGGAATACTCTTCCTGACAGCGGTGCTATGGATCGGCTCATCACCGCCGCGCGAGAGTTTTGGAACGTGCCCGACGGTGCCGATATCCTACCCGCCAATGGTGCCTCTGCGCTCATAGCTCGAATGCCCAGCCTGTCAGATAGCAACAGCGCCTACATCCCAACGCCCACATACAACGAGCATGCGGCAGCTTTTGATGCAGCGGGCAAGCTCGGCAATGGCGATACCGTACAAGCGTCGAGCCATGTTTACGTCCATCCGAACAACCCCGATGGCAAACTCTGGTCCAGTGACATTTTCGGAGACCGCTCTCTAACCGTGATCGACGAAAGCTTTTGTGATGTTTGGCCCGAACAATCCCATATCGCCCAAGCCGCGGACGAGGGAATTGTCATTCTCAAGAGCTTTGGCAAATTCTGGGGCCTCGCAGGACTACGCTTGGGGTTCATGATCGCTGCCCCGTCGTTCATCGATCGGATGAAAGCGCTACAAGAACCGTGGTCCGTGAATGGCCCAGCTCTCGAGATTGGTGCGAGAGCTTTGCGAGACACCTCATGGGCCGTCGAAACGCGGGTCAGGTTGAATGAGGACGCACAACGCCTCGACAATCTTATGCTGCGCAAAGGAGCAAAGCTGGTCGGCGGAACGCCACTCTTTAGGCTCTACAATGTCGATGATGCCGCCAACTGGCAAAATCGTTTGGCCCAAAACCATGTCTGGTCACGCATTTTCCCCTATTCGAAAACGTGGATCCGTCTTGGTCTCCCTGCGCCTGATCAATGGGAACAGCTCGAGGCCGCGCTATGAGCGTTCTGTTGGCCATGGTGTTGGACGCGATTTTCGGAGAGCCAAAGTGGCTCTGGTCGCGCTTTCCCCATCCTGCGGTTTTGATGGGGAAATGCGTCAGTTTCATCGACACGTCGTTTAACAAAGGCACGCATCGCAAAGACAAAGGCATCGCGTCCTTCGCCATTCTCGTCGTGATGTTCGCACTATTGGGCATGGGCCTTCAGGATTTACCTGGCTTCTGGGCCGAAGCGATCGTCGGCGCGATGCTCCTCGCGCAGAAGTCGTTAGTGGAACACGTTGCTGACGTAGCCAAAGGACTGCGTACCTCGGTCGAGGCAGGCCGTGCCTCTGTTGCCATGATCGTGGGGCGTGACACCGCCGAACTCGACGAACCCGCCGTCGCTCGCGCGGCAATCGAAAGCGCTGCCGAGAATTTTAGCGACGGCGTTCTGGCTCCGTTGTTCTGGTTTGCGGTTGGCGGGCTGCCCGGCCTTTTAGTCTACAAGATCACGAACACCGCAGACAGCATGATCGGATACCGAACCCCGCGCCATGCACAATTCGGATGGGCTGCAGCGCGGTTCGATGACCTCCTGAACCTCATTCCAGCCCGTCTGACGGCAATTCTGTTCGTCGCGCTCAAACCGGACCTATGGCAATTCTCACCGATCCGTAAGGATGCAGGATTGCACCGTAGCCCGAACGCTGGATGGCCGGAGGCAGCCCTTTCTCGTGTCCTCGGGATCGCCCTTTCAGGTCCACGCGCATACCACGGCGAAATGCGCGATTATCCGTGGGTCAATGCAGACGGACGGAAAGACGCCACCGCCGAAGACGTAGACCGTGCCGTGCGTGAACTATGGTGGGCATGGGGCATCGCATGTGTCGTGATTTTGGGCATCACTTTTATCTAAGGTTGCATGCGCTGATCCGACTGATACCCTCTCGCCAAACTGTCGGAGGTCCCATGCGTTTTGTTTTGCCTTTCATCGCTGCCCTTTGCGCAACTTCGGCACAGGCCACGACTTGCGGCGGTTCTTTCGCGAATTTCGTCGAAGGTCTCAAACAAGAAGCCGTTGAGAGCGGCCATGATCGCGCAACGGTCGATCAGTTCTTTGCGAACGTAACCCAAGACGATGCCGTTCTTCGGGCTGATCGTCGGCAAGGTGTTTTCCAGAAGGACTTTATCGATTTCTCGCGCAGTCTCATTTCCCAAAATCGGGTCAACAACGGCGCGATCTATTCAGACCGTTTCGATTCCGTTTTCGACCGCATCGAACGCGAATATGGCATCAATCGCGGGGTTCTCTTGGCGTTTTGGGCGTTTGAAACCGATTTCGGTCAGGTCCAAGGCGATTTTAACACACTCAATGCTCTTGTGACTCTATCTCACGACTGTCGCCGACCAGAACTGTTCCGCCCACAAGTCTTTGCAGCTCTCACCCTTTTTGAACGCGGAGATTTTAGCCCGACGAACACCAGAGGCGCTTGGGCTGGCGAAATCGGGCAGGTGCAGATGCTACCCAAAGACATTCTTGAAAACGGTCGCGATGGCGATGGGGACGGTCACGTGGACCTTAAAGGGTCTTCGCCTGATGCGCTAATGTCTGGTGCTGCCATGCTGTCGTCGCTCGGCTGGCGCGCCAATGAACCGTGGCTGCAAGAAGTCACCGTTCCCGCGGACCTAGATTGGTCGCTCACGGGCCTAAATCACGAAATGTCAGGGCGCGACTGGGCGAATTTGGGTGTTCAAGCTCGCAGCGGGTCCATCGCCAATTTGCCTGCGTCGGTCCTCTTACCAATGGGCCGTAAAGGGCCAGCCTTCCTCGCCTATCCGAATTTCCATGTCTATTTCGAATGGAACAAATCGATGGTCTATGTGACCACCGCGGCTTACTTTGCAACCCGCCTAGAAGGAGCCCCAGCCTATAACGCAGGAAACCCCGACCCTGCGCTGAACGGCGAAGAAATCATGACACTGCAGCGTCGACTAGAAGCCCGCGGTTACGATGTAGGCGGGGTCGATGGGATCATCGGTGAAATGACCCGCGAAGCCGTTCAGACAGAGCAAGAACGGCTCGGTTTGCCAGCTGACGCTTGGCCAACGCGCGATCTGTTGAACCGCCTCTAATCGATGGCTGACTGGGGAATATGCACGACGATAAAAGCCCCACTGGCCGAGGTGGAGGCCTTTGTCGCCTATCACTTGTCCATCGGGGTTGCGCATATTTGGCTCCACTTCGATGATCCGGCCGACCCAGCCGCCACTGCGTTTGAGGGTCATCCACAGCTGACAATTATCCGATGCGACGAGGCGTATTGGATCAACCTCTTCGGTTCACGCCCTGACGCGCACCAGCCCCGCCAAGCTGCTAATATGAAGCGGGTCTACGACGCCGCGCCATTGGAATGGCTCGCGCATATCGACGTGGACGAGTTTATCTATACCGACGAATTGATAGGCTCTGTGCTGGGTACAGCATCCGATTGCATGGTCCGCATGCGCCCATGGGAGGCCGTCCATTCCCCTAAAGGGCTTCCTGTTTTCGATGCGAACCTGTTCCGCGCACCGCTCAAAGGCAAAGATCTGCGCCAACGCTGGCGGCAGTCGTTTCGGCAGTTTGCCCCCGCCCTCCGCAAGGGCGCGTTGAGCCATGTCGCTGGAAAGTCATTCTTCCGAACAGGGCGCGATGATCTTGAACCGAGAATTCATGGGGCTTGGGTGAATGGCGAGCAATTGCGCGGCATCCCATTTAACGATGATATCAAACTACTACATTTCCATGCCCAAAATCGCGCTGATTGGATTGCGCGCCTCCCCTATCGGCTCGAACACGGTGGGTATCGCGGCAATCAGGAAATGAAGCGTCACCTTGACGGCGCTAGTGTCGAAGAAATCGCCGCATTCTACGATCAGGTGATGACGATAAAGCCGTGGCTCGCCCTGAAATTGGCCGAGGAAAACTTGCTCATTGAGGCAAACTTAGACCTGCCAGCCAAGGTCGCTGCCTTTAGGCAACCATAGCTTCAGCCTTTTTCAGATCGACACTGACTAGCTGGCTAACCCCTTGTTCCTGCATTGTAACGCCGAACAAACGGTCCATCCGCGCCATCGTCACCGCGTGGTGCGTGATGATCAAGAAACGCGTGTTCGTCTGGCGTGTCATTTCATCCAAGAGGTCACAGAACCGCGTCACGTTGGCATCGTCCAATGGCGCGTCAACTTCGTCGAGAACACAGATCGGCGCGGGGTTCGCGAGGAACACCGCAAAGATCAGCGCCATCGCGGTCAAGGTTTGCTCACCACCCGACAACAGGGAAAGCGTCGACAGCTTTTTACCGGGTGGCTGGCACATGATCTCTAGACCAGCTTCGAGCGGGTCATCAGACTCAACTAGAACCAGCTTTGCCTCGCCACCACCAAACAGGTGGGTGAACAGCATGCCGAAGTTCTCATTCACCTGCTCGAAGGCAGTCAAAAGGCGTTCGCGACCCTCGCGGTTCAGACCAAAGATCCCCTGCCGCAGGGCTTTGATCGCTTCTTCCAAATCCACTTTGTCGCCAGTGAGTTTGTCGTATTCGGTTTGAACCTCAACCGCGTCTTCTTCGGCCCTAAGGTTAACAGCGCCCAGCGCGTCGCGCTGACGTTTATAACTATTCACCTGAACTTCGATTTCTTCGGCAGGTGGCATTTTATCTGGATCAACGCCCAGCGCATCGAGGAGCTTATCAGGCGTCGTTTCCTGCGCCTCCATGATCCGTTCGGCCGCGTAAGCTACAGTTTCGCGAGCGGCCTCGTTTCGGGCCTCAGCGCGGGCGCGGGCCTCGCGCGCCTCAGATGCAAGACGTTCACAATCTCGTTCAGCCATTTGCGCGTCACGCAGTGCGGTCTCAGCTTCTGCCAGATTGTCTGCAGCCCCTTTGCGCCGCTCCTCTGCTTCTTCGATTGCGTGGGCGAGTTCATCACGCTTGGCAGCAATTTCCTCTGGCGCCTCATTGGCCTCATAGAGTGCCTCTTCGCTCTCCGCCTTGCGCTCTTCCAATTCGGACGTCCGTTTCGTCGCCGTATCCAAACGGTGGCGCCAACCACTGATCTCTTTGGTGATTTCCTGAGACCGCTTTAGACGCGCGTCACCTTCACGCCGCACTTCATCAAACGCCGCGCGTTTGGTCATCATCATCATGCGGGCGGCTTCGACGGTCATCTTGACGTCCTCAACCGCTGCTCTCGCATCCGCCAAATCTGGCAAAGCCCGAGCGGTCGCCTCGGCCTCTGACAGCGCCTTGCGCGAAGCCATCGCTTCTTCTTCATGGCGACGCAGAGCAAGGCCAGAACTTTCCCGTTTCCCCTCGGACAGGTTGCGCTCCGCTTCAGCACGCGACAGGGCACGAGCGGCATCCGCAACCTGTTGATCTGCGGCACGACGCGCGGTGCGCGCCATTTGGTCCGCTTGCGTCAGCTTCTCGAGCCGCATTGTCACGTCTTCGTGGGCGATACGCGCGGCATCTGCACGCTCGGTCGCAATCTCCAAGTCCGCACGCAACTCATTCAATCGGTTGATCTGTTGCAAACGAAGCGCCGCCGCCGAAGGGGCATCTTCGGCCCCAGCGCGGAACCCATCCCAGCGCCACAGATCGCCTTCAACGCTGACCAGTCGTTGCCCAGGCTGCAGATCGACTTGGAGCCGAGCACCATCTGCCGCATCGACCAGACCGACCTGCCCCATACGGCGAACCAGAACGTCAGGGACATCAACGTAAGTGGTCAAAGGCTCCACACCTGACGGTAAAGATTGCGGCGTCGCGTATGCAGGCAAAGCCGCCCAGCCAGATTTAGCATCAGCACCAACCGCAGGCGCGCGCAGGTCGTCCGCCAATGCGGCACCCAGCGCCTTTTCGTAACCAGACTTCACCGACAACAAATCGAGGATCTGACCGCCCTCTTTCGCGTCCCGTTCGACCAATTTCGACAATGCCGCCACTTCGGCACGCAGCGCATTAGCCTCACCCTCAGCCGCCGACCGCAAGGCCCGTGCATCAACCTCATGCGATTGACCCTCTGCACGGGCAGCTTCGGCCTCAATCAGCGTTTCTTCGGCATGTTCAGCCGTCGCGCGGGCAATCTCTTCGGCCTCTTGTGCCATTTCGAAATCAGCTTCGGCTTTTTCCAATGCAGCCTCAGCGTCAGCCATGGCCGTGCGGGCACGAGTTGCGTCTTCTTCTGCCTTTGCCAAAGTTTTGCGGCTGTCTTCAATCAAACGCTGCGCAGACTGGTGACGAGCCGCCAAACGGGCCACATCCTCTGTCTGCTCAGACATCATCGTTTCGCGATCCTGCAAGGTCGCCGCGGCCTCACGCGCAGCGGCCTGCGCAGCCTCAAGGCGGCCTTCATGACCCTGCCCAGCTTTCGCGATTTCACGCTGCTCCCATTCGAGCCGTTCAATCGTTTCGCCCGCGTCCTTATTCAGGCCCGCCTCGCGTTCGATATCCCGCGCCAATTGATCGATGCGGTTTTTTAGCGTCTGTATTGTTTCAAGCGCCCGCGCCTCTTGATCCTTTAGCGCATCGCGCTGAACCTGAAGGCGTTGCAACACCGCTGATGCGATGGCTTCTTCTTCGCGTAGGGCTGGCAGCGTATCTTCTTTTTCCGTGCGCAATTTCCCTGCAGAACGCGCGTTCCCTTCGGCCTGAGACGCCTCAACGGTCCGCTCTCGCAAAACCTCCACCGCTTTCATGCGAGCTTCTTCGGCTTCCTTCCAGCGACGATAGAGCAACATGCCTTCGGACTGACGTAGCTTCTCACCGATTTCACGGTAGCGCGCCGCCTGACGTGCCTGACGCGCCAATTGCTGTAACTGGTTCGACAATTGCTCAATCACATCATCAACGCGTTCGAGGTTCGCCTCTGCGGCCTTCAGCTTTAACTCGGCCTCGTGGCGACGTTGATAAAGCCCAGAAATGCCTGCCGCTTCTTCGAGGATACGACGGCGTGCCTTGGGTTTCGCGTTGATCAGTTCTGAAATCTGCCCTTGGCGAACCAAGGCAGGGGAATGAGCCCCCGTCGACGCGTCTGCAAACAGCATCTGCACATCGCGAGCGCGAACGTCTTTGGTGCCAACCTTATAGGCAGAGCCGATGTCACGCGTGATCCGACGAACAATCTCTAGGTTATCCGCATCATTAAACGCCGCGGGCGCCAGCCGCTCTGCGTTATCGATCACCAGCGACACTTCGGCAAAGTTCCGAGCGGGCCGCGTCGCAGCCCCCGCGAAAATCACGTCTTCCATCCCGCCGCCCCGCATGGCGGTCGGGCGGTTTTCACCCATAACCCAGCGCAAGGCCTCAAGCAGGTTAGATTTACCGCAACCGTTCGGCCCAACAACGCCCGTTAGACCGTCCGCAATGATCAGATCGGTCGGATCAACAAAGCTCTTAAAGCCATTGAGACGCAGCTTGGTAAACTTCACGCGGAAAACTCATGTGATTCTGAACGTTTCGTAGTTTGGCGACCCTTGCCCTCTAGAGTCAACGAAACCACCCTGCATATGGCGGATTTGGGCGAGTTATCCACAAAATATCGAAATCACACAGACCTATATCCTTTGCGATCGCGACGTTTGGACCATCCAACATATCGCGAATCCGCCTTGACGAGGGGGCCTTCAAAATCGCACAAAGAGATGTTCGGTGCCTCACCACGTACGCAAAGCGTCAGAGGATAACCGGGAATGCGGTAAGGCCGGATCCCATCCGGAGGGCCAATTCCGCAGCCGCCCCCGCGACTGTATGCGGCGAGCGTGCCCCTAAAAACCACTGGGAAACCGGGAAGGTAGGGGAAACGCAGCGACCCGCGAGCCAGGAGACCGACCGAGCAAAGTTAGAAACCATCCGTCGGGTGTGACGGAACAGGAGAAGAAATATGACCAAAGTTTTCGCTATCGCGCGCATCAACTCTGAAGTGATGTCCATCGCTGCTGCTGCAATCCTCGGCCTCGGCCTCGTTTTCGCAGCTGGCCTGAGCCACTCGGCTACCGCGCACGATCTGACGCACGACTCGCGTCACTCGATCGGCTTCCCCTGCCACTAAGGCAGCGCTGCTGATCCAATGAGCAAAAAGATTTTAACCAGCGCGTTGTTCGCTGGTCTGGCTGCGGGGGCTCTCGCAGCCCTTCTACAATTTACCTTTGTCGTCCCTGTGATGATGGAAGGTGAACTTTATGAATTTGGTGATCGGGTTCACTTTACTGACCTCGGCCCCATGTCGCCTGCCGGCCGTCCAGATGTCTGGGCAGAGTTGCCACGGCACTTTTCGACCTTCGCAAGCAACCTTGTGACATATACGGGCCTCGCCTTTATTATGGTCGCGCTGTTCGCAATCGTATCTAAGCGGGGCGTAAAAATTTCTGCTCGCGCTGGATTGGTTTGGGGGCTTTGCGGATTTTTCGCAATGAACCTTGCGCCAGCGTTCGGTCTGCCACCTGAACTCCCTGGTACAGCGAGCGCAGACTTGGACATCCGTCAATACTGGTGGCTTGCCACGGTTGCTGCAACGGCAACGGGTCTCGGTCTTTTCGCGTTTGGGAAGATGAATGCCCACTATGCCCTCGCAGTTATCCTGATCGCGCTTCCGCACCTCATCGGCGCACCGCACTTGGATACCTACTATGGCTATGCGCCGCCTGAACTCGGGTCACTGTTTGTTGCCCGCAGCCTCGGGGTCGCAGCAATCGCTTGGCTATCGCTCGGCTATTTCGCGGGCGCCCTCTGGGAACGCGATTAGGCGGGAATACGTCCGATCAAACAGAACCGCAGTTGGCCGATGGACCTGACATCATTCACGATGCCATCCTCGGCCTCTGCATAAAGTCGGGCGAACTCTGCGATCTCTTCGGCCTGCGTGTCAGGATCAACGCCCGAGAACAGATACGCGGCCTTACCCGTTGCACGAAATGAAACGGTGACGGGTTTGCCACAGACGATCATGCAGTCTGTTGTTGCGACCTCGGCCTGCACCATAGACCGCAGCTGATCCGCCAACGCGGCCCCTTTGGGCGCAGTGCCGGATTGGCAACTTTCACAAATGGTGATGCGATCCGCCATCGCCTTTCCTTTCCCGCCCATTCGGGCCAAATATATGCGACCCATAACGGAGCCCGCCATGCCTGCCAAGATTCCCGCTACCGTCATCACCGGCTTTCTCGGTGCTGGTAAGACCACGTTGATCCGCCACATCCTGCAAAATGCCAAGGGCAAACGTATTGCTCTCATCATCAACGAATTCGGTGATTTGGGCGTTGACGGTGACATCCTCAAAGGCTGCGGCGAAGAAACCTGCACCGAAGACGACATCATGGAGCTGTCGAACGGTTGCATTTGCTGCACCGTTGCCGATGATTTTATTCCGACCATGGAAAAACTGCTGGAACGGGACAACAAACCCGACCACATCGTGATCGAAACCTCTGGCCTCGCCCTGCCCCAGCCCTTGGTACGTGCGTTCAACTGGCCTGGCATCTCGACCAAAGTGACTGTGGACGGCGTTGTAACCGTAGTCGACGGCAAGGCCGTCACTGAAGGTCGTTTTGCGCACAGTGTCGAAGCTGTCGATGCCCAGCGCAAATTGGACGAAAACCTCGATCACGAAACACCGCTGTCTGAACTCTTCGAAGACCAGATCGCCTGCGCTGACATGATCGTTGTGAACAAAACCGATCTTTTGTCCGCAGAAGAGGTTGATGCGCTCACCGCTCAGCTCAAGTCAGAGAGCCGCGATGGTGTTCAAGTTGTCAAAGCGACTATGGGTGCACTCCCCGTCGATATTTTGCTCGGTCAGGGGATCGGCGCTGAATCCGACCTCGAAGCGCGTCATGAAATTCACCACCATCATCACCACCATGATGACGACGATCACGATGACGACCATGATGATCACGACCACGAACATGAGCACGGCCATGACGAGTTCGAATCCTTCGTTGTCACCCTGCCAGAAGTGACCGACGCAAAGGCCTTTGCGGCACAGGTCGTGGACGTGATCAAAGCGCACGACATCCTGCGTCTCAAAGGGTTCGTCGCTGTTGAAGGCAAACCGATGCGCATGACCCTTCAGGCCGTCGGCCCGCGCATCGAAACCTATTTCGATCAGCCTTTCTCGGGCGCTCGTGAAACCCGATTGGTTGTCATTGGCGAAGCAGGTCTCGACCGTACGGCGATTGAGGCAGCGCTGTCCGCATGATCATCGTCGAACGGAATAGCCCCAAAGCCCCACAGGCGAGTGCGCTGCTCAAACAGTCGCACGCCCTGATGGAGGAGTTGTTCCCACCAGAGGATAACTTTTTCCTCGATATCGATGAGCTTTGTGTTCCGTCGATCCGATTTTTTACGGCGCGGATCGGCGACACAATTGTCGGCACAGGGGCGCTATCTATCAAAGAGGGATATGGTGAGGTGAAATCAATGTTCACGTCATCAGAGGCCCGCGGCAAAGGCGTAGCCTCTGCTCTTCTTCGGCAGATCGAAGACGAAGCACGGGACGAAAAGCTAGAATGGTTGCGGCTGGAGACAGGAAACCTCCTCCACGCCGCGCACCGTGTGTATGAACGCCACGGGTTCACCCGCTGCGGTCCGTTTGGGGATTACCCCGATGCGGCCTCCTCCATCTTTATGGAAAAGCCGCTTTGACCTTACTCGGCCTTCTTTTCAGCAGCGGCTTTTTTCATCCGTTCCAAAAGTGCGGCTTTGTCGTTCTTTCCGCCAAACGGGTTCTTATCTGTTCCCTTGGCGTTATGCTCTTTGTGACGCGGTTGACCCTTCGGTCCCTTAGCGCCACCCGATTTACTGTAATCCATGATGCGGCTCCTTTGCCGCGCTGATGCCCGAAACCAAGGCTTTAGACAATGCACCTCTTGGCAGCGACCCCCGGAAATATCGATGACAAAGAGCCTGTCGATCTAGGCCAAACCCCTGCTGATGTAGTGGTCATCTCTGCCGCTGACACCGAATTGGCTGCTTTGTCAGAGGCGCGGGCGGAAATGACCGATGCACCATCGCTGCGGCTCGCATCGATGATGAACCTGATGCACCCAATGTCAGTAGACCTGCATTTGGATGATTGCGCGACGAAATCCCGAATCGTGATCGCGCGGGTGTTGGGTGGCGCGGGTTACTGGAAATACGGGTTGGAACAGTATGCGGCTCGTTTGCACGAGGCTGGCATTCCGTTCGCCGCTCTGCCCGGTGACGACAAACCAGACGCAGAACTGCGGGATATTTCGACCGTTCGCGGCGCAGATTACGACGCATTGTGGAGCTACCTTGTCGAAGGCGGCCCGCAGAACGCGGTTAACTTCCTCGCCTATGCAAAATCTCTCATCGATGGCGGCGAAAAACCTGCGGCGGCCTCCCCGCTCTTGCGTGCGGGTATTTACTGGCCTGGCCTTGGTATTTCGAATCTTACCGATCTGAAAGCATCATGGACTCTTGATGCGCCAGTCGTGCCGATCGTGTTTTACCGTGCATTGGTTCAAGGCGCTGGCCTCAACCCGATCAATCGACTGACAAAGTCGCTGATGCGCGCGGGCCTCAACCCGATGCCCATTTTCGTGGCCTCGCTCAAAGACTCCGTTTCTGTCGCGACCCTCGAACAATTGTTCACCAGTTATCCGCCAGACGTCATCCTGAACTGCACCTCTTTTGCAGTCGGCAGCCCTCACGCTGATGAATCTGCGCCTAATCCTCTCGCCGCGCCATTTTCGAACGACGCCCCCGTGTTGCAGGTCGTTCTGTCCGGTGGTTCCGAAGAAGCCTGGGCTGACGGCCTGACTGGCCTTTCGGCACGAGACATCGCCATGAACGTCGCCTTGCCAGAGGTTGATGGCCGCATTCTATCACGTGCGATTAGCTTTAAGGGCCAAGCTTATTTCGACGAAGCCACGCAATGTCCCGTTGCGGCCTATCAAGCACGCGGTGACCGGATCGATTTCGTCACTCAACTGGCCACCAACTGGGCCATCCTTCGCCGCACCGCGCCCAAAGACCGCAAGATCGGCATCGTCCTCGCAAACTACCCGAACAAAGACGGTCGTCTTGCGAACGGGGTTGGCCTCGACACACCCGCGGGCACAACTCATACGCTCGCACTCCTTGCTGCCGCTGGATACCAAACGGAAACGCCAGACAGTCGCGTGCTGATGGATCGCATCACGGCGGGTCCGACCAACTGGCTCACGGATCGCGCTGAAAAGGCAGGCGGCGAAGCGCTTTCGCTGCCCGATTACCTTTCGCACTTCAACGCGCTGCCTTGGGACGTGAAACAACGCATATCCGACCGCTGGGGCACGCCCGAAAGTGATCCCTTTGTCACTGACGCTGGCTTTGCTTTGTCGATCCACAGCTACGGCAACGTCGTCGTCGGCATCCAGCCTGCCCGCGGCTACAACATCGATCCGACAGAGACTTACCATTCTCCTGACCTCGTGCCGCCGCACAACTATCTCGCCTTCTATTTCTGGCTCAGACACCACATGGGCGCTCATGCGATCGTGCACATGGGCAAGCACGGAAACCTAGAGTGGCTTCCGGGGAAATCACTCGCCCTGTCCGAATCCTGCCTCCCCGAAGCGATTTTCGGTGCGACGCCCCACGTTTACCCGTTCATCGTAAACGATCCTGGTGAGGGTACGCAGGCCAAGCGGCGGACAAGCGCGGTGATTATCGACCACCTGACGCCGCCTCTCACCCGCGCCGAGAGTTACGGTCCCCTTCGCGACCTCGAAGCACTGGTGGATGAATACTACGAAGCGGCAGGTGTAGATCCCCGTCGTATCGACACCCTGCGTCGTGAAATTCTGTCGCTCTCAGACGTGACGGGCCTTTCAACTGATGTCGGAATGACGGGCGATCAGGACACGGACCTAGCCAAACTCGATGCGTATCTTTGCGAACTTAAGGAAGCGCAAATCCGCGATGGGCTCCATATTTTCGGGCAATCCCCGACGGGGCAACAGGCGCTCGACCTCGCTATCGCTCTGGCCCGCGTACCGCGTGGTGATGGGGTGGGGCCAAATGGGTCGCTCCTGAGAGCGCTGGCTGACGATCTCGCGCTTGGTTTTGATCCACTCAGCGCTGACCTTGGCACCGCTTGGGACGGCCCGCGTCCTGAAGTTTTGAATACGGGCGGAACATGGCGGACGACAGGCGATACCGTCGAACGCCTCGAAGAACTAAGCCAAAAGCTGCTCCGTGATGGGGGCTGGGGTGATGAGGCCCCAGAACAGATTGACCCCATCGGCCCTGCCTCCTCAGCAGTCGTGGCTGAAATCCTGAACACCATTCGTCCGATCATTAACGCCTGCGGTCCCGACGAAGGCACGGCGCTTCTCGCAGCACTGGACGGTCGCGCGGTCGCTCCTGGACCTTCTGGCGCCCCGACCCGCGGACGGTTGGACGTTCTGCCAACGGGTAAGAACTTCTACTCAGTCGATAGCCGCGCTGTCCCGACACCGACCGCATGGAAGCTCGGCTGGAAGTCAGCGAACCTGCTCATCGAAAAGCACCTACAGGATCACGGCGACTGGCCGCGCACCATGCTTGTGACCGCATGGGGTACAGCAAACATGCGGACTGGCGGTGATGATATCGCCCAAGCGCTGGCGCTCATGGGCGTCAAACCCACGTGGGACAGTGCGAACCGCCGCGTGACTGGGTTCGAAGTTCTTCCAGAGGGCGTTCTTGGCCGTCCCCGTGTGGATGTCACCCTCCGCATTTCGGGCTTCTTCCGCGATGCGTTCCCGCAGTTGATCGCATTGGTGGATAGCGCCGCGCGCGCCGTTCAGGCCTTGGACGAAAGCGACGACCAAAACCCCGCCGCAGCCCGCGCACGCCGTGGCGAAGGTCAATCGCGCGTGTATGGCTCCAAACCGGGGGCCTATGGCGCGGGTCTGCAGGCTCTTATCGACGAACGTGTCTGGAATGACAAAGCCGACCTTGGGAACGCTTACATCGAATGGGGCGGCTACACCTACGGCGCAAAGGACGAAGGAACCGCCGACCATTCAGGTTTCCGTCAACGCCTCTCGCAGACGGATGCAATTGTACAGAACCAAGACAACAGAGAACACGACCTGCTCGACTCTGACGATTACTACCAATTCGAAGGCGGTGCGGCGGCGGCGATCAGCGCCCTGCAGGGTCAAGACCGACCGATCTATCACAACGACCACTCACGTCCCGAACGGCCGGTCATCCGCACGCTCGAGGACGAAATCGGTCGCGTGGTCCGCAGCCGCGTCGTGAACCCCAAATGGATCGAAGGCGTCAAACGCCACGGCTACAAGGGCGCGTTCGAGATCGCGGCCACTGTCGACTATATGTTCGCCTTTGCCGCAACGACTGGTGCGGTGCGTAACCATCATTTCGATCTGGTCGAAGCCGCATTTCTAGAGGACGATGACACCCGCGAGTTTATCGAAGACGTAAACCCTGCGGCCCTGCGCGAAATCGCAGATCGGCTTCAGGAAGCGATAGATCGTGGGCTGTGGCAACCGCGCTCTAACTCTGCAAGGGCTCGCATCGCAGAGCTAAGAGCGTAGGGATTAGATCGTAGAAAGTGCTGCAACGCCGATATAAAGAACCAAAACGGCTAAAGAAAAATACTGCATACTTGCCCCCAAGCAGAACTATGGCCGCGCTATGCCGCAGGTGCGAAAGAACTTGTAGATCAAAAATCTCCATCGCGTGATCCGCTAGTGGTCTGTGTATTTATGGTCACATGACTGTGCACCATTCAACACTGCCGCCGTCCAAACTACACATAAATCAATATATCTCAATGTTGACATTAATTGAGCGCACCATGTATCAAATCGCATAACAGATTCTTGATATGTATGGAGGGCACGATGTCCCAACTCATGAAACGTCCGGCAGACAATTGGTCTCCACTCTACTTCCTAGCTTCGGTGGGCGCAGGCGGATTGGCTGTCACTTTCTTCATGTATCTGATGTTCTGGGTGCCGCACCCCAACGCGCCCGTTCCCGTTTTTGAGGACATCATGAACGCATGGGCTAAAGGAAATCCCTTCCAACAGTTCGCGATCGTCGCGGCGATGGCTGGCGTTGCCTTCTTTGTCATTCAAAACCTGCGCTACTTGATCTGGAACTTCGGCAAACTGTCCGAATTCAAGAAAACCGAAGCCTATCAAAAGCTACGCCACTCGAACGGCGAAACCCAACTGCTAGCTATACCACTCGCGGTGGCTATGTCGATCAACGCGATGTTCATTGTCGGCTTGGTTTTCGTTCCGCAATTGTGGAGCATCGTTGAGTATCTCTTCCCCGCCGCTCTCGTCGCGTTCTTCCTGACGGGCGTCCTCGCTCTGCGCATGATCGGTCACTTCTTGGGCCGCGTTCTGTCCGAAGGAGGATTGTTCGACGTCACGGCGCATAACTCCTTCGCACAGCTTCTCCCCGCTTTTGCTCTGGCAATGGTCGCTGTCGGCCTCTCCGCACCCGCTGCGATGTCGACCACACCGCTGACCGTCGGAACCGCGCTCGTCGTGTCCACCTTCTTTGGCCTGATCGCGACAATCTACGCAATCGTCGCCGCTGTGACCGCTTTCAACTCCATGCTGCACTACGGCACCCACAAAGAAGCTGGCCCGACCCTAATGATTATCATCCCTCTGATGACCGTCCTTGGGATAATGGTTCTGCGCCAAGAGCACGGCCTGCACACCACCTTCGACGTGCACACCAATGCGGCCGAAACACTCATGACCTTGACCAAGTTCCTCACTGTTCAAGTGTTGTTCCTGCTGCTCGGCCTGACCGTTCTGGGTCGTCAGGGTTACGCGTCGACCTTCCTGACTGGTGATAAAAACTCTGCAGGGTCCTACGCTCTTGTCTGCCCAGGTGTCGCACTCTCTGTGATGACACAATTCTGGCTCCACAAAGGTCTGGTTGCCGCTGGTCTCGTCGCAAAGTTCAGCGTGACCTACTGGGTAATCATCGCAATCGCACTGGCCTTCCAGTTCGCCATGGTTGCCCTAGTTCTTCACCTCAACCGTCGCCACTTTGGCAAAACCAAAATGGTCGCAGTTCCAGCTGAATAAGTTTCCTTCCCCTCCCTTTCAAAACGGTAAAGGGCGCCCTCAGTGGCGCCCTTTGCAATTTGTTGCCTTGCACTCCCTCGACCACTTGGCCAGACTCGGAAAGCGAACGGAGGATCAGATGACCGAAGATACAGAACGCCACGCTCAAAAGATGGCCAAGAAGAAAGCCGCCCGTGATAAAATCATGGCGACAAAGACCGACAAGAAAGGTCTGATCATTGTCCACACGGGCAAGGGAAAAGGTAAATCAACCGCTGCCTTTGGCATGATCTTTCGGCACATCGCGCACGGTATGAAATCCGCCGTCGTTCAGTTCATCAAAGGCGGGATGAGCACGGGCGAACGCGATATGATCCTCGATCGCTTCACCGACCTTTGTGAATTCCACACGATGGGCGAAGGCTTTACTTGGGAAACCCAAGACAAAACCCGCGACACTGAAATGGCCCAAGCCGCGTGGGAAAAAGCCAAAGAGCTGATCCGCGATCCGTCGAACAGCATGGTTCTCTTGGACGAAATCAACATCGCGATCCGCTACGACTACGTCGACATCAAAGACGTTGTCGAATTTCTGGCCAATGAAAAACCACATATGACGCATGTGGTTTTGACAGGTCGCAACGCCCATGAAGACCTGATCGAAATCGCAGATCTGGTGACAGAAATGGAGCTGATCAAACACCCGTTCCGCGCTGGCATCAAAGCACAGATTGGCGTCGAATATTGATCAATGGCACGTGCACCGTTTCATAGACGGTGCACGTTTTCCTAAGCGTTGTTACTTGAACTTCACCATATCACGGGTGAGTTGGTCGACCGATGTGCAGCCCATCAACCGCATATCGCGCACGAGCTCTTCTTTGAGCTTTCCAATCGCGCGTTCGATGCCTGCTTGTCCCGCAGCCGCCAGCGGGAAGAGGTAGTAACGACCCAAGCCAACGGCCTTCGCCCCAATCGCAAGCGCCTTCAAAACATGGGTTCCGCGCTGAATACCGCCGTCGATCATCACATCGATCCGATCCCCTACCGCCTGTACGATTTCGTCCAGCTGATCAAAGGCCGTGGTCGATCCATCCAACTGACGACCGCCGTGGTTTGATAACACGATCCCCGAACAGCCAATATCGGCGGCCCGCTTTGCGTCCTCAACGCTCATGACGCCCTTGAGGCAGAATTCACCACCCCATTCAGCGACCATTTTCTCAACGTCATCCCAAGTCATAGACGGGTCAAGCATCTCGGTGAAATAACGGCCGATGGTCAGGCTATCGCCCTTCATATCGATATGTGCGTCGAGCTGCGGAAGGCTGAATTTTTCGTGGGTGACATAGTTGAAACCCCACATCGGCTTGATCGCGAATTGCAATGCGCCCGCCATGGTCAAACGGAAGGGGATCGAAAATCCGGTCCGCAGGTCACGTTCACGATTGCCGCCTGTGATGCTGTCGACTGTCAGCATCATGACCTTGATCCCGCTCTCTTTCGCCTTTTGCATCATCGCACGGTTCAGGCCGCGATCTTTGTGGAAATAGAATTGATACACCTGCGGGTTTGAATGCTTCTTCGCGAGTTCTTCCATCGACACAGTGCCAAGCGACGAGACACCGAACATAGTGCCGAATTTCTCAGCGGCAGCGGCTGTCGCCCGCTCCCCTTGATGGTGGAATAGGCGCTGGAGCGCGGTCGGCGACAGGTAGACCGGAAGGTCGATCTTTTGCCCCATAACCGTGGTGGACAGGTCCACATCCTCAACCCCGCGCAATACGTTCGGGATCAAATCACAACGCTCAAAACTGGTAGTATTGGCCCGAAGCGTCACTTCATCATCTGCGCCGCCCGCAATGTAGTTATAAATCGGGCTCGGAAGACGTTTGCGCGCCAAGGTCTGAAAATCGTGAAAGTTGTGGCAGTCGTTCAAACGCATAGCAGGTCCTAAATAGTGATCGCCTCATCGATGCGGATAAGATGGCGCAAAGCCCATTTCAATCAAGGTCAGCAACCTGTGTTGCTGCGGTCGCCACACCGTCAATAGCTAAAGGCTATCCTCGGGCCTGAACCCATCTGGGATATGATCGATACCCTCCAAAATCAGATCAGCCATAACCGCGCCGACTTTCGGTGCCATCCCAAAGCCGATTTTAAACCCACCATTCGCAACAAAGGCACCATCAACAACGGGATGCAGACCCAACATAGGCGCACGGCTCTTTGCCCGAGGTCGAACCCCAGCCCAACGTTCGATCACCTGAGCCCCGTCAAGAACTGGGAAGGCATCAATCGCTCGCGCGATGACGTCTTCGATCTGGTGATCCACTGCGTCAGGGCTTTCGAAATCACGTTCACTCGTCGAGCCAATCGCAACGGTCCCATCAGCATGCGGCACAATGTGCAAACTATCGGCAAAGAGCTGCGGTAGGTCAGCAGCATCATAGCGTAGCAAGGCCGCCTGCCCCTTCACGCCGCCGCCAACTGATTTACCCATCTGTTCCGACAATTCCACCATGCCGCGCCAGCCCGTTGCATAGACGACTTGCCCTTCGGGTTTCGCCTCAGAAACGACCTCACCACCCATCGCAATGATCCCAGCCGCCAAAGCACGGGTCGCTCGCCGTGGATGGATGCGCGCGGTCAATGTATCGAACACCACCAGTCCCAAGTCGGATTTCGGCGCCCAAGCCCCGAACTGGTCAGCAGGTAAGACCGACCATTCTGCCTTTCCTTGCCACAGATGGGCGGCGGAAACGGCTCGGGCTTGCGCCAAAGCAACAGCCCGATCATCCGCCAAGGGTTGAACCCGCCCCGACCGCAAATATCCGCAGCTTTCACCGGAAACCCGTTTAACGTCGGCCCAGAACGTTTCTGCCATTATCAAACTATCGAATTGGAACGCCTTTTTTGTGTTCCAATTCTCCGGCACGTGCGGAGCTAATGCTCCGACAAGGCCACCGGACGAACCCGACGCAACCCCGTTCGGATCGATTACGCGGACCTTTGCGCCCCGCGAGGCACAGGCGTAACCAACAGCAAGCCCAAACGCACCTGCACCATAGATCGTTACATCAACCGTTGCCATTTTTTCGCCTCACGTTCATCTTCGCCGCAACCCTAAGGCAGAGCACCATGAACAACCAGCCGCAAGCAGAGCTTGAATGGCGCGACGGAACGATCCCGATCTCGCGCAAGTTTGACGATCCCTATTTTTCGCTCGACAACGGACTTGCAGAAACGCGTCACGTTTTCATTGACGGCAATGATCTGCCCCAGCGCTTTGATGGCGATTTTCAGATCGGTGAATTGGGTTTCGGCACTGGCCTGAATTTTCTTACCGCTTGGAAAGTATGGGAAGAAGCAGGCTCACTTGGCACGCTAACCTTCACCACATTTGAAGCCTTTCCGATGGCAATCATGGACATGCAAAACGCTCTCACCGCTTTTCCAGAGGTCGCCCCTTGGGCCGCGAAAATGATCGATGGGCTGAACAAAGGGGACACCAGATTCGGCCCCGTCACGCTCAATATTGTCGTTGGAGATGTCCGCCAGACCCTGCCCCAATCCGACCTAATGGCAGACGCATGGTTTCTCGACGGATTTAGCCCTGCGAAAAACCCAGAAATGTGGGGCGCGGACCTGATGGCTGAGGTAGGCCGTCACACTGCGCAGAACGGTACTGCGGCAACCTACACCGCTGCAGGTCACGTCAGACGAGCGCTCGAGGATGCAGGTTTTGTAGTGACCCGAACCGCTGGCTATGGCCGCAAACGGCACATGACACGGGCGATAAAACCTTGATCGAACAAAACAACAAAAAGGGCGTCTGGCTCATGGTCTTGGTGACGCTGATTTTTGCAGCCCAAGACGGTGTCTCGCGTCATTTGGCGCAAAGCTACGACGTCCGAATGATCGTGATGGTTCGGTTTTGGTTTTTTGCCGCCTTTGCATTAACCATCGGGTATCGTCAAACGGGCTCACTTTTGGGCGCACTGCGCACGTCCCAACCCCTTGCCCAAGCCTTTCGCAGCATCCTGATTGTCGCAGAAATCTGCATCATGCTGGTCGCCTTCGTTCGGCTAGGTCTGGTTGAAAGTCACGCCATTTTCGCCAGCTATCCGCTTTTGATCGCCGCACTATCAGGACCGATTTTGGGCGAGAAGGTCGGTTGGCGCCGCTGGTCCGCAATCGGGATCGGGTTTCTCGGCGTTTTAATCATCCTCAACCCGTCTGGCGGGGTGTTTTCGCTCAACTCGTTCTGGGCTGTCACGGCATCGCTCATGTTTGCGATGTATGGCCTGATGACCCGCTACGTGTCGCGCAAGGATGCGTCGATCACGTCTTTCGTCTGGATGGGCGTCACGGGGTGCATCGCGATGACTGCCGTTGGCATTTGGCATTTAGAACCGATGACCGTGGCCGACAGTGGGTGGATGGCAACGCTCTGCGTGGTGGGCCTCTTGGGGCACTACCTGTTGATCCGTGCATACGAAGTGGCCGAAGCCAGCGCGATCCAGCCCTTCGCTTACCTCCAGCTCCCCTTTGCCTCAGCGATTGGCATCTTTGTTTTCGGCGATCTTCTACGCACCAATGTGACCATTGGCGTGTCGATCGTCGTTTGCGCAGGTGTCTTTACCTTGCTTCGGGAACGGATGAAGGCGCGCCGACCTAAGGTCGCGTCATAGGACGCGGAGCCGTCATTGGTGCCAAGTCCGACGCTTGCTCAATGGGGGCCGAAGGTTCATCCCCCGTCCACGGCCGTGCGACGGGGCGCAGCAATGGCTTTTCGCCGACCAGCAGTTCAGTGAAACGGATCGGCCCCGTTTGACCCGACAAACGCGCACGATAAATCGGTAATGATTCCGTGACGCGCTGCACATAGTTGCGCGTTTCGCGGAAGGGGATCATTTCGATCCAGTCGATAACATCAACCTCGCCAAGTCGCGGATCACCTCGCTCTTCCATCCATTCACGAGGGCGACGCGGACCAGCGTTATAGCCCGCCGCAATCATCACTGGGGTCGGGCCGAATTGTTCCTCAAGCCCCGCCAAATACTGCGAACCGAGTGTGGCGTTATACTGCCAGTCAGCCGTCAAACGACCACGGCTGTAGGGCAGGCCCAGCTCATTGGCCACGTCCTCTGCCGTGCCGGGCATAAGCTGCATCAGACCGAGCGCGCCAACTGCGCTGCCCACCACAGGGTTAAACTCGCTCTCACGTCGCGCAATGGACAAGGCCAGTTCAGGCTCGACTGGCAGGTCCATATTTCGCAGGTCATGCATCGGGAACAATAACGCAGGCAGGATGATCCCTCGCGCCGTTGCGGATTTGCCGATCAACAAGGCAAAGAACGGTTCATTGCGGCGAAGCAACTCTTCACCAAGTGTTCCCAATGACGTCCGATCCAGACTGCGTCCAAGTTGGGCAAAGAACAGCACCGCCGACCCACGTTCATCCGCATCCAGTAGGTAAAAGGCAGCGCGTACGGATTCGTCCTGAGACAAAGCCGAGCCAGCGAAGTCGGGGAAATCTTCTTGGCCCAAAATCGAAGGGTCGAGCGATTGGCCGAGCTTCTCGCCAGCTAACAGACCATAGAACGCCGTTTGATGTTCTGCCGCGTCGCTGTAAGCCGCCTCGGCATTCATACTATCACCGAGCGCCTCATAGGTGCGACCCAGCCAATACCCCGCGCGACCATCCGAAATAGGGCTTTCGACGGCGACTTGCAGAGCGAGGAAGTGACGCAACGCAACTTCTGGGCGGTTCAGAAACCGTAGTGCGACGTAGCCAGCGAGCCACTCTAGATCAGCATAGGATTCCCCGTCAGATGGCGTCAGATGATGCTGTGCGGCCAGCCGATACGCACTTTCATATCGCCCTTCGCGCATCTCCCAACGGGCATGGGAACGGCGCCAACTCGACCAACGATAGGGTTGGCTCAATAGGCCAACATCTGAGCTTCGTTCACGCAGGATGGTGATCGCATCAGTGCGGTCGCCACGGTCAGACAGGAAATTGAACCGATCGTAGGCCAGACCAACATCGTTCAAGAGCGCAACAGGTACAGCTTGGAGCTTATCCCCCCAGTCGGGCGATTTTCGGATTAACGCAGCCCGTGCTTCCATCAACGCTCGCTGATCGGAAGGCAGGAACGAGAATAGACGTTCTGCGTCGTCCGTTTTCCAACGCCACAACATCGCATCGGCGCGCTGGACATGAATATCCGCGAGATCAGGACCAAACGCAGCCAAGATCAAATCGTTCTCTTCCTCGGTCAGCCCATACCGCAGCCAAATTCGTCGAATGGTTTCCCGCGCGGCCTCTGTCTGGCCGACAGCCCGTTGTGCAAGCGCGAGCCGATACCCGCCCATCCCCGTTTCGGGGTCATGCCCCTCCATCCAACTCAGAATCAGGTTCGGGTCCGTGTCATCGTCGATGGCTGCTTCGCCACGTGCACGCACACGGTCCATTCCTGGCCAGCCGTCGTGGTCAGCTTGAAAGGCGACGTAGTCAGCAAACGGTTGATCTTCACCACGTAGACGAGTCCAAGTGATCAGGTCATGCGCCAGCAGATCCAAGCCAACCAAACGGTAGGCCGCGTCCCAATTTTCGTCCTCTCCTGCCGCAAAGGCATTAGACAAAAGCGTTTCTTCAGCCAAACCGCTTATTGGCGATAGGACCGACAGACCGATCGCAATCAGACTGGCACGCAATTGGTTCATAGATTCCTGCCCTTTTTAGCACAGGGTAGCTGTCGTATCACAAAGCACAACTCACAAACTTGGCAATCGGCCGAAAGGCGTCTAGGTTCCGCCCGTTTTCACACGGGGCGACTCAAACCCCTCAACGACAAGGAAGCGTGTCATGCTCAAAGGATCGATGCCAGCATTGGTAACGCCGTTCAAAGACGGCCAAGTGGATCTCGACACGCTCAAGAAGCTTGTCGATTGGCATATTGACCAAGGTAGCCACGGCATCGTTCCTGTTGGCACCACAGGCGAAAGCCCGACGCTCAGCCACGAAGAACACGATCTGGTCGTTGCAACTGTTGTACAGCAGGCAGCTGGCCGCGTTCCTGTTGTGGCAGGTGCTGGTTCGAACAACACCATCGAATCCGTCCGTCTTGTCCAAGCTGCGAAAGACGCGGGCGCTGATGCAGCTCTTGTTGTAACTCCGTATTACAACAAACCGACCCAGCGCGGCCTGATTGCTCACTTTGAAGCAACCGCCAAAATCGGCCTACCGATCGTGATCTACAACATCCCAGGTCGTTCGGTCGTCGATATGACCCCCGCAACCATGGGCCAACTGGCGAAATTGCCTGAAATCATCGCTGTGAAAGACGCGACGGGCGATCTGTCCCGCGTACCGAAATGCCGTATCACCTGCGGCCACGACTTCATCCAACTTTCGGGCGAAGACGCGACTGCGCTTGGCTTTAACGCGCACGGCGGTCTGGGCTGTATCTCGGTCACCGCGAACATCGCGCCGAAGCTCTGCGCTGATTTCCAGAACGCGACGCTTGCTGGCGATTACAAAACCGCGCTTGAGATCCAAGACAAACTGATGCCGCTGCACGAAGCCGTCTTTATCGAGCCGGGCGTTGCAGGTGCGAAATACGGTATGTCGCTCTTGGGCCTGTGCTCGCCAGAAGTGCGCTCTCCATTGACTGAACTCGAAGACAGCACCAAAGAGCGCATTCGCGCTGCAATGGTCCACGCTGGACTTCTGAATTGAGCGCAAAGGCAAACGCCGGTCGGGAAGCCCTGATCGGTAGCCTTTTCATGATCACTTCGATGGCGTTCTTCGCCGTCGAAGATACATTTCTAAAACTCGCCACTGCCGAACTCCCCAAAGGTCAGGCCGTCACGATGACGGGCTTCATTGGGATGCTGATTTTCGCGGTACTTGCTTTCCTCAACAAACAGCCGCTTTGGACCCGTGCCTATGTCAGCCCGACAATGCGCGTGCGGGCCGTGTTCGAAATCAGTGGGCGACTGTCTTATACCTTGGCGTTTATGCTTGCGCCGCTTCTGACGGCGACAGCAATTCTCCAAGCCACGCCATTGGTGGTCGTCGCTGGAGCGGCCCTGTTTCTAGGCGAACCCGTTGGCATTCGGCGCTGGATCGCGGTGATCATCGGCTTCGTAGGAGTTATGTTGATCCTCCGCCCGTGGGGAGCAGAGTTTGACATGCTCACACTACTCGCCGTCCTTGGTATGCTGGGTTTTGCTGGGCGCGATTTGGCGACCCGCGCCTCTCCCCCGTCGCTCAGCAACTTTCAGCTGGGCATTTCAGGCTACCTGATGCTGACGATAGCGGGCCTTTTGATTTGGACCGCGGACCCACGACTGGTTGCACTGAACCCGCATCAAGCATTGCTACTCACTATCGCGATTAGCGGTGGCGTTTTTGCCTACTACGCCCTCACGACCGCCATGCGTCGAGGCGACGTGGCCAGCGTAACACCATGGCGCTACAGCCGTCTCATTTTCGGCGCAGCTATGGGCGCGTTTATGTTCGGCGAATCTTTTGACACGATGACCCTCGTCGGCAGCGTCATTGTCGTGGGAAGCGGTCTTTTCACCCTGTTCAGGGCACGTCGAAGATAACGTCAGCCAATTGGCGGACGCATCGCTTCAATCTGACTTTTACGAATGTAGCGCATGGTTTCCACCATGACCGCTGTTGTAAACCCGATGTTGAGCAGACCGTTCGTCGCGGCCAATCCGCCCAACAGTTCCCAATCATGGGGGAGCAACACATCCCCGAAACCAAGCGTCGTAAAACAGGTCAACGAGAAATAGACCGCCATTTCGATCGTTTCGAACAGGTCGAGCACCCACATCACCGCCGCCCAAAGCCAAACGCTCAACGTGACTTGGGCCAGAATCGCGCATGATGCCGCTGACAAGAGGAACAGCAATTTGGGGCTGTGCGGCTCTCGGCGCAGCCAACCCGACAGCCTCTGGATCGACACCTCCAAGACGAGGAACGTGACGCCAGCCATGAAAATGGAGACGAGCATCAATACGGTGCCGATGGAAAGCTGAAGAAACATAAAAGAGCGCCTGATTTTGGTTGGTGTCAGTTTACCCGACCTTTGCAGCGATGCCAGCACCCTATCCGACTTGCAGCACATGGCCCAAAGGCATATCTGAGGACCACTATGGCAAAGAAACCTGAAAATAAGAACTACAAGGTCATCGCCGAGAACCGGCGTGCCCGCCACGACTACGCGATCGAAGAAGATCTCGAAGTCGGGATCATTCTCATGGGCTCCGAAGTAAAATCGCTTCGCGTGGGTCAATCGAACATCGCCGAAAGCTATGCGTCGGTTGAGGATGGCGAACTGTGGCTGATCAACGGGTATATCGCGCCATACGAACAAGCCAAAACATGGGGCCACGAAGAACGTCGTCGGCGCAAGCTGCTGTGTTCGCGCCGCGAACTCGCGCGCCTTTGGAATGCGACCAAACGCGAGGGCATGACCATCGTGCCGCTGGTGATGTATTTCAACGACCGTGGCTTGGTGAAACTGAAGATCGGAATCGCCAAAGGTAAAAAGTTGCACGACAAACGCGCGACCGATGCGAAACGCGATTGGGACCGTCAAAAGCAGCGTTTGCTGCGGCATAACGGATAATCGCCGCCTTTCTGGGCAGTTCACGCCGATTTTTTCGGAAAGCGTCCGCTTTCCCTTGCCTCATAAAATTACCCGCGATAGGGGATGCCGGACCTTTTCCCGCGCAGGCAAGGGGCGCATGGCATGACAGAGACATTCAAAGACGATCCTAAAACACTCGTTTCGACAGAGTGGCTGGCCGCACACCTCAAGGATGCGGACCTGCGGATTTTCGACGCGTCGTGGTTTCTTCCGACTGTAGATCGCGATCCAAAGGCTGAGTTCGACAAAGAACACATCCCTGGTGCGCGTTTCTTTGACATCGACGAAATCGCGGACCTGCGGTCTGACCTACCACATATGGTCCCGCCCGTAGAGAAATTCATGAGCCGCGTCCGCGCGATGGGTGTTGGCGACGGCCACCAGATCGTTGTCTACGACAGCAGCGGATTATTCTCGGCTGCACGCGTTTGGTGGATGTTCCGCTTGTTCGGTCAGTTCAACATCGCGGTTCTGGACGGCGGCCTTCCGAAATGGAAAGCAGAGGGACGCCCTCTGACTGATACCCCAGCCACGATCCGCGATCGTCATATGATGGTCGACGTTCAGCACCACTTGATCAAAGACGTGACCCAAGTGGCCCGCGCATCGAAACTCCGCGATCACGAAATCATCGATGCCCGCGCCGCGCCGCGCTTCCGTGGTGAAGCCGCCGAGCCGCGCGCTGGACTTCGTTCGGGCCATATCCCAGGTGCAAAGAACGTCCCGTTCAACACGCTTTTGCACGCTGACGGCACGATGAAACCCGTCGCTGAACTGCGCCACGTGTTCGAAGCTGCTGGCGTCGACCTATCCAAACCCGCCATTACCTCTTGTGGTTCGGGCGTCACAGCCGCTGTGCTGTGCCTCGCTCTCGAACGCACAGGTAAAACCGATCACTCTCTTTACGATGGCTCATGGTCCGAATGGGGCATGTACGCCGACCTTCCTCTCGCAACCGGAGACGCATGATGCTGGAGCATCTCACCGAACAACCCGCCGACAAAATTCTGATGCTGATGCAGGCATTCCGCGAAGATCCGCGCGACACCAAGATCGACCTTGGCGTTGGCGTGTATAAAAACGCAGAAGGCGTCACTCCGGTTATGAAGGCCGTGAAGGCCGCAGAAAAGAAAATCTGGGAAGAGCAGGAATCGAAGTCCTACACCTCTTTGGCTGGCGAACCGCTCTACATCGAGGGCATGATCAAGCTCGTCCTCGACGGTGCTGTTGATCGTTCGCGCATCGGCGCTGTCACCACACCGGGTGGCACAGGCGCGATCCGTCAGGCGATGGAACTGATCAAAAAGACCTCGCCGCAAGCCACCGTTTGGGTGTCGAACCCAACTTGGCCGAACCACGTGTCGATCCTGAACTACCTCGGCATGCGCCACACGGCTTACACCTACTTCAACACCGAAACACGTGACGTTGATTTCGACGCCATGATGGCCGACTTGGCTGGTGTGAAATCGGGCGACCTCGTGCTGCTGCACGGCTGCTGCCACAACCCGACGGGCGCAAACCTGACACTTGACCAGTGGAAAGAGGTTGTTGCCCTGATCAACGAAAAAGGTGCAGTCCCGTTCATCGACCTCGCTTACCAAGGTTTCGGCGACGGCCTCGAAGCTGACGCTCTTGCAACGCGTCTCGTTGCTGCAAACGTCGGCGAATGCCTGATCGCCGCGTCCTGCTCCAAGAACTTCGGTATCTACCGCGAACGTACAGGCATCCTGATGGCAATCGCTAAGGACGCCGCGACCGCGAAGCTGTCGCAAGGGATGCTGCAATTCCTGAACCGTCAGAACTATTCGTTCCCGCCGGATCACGGTGCACGCGTTGTTGCAACGATCCTCGGTGATGATGCTCTGCGTCAGATGTGGATCGACGAACTCGAAGAAACCCGTTTGTCGATGCTGACCCTGCGCCAGCAACTGGCTGATGAACTGAAACGTCTGACCAACTCGGACCGTTTCGACTTTATCGCAAAGCACCGCGGCATGTTCTCTCAGATCGGCACGACACCCGAGAAGGTCGAAGTCATGCGCGCTGAATCGGGCATCTACATGGTGTCGGACAGCCGCTTGAACATCGCAGGCCTGAACGCGACAACTGTTCCGCTCTTGGCCAAGGCGATTGTCGACGCTGGCGTCTAATCGGCTCGCTTAAACAGAACAAACGCCCGTCGCATCTGCGGCGGGCGTTTTCGTTTGCACCCTTAGGCAAAAGAAAACCCGGGCGCGAACGCCCGGGCCTTTGTCGTCAAACTGATCGGAAGGGAGATCAGCCTTTCGAGAACTCAGGGTAAGCTTCCATACCCAGTTCAGCCATGTCGAGGCCGTTGATCTCGTCTTCTTCGCTGACGCGGATACCGGTGACAGCTTTGAGGATGAACCAAACGATACCGGACACGACGAAGGTGAAGATACCGACAACCAAGATACCATAGAGCTGAGTGCCGAAGGATGCATCAGGGTTGGTGAACGCTACAGCGATGGTGCCGTAGATACCGCAGACGAGGTGAACAGGGATCGCACCAACCACGTCGTCGAGCTTGAACTTGTCGAGCAGCGGAACAACGAACACTACCAAAAGACCACCGAATGCACCGATCAGAGTTGCTGCGCCGAGGGTCGGGGTCAGCGGTTCAGCGGTGATCGAAACCAGACCAGCCAGTGCGCCGTTGAGAACCATGGTCAGGTCGACCTTTTTGTAGAGAAGCTGGGTCAGGATCATTGCCGCTACCGAACCGCCAGCTGCTGCTGCGTTGGTGTTTGCAAAGATACGGGAGATGTCAGCCACGTCGCCCACAGTGCCCATAGCGAGCTGCGAAGCGCCGTTGAAACCGAACCAACCGAGCCACAGGATGAACGTACCCAGAGTTGCCAGCGACAGGTTGGAACCTGGCATCGGAACAGTGCGGCCGTCTTTGTATTTACCAATACGCGGACCGAGGATCAGCAGACCAGCAAGAGCAGCCCAACCACCTACAGAGTGAACAACGGTCGAACCTGCGAAGTCCATGAAGCCCATTGCGTCAAGGAAGCCACCGCCCCATTTCCACGAAGCCTGCAGCGGGTAGATGATCGCAGTCAGGACAACAGTGAAGGCGAGGAACGGCCACAGTTTGATACGCTCGGCGAGGGTACCCGAAACGATAGACGCAGTGGTTGCACAGAACATCAGCTGGAAGAAGAAGTCCGAACCAGTGGATGCATAGCCATAGTCATCAGCACCATCACGAGCAACGCCAACAGCTTCGAGTGCTGCAGTCGACCATACGCCCGACAGAACGCCGTCGATGGACCATGTGCCCAGCGGGTACATCAGGTTGTAGCCGATCAGGTAGTAGAAGATCGCTGCCAGAGAGAAGAGCGCGACGTTCTTGGTCAGCTGCATTGCGACGTTCTTAGTGCGCACAAGGCCAGCTTCGAGCATCGCAAAGCCAGCAGCCATCCAGAACACCAGAAAACCACCAACGAGGAACAGAAGCGAGTTAAGGATGAAGATGGTATCGGAAGCGGCATCAACACCTGCTACCGGACCTTCTTCCTGGGCAAAGCCCATAGCTGGAAGCGCGATCAGCGCGGCAGCCGGGAGGAGTTTAGTCAGTTTCATTTTAATTTCCCCTGATCCGATCGCGTCAAAGAGCGTCGTCGTTGGTTTCGCCGGTGCGCACGCGCAGCGCGCTCTCGACGTCGAGAACAAAGATTTTGCCGTCGCCGATTTTGTCGGTCTTCGCAGTCGATGCGATGGTCGAAACGATCTGGTCAGCCATGTTGTCAGGCACGACGATCTCTAGTTTGACCTTCGGAACAAAGTTCACTGCGTATTCAGCACCACGGTAGATTTCAGTGTGACCGGACTGGGAGCCAAAGCCCTTAATTTCGGTCACCATCATTCCGCGAACGCCAGCGGCGGTCACAGCTTCGCGGACCTCCTCCAGCTTGAACGGCTTGATAGTTGCGATAATGAGTTTCACGTTCTTCCCCTTACGAGTTATCTCGAACGACCCCAATCCGGATCGCGCAGTCACACTCAGCGGGTTAGATGCCCTTTTCTCAAGCAATCTGGGACTAAACGGGATGCCACATTAATGAGTTTGTGCCCAAAAATTATACAAATTGTGCGACTTGATTAAAAAATAGGCTTAAAGAAAACGCAACATTGGCGATTCTTGTCCCTCAACATTTCCCCTCAAGGCAGTTAGAATTGGCCTGAGGCATAACGAAAGAGCAGAAAATGAGCGGATCGGGACGCAAACGCCCAACGCTGGTTGCCGAGAATCGCTATTCGAACGCAACTGCACCCCAAAAGGCTGCGGCGCCTAAACCTGAGCCGAAGAAAAAGCCTGCCAAGCAGCCTCGCAAGAAGAAGGGGCCGCTGGGGTTCATTGGTGCATTCTTTGGGTTCGTGTTTCGCCTGATCTGGAGCATTTTCTGGCGCGGCACTGCGATCGTTAGCCTGATCATCGCAATCGCTGTCCTTTATACCTCGTCCAAATTGCCTAGCGCAGAGTCCTTGATCGATGGCCGCGCGCGGGGCTCCGTCACAATGCTCGACGTGAATGGGCAACAGTTCGCATGGCGCGGTGACCAATTCGCAGGCGCAATCACCGCTGACTCGGTTTCACCGAATTTGCGCAACGCCGTCGTCGCAACTGAGGACAAACGGTTTTACAGCCACTTTGGCATCTCTCCGCGCGGGATAGCAGGCGCGATCCGCTCCAACCTTCAGGACGGCAATGGTGCACTCTCTGGGTCGGGTGGTTCTACGATCACCCAGCAGACCGCCAAACTGTTGTGCCAAGGCCAACCGTTCGATTCCGCGAAATGGGCGAACGAAGCGGCATATGAAGCTGACTGCCGTCGTTCCACCCTGTGGCGCAAAGTCACCGAAGCGATCTACGCGATGGCGATGGAAGTCCGCTATACAAAGGACGAAATCCTCACGATCTACCTCAACCGCGCATATCTGGGCGCGGGTACTCGTGGCTTTGAGGCCGCGAGCCAACGGTATTTCAGCATTTCGTCGGCGCAAGTAAGCCCGGCCCAAGCAGCACTCCTTGCTGGCCTGCTCAAAGCGCCATCGTCCTATGCGCCAACGTCCAACCTTCAACGGAGCTGGGATCGTGCAAGCGTCGTTGTCCGCCTCATGGCCGATCAGGGATACATCACCGAGGCGCAAGCCCAAGACGCACTCGCCAATCCGGCGCAGCTGGCTGAGAACGCCCATGCGCGGCAAGGTGGCTATTATGCGGACTGGGTGATGGACACAGGTCCATCCTATTTCACCGATGACACCACCGAAGACGTCATCATTAAAACGACGTTTGATCCGCGCATCCAGCGGGCCGCCGAAGGCGCGCTAGATTGGGTATTCGAAAACAAAGTCCGCAAAGGCTCTGAGGCCCAAGCCGCAATCGTCGTCATGTCATCTGACGGTGCGGTCCGCGCAATGGTAGGCGGTCGCCAAACTACATCGGGCGGTGCGTTCAACCGAGCGACACAGGCCCTGCGTCAAACGGGGTCGCTATTTAAACCCTTCGTCTATGCGGCCGCCCTCGAACTCGGCCACAGTCCGATGGAGATCATTAACGACGATCCGCTGTGCATGAATATCGTGGGGTCTGGCGAATGGTGTCCGCAGAACTATGACCGTGAGTTCAAAGGTCCGATCACGCTGACCCAAGCGCTTTATGAAAGCCGAAACATCCCTGCGATCCTTCTTTCAGAAAGTGTTGGCCGTGATGCAGTGCAAAGCGTGGCAACTGGGTTCGGCATTAGCTCTGACCTTGCCGACGGTCCGGCCCTCGCGCTCGGCGTGTCCGAATCAACGCTGGTCGAAATGACCGGGGCCTACGCGGGCATCTTGAACGGCGGCTCTTCGGTCGCGCCCTATGGCCTCGTCGAACTAAGCCTACGCCGCAATCCCTCTGTGCCCCTCATGGGCGCTGGCGGCGGCATTGGCGAACGCGTCATTCGCGACGAAAGCGCCGCGCAACTGACGTGGATGATGCATCAGGTTATCGAACAAGGCACTGGTCAGCGGGCGAGAATCGACGGCTGGCAAATCGCCGGTAAATCCGGCACGACCCAAGGCGCACGCGATGCGTGGTTCATTGGCTTTACGGCTGACTACGTGACTGGTGTGTGGATGGGGTATGACAACAATACACCACTGTCTGGCGTAACGGGTGGCGGTCTACCCGCAGAGGTTTGGCACGAAACCATGACCCGCGTGTTGGATGGGATGATCCCGCTCCCGTTGCCAATGACCGCGCCCAGCGGCGAACCCGCTGGCCCTGTGATGTCGGACGAACAAGCCAAGTCGCTCATCGACCTGATTCTGCGCGATTTACAAAACGCTGGAAATTAACTTTCAGCCACCGCGATAGAGATCATCTTCGGCGTCCGAACTATCGATCCCCAATGCCTCTAACCCGCTCTCCAAGTGGTCAGCGAGGTGTGGCGACCCTTTAAGGTAATCTTCGGTTGGTGCGCTGGCCTCGGAAATGGCGGTCTTATAGGCTTCGGCATATTCTTCGGGTTCAAAGCTGCCGCGGCCAATCCAGAAGATCGCCACAAGCGCCGCTTGCTCTTCCTCGTTCAGACGACCGACAAAGCCGTCAAACTCGGCCTCGCCTCGATCAAGTTCACGCGCAAGGATGATCACCTCGGCGACTTTGTCAGATGTAATGTGCATCGCTGCCTCCCGTTCGCATGGATAGCAGTAACTTTGTGCCGATTAGCCGACCGTGGCTTTGATCTGTCGCAAATCAGAATATTCGGAAATAAAGCCAATCAGGCATCAGCTGTGACGCTCGGAAAAACCACGAAAACAATGTCGGAAAGCTGCGTTTGAACTTCCGGCTATTCATATGGTCGAACATCACGAGCGCCGCGTCTTCGGGCGACATAATGAACGGCATGTTGAACGTGTTCTTGTCGGTCAGTCGGGTACGAATAAAGCCTGGGTTCACCACCTGAACTTCTACCCCAGTTCGCTTGAGGTCGGACTTCATAGTTTCGGCCAACGAAATAATTCCAGCCTTTGAGGCCGAATAACCGATCGCGCCTGGCAAGCCACGAAACCCAGATAGAGATCCAGTGAGAACGATATGGCCCTCATTACGCTGCACCATGTCGGGAACGGTCGCGCCCAAAACGCGCATCGCCCCCATAAGGTTCACGTCAACCATGGTTTCCGCATCATCCGCGTTCCATTCGGTCGCGGCCATCGGCCAGTAGACGCCCGCGAGGAACACCACGCCGTCAACTGGACCGATTGAGGCCGCAGCGGCGCGAACGTTTTCGGTGTCATACACATCGACTGGCACTATCCGCGCAGGCCGTGACAGGCCAACAGATACGTCCTGAAGTCGCTCTTCTGAACGCGCCGACAGGATCAAATCCGCACCCGCATCGGACATAATTTCCGCGAGTGCCCGACCCAGTCCTTCGCTTGCGCCGATCAGCCAATAGGTTTTGCCAGCCCAGTCCCGCATCTTTACACCCGACGCATCGTCGCGATGAGTTCTCCGACCTTGATACCGAACTTTCGAAATTGCGACCTGTTCACCAGCTCACCTGACGGCGACGTATACATCCAATCCGTCACAGACAGGACATGCCCCCCCGCATCCTCGGTCAGTTTGATCTTGTAGTTCAGCACGATGGCAGAGCCCGCCTGACGACCCGTCGCTGTGCCAATCACATCAGGGGCAGTCGCGGTGATGGTGCCATCTTCCGCAACCTTCAGATCCCAATGGCGAAGCTGCGTAGCACCGCTATCATACTGGAATTCCTCTGTCATTTCGCCGGAATTTCCGTCCCATGATGCGTTGAACTGACCAAAAAACCGCGATGCAACACGCCCAAACGGACCATAAATCACACCACTGCACAGCATCTTTCCGTTCAAATCTGTACGTATGTCGATCGGACGGCCCGAGGGATAATCCTCAACCTTCTGCGCTGTAAACCCGAACCGCGCACTGATCAGTAGAACAACGGCAAAGGCGACGCAGATGCCTAGAAAAAACTGAACCATAACCTACCTCCTAACGGCTGACGTCTTGAACGGGTGGAACGGGGCGATCACGATATTTGGCACCTTTGCTTCGGAGCTTCATCGCCTGCCAAAGGATGAGCCCCATCACACGCAACGACCCCAATGGACGACGAAGATAAGCCTGCGCGATGTCCCGATTTCGCAGCGAACGGCGAGGGCCGCTTAGGGTCGCAACAACTCCACCGTCAGCACCGTCTCCAAATTCGATGACGATATCGACGGCGCTGAGGGTGATATCGAACCGGAACCTGTAGCCGCCCGAAATCGTCTGAAACGGTGACACATGGAAAATCTTCTGCGCTGTGACCCAACCATTTCGATTTAGCGGCGCAAGGTCATCGTGGTGACACAGATACGAATGCCGATCACCGAAGGTGTTGTTCACCTCGGCGATCACGACACGCAGAACACCATCGCGATCATGGCAGAGCCAAAAGCTGACAGGATTAAAGACGTAGCCCAAAGCGCGTGGTTGGGTCAGAAGCTGGATACGGCCCATCTGTCCGATCCCGTGCACATCCAGAACGCTGCGTACCCATGCAACACCCTGCCCCTGCTTGGGCGCCCCCCCATGGTCTACATCACGTACGGACCAAGGCCGCGCTGAATTTCGAGCAAAGCCCCACGGCGCACTCACCTCGACATCCATGTCCAGCAGCACATAGTCGATGGAGTAGCGAAATGCGTTTCGGATCGCGCCACGCCGCCCATGAAAGGTCTGCCCTTCGATGTAGTCTACAGGGATCATTCCGCCGCCACTCGAACGTTGGTTGCTGTATTGATACCCGCGACGACGTCCAAAGCGCTGGAGAGACCATCCTCGTGGAAACCGTTTTTCATCCAAGCGCCACAGAACCATGTGTTATCGGTGCCGTTAAATGCTGCGACCTCTTTCTGGGCTTCCAGCGCGCCAAGGTCATAAACAGGGTGGCGCAGTGTCACCTCGTCCCAGATCAAATCTTCGCGGATCGTTCGGTTCGAATTGAGCGTCACAAAATAGTCGTCGCCCGTTAACCACGATTGCAGCGAGTTCAGCCAATAGGTCAAATCAATCGGCTCATCTGTGCGGCCAGTAACTTCGGTGTAGTTCCACGACGACCAAACCGATTTATGGCGCGGCATGATAGATGCGTCGGAGTGCAGAACAACGCGGTTCGGCTGATACGCCATTTTCGAAAGCGCTGCCGTTTCGTGGGCACGCGGATCGACCAACATGCGCAGGCTATCGTCGGAGTGGGTCGCAAAGACAACGTCGTCGAAGGCCTCCCAATCTGCGCCGAACAACTTCACCTCGACACCACCCACCGTTCGACGCACTGCATCGACATAGGCTCCAGTACGGATCTCAACGCCACGCGCACGCATTTGCGCCTCGAGCCGAGTAACATACGACCGCGACCCGCCCTCAACCGTGTACCATTGATGCTGACCTGTATGGCTAAGCAACGCGTGATTTTCGAAGAACTGCATCATGGCGTAGGCAGGGAATTCCATGATTTTCTCGACGGGTGTTGACCAAATGGCGCCCGACAGTGGCAGGATATACCGTTCCGCAAACCACGACCCGACGCCGAGTTTGTCGAGCATTCCGCCGACAGTCATTGTCTGGTCAGACTTCGCAATGCTCAGGGCACGGCTGTTGAACCTAAAGATGTCGCTGATCATGCGAAGGTACCGCGGGTTCAGCGCGTTCTTCTTCTGCGCAAAAATCGCCGACAGGTTCTTTAGCCCGTATTCAAAACGTCCGCCGTCAATTGACGCACCAAAACTCATGTCGGACTTCACTACTGGCACGTCCAGTTCATCGAACAATGCCGTCAGATGCGGATAGTTCGCGTAGTTGAACACGATAAAACCGGTATCCACGAGATCGGCACCGTCGCGGCCGGCTGGACGAGTGCGTGCGTGCCCGCCGATTGATGCCTCTGCCTCGAGCAATACGACGCGATGATGTTGAGCGAGGTTATAGGCTGCACCCATGCCGGAAATACCCCCGCCGATGACTGCGATAGTTCTTGGGGCGGGGGTTAGGCTTTCAAATGGCATCGATATCTCCGAACTTGGTTATTGGTGTTACGGTCCAAACAGGTTTTTGGATGAAACTCTTTCGCGAGGTGATCCAGAACGCGCTTTGCGGCGTAACATCTTTATGTTCACGCAGACCCAAACACTCGATTCAGATAGACCTGTCCAGCCGTACAGCTATGGTTGGTCCAAGACAGTTGGATCGAAACCAAAGGAAACGTCGCGCGTGACCGAACAGAAGACCCCCGCTCGGGCCGAATGGCTCGACGAGATTTACGCGGTCCGCGATACGCAGGATCAGGCAGCGTTTGCGCGCCTGTTCGCGCATTTCGCGCCGCGGGTTAAAGGGTTTCTGATGCGGTCAGGCGCGTCAGCGGACGTCGCAGAGGAATGCGCCCAAGAGGTCATGGCGACCATCTGGCGCAAAGCCGCATTGTTCGACCCAGCACGGGCGAGTGTTGCGACATGGATTTTTACCATCGCGCGGAACCGCCAGATCGACATGATCCGGCGCGCCCGACGCCCCGAACCAGAAGATCTCGCTTGGGGACCAGACGCCGAACCCGATCAGGAAGAGGTGCTCGTCCTTCAGGAAGAAACCAACAAACTAGGTGAGGCGATAGCAGCCCTGCCTGAGAAGCAACGAGAGTTGATCCAAAAGGCCTATTTCGGCGATCTCAGCCATTCTGAGATTGCGGAACAGACCGGACTGCCGCTTGGCACGATCAAATCCCGTATCCGATTGGCGCTGGACCGCTTGCGCCACACGATGAGGTAAGACATGGCTGAAATTAAGCATCACCTAACCGACCAGCTTTTGATGGGCTACGCCGCTGGCACCCTTCCCGAAGCCTTCAGCCTCGTGGTCGCAACCCACGTGTCTCTCTGTGATGAGTGCCGTTCTCGCCTCGGTGAATTCGAAGCCGTGGGCGGCGAGGTCATGATGTCCGCAGGGTCAGTTTCCATGTCAAACGACGCCTTCGCCGCGACGATGGCGCTGATCGCGAACATGCCCGAAGCCCCGCGGAAACGCTACGCCAAGGGTATCTTCCCTGCCCCGCTCCAAGACTACGTTGGCGGTGACAAAGATGACGTGCGCTGGCGGCCCGTTGGCGGCGGCGTCCGTCAAATGATCCTAGCGTCTGACGGTGGTGCGACTGTGCGCCTGCTGCATATTCCAGGCGGTGTCGCCGTGCCCGATCATGGGCATCGCGGCCTAGAACTGACGCTGGTCCTGCAGGGCGCGTTTAAAGACGAATCCGATCGTTTTGGCGTAGGTGATGTTGAAGTCGCAAACGAGGACTTGAACCACACGCCGATCGCAGAAGAAGGCGAAGCATGCATTTGCCTTGCCGCGACCGATGCACCGCTAAAGTTCAATTCGTTCCTGCCGCGGATCGCGCAGCGGTTCGTTAAGATTTAGGCACGGACAGCGGCACCACGGCGGGATCAGCGTCGGGTGCCAATTCTTCGAAATCAAAGTTATCGAGACGTTGCGCACGGCGCCCCGCCTTATCCGCACTGATTTTGATCTCTGCGATATCCTTAGCCGCCATCCCGAAATGACGGTCGAGGTTTTCAACTCGCGTGCCCAGACGATCAACGTCCGTATAGAGCAGGGCCAGTTCCTTGCGAATGGCCCCAGCCTGTTCGCGCATCCGCGCATCCTTCAAAATCGCGCGCATCGTGTTGAGGGTCGCCATGCAGGTCGTCGGGGAGACGATCCAAACCCGCGCATTGAACCCCTCGCGCACCAACTCACTAAAGTTGGCGTGGAGTTCGGCATAGACGGCCTCGGACGGCAGGAACATCAACGCGCCGTCCGCTGTTTCACCCTCGATGATGTACTTCTCACTGATCGCCTTAATGTGGGTACGCACCGCTGTCCGCATCAAACGCGCAGCGTCGTTCAGCTCGTAATCTGACTTCGCACGGCGGAGCGCCTCATAGGCCTCCAATGGGAACTTACTGTCGATCACAATCGGCCCCGGAGGGTTCGGCAAGTGAATCAGACAGTCGGCCCGTTTGCCGTTCGATAGAGTATGCTGAAGGCTGTAGCTATCCGAGGGCAAAGCCTTGGACACGATGTCATGCAGCTGGATTTCACCGAACGCGCCGCGTGTCTGTTTGTTCGACAGAATGTCCTGAAGACTCAGCACATCGCCGGACAGTTTGGTGATGTTCTCTTGGGCCTTGTCGATGGTCTTTAACCGCTGCTGTAGTTCGCCAAGTGACGCCGCCGTAGTCTTCGCGCTGGTCGTCAAATTGCGGTTCATCATCTCGGTCACGTTCTGCAACCGCTGCTCCATCAGCTTGAGCATATTAGCCTGCGACTGCGCCTGCGCCTCGGTCACCGATGTAAGGCCGCCAAACAACTGCTGCTGACCGTCCGACAGCATCTGTACGCGCTGCGTCACGCCACCCATTTGGCTTGCAACGATCTGCGCCATCTGCGTCGACTGCCCCGCACGCTTCACAACCATCATCAGCAGGATCACTAGGATCAGCGCAAAACCCGCACCAACAATTGCGATCAAGGTCAGAGGATCATTCAGGTCAATCGTCATCAGGTCCGTCCAAACAAATGTTCAATATCGGTCAGCCGCAATTCCACATATGTCGGGCGACCGTGGTTGCATTGACCGGAATGAGGCGTCGCCTCCATCTCGCGCAGAAGCGCGTTCATCTCTTCCGCCCGCATACGACGCCCAGATCGGATCGACCCGTGGCAGGCAACACGCGATAGGATGGCCTCGATCTTGGCTTGAACCGCTTGGCTATCGCCCAAATCGGCAAGCTCATCCAAGATATCCATCAACATGGCTTTCGCGTTCACCTCGCCCAAGATCGCAGGTGTTTCGCGCACACAAATCGCCCCACCACCAAATGGCTCGAGCGTAAGGCCAAGCCGAGCCAAGTCGTCAGCAATCTCCAGCAATCGCGCTGCATCGCCCGACGACATCTCTACGATCTCTGGGATCAGGAGCGCCTGCGCCGCAACACCGTTTTCCGCCATCTGTCGTTTCAGCTTTTCATAGACAAGCCGTTCGTGGGCTGCGTGCTGGTCCACGATGACCATGCCCGTTTCGGTCTGCGCGATGATGTAGTTCTCATGCACCTGCGCTCGCGCCGCACCCAGAGGCAATGACTCGAGCGGTTTCACCTCGTCCTCAGTCACCTCTTCGAACCGAGCCGAGGGTGCCGCCATTTCCGCAAAGCCCATCGATTGCGGTGCAGGGGCTTGCATCTGATATGTCATCGCACGCGCGCCATAGGACGGTCGATCCATCTGATACATCGGCCTCTGTGGCATCTCTGGGCGCATCGCCCCAAGCGTATCCACAGCTACAGTCGTCGATGCCCTATGCCCTGCATTTGCAAGCGCGTGGCGCAGCCCAGACACGATCAATCCCCGAACAATGCCGGGTTCACGAAAACGCACCTCGGACTTTGCGGGATGGACGTTCACATCGACCAGTGTCGGATCACAATCGACAAACAGTGCCGCCGCAGGATGACGATCACGGCTCAAGAAATCCATGTAGGCACCACGCAGAGCGCCCACCAAAAGCTTGTCCCGAACAGGGCGACCATTAACAAACAGAAACTGCGCGACGGCAGAGCCACGAGAATAGGTCGGCAACGCCGCATAGCCCGTCAGGTGAAACCCATCCCGCTCTGCATCAATCGGCAATGCGTTGTCGGCGAATTCACGGCCCAACACCGCTGCAAGACGACCGTTCAGCGCATCGAACATCTCGCCTTGTTCCGAATCCGCGCGGAATACTTCACGCCGATCCCCATTCGACGCGTCGATTAACGAAAAGCTCACATAGGGTTCAGCCATCGCCAAACGCTTCACGACATCCGTGATCGCCTGCATTTCTGCCCGATCGGTCCGCAGGAATTTCAGTCGCGCAGGGGTCGCATAAAACAAATCCCGCAGCTCGACGACGGTGCCCGCCGACAGCGCGGCGGGTTTGACCGCCTCAATCCGCCCACCCGCGACCGTAATCGTCGCGGCCTCGGCCCCCGCAACGCGAGAGGTGATCGACAAACGACCAACCGCACCCAACGACGGCAGCGCCTCGCCACGAAACCCGAAGGAGTTGATGTTCAGCAGATCGGAGCCATCGATTTTCGAGGTCGCATGACGCGACAGGGCCAAAGGCAATTCATCCGATGGAATACCCCAGCCATCGTCCGTCACACGGATCAGCGTCTTACCACCATCAGCAATCACGACCTCGATCCGACGCGATCCCGCGTCGATAGAGTTCTCGACCAACTCTTTGACGGCAGAGGCTGGGCGTTCGACCACCTCACCCGCCGCGATTCTGTTAATCGCAGCATCGTCCAATTGTCGGATATGCGGACGGGTTTCGGGTATATTGGGGTCAGATAAGGCCATGCCACAAGGTTTAGCACGGCCCCACACGATTCTAACAGGGGTATTTCGTGAACATTACTCTGTCGTTTCCAACCCGACAGGCTGACCGACGACCACGAAATGCAGGGCTTCGGGGTCGAGAATTTCACGCGCCACGCGGTTCACATCCTCCAAGGTCACCGCGTTAATATAGTCATTCCGATGGATCACATAATCGACCGGAAGCCCCTCGACCTGCATCCCAACCATAATTCCCGCGATCGCTTGATTGCTGTCAAAACGAAGCGGATACTCCCCCGTCAGGTAGGTCTTTGCGGCATCGAGCTCTTCTTGAGAGACACCCACGGTCGCAACGCGCGCCCACTGATCCATGACGACATCCAACGTTTCGGCCATCCGATCGTTCGCTGACGCAACAGAACCGAGCCACATTTCGGCGTGATCCTTAGGGACCAAATAGGAATAAATCCCGTAGGTCAGCCCGCGTTTTTCGCGCACCTCTTCCATCAGGATCGACTGGGGGCCGTTCCCTCCTAGAATGGTGTTCAGGATATATGCGGCAAAGAAATCCTCATCATCGCGCTTTAGACCCGCCTGACCAAACAGCGCAACAGATTGCGGCGTATCGAACGGCACCACCGTCACCCCACCCTTGAGACCAAAGTCGACGTGATCTGGCAACGCCGGGCCATCTTCTGGCAACCCTGCCAAAAGCTGATCAACCATCGGACCAACGGCCTCTGCATCAATATCGCCAACGACAGACACATAAGCACGCGACCGTACCAACGCATTCCGGTGGGCTGTGAACATGTCGTCTTGGGTCAGCGCATTGACCGTCTCAACAGTTCCGCTGTCGTCCGAGCCATAAGGATGATCGCCAAACGCAGCGCTGTAGAATGCCTCTCCAGCGATCCGATTTGGGTTCTTAGCACTGGACGCGATATTGGCCAAAACCTGTCCCCGCACACGATCTATGGCGTCTTGATCGAACCGCGGCTGATTGATCGCCTGAGCCAAAAGTGCGACCGCCTGATCACGATTTTCAGTTAGGAACTTAGCCGAAATCGTCACGCCGTCGTCGTAAGAATCAAATTCGTAGGTTGCGGCCAATGCCTCCCGCGCCGCTTGAAACTGCTGGGCAGTCATGTCGCCCGAACCTTCTTCGATCAGGGCCATCATCAGGTTTGTCGCGCCACGCTTTCCTGTCTCATCCAAGGCCGTGCCGCCGACAAAGTTTACCTCAAGCGCCACAAAGGGAATAGAATGCTCTTCTACGAGCCAAACATTGATACCCGATGGCGTTGTGAGTTCCTGAATGGCAACGTCAGCACGGGCAGCAATAGCAGTGAAACCGAATACAAAAGCAGCGATAAAGCGGATCATTTGAGCTCTCCTTCGCTAGCCGCAACCCACATTGTGACGGACCTCTTGGTGTCCAAAACCTCTGCTGCGACCGCTTTGATGTCATCGGCGGTTACGGCCTCTAGTACGGCTGGCCAATCCTGAACGTCTTGAACGGTTAACCCTTGGGACAGTGCGGCGCCGTATCGATTGGCCAGTCCTTCAACGTTATCACGTGCGTAAATCTGCCCCGCGCGAAGTTGAGTGCGAATGCTTTCAAGCCGAGCCGCGTCAATCTCCGAGGCAAGAAACTCTGCGATCGCAGCATCCATTGCAGCCTCTACTTCGGATAGAGCGACGCCCTCAGCTGGGGCCACGCTTAGCGAAAATGTGGTATCATCCAATTTATCGGCATCGTAGCCAGCACCAGTATAAACAGCGAGCTGCGTATCAAATTGGAGCGCCACTCCAAGAGCAGAAGAAAACGGTGATCCACCCAACATTTCCGCCAAATAAACTAGCGCAGCGGCTCTCTGTTGATCACCGCTATCCCGTTCAGGGGCCAGATAACTGCGTGCCAAATAGGGTTGCGACACACGCGGATCGACAAAGGTTAATCGACGGGCAGCGGTCTGCGGTGGTTCTTCGGCACGTAGCCGTTCGGGCAAGTTTTCCTCGGGCGGGATGACGCCATAATACTGATCGGCTAGGATGCGGACTTCGGCAGGATCGACATCACCAGCGACGACTAGAACGGCATTATTGGGGCTATAGTAGAGGTCGTAAAACGAAAGCGCGTCCTCTAGCTCGAGGCTCTCCATCTCGTGCTTCCAACCGATCACAGGAACACCGTATCGATGGTTCAAATACTGCGCGGCCATCATTTGTTCACGCGCCAAGGCGGTCGGGTTGTTCTCGACCCGCATATTTCGTTCTTCGAGGATCACGTCGCGTTCAGTGGCAATGTCCGCTGGCGTCAGCCGGAGATTAACCATCCGATCAGCTTCCATCTCCATCATCAACGGCAATCGATCCGCCGCAACCCGTTGATAATATGCGGTATAATCATAACTCGTGAACGCGTTGTCCGACCCACCATTCGCCGCGACGACCTCGGACAGTTCACCCGACGCCATGTTGTCGGTCGCCTTAAACAGCAGGTGTTCCAAGAAATGCGCGACGCCCGATTGCCCCAACGGTTCATCCGCAGAGCCCCGCCGATACCAAACCATATGCACAACGACAGGAGCTCGATGGTCTTCGATGACCACCACATCCATCCCGTTATCGAGGGTAAAGGTCGTCACCTCTTCGGCGATGGCAGGCATGGCCAAAAGGGACAGGGCAGCAAACAGAGTTCGGAACATACGCATCCTCCAACAGGGTCTCGTTGAACCTACCCCACAGGGCAGCCACCGCAAGACGGGGAAACGCAGTTGTTACTGTCAGTTAGCTGGGGGAGCAGAGGGCACTGCAGCGCCCAAGGAGCGGAACCGCTCTAGCTCTGCATAGGCATCCAGAGATTGGCCACGATACGCTTGGAAATAGCGATCACGATTAAAGATGCGGAACAGAGACAAATTGGTGCGACGTTTGCGGAACGCAGCATCTTCATCCGCCAAAACAGAACGGATCGAAGGATCAACACCGAAACGGGACACTTGCGCCATGAGAGCTGCATCACCGCCAACGCCGCCCGTCACAGATCCGCCCAGAACCGCGATGGCATCCGCTTGAGGATCTGCATCCGCGAGGTTCACACCGCCAGGAGTCGGGGTGGGCAACAGGTTCATCGACTGCGGGATTTCCAAAGTGCGCGTGGGTTGAACGCCGAATTCATCAGGCGATCCATCCGTCAGACTGGTCCGGTGCAGGGTGCGCTCACCGCCGCCACAGGCCGACAACGTCAGCGCCGCACATAGGGCCAGTAGTAATCCACGCATTTGATACCCTCCGGATTTCGCCTTGTGTTTAGCGCAGGATGAGGCGCTCGTCACGGGGTCTATTTCTGCGGCTTGGCGGGCTTCCGCTCTCCAGTAAAGATCACAAGCCCCAAAGCACCTACAAAAATCGCGATATCTGCAACGTTAAACGCATAGGGATTTTCAAAGCCACAGCAGGACATATTCAGGAAATCTGCCACCGCACCGTAGAGAACCCGATCGACGACGTTGCCAATCGCGCCACCGATCAACAGACCTGCTGACAGATACGTCCAGCGATTGCCGCCTTCACGCTTTAACCACCAGAGGACAAAGCCCGAGATACCAATCGCCAGCGCAATCAACGCCCAGCGCATATCCAACCCAGCAAAGAGTCCGAAATTCACGCCGGGGTTCCACGCCATCCGGAATTCGATGAACGGCGGCAAAACCTCGATCCGTTCGAGCACCCGCAGGCCAAGAACGTGAACCACCAAAAATTTGGAGATCTGATCTAAGAGGAAGGTCCAGAATCCGGCCCAAAAAACGAGCCGGAATCCGTTACGTGTTGCGCGCCCAGTCATCAGTGACGGAAGTGGCGCATGCCGGTGAAGACCATCGCGAGGCCCGCCTCGTCTGCGGCTGCGATCACTTCATCATCGCGCATCGAACCACCCGGCTGGATCACGCAGGTCGCGCCAGCAGCAGCGGCTTCCATCAGACCGTCAGGGAACGGGAAGAATGCGTCAGAGGCAACAGCAGAACCGATGGTCAGCGGTGCGGGAAGACCCAGAACATCCGCCATACGTTCAGCTTTCTTTGCCGCGATCAGGGCAGAGTCGACGCGGCTCATCTGGCCCGCACCAACGCCAACCGTTGCGCCATCTTTGACGTAAACAATTGCGTTGGACTTAACGTGCTTGCCGACTTTCCACGCGAACAGAAGGTCCGCCATCTGTTCGTCGGTCGGTGCCTTTTTCGTCACGACCTTCAGGTCGTCCATACCGATAAAGCCCGCGTCTTTGTCTTGCACCAGCATACCGCCAGCGACCTGACGCACGGTGAACGATGCGTCGAGGACATTGGGCAGACCTTCCGTAGTCAGGAGGCGCAGGTTTTTCTTAGCGGCAAAGATCGCCTTCGCTTCGTCCGATGCACCTGGCGCAATGACAACTTCGGTAAAGATTTCAGTGATCGCTTGCGCGGTTTTAGCGTCGAGCGGCTGGTTCAGCGCAACAATGCCACCAAACGCCGAGGTGCGATCGCAATCGAATGCTTTTTGGTAAGCTTCGATCAGGGTCGCGCCTTGGGCAACGCCACAAGGGTTTGCGTGCTTGATGATCGCAACGGCAGCAGTCTTGGCCGGCTCAAACTCAGCAACCAGTTCATAGGCCGCGTCGGTGTCGTTGATGTTGTTATAGGACAGCTCTTTGCCCTGATGCTGAACGGCAGTCGCAACACCGTGGCGCGCTGTGCCATCAACGTAGAACGCCGCGCTCTGGTGCGGGTTTTCGCCATAGCGCAGAGTTTGCTTGATCTCGCCAGCAACAACGCGACGGCGTGGAGCGTCCTCGCCAATTGCATTGGCCATCCAGTTCGATACGGCAGCGTCATAGGCGCCAGTGCGTGCATAAGCGATCTGCGCCAAACGCTGGCGGAACGCATAAGTGGTCTGACCGTCGTTTGCGTCTAGTTCTGCCAACAGGGCAGCGTAATCTTCAACATCCACGACAGTCGCAACAAAACCGTGGTTCTTCGCAGAGGCACGGATCATCGCAGGGCCACCGATATCGATGTTCTCGATCATCTCTTCGTAGTCCGCGCCACGGGCCAGAGCAGCTTCGAACGGGTAGAGGTTCACGACCAACAGATCGATGCCACCAATGTTGTGCTCTTCCATCGCCTTAACGTGATCCGCATTGTCACGCAGGGCGAGAAGGCCACCATGCACATTCGGGTGCAGGGTCTTTACACGACCGTCCATCATCTCGGGGAAACCTGTGATGTCGGCGACGTCTTTGACCGTCAGACCAGCATCACGCAGGGTTTTCGCCGACCCACCAGTCGACAACAACTCGACACCACGAGCAGCAAGCGCCTGCCCCAGTTCGATCAATCCGGTTTTATCGGATACAGAAAGCAGCGCACGGCGCACGGGGTAAAGGTCGGTCATCGTTTTCTCCGGTTCAGTCGTTTTCCAGCCCTGCCGGATCGTCCATGGCATAATCACGCACCGCGTTTGGTGTCTCGTGCGCCTTTGCCAAAGTCCAGCGAACGCGCGTCGCATAGGACATCGCGCGCCCAGATAAAACCACTTGTTGTGTCGCACGGGGCTTTAGTCGGCCATTTTCTAGGAAAACTGACGGTTCAAGCCGCATTTCAGCCGATCCATCGTGACGAAACACCCAAATCTCGCCACTCTTGAGCGTCAGCGACACAGCCGTGCCCCCCATATCCAAGGAGGCCTCGACCTCGGGATGCAGATGGAACCGCAAGCCAAAAGGAATCCCCCCCGCATCACGCTCCATCGCACGGTCAAACCGCAGTTTGTCGGCGTCACTCAGCGTGGTCAGCAGGTCTTCGCCCGATAGATCCCGCCCTTCGACCGACAAATCCAGCGTCCGCGCATGGGTCAAACCATGGGTCATCTGGTAGCCATTATGGGCGACTTCATATCGAGTGCCGAACTGCGTCGTCGAATATTCGGCAGGAACAAGGTCGGGCGTATCCACCAACAGCTCATGGCGGATGCCGTTCAATCGGCTTGGCGCACCCAGACGGGACGACGAATATCCTGCGAGAGAGAGCGTCGAATGGCTCGCCGTTGCACGACCAAACCGCCGCCAATCCGTGCCAAAATTTCGGCCAGACCCACAGGACACCACAACAGGACGACGTCCAGAGGTCAGTTCGAACGCACAGGTCGATGCGTGTGCATCATAACTCGCCTGACCTGTAGGAGGCGGGGCCGCATCAATCACAACCGTCGTGCGCCCAGCCGCCAGTCGGCCATACCCCATATGTCGGCTGTGATCGGGCAGGTCCTTATTCCCCGATGCGCCCAGCGCATAGTCAAGCCGCCCATCAATTCCACGTCCCCCACCATGGAACCGTGCCAACCCACCGTCCGCATGACGCATCGCACGCAGGGTTGGTGCAATCCGATTGATCGCGGCGGTGATGGTTTCAGGAACGGGACGTTCACTTTCCTCAAGAGCCTGAACGACCCAACACAAAAGCGTCAGAACATCCAAAAGCTCCTCGGGATTGCGTGTCGGAACACCGCCTTCAGCGTCGATCTGATCCCGACAGTCCCGCGACAACGCAGCCAAGGCGGGCGCAACATGCGACGACATTCCTTCGAGCGAGAGGCCCGCGTAGATCATACCAGACAGCGCTTCGAACCGCGGCAAACCGGGGAGCGTGGATTTCCAACGCCGCGAAAGGAACAACGTCTGTCGCGCGAGGCTGGTCAAATATTTGTCGATATCGACCTTTTCTCGCGACCGCATAATGAAAAAGCCGTGGTTGATCCACCGGATCAGACGCCGCCCCGTGAGGTCAGGCGTCCAACCTGGCCCGCGACCTCGCCCGTAACGGTCGATCCATTCAAACACCCAATCTTGCGCTTTGGTGCGGGCCTTGTGATCCCCAACCGCAGCAAGATCATCCAACCACGCACAGCCATGCAACAACGGCGCAATCGGCGACTCTTCGGTGGCGATATCCCAAATCGACGTGTCGGGTGCTTCGACCAACTGACCCGCGAATAAGAAGTTACCAGCACAGAGCTGACGGCCTTTGGCGAAGAGACCAATCGACTGCGGTTCTGGCTGCGACACGAAGCCCGTTGGCAACCGCTTACGGCCAGCCAACCGCGCCTGAAAGCGGTTCATGAAATGGGTATATTTCCCACGCCGTGTCGTTGGTTGGGCCAAATCAGGTCTGCCTCGGTCTGCGGTGTCCGCGTCATTGTTTTGTCGCGGATGTTAGCTGCCAAAGCAACGTGTGTCACGCAGGCTTTCGCACAACTGCAAGGTAAAATCCGTCCATACCGCCCTTGTCCGCCCAGTAGTCTGGACGCAGACGCAGGCCGCCTTCTTCGGTGATCCATTCGGGGTCCACACCCTCGATCAACAGCGCATCACGGTCGATGGTCAGGTCAGGATGACGCTCGAGCAGCTCTTCGATCTGAACTTCACCCTCATCTGGCAAAAGGCTGCAGGTGCAGTAAACCAATCGCCCACCCGGTTTCACCAGCGACAACGCGTGATCGATCAGACCAACCTGTTGGTCGATCAGAGCCCCAAACTCGCTCCCGTTTTTCGCATGAGGCAGGTCAGGGTGCCGACGGATTGTGCCCGTTGCAGAACACGGCGCGTCTAGCAGAACCGCATCAAAACCGCCCTCGTCAAACGCAAAGGCGTCCGCAACGACGATCTTGGCCGTCAGACCTGTGCGCGTCAGGTTTTCCTGCACCCGTGCCATCCGCGATTCCGATACGTCCAGCGCCGTGACCTCAGCGCCAGCTGCAGCCAATTGCATCGTCTTACCACCGGGGGCCGCACAAAGGTCGAGGATGGTTTCCCCCGCTTTCGGGGCCAATACCTTAACAGGGATCGCCGCTGCCGCGTCCTGAACCCACCAGTCGCCAGCATCAAAACCAGCCAAGGCAGAGACCTGCCCGCCATCAGACAGACGCACGGATCCTGTTGGCAGCACTTCTCCACCCAATGCGGTCGCGACGGCCTCGGGATCGGTTTTAACAGTGATGTCGAGTGGCGCGCCACGCATCTGCACGTGCTCCATCGCCATCACGGCCTTGTTGCCCCATGCCTCGATCAACGGAACGCGCAGCCATTTCGGCAGTTGCGGAACGGGCAGCTTGCCCCAGTTATCCGACCTTTCGGCAGCGACCTTGCGCAGCACGGCGTTCACCAGCCCCTTAAGGCCAACCGTCTTGCGATCCTTACCAACGATTTCGACATATGCGTTCACAACGCCATGACCAGCAGCACCTGTCAGCAATTCAAAGGACGCCAACCGCAGCGCGTTTTGCACCGACAAAGGCGGCATTTTCCGCAAATGGGGTTTCAAAACCCGATCCACACGCCCCAATCCGCGCAGGGTATCGACAACCAACCGCTGGGCGCGGGCGCGATCTTCGGGTTCGAGCTTGGCCAAGTGGTGCGCTGTCACTTCGGACAATAGACGACCATCTTCGGTCACGGCGTTTAGCAGTCTATGCGCAGCTAGGCGCGGGGCAATGCCGGTCTGTGTCATGGCGTCCTCTTGGCCGAAAAGATAACCCCGACTATATCAGAGGAACCACAGGGACAAGGAAAGCCCATGACTGATCAAAAAGACCTACCGCCCGCAGCACTCCGCGCATTGGCCGAAGCCGAAGAACGCCGCAAAGCTGCAAAGCCGTTGCACCTGCCCACCGAACTCGGCGGACGCGACGGCCCAGAGGCCGTGCGCTTTGGCGATTGGGAAAAAAAAGGAATCGCGATCGACTTCTGATCGGCCTGTATTAAAGGCCCAGAACGTCAATCATCGAATATTCGCCAGCAGGTTTGCCCTGCCCCCAAAGCGCAGCCTTGAGAGCACCACGGGCGAAAACAGCGCGATCCGTTGCGATGTGGCGCAGCACGATCCGTTCTCCGGCAGCGGCGAACATCACGTCGTGTTCGCCAACGATATCGCCGCCACGAACGACCGCAAAACCGATGTCGCCTTTGTTGCGCGCACCCGTAATCCCGTCACGCCCCGAATCGCGCACGTCCTTGAGCGACACCCCGCGCCCTTCGGCAGCAGCTTCACCCAACATCAGCGCAGTCCCTGACGGAGCATCCACTTTCCTGTTGTGATGCGCCTCGATGATCTCGATGTCGAAATCATCATCCAAGGCCGCAGCAACTTTCTTAGCGAGTACGGTCAGAAGGTTCACACCCAACGACATATTCCCTGCACGAATGATCGGCGTCTTAGAGGCCGCAGCCGCAACCTCGGCCAAATGTTCATCCTCGAAACCTGTGGTGCCGATCACATGCACAACGCCTGCTTTCGCTGCTTCTTGGGCAAAGGAAATCGTCGCAACGGGCGCGGTAAAATCAATGACAGCATCAGCATTTGCAAACGCGGCAGCCGTATCATCCGTGACAATCACGCCCAACGCAGCGCCACCCATAGCCGTGCCAACATCCTGACCAACCCATGCATGGCCTGCCCGTTCAATCGCACCCACAAGACGCGCTTTGTCCGATTCGACCACGGTTTTGATCAACATCTGACCCATGCGGCCCGAAGCTCCGGTGATCACAATACCTGGTAAATCTGTCATATCGGCGTCCTTTGCGTGCGTTTATTCCTGCGTGCACCCCTGCTTGCCCCCCAAAGCCCTGCTTGGCAAGGGCCGACAACAGGCTTACATGAGCAATATGGCAAAGAACCGTTCACATGAAGGTGCCGGACCCTCCCAACGCCAATTGCGCGTTGGCGAAGTTGTTCGTCGCTCCCTATCCGAAGTGCTCGCCCGTGGCGACGTGCATGACCCCGAACTCGGGCGCATGTCGATTACCGTTGGCGAAGTGCGTGTTTCCAACGATCTGAAAACAGCGACAGCTTACGTCCTTCCGCTCGGCGGCAAGGATAAAGAGCTGTGTCTGCAGGCGCTCCGCCGTAATACGGCAGAGATCCGCCATCTGGTCACACGCGGCATCACGCTCAAGTTCGCGCCTCAGATCAAGTTCGAACTCGACGAGACTTTCGACCGCATGGATGACACGCGCCGCATGTTCGCTGATGAACACGTGCGTCGCGATCTGGACCGCTCCGACGAAGAAGAATGACCGCGATGCGTGGGCTAATCGCCCTGCTCTGCATCCTGTGCGGACCTGCAAAGGCGGTCATTTGCACCGACGCTGGTGATTTCACCGTCTGCGCGGTCGACCCCGCGACAGAAGACCTTCGGCTGTTTCACAGCGATGACAACGGCGCAGTCTACGGCAGCTTTTCCGCAGTCGAAGCGGACGTAGGCCCACTGTCCTTTGCGATGAACGCGGGCATGTATCACGAAGACCGCAGCCCCGTCGGCCTCTATGTTGAGGACGGCATCCAAACCATGCGGCTGGTAACGAACTCAGGTCCGGGGAACTTCGGAATGCTGCCCAATGGCGTGCTCTGCATCACCGAAAACAGCGCCCGCGTTATCGAAACGCTTCGCTTTGAAACCGAGGCTCCCGACTGCACCTACGCCACCCAATCTGGCCCCATGTTGGTGATTGACGGTGCCCTCCACCCGCGTTTCCTGCGCGATAGCAAATCCCGCAACTTTCGGAATGGCGTTGGCATCGGTGCCGACGGAACCGCTTATTTTGCAATTTCTAACCGACCAGTAACTTTTTGGGAGATGGGTGAATTCTTCCGCGACGTACTGCAGACAAAGAACGCGCTATACCTTGATGGTAGGGTATCTCGCCTCTTCGCGCCGCAGCTTGGCCGGACCGCAAATGGCGTACGCATGGGACCAATAGTTGGCGTAGTCGCCCCATAGCCTATGGTTGACCCCTAGGCCTATGAGCGATAGTGGGCGCAACCCGACACGACGGAGGTGAACATGGGCAAACGCAAAGGTCGCGATATTTCCGGCTGGCTGGTGATTGATAAACCCGCCGGTATCACCTCGACTGCCGTCGTGAATAAGGTCCGTTGGGCCTTTGGTGCGAAAAAGGCGGGACACGCTGGGACGCTCGACCCCGAAGCGACTGGCGTCTTGGCTGTTGCGCTGGGCGAGGCGACAAAAACGATCCCCTACATCACCGACGCGCTCAAAGCGTATGAGTTTACCGTGACCCTCGGCGCTGCGACGAATACCGATGATGCAGAGGGTGAGATCATCAAATCTTCGGATCAACGTCCCACCGATGACGAGATCAAAGGTGCCTTGGGTGGTTTCCTCGGTGAAATCATGCAGGTCCCGCCGAAATTCTCTGCCGTGAAAATCGACGGTCAGCGTGCGTACAAACTGGCCCGCGATGACGAAGAGTTCGAAATCGCAGCCCGCCCCCTCTGGGTCGAAGAGCTGCTGATGGTTGACCGCCCCGATGCTGACCACGTCGTCCTAGAAATGACCTGCGGCAAGGGCGGTTATGTGCGGTCCATCGCGCGTGATCTGGGTGAGGCACTCGGATGCTTCGGCCACGTCCATCACCTGCGCCGCATCTGGTCAGGCCCCTTCACCGCCGAAGAGGGTATGTCTCTGGAAAAACTAGAAGAATTGGCAAAACAGACAGAGCTAGACAGCTATCTTCGCCCGCTCGAACAAGGCCTCGCCGACATCGCCGAAGTCCGCTGCCCGCCCGAAAGCCTCGCAAAACTGCGCAACGGGAACCCTGCCGTCGTGATAGCGCACGACGTCGAATACGGCGAAGAATGTTGGGCAAGTTTTGATGGCGAAGCGGTCGCTGTCGGCGTCTTCAAAGCAGGCGAAATCCATCCCGCCCGCGTCTTTGTTCGTTAAGCCGCAAGTCCTAGCGTAAAGTCGCTATCGTCGAAATCGCCATCCACCTCGGGATCGCCCCAAGGCAAAATCGCCGTCTGCGGATCAATCGTCGGATAGAAATCCGCTACGGCGTAATAACCGTCATCTTCGTCTGCCGCGTCATCAAACAATGGGTCCAGCGAAGCTGTCGCCACATCGTCAAAACCGTCTTCGTCATGAAGATGGTCATCCTCTGCCGACACATCGGCATCTTTACCGCCTGACGTGAAATCAACAGCGGCGCCCACGCCTAGCGTGGCAAAGGTCAATAAGCTTCCCCAGTCCATCGGTCTGCCTCTCGATTCGTTTCCTATCTCGCTTCCAATCCGGCGAGTTCCTCATCATAGTAGCGAAAATTTGGGTCAATTTATGTCGGAACATGATCGAAAAAAGGCATCTCAAAGGCGATGCAGCGTCAGTTGCAACCTATTCGGATTGTGAAAAATACCGTTATCACCTCACGCGCGAGTGGAATCCATCAGGTCGGCGTGCCCTATTTGTCATGCTCAACCCATCGACCGCGACCGAAGTTCAGAACGATCCCACCGTCGAACGCTGCGAACGTCGTGCCCGTGCGCTCGGCTTTGGCGCATTTAGGGTCACAAACATCTTTGCGTGGCGGGACACGGACCCGAAAAAGATGCGCGCGGCGGCCGATCCCGTGGGCCCTCTGAATGACGGGGCCATCGAAAACTCTGCACGTGACTGGATCCGCGACGGCGATCAGATCATCTGCGCTTGGGGTGCCCACGGTGATCATCTGGATAGAGGCAAGCAGGTTGAAACATTACTGCGTGCTGTCGGAAAACCCCTGTATTCATTAGGTGTCACCAAATCAGGCCACCCCAAACACCCACTCTATATTGGCTACGATCGCCAACCCGAACTCTGGGTCGGTTAACCAGTTAACCCGAGAATCCTCTCAGCCTAGGCCGAACTGCTTTATGGTCGCGGCATGTTCTGTTGTGGATGAGGATTCAAATGTTCTGGCTACTCGGTTTGATGAGCATTGCCGCCATGGGCGCGGCCCTTATCCCCGTCACATCTGATGCGGACGACATCCTGCTGGGCGGCGAAGATATCGACGAAATATCGGGGGGAAATGGCGCAGATTTCATCGACGGGCGCGGTGGCGACGATATCCTGTCAGGTGGCAATGACGATGACGAGGTGATCGGCGGCGCAGGTGATGACACTGTGCTGGGCGACGCAGGGGATGACAGCCTCTTTGGCAGCATTGGCACTGACACAGTTCTGGGCGGAACCGGCGACGATCAGATCATTGGCGGCGATGGTGACGACCTGATGGCGGGCGGCGATGGAAACGATTCGCTCCTTGGCTCGCTCGGGAATGATGTGATGGACGGTGGATCGGGGTCTGATGTGCTCCACGGTGGTTCAGGCGACGATATCCTGAACGGCCGAGAGACGGACTTCCAAACCCGCGACTACCTAAATGGCGGGGCAGGCAACGATGTCCTCTTGGGCGGTGACGGCGATAATCTGAACGGCGGTACAGGTGCGGACATCTTTGCCCTCCTGTCGCGTTCCACGACCGAAGTCGACATCGATGATATGACTGAGGAGGACGTCATTGTCATCGGTTACGAGGGAACTTTGCCCGAACTGACGACAATGACCGACGATGGCGGGCTCCATCTTTTGGCGGACGGAACATCAATCGCCTACCTACACGGGGTCGCCAATTTGGACATGTCGCTGGTCCAGCTTGTCGCCCTCTGACGATTTCCCTTTATTTTATGCAAGGAATCGACTATTCGCCCCCAATCTTCGGTCGTTGGACCGCTTGATACTCCACGGGCCTTGCTGGACGACATCCCGGCACGCGCCATAACCCTTAATCCTAAAGGAGACCCCGATGTCGATTACGCCAGAAGAAAAAGCACGTCTGATCAAAGAATTCGGCACCAAAGAAGGTGACACAGGTTCGCCCGAAGTTCAGGTTGCAATCCTGACCTCGCGCATCGCGACGCTGACAGAACACTTCAAAACCCACAAAAAAGATAACCACGGTCGTCGTGGCCTTTTGATGATGGTTGCTCAGCGTCGTAAGCTGCTCGACTACACCAAAGCAAAAGACGAAGCTCGTTATCAGTCCCTGATCCAGCGCCTCGGCATCCGCCGCTAATCGCGCCAGGTTTTGTGATTTTGATCGCCCGTTCGGTTCCCGAGCGGGCGATTTTCGTTTAAGCGGCCCATCGGGACGCCTACAAACACAAGACTTCCCAAAACCCTATTTTTCCTGTATCCGCCCGCTATCTGAGACGCTGCGCTTAGACCCCGGCGCTCGAGTTAGGATAGAGGGGTCGGTGGCAATGGGGCCACCATGCAAACGGGAGACCCGCAGGGGCGGGAGTGCTCCCAATTAGGATACGCTGATGTTCAATGAAGTGAAAAAATCCATCCAGTGGGGCGAAGAAACGCTCACTCTGGAAACCGGCAAGATTGCCCGTCAGGCTGACGGCACCGTGATTGCCACCCTTGGCGAAACCTCGGTCATGGCAAACGTGACCTTTGCTAAGGAACAGAAACCGGGTCAGGACTTCTTCCCCCTGACGGTTCACTACCAAGAGAAATACTATGCCGCCGGTAAAGTTCCGGGCGGTTTCTTTAAGCGCGAAGCGCGCCCGACCGAAAAAGAAACGCTGACCGCGCGTCTGATCGACCGTCCGATCCGCCCGCTGTTCGCACCTGGCTTCAAAAACGAAGTTCTTCTGATGTGCACCGTGCTGAGCCACGACCTCGTTAACGATCCCGATATCGTTGCGATGATCGCTGCTTCGGCTGCACTGACCATCTCTGGCGCACCGTTCATGGGCCCAGTCGCTGGCTGCCGCGTTGGTTTCGTTGATGGCGAATACGTCCTCAACCCTGAAGTTGACGATATGCAGAACCTGCGCACCAACCCCGAGCAGCGCCTCGACCTGGTTGTTGCAGGCACCAAAGACGCTGTGATGATGGTTGAATCCGAAGCTTACGAGCTGACCGAAGCAGAAATGCTCGGCGCTGTGAACTTTGCTCACCAGCAAATCCAGCCGGTTATCGACCTGATCATTGATCTGGCAGAAGAATCCGCAAAAGAGCCGTTCGAGTTCACTCCGCCGAACTACTCTGACCTCTACGAAGTTGTGAAAGCAGCTGGCGAAGAGCAAATGCGCGCTGCCTACGCGATCACCGACAAACAGGAACGCGTTGCCGCTGTTGCTGCTGCAAAAGAAGCAATCAAAGCGACCCTGACCGAAGAACAACTCGAAGACGGCAACCTCGGTTCTGCGCTGAAAAAGCTCGAATCCTCGGTTCTCCGTGGTTCGGTTGTGAAAGAAGGTAAGCGCATCGACGGTCGTGCACTGGATCAGGTTCGCCCGATCGTATGTGAAACTGGCCTGCTGCCGCGTACGCACGGTTCGGCTCTGTTCACCCGTGGCGAAACCCAAGGTCTGGTTGTTACCACCCTCGGCACCGGCGACGACGAGCAGATCATCGACGCTCTGCACGGCAACTTCCGTTCGAACTTCCTGCTGCACTATAACTTCCCTCCGTACTCCGTTGGTGAAGTTGGCCGCGTTGGTTCGCCGGGTCGTCGTGAAATCGGTCACGGTAAACTGGCATGGCGTGCGCTTCAGGCAGTTCTGCCAGCAGCGACCGACTTCCCGTATACCATCCGCGTTGTATCCGAGATCACTGAATCGAACGGTTCGTCCTCCATGGCTTCGGTCTGTGGTGGCTCCCTTTCGATGATGGACGCTGGCGTTCCGCTCAAAGCACCTGTTGCTGGCGTTGCAATGGGCCTCGTTCTCGAAGACGACGGTTCCTACGCTGTCCTGACCGACATCCTCGGCGACGAAGACCACCTCGGCGACATGGACTTCAAAGTAGCAGGCACCGAAGCTGGTATCACCTCGCTACAGATGGACATCAAAGTTCAGGGCATCACTCCGGCCATCATGGAGAAAGCACTTGAGCAAGCCCGTCAGGGTCGTCTGCACATCCTCGGTGAAATGAGCAAAGCTCTAACCTCGGCTAACGAGTTCTCGGTTCACGCTCCGCGCATCGAAACCATGCAGATCCCGACCGACAAGATCCGTGAAGTGATCGGTTCGGGCGGTAAGGTCATCCGTGAAATCGTTGAAGTTTCGGGCGCAAAAGTCGACATCAACGACGAAGGCATCATCAAAATCGCATCCGCCAACGGCGAAGCGATCCAGAAAGCCTACGACATGATCTACTCGATCGTCGCAGAACCAGAAGAAGGCAAAGTCTACAAAGGCAAAGTTGTCAAACTCGTCGACTTCGGTGCTTTCGTGAACTTCTTCGGCAAACGTGACGGTCTGGTGCACGTTTCGCAGATCGAAAACCGTCGCCTGAACCACCCGTCTGACGTTCTCAAAGAAGGTCAAGAAGTTTGGGTGAAACTCCTCGGCTTCGACGATCGCGGCAAGGTTCGCCTGTCGATGAAAGTTGTCGATCAGGAAACTGGCGAAGAAGCAAAAGTAGAAGAAGCTGCTGCCGAAGAATAAGGCGTTCTTCCTTCGAAATCTTGGGAACCCCGGCGCTCGCGTCGGGGTTTTCTTTTTGCCCTACCCTGTGAATCGAGGCTTGCCAGTTCACAGCATCGTGTGTGACCTATGCGAAAACACGCTTAAACTGTATTGTAGGGTATCCGTTCCATGAGGTTTGCCATGATCAATCGCCGCACTTTCCTGACAACATCCGCTGCCAGCCTCTTTGCAACCAGCGCATTTGCCCAGACAGCTCCGCAATCGACATGGCTCAGCGAATTAACCGCAACATTGCCGGGCAAGACCGAAGGGAACTATTCGATCCCCGAAAAATACTGGGCAACCGTGGTATCGGTGAACCCGAATCTGCCCGTCGGGGAAATTCACATCCTCCCGCAGAGCAAACACCTCTATTTCACCGTCGCTGAGGGCTATGCCATCCGCTACGGCTGCGCCATCGGTCAGGAAGGTCTGGCCTATTTCGGCACTGGCGTGATCGGTCGCAAGGTCGAATGGCCGAGCTGGACACCAACGCCAGAGATGATCCAGCGGAACCCCGATGCTTATGCGCAATACGCTGACGGTATGCCCGGTGGCCCGCAAAACCCGCTCGGCGCGCGCGCGATGTATGTCTACGAAAACGGCCGCGACACGGCGATCCGCGTACATGGCACGACGAGCCCCCGCAGCATCGGCAGCGCGTCCTCAAACGGCTGCTTCCGCATGTATAATAGCCACGTGATTGACCTCTATAATCGCGTTCCAATCGGAACGGTCATCCACGCCTATTAAATGATTTCGTCTTCATCAAAGAGAGGTTGAGCTTCAACCAACTGCTCTGCGAGGGTTTCCACCGTCTCGGTCGCTGCCTTCGGTCGTGGTAAGACCGCGATGTGGAACAGCGCGTCGCCTTCGTTGATCACAGGCAGGTTCGACCGACCAATGATGATCCCCGCCTGATCCGCGACGATCTCTGTCTCATTCTCGCCGAACGGGTCAGACACGATACCCAGAACGTCGCCCTCGCGCACTGCATCGCCCGTCTGACGGAACATCCGCAGCAATCCGCCCGCAGGGGACCGCAGCCAGAACGATGTCGTGGCGCGAACGGGGCGGACCTTGGGTTTGGTCACGCCACGAGACGAGATCATGCCGAGCTCTCGCATCACCCGCAGAATGCCCATCACGCCCGTGCGTGCAGCATATTCATCGAACCGAAGCCCCTCGCCAGCCTCATAAAGAAGCATATCGCAGTTCACTTCAGCAGCCGTTTTGCGAAGGCTACCATCACGCTGTTTTGACGGAATGATAACAGGGGCACCAAAAACATCTGCCATTTTGATCAGACGTTCATTCCCAGGGTTAATTCGCACCTGCGGCAAGTTCGTCCGCTGGATCGCGGCAGAGTGAAGGTCGATGCCAAAATCCGACCGCTCAACGATCTCTGTCAAAAACAGATACGCCAACCGTGCAGCGAGCGAGCCCGATGGCGACCCCGGAAAACAACGGTTCAAATCACGGCGGTCGGGCAGATAACGCGACTGGTTCAAAAAACCGAAGGTGTTCACAATCGGAACCGCAATCAACGTCCCTGCCAAACGATCCAAATTCGGCGTCCGAAGAAGACGACGAACGATCTCAACCCCGATGACCTCATCGCCGTGGATTGCCGCCGAAACGAACATCACGGGACCTGGTTTTTTACCATGAATGACATGCGCCGACATGGTGACAGGGGTGTGATCTGACAAAGTGCTAACGGGCAAATCAACGGTGCCACGCTGGCCGGGCGCGATACGACGCCCCGCCATTTCAAAGGGCTTTCGAGGCGTCATCATCCTTTGCCCTTTGTCTTTGTCTTTCCGATTTTTGCGTTTTTCTCAATGAATTCAATGATCTTAGTTGCGATATCGATACCCGTCGCAGCCTCAACACCCTCAAGACCCGGCGACGAGTTCACCTCCATCACCACAGGACCGTGGTTCGCCCGCAGCATATCGACGCCACAGACATTCAAGCCCATCGCCTTTGCCGCACGGATCGCGGTCGAGCGTTCTTCGGGGGACAAACGGACAACCTCAGCCGATCCGCCACGATGCAGGTTAGAACGGAATTCGCCCTCAGCGCCCGTGCGTTTCATCGCGGCAACAACACGGCCACCGATCACAAAGGCGCGGATGTCCGTGCCACCAGCCTCTTTGATGAACTCCTGCACCATGATGTTCACGTCAGCACCGCGGAACGCTTCGATCACGGACTTTGCCGAACGGTCGGTATCGGCGAGCACCACACCGATCCCCTGCGTCCCTTCGAGCAGCTTCACCACCACAGGCGCACCACCAGCGAGCTTGATCACCTCGTCGGTAATTTTCGGGTCATGCGCGAATGTCGTGACAGGCAGACCGATGCCATCACGTGCCATCAACTGCATTGACCGAAGCTTATCGCGGCTGCGCCCAATCGCGACGGATTCGTTCAAAGGATAGACGCCCATCATCTCGAACTGACGCAACACGGCGAGGCCATAGAACGTCACACTGGCCCCGATACGCGGGATAACAGCGTCATAATGCGGCAGCTTTTCACCGTTGTAATAGACCTCGGGCCGACGGCTCGCGATGTTCATGTAGCACCGCAAAGTCTTAATGATATCAAAATCATGACCCCGCGCTTCAGCCGCTTCTTTCATACGCTGATGGGAATACAAATCGGCGTTTTGCGCCAGCATCGCGATCTTCATTTGTGGTCCTTTCGGGTGCCATCCGCCAGATGCGACCGGCCGGGATGAACAAGAATATTTCGACGGCGAATCGCAGTTCGCCCGAGGATGAGGGGCAGGTTCATATTGGCACGGTTCGCCAATGACACCTCCACTTTCCAAGTATGTGGCCCCAGCACCAATTGGGTTTCGATCACCAAGCGCTCTTGGGGAATACCAGAGGTATTCTTGATCTCGCGACGATCAACCAGACGGGCTTGGCAGGTGACTGCGCTCTCAAGCCCAGCATGCGGCACGTGGAACCGCACCCAGTCCTGCCCGTCTTTTTCAAACACTTTGATCCGCGTGGCATGGATCGCAGAGGTCCGCGCGCCTGTATCAATCTTGGCAATGGCTTCTTGGATGCCCAGCTCAGGCAGGGCAACGGATTCACGCCATCCAATAATGATAGGGGGTTTGGTAGCCATACGCAGACTCATAGGTTCGTGACGCTCCGCTATCGTAACCTGATGAGCCTGTCTACGAAAAGAAAAAGCCCCGCAACACAGGCGGGGCTTTGACCTGATCCAAAAAGGATTAGGCGTTGTGTTTTGCAGTGCGCAGATACGGCAGCTTCACGTCGATTTCGCCGAATTTTTCGCGTGCTTGATCGTCGTTTAGCGACAGAGCAACGATAACATCCTGACCAACGGTCCAGTTCGCGGGCGTCGCAATCGGGTTACCAAAAGTTGCCTGCAGACCATCCAGCGCGCGCAGAACTTCGGCAAAGTTACGACCAACGGACATCGGGTAAGTCATTGTCAGCTGGAGCTTTTTGTCTGGGGACACGATGAATACCGAACGCACAGTCGCGGTATCAGCAGGTGTGCGGCCATCGGGCAGGTAGGCCTCAGCAGGCAACATGTCGAATGCTTTTGCAACAGCGAGGTCGGTGTCAGCGATGATCGGGAAACCGGCTTTTGCGCCTGCAAATGCTTCGATATCGCCTTTCCATTTCTTGTGCTCTTCAACACCATCAACAGAGATACCAATCACTTTGGTGCCGCGTTTTGCCCATTCGTCAGCGAGCTGAGCAACAGCGCCGAATTCGGTGGTGCAAACAGGCGTAAAATCTTTGGGGTGCGAGAAAAGAATGGCCCACTGATCGCCAATCCAATCGTGCAGCGCAAAGGTGCCCTGATCGGTTTCGACAGTCAGATTCGGGATAATATCATTAATACGAAGACCCATAATTACCTCCTATGGATGTCATTGGTCCGAGATATATGGAGTCTGTAACGTTATCGCTACCCACTCTTGCGCTTTTGTCGCACGTTGATAGGGTCCGCACAGATATGATCAAATTATCGGAGAGAGGGTGAGATGATCGAGAAACGCGAATTCTATATTAATGGTGAATGGGTTGCTCCGGCGACGCCAAACGATTGTGCGGTAATCAATCCCTCGACAGAGGAGCCGTGCGCCGTGATCTCGCTTGGTGGTCAGGCAGATACGGACAAAGCTGTTGCCGCGGCAAAGGCTGCGTTCCCCGCATGGGCTGCAACTGCGCCCGCAGAGCGCAAGGCGCTCGTCGCTAAGATCCTAGACCAGTATTACCTCCGCAAAGAGGAAATGGCCCAAGCGATCAGCATGGAAATGGGCGCGCCCATCGACATGTCCCGCGACGATCAGGCAGAATGCATTCCGTGGCACCTCGGTAACTTCCTCAAGGCCTTTGACGAAGTCGAATGGATACGTCCGCTGCGTGACAGCGTCACCGACACCCAAATCGCGCTAGAACCGATTGGCGTCGTCGGTCTGATCACACCTTGGAACTGGCCAATGAATCAGGTCACGCTCAAGGTCATCCCCGCGCTGCTCGCTGGCTGCACCATCGTCCTGAAACCGTCAGAAGAGTCGCCACTGTCGTCGATGCTCTTTGCGGAATTCATCCACGATGCAGGCATCCCCGCTGGCGTGTTCAACCTCGTGAATGGCGACGGCATGGGTGTTGGCACCCAATTGTCCGCACACGAAGACGTGGAAATGATCAGCTTCACGGGTTCGACCCGCGCTGGCCGTGCGATTTCTAAGACAGCCGCCGAAACGATGAAGCGCGTGACGCTCGAACTCGGTGGCAAAGGCGCGAACCTGATCTTTGCAGACGCCGACGAAAAGGCCGTCGTGCGTGGCGTTCGTCACTGCTTTAACAACTCTGGTCAGTCCTGTAATGCCCCGACCCGCATGTTGGTCGAACGCAGCATTTACGATCAGGCCGTTGAAATCGCGAAAGAAACCGCCGAAAAGACCAAAGTCGCCCCAGCCGATCAGAGCGGTCATCACATCGGCCCCGTGGTGAACAAACGACAGTGGGACCAGATCCAAGGCTACATCCAAAAGGGCATCGACGAAGGTGCGCGTTTGGTTGCAGGCGGACTTGGCCTACCTGAAGGGATGAACAAGGGCTTCTACGTGCGTCCGACCGTTTTCGCCGATGTGAAGCCGGGTATGACCATCGAAAAAGAGGAAATCTTTGGCCCCGTGCTGTCGATCATCCCTTTCGACACCGAAGAAGAAGCCATCGCGATCGCCAACAACACCCCCTACGGTCTGACGAACTACGTTCAGTCCACCAGCACCGAACGCCGTCGCCGCCTGTCTCGCGTCCTGCGCTCTGGCATGGTGGAAATGAACGGTCGCAGCCGCGCAGCGGGCGCTCCGTTCGGCGGCGTTAAAGCCTCTGGCCGCGCACGTGAAGGCGGCGTCTGGGGGATCGAAGAATTCCTCGAATCCAAAACCATCGCTGGATGGGACGAATAAGTTCCAACCATATCAAACGATTAAAGGAGGGGTTCGCCCCTCCTTTTTGATGTCTAGAACGGTGCTTTAGCCGTGACCCGTATCCCCTGCCCACCATCAGGGTGTAAGAACTGCAGCGTCTCTGAATGCAGCATCAAACGCGGAAAATCGCGTGCTGCACCCGTCGAATAGAACGGGTCGCCCAAAATCGGATGCCCGATCTCTTTCATATGCACACGCAACTGATGGGACCGCCCCGTTTTTGGGTAGAGCCTGACCCGCGACTCCCCTTTGCCAACGCGCATCACCCGATAATCCGTGACCGCAGACCGCCCATTTTTATGATCGACCATTTGCAACGGACGGTTCGGCCAATCCACGATCAACGGCAAATCAATCGTGCCCGTCTTTGCGGCGACTTCGCCCCAAACTCTTGCCACATATGTCTTTTTCGTGCGCCGATCCTCGAACTGTTTTCCCAAATGCCGCTGCGCATGTGGCGTCAGGCCAAAGATCATCACGCCCGACGTGTCCCGATCTAATCGATGCACCAAAAGCGCGGAGGGAAAAGCCGCCTGCACCCGAGCGATCAGACAATCGGCAAGATGTTCACCCTTCCCCGGCACGGACAGTAGCCCAGAGGGTTTGTCGACGACCAAAATCTCATGGTCTTGATGCAGAACCACAAGCGGGTCTTGGGGTGGATTATAGTCGTCGCTCATGTCAGGGAACGCCCGAACACAGCCGCTAGAATGGCGCTCAACTCCACAGCATCTTCTTCGGTAAAGGCGTCTGGCTGATTGCTATCAATATCGAACACACCGATCAGATCACCCGCACCGTTAAATACAGGCAGAACGATTTCAGACCGCGTTGAGGACGAACAGGCGATGTGACCCTCGAACGCTTCGACATCAGGCACCAGCTGGATCTCTTGGGTCCGCGCAGCTGCGCCACACACGCCACGCGCAAACGGGATCACCAGACAGCCATGCCCACCCTGATACGGCCCGATCTTCAGAACCTCGGGCTCAACCACACGGTAAAAGCCGGTCCAATCGAACCGATCATCGGCGTGATGCACTTCACACGCAACGGTTGCCATCAGCGCAACCTCGTCGGTTTCGCCCGCCGTCAGCGCATCGATGGTTTTTGCCAAATCGGAATAGGTCACTCGCATGGTTTGAATGCCTTTCTCTCAAGTCTATCCAAACCTTGGGATAGTCCGACTAAGCCGCAAAAACCAGTGCAGAGCGACCTTTAAGGTCGAAACAGTCTACAAGCATAGTGCAACTGCTCTGCGGTATATCCGATCGCGCCACCAGACTGCCCTTATTCGAACATGCGATTGCCCGCATAAGGAGAGATAATACAATCGTAGCTGCAATATGCTTCCCTCGGCGCTATGCACTAATGCCCCCACCCAGTTGTGTGGCGTCGAGGTTCAGCTACTCAGTTAAATTGGACGTACATTTCGTATTGGCCGTCCTGAAATCCCCCGAAAAATTCTTCTAGGTCAGGATGACGAACGGGTTCGCCTGAGTAGTCAGCAACGAGGTTCTGCTCGGACACATAGGCGACGTAGTAGCTTTCGTCGTTCTCAGCCAAAAGGTGATAGAACGGCTGGTCCTTACGGGGGCGGCTGTCTTCCGGGATTGCCTCATACCAGTCGTTGGTATTCGAAAACTCTGGGTCCACGTCAAAGACGACACCACGGAAGGGATGCTTCCGATGTCGAACAACTTGACCCAATTGATAGCGCGCGCGCGTTTTAAGCATAGCAGTACCCCCGTTAACTACTATCCGCGCCGCACCCCGAATGTCTACGTTAGTGATACGAAACGTTGGAAACAGTCTGTAAACCAAATCAATCCGCGCTCAGTAAACTTTATGACGCAAACAGGGATTCACGTTTCATTGACCGCCGAAATCGGCTAAACTTCTTTAAAAATAGAGAGCGAGAGGCAGATGAGCAGAATCTTTCGCGCATTGTTGGTTGTGCTGGTGCTTGGCAGTTGTGGCGAGCGCGAAGGGACCGCTCCGCGGAACCTCGATAACGCCTGCGCAATTCTGACAGAGCGCCCGCAATACGTGAGTGCTTTCCGCGCTGCAAAGCGCAATTGGGGCGTCGAACCCCATGTTCTGATGGCGATGATTTATCAGGAAAGCAAATTCATCTCGAACAACCGCACGCCGCATCAATATGCTTTGGGCGTCATCCCGATGGGACGTCAGTCTTCCGCGTTCGGCTATAGCCAAGCCTTGGATGGTACATGGCGCGAATACCAGCGGGCCGAAGGCGGAGTGGGCGCGCGTCGTGATGATATCCGAGACTCGGCCGATTTTATGGGTTGGTATATGACCCAAACGACCGAAGACACGGGTATCCCACTCAACGACACCCGCAACCAATACCTCGCCTATCACGAGGGTCGGACGGGTTATCTGCGTGGCACTTACCGAGCGAAATCATGGCTCGTGCGGATCGCGGGCGAAGTGGCAGACCGATCGACGATGTATCAACAGCAGCTATCACGCTGCCGCGCGGCTCGGTTCTAATGGAAAAGGCGGCCTAGGCCGCCTTTCTTATTTCTGCCAATCGCGCTCTTCCGCGATGATATTGAACAACCGCTCTGGCACCCGTCCGCCAATCCGAAGCGTATTCAGCACCATCGTCGTCTGCCCACCTGCGTTATCCGTAACAATCCACTGGTTGAGCATCGGCGGGTCGGTGAACACCAGTTTGATGTTCCCGTATTCAGGGTGATCTGGGTCTTGCAGCGTGATCTGAGTGGTCGCCCCGTCTGAACGATGATCAACCACCATCCTTTCATCGGTCAGATCAACGTCCCGACGCAGAATAATGCTCAGTGGCGTTTCGCTCAGCGGATAGCGATCAGGGCCAGTGTTCGACCGCGGGTCAAAAATCGCGAGCGACCCGCCGCCCGCAATCACCATCGCCTCTTCGGGCGGATCATATTCAAAGCGGATACGACCTGGGCGCTTGATATAGAGCGTTCCCGTCGACATCGTTCCGTCAGACGCGATCTGGGTAAACGTGCCCTCGGCCGTCTGGAGACCATTCCAGAAATCCGAAATCTGCCCGAGCGACAAAGGCTCAGCCCGTAGTGCGTGCCCACCCAGTGCAGCCAGCAAAAGCGGGGCGGCCAATAATGTACGGCGAAGTTTATTCATCAACTAACCTATATCAAACGAGGCGTTCTTGCCCCAAAACATGGGGACAATCGACCTGTTTTCCAACGGATAAGCGATAACAAGCCAGTGTTATTCGGTAAAAAGATAAAAGGCGCGGAGGGTCCTCATCCTCCGCGCCTCTCGCTCTTAGTGCTGTTCAGGCACCAATATTTCGCGCTTTCCGACGTGGTTCGCAGACGAAACCACACCTTCGTCCTCCATTTGCTCAACCAGACGCGCAGCTTTGTTGTAGCCGATGCCCAGTTTCCGCTGGATGTAGGAGGTGGAACATTTACGGTCCTTGATCACGATAGCAACGGCTTGGTCGTATAGGGCGTCTTCCCCATTCGTGTTGCCACCTAGGCCAAGGACTGCATCGATGTTAGCCTCTTTGTCCTCATCTGGACCTTCGACTACACCACCGACGTAGGTCGGCGGGCCGTAGGACTTCAGATAGGTCACGATTTCTTCGACTTCTTCGTCGCTGACAAACGGGCCGTGAATACGCGTGATGCGACCACCGCCAGCCATATAGAGCATATCGCCCATACCCAGCAGCTGTTCGGCACCCTGTTCACCCAGAATGGTGCGACTGTCGATTTTCGAGGTCACTTGGAACGAAATACGCGTCGGGAAGTTCGCCTTAATCGTGCCGGTGATCACGTCCACGGACGGACGCTGCGTTGCCATGATCAGGTGAATACCCGAAGCACGCGCCATCTGTGCCAGACGCTGAATACAGGCTTCGATTTCCTTGCCCGCAACCATCATAAGGTCTGCCATCTCGTCGACGATAACGACGATATAGGGCATTGCTTCTGGTGCAAATTCTTCGGTTTCAAAGATCGGATCGCCCGTCTCTTCGTCAAATCCAGTTTGAACGGTACGCTCGAACATCTCGTTGCGCGCCAACGCATCACGAACGCGACCGTTGTAGCCCTCGATGTTACGAACGCCCATCTTGGACATCTTGCGATAGCGCTCTTCCATCTCACCGACGACCCACTTCAGGGCAACGACCGCCTTTTTCGGGTCCGTCACAACAGGCGACAGAAGGTGCGGAATGCCATCATAGACCGACAGTTCGAGCATCTTCGGGTCGATCATGATCAGACGGCATTCATCTGGCGTCAGCTTGTAAAGCAGCGACAGGATCATAGTGTTGATCGCAACCGATTTACCCGAACCCGTCGTACCCGCGATCAGCAAGTGAGGCATCTTCGCGAGGTTCGCCACGATCGGCTCGCCCCCAATGTCCTTGCCCAGCGCCAGCGGCAGACGATGATTGCCATCGCCATAATCACGGCTCGACAGGATTTCGCGGAAGCTCACCATCTCGCGCTTATCGTTGGGAAGTTCGATACCGATGACCGAACGACCGGGAACCGTCGATACACGTGCGGACAGGGCAGACATCGAACGCGCGATGTCGTCGGACAGACCGATTACACGGCTCGCCTTCAGACCCGGCGCAGGTTCAAGCTCGTACATAGTGACAACTGGACCGGGGCGAACCGATACGATTTCACCTTTGATACCGTAGTCATCCAGAACCGCCTCAAGCATCCGTGCGTTTTCTTCGAGCGCTTCATTTGACAGAACGTGACGTTCAACATCCGCGGGGTCCATCAGTAGGTTCAGCGGTGGCGTCTCATAGTCCATCCCTTTGTCTTCGAAAGATAGCGAAGGCTGGGCTTCGGCGCGCGCCTGTTTCGATGGAACAACAGACCGCTTCAACGAGTTCTGAACCAGACGACGCGGTTCTGCGGTCGGAATCGGCGCAGCACGCATTTGCGGCATCGGCGCAGGTTCATAGTCTGGCTCGTAATCATCACGATCAATGTCAGCAAAGATGTTGGAATCGTCGCCATCGACCAGAATTTCGGTCTCATCGTCCCACTGCGGCATCTCCATGCCCATCTCTGGCATCGGCTGACGCATCACTGGCGGCTCAATAGAATGAGGCGCCGCAATCGTCGGCTGCGCGACGAGCGGACGAGGACCACGCCCCGCAACCAAGGTCGGTTCAATCCGCACGCCGTCTGCCGTGCGAACGATCGGCGGCTGCTTTTGCTCAACAACAGGCTGGACGTTACGGTTACGGATCACATCAGAAATACGGGCGCGAATACGATCATCGTCAGGCGCCTGTGCACCCGCCATCATCGGCGGCTCGGACTCGATCAGTTCTGGCTCCAAATCCACTTCAGGCGAACGACCAAACATTTTCGGCATCAGGCCGCGCAGCCCAGAGGCCTCTGCCTGCGCAGGGCGCGCCGCAGCCGCCACCGAGGCCGCAGCGACGATTTTCGGCATCTTCGGCATCGTATCCGCGGTGACAGGGTTACTACGCACAACATTCGCAACGCGCTGACGCTCTTCTGGATCGGGCACGGCGTAGAACGCGTCAATCTCGTCTTGGGAATATTTGCGATCACTGCGGGCTTGATCGCGACGGCTCTGCACATTGGCATAACCAACCTGTGCCGCACGAACGGACATATCTGCACCGCGCCCAACAAGGCGCAAAATCAGATCGTAGAGGACAACGAGGCCATAGAGGAAGAAACGCCAACCCGTGCGAATTTCTGGCATCGTAAAGCCCAGAACAAACGCACCCAGCGCCAGCATCGCGATACCCGAAATCAGGGCCGCGACCTTCACCCACAGCAGGGAACCCGCCACGAGCGGCGTCAGGATCATGCCCAGAACCGTATCACCAAGCATCCCGCCGTAACCAAACGAATGCGTCCAGCTTGGATCGGCAGAGTATGTCGCAAAATAGATCGCCGCGACGACAATCGGGATCGGGAAAAACACCAAACGACCAAAGGCACGCTCTGCGCCGTAGTGCAGCGTCAACCGCAGCCCCCAAACCATAGGGATCAGCGCCAGCCACCACGACGCCTTGCCAACGACCAGCATCAACGGCGCGGCAATCGACGCACCCATACGGCCCATCCAGTTTTGGACAGGCGCATCGGTGGCGAGCATCCAGCTTGGATCTTCGGGCGAATAGGACCCAACCATCAGCCCCACGATGACCCCCAGTGCAATCAGGCCGAGGCCCAAAAGCTCTTTGCCACGTTTTTCCAGAATAGCCTGCGTGGTGCTATCCAAGAGCGGGTCGCGCTGACGTGTCGAATAAGAGGCCATACCAAAATCCCTTTAATCGTAGAGGCATTCGCGGATCAAAGTCAGACCGCGTCGCATCTCTTCCATCGGAGCCACCATGGCGACCCTAATGAACCCCTTACCGGGGTTTTTGTCGTTAACATCACGGCTCAGATACCCGCCGGGCAGCACACGCACGCCGGTTTCTCGCCATAGCTTCAGTGCAGCCGCCTCGCCATCTTCGACAGGCAACCACAGGAAAAATCCGCCTTCGGGCGAATGATAGCCGGGCAGGTTCCCTAGAACCTCTTCGGCCATCTTGTATTTCGCGTTGTAGAGCGCGCGGTTCTCAATCACGTGCTCTTCGTCGCTCCAAACACGTGTAGATACACGTTGTATAGGCAGCGGAAGGGGCGCACCCGAATAAGCCCGCAACTGACGGATCAGCCGTATAGACTCTATCCCTCCCGCAACGAAACCAGACCGCAAGCCTGGCAAGTTCGACCGTTTGGACAGCGAATGGAAAATCGTGATCCGCTCTGGGTCCGCACCCATTTCCGCAGCCACTTCGAGAGCACCGACAGGCGCTTCATCGCGGTAAATCTCGGAATAGCACTCGTCTGCGAAAATGCGGAAATCGTGTTTCTCGGCCAGCGCAATCAGCTCGTCCCAGTAGTCCCGCGACGCCACTGCACCCTGCGGGTTCGATGGGGAACAGATGTAAGCAATCGCCGTGCGATCCAGCACATCCGCTGGCATCGACGCATAGTCAGGCAGGAACCCATTATCGGCAGTCGCAGGAACGAAAACAGTCTCCGCACCCACCGAAATCGAAGCGATCATATAGACTTGATAGAACGGGTTCGGCGTCAGGATGACAGGCCGTTTGCCGTTCTTCGTTTCAGGGCAGAGCGCCATTGCAGCGTTATACAGTCCCTCACGCGTGCCGTTCAGCGCCATGATCCGATCAGGCCCAACGACGACGCCATAGCGACGGTCAATCCATGCAGAAATTGCGGCCAGCAGATCAGGCTCGCCATCATTGGGCGGGTATTTCGCGAAACCAGCGATGTTGTCGGCCAAGACATCCCCAACCCACGACGGGAACGCGTGTTGTGGCTCTCCAATGGTCAAAGCCAGAGGCTCTCCGCCCGGTTCATGGACGTCGAGTAGAGCCCGCAAACGCGGGAATGCGTAGTCCGCAAGGTTCGAGAACCGCTCCGGATAGATCATTTCTGCCTCAAAGTTGCGAGATCATTTTCGTCCCGCTTTGTACCTTGATAACCCCCGACCGCCTGCGCTGTCCAGAAAAACGGAACGAAACCAGAGCGCCCCGCGTCAGAAATGTGGCATTTAGGCCAAGGCGCGCTCTGCCGCTGCACCGATCCGCAGTAGCCGCGCTTCGCTAAACGGGGCCGCGTTGAACATGATCCCACAGGACGGAACGCCCGTCGGAAGCGTCACGGAACAGCAGTTCATCAGGTTGCCCACGCGGGTATTGCGCAAGGCCATGAGGTTTTCAGAAACGAAGTAATCTCCATCCGTCTCAAGCCGCGCCGCATTGGGCGGAAGGATCGGCGCTGTCGGCAGGATCACCGCATCAAAGCGCGCCATCATCGCATGATATTCGTCACGAATTTCCATCAATTCCGCCCAAGCCGAAACGTAATCAACAGCCGTAAACCCTGCCCCAGCACGAATTCGGGTCAGAATTTGATGATACATTTTCGACGGGTCCGCCTCGATGATGTCTTGCCAATAGGCATAGGCATCCACGGTATAAAGCACCCCCGCCAATTCGAACGCCCGTCGCAGCGGCTCAAATCGAACATGCCGAACCTTTGCGCCAGCCGCCTGTAACCGCTCGACTGCGCTGACGAACGCAGCCCGAGGTGCATCGCGCAAATCCTCCATCCCAATGGTGTCCAAGATCGCGAATTCGACACCCTCGAGCGAAGCGCCGTGAATGTCCGCCACGCGCCCACCCAATGCACCCAGCATCAGGGCCGCATCCTCGACCGACCGACAGAGCGGCCCGACGGTATCAAAAGTCTTACACAGCGGCACCACGCCCGTAAGCGACAGCAAACTATGCGTTGTCTTTAGACCGACCAGATCGTTCCAAACGCTCGGCACGCGCACCGATCCGCCCGTATCCGACCCAACCGCGGCGGCTGCCAAACCAAAGGCGACCGAGGCTGCAGCCCCCGACGACGATCCCCCTGGAACAACATCAGGATCATTCACACAAGGCGGCGTTGCCGTGATCGGGTTTAACCCCAAACCGCTAAAGGCGATCTCGGTCATATGGGTTTTACCCAAGCACACCAAACCCATAGCCGTAGCATTCCGCAGAACCTCTGCATCCCGCGAAGGGACCCGATCCTTCAGATAAAGCGTCCCCGCCTCTGTCGCTGTCCCCGCCGTGTCGAACAAATCCTTCCAGCTGATCGGCACCCCGTCCAACGCCGACCGCCGCAAACCCGCTTTGGCCCGCTTTGATGCTGCCTCTGCTTCTGCCAACGCACGCTCAGGAGTGACCCGCGCATAAATGCGGTCGCGATGTTCGTGTTCATCGATGGCGGTCAGGAACACCTTTGTCAGGTCAACGGGGTCAATCTCCCCCGAACCGATCCCACGGCCCAAGTCTGCCGCTGTCATCCACCGCCAATCCTGCATGGCAATCTCCCTCGTGCAATTGACTCAACGCTAGCGGGACGATGTCGCATGGACAATCCCGCGATTTGGCCCATATTCACGCCATGACCTACGACCACGATCTCCTCATCGTCGGCGGCGCCCTAAATGGCCCCGCGCTTGCTCTTGCTGCCGCTCACTTCGGCCTCTCGGTCGGGGTTATCGATACCGTGCCGCTCGACACCTACAAGGACCCATCCTTTGACGGTCGCGCCTATGCGCTGGCCCTCGCGTCTCAACGCCTGCTCAAAGGGATCGGCATCTGGTCCAAAGTCGCGGCCCATGCCGAACCGATGCTTGAAATCAAAGTCACCGACGGTATCGCAGGCCAAGGCCCTGCCCCATGGATGCTCCATTTCGACCACGCCGAAATCGAAGAAGGCCCGATGGGCTTCATGGTCGAAGACCGCCACCTCCGCCCCGCTTTTATGGAGGCGATGGAGGAAAGCGACCGTATTACCCTTTACGCACCCGAAACCGTGACCGCCCAATCGCTGACGGAAAACGGGATCAGCGTCACGCTCGCGTCCGGCAAAACACTCACCGCGGCCCTGCTGGTTGGCTGTGACGGACGCAAATCAGGCACTGCAGAGCGTGCTGGCATCAAACGCACAGGCTGGACCTACGGACAGACGGGCATCGTTTGCGCCGTTGCGCATGAAGAACCCCATGGCGGTGTCGCCCATCAGTTCTTTATGCCGCACGGCCCGCTGGCCATCCTGCCGCTCAAAGGCAACCGTTCGTCAATCGTGTGGAGCGAAACTGACGCCCGCGCCGCCGAATGTTCCGCGATGGATGACGCGACCTTCCTCGAGGTCCTCAAACCCGCCTTCGGCAGCTTTCTCGGCGAGATTAGCCTCGAAGGAAAGCGGTTCACCTATCCGCTGAACCTCACCCTCGCGAACAGCTTTATCGCGGATCGTATCGCTCTGGTTGGTGATGCGGCCCACGGGATGCACCCCATTGCGGGTCAAGGCCTGAACGCTGGTCTACGGGATATCGCGGCGCTCGCCGACGTGCTCCGCGATGCGCGTCACACAGGTCAGGACATCGGTAGCCCAATCGTTCTGAACAAATACCAACAATGGCGCCGCTTTGACACGGCAACGCTCGCGGTCGCGACGGACACGTTCAACAAACTCTTCTCGAACGACAACCCGCTGCTGCGGGCGGTGCGTGATGTGGGCATGGGCGTGGTAAACTCCATCCCCGCCTTACGCCGCAATTTCGTCCGTGAGGCCGCTGGCCTCACTGGTGATCTGCCCAGCTTGATGCGCAGCTAAGGCTTTCAAAATCCCAAAAACAAATCGGCCGCGCCTCTCACGATGCGCGGCCGATTTTGGTTTTGGGATGGTGAACGTGTCAGAAACACGCTCACCTATTTTCTTAGAACTCTTTAGAGAAGTTCAGACCGAGGTCGAGGTTACCGCTTTGGGTCACACCGCCCGAGGTCTCGAGCTGGCCACCGAACAGCGGCTGACCCATGTTCACGGTCAGAGCGTAGCGTTCGCTGTCCTCGGTGCCTTCAACGTCGAGGGCGATGCCGAAGGTTTCGCCTGTCTGCTCGTTCTCGCTTGAGAACTCGATCGTCGCGCCGAAGCCACAGCTGGTCTCAGTCGAACCGATACCACGATCACAGAACACACGCGGGGTGAAGCTCAGAACTTCTGGCTGATCCACCAGCAGATCGACCAAGCTCACTTCCGCGAACACGCGACCACCAGAGACAGTGCCCGTCGAGAGCGAACCCGCTTCTTCGAAGCCTGCGCGGCTTGCTGTCAGATCGGCTTCACCACCCGGCGACCAAGCGAGGTCAACACCGACGCGCGGCGCGATGACATAGTCGCTCACGTCGAACTCACCCGAGAGCGCGCCACCAGCGAACAATGCGTAGTAGGTGTAGAACCCATCCACATTGATCGTGCCCAGCGGACGATCGAAGTCGAGGTTGAACGTGTGACGGCCAGCCGCTGCACCCAAGTAGTAATCTGCGAACAGATTTTCCTGCAGGCGGAGCGCACCGTAGATGCCACCGTTCAGACCGAAGCCATTGATCTCGCCGGTTGCCAGACCGGTGATGTCATCCTTCGCGGAGTAAATGCCCACGAACCAGCCCGAGACGCGATCGTTGTTCACGAAACGCTCGACCCGATAGTTCAGCGAGAGCATACCCTGTGCGATGCCATCATCTGTTTCCAGATAGCTCAGCGAACCCGAGAAGATACGCCAGCCATCAATCGCACAGTCGCGGGTTTCGCTGTTGAAGTCACCACTTCCAGAGACACCGTTTTCGTTCGCCTGCAGATCAATGTTACGATCCACTTCGGTCGTATCACGGCACGGCATTTCGATGGCTTGCGCTTCGAGCGGCACAAACTCCACACGACGGTTCAGCTGACGTCCCTCTTCGGTCGCATTGTCTGCAATCGGACGGCTCTCACCGTAGCCCGCAGAGGCCAAGCGATCGACCGGCACGCCGCGCTGACGCAGGGCCGCCACAACAGAGGCCGCACGAGACCGGCTGAGCTGCAAGTTGTAATCGTCGCTTGCGCGGTCATCAGTATGACCTGCAACTTCGAATGCAGCCTCAGGACAGGTTTCCAACAGACCCGCGATGGCATCCAGCGTTCCCGCGCTCTGCGGCAGGATCACAGCCGAAGCCGTTGCGAACTGAACCGGTGCCTGCTCGAGGATATCAGCGATATCTGCCGCACAGGTATTCGCATCACGCTGTTTCAAGCGGTTCAGCGCACCAGCCGCAAAGCTCGACATCTGACGGCTATGCTGGGTCATCGTCGCAGCAAGGTCATCCTTGAGGATTTCGGTCAGATCTTCCTCGATCTCAGGGATAATCGATGCGTCCAACGGAATGTGGTTCTGAGCCACACCGTTGGAGGTCGCGTTAATGTTTGAAGCATCAAACACCATGCGGAACGATGTGTAATACGTCGTATCCATCGTGTCGCTTGTTGTCGCATCACTGCTGATGTTCACAACCGAACCACCCAGACCCGGATTATACGGGCCGACATTCGGCTCGATAATCTGGGAAACGTAGCTGTAGCCCGCCTTCACAACCTGGATCGAATAAATGCCGTCCTGAGCAACACTCGGATCAAGGAAGAAGGTGTACTGACCGTCAGCCGCGGTGCTTACGCCGTTCGCATCACCCAAGTTTGTATCAAGCCAGCTGTCAGGAACAACGGTCGAGGCTGCACCTGCAGACGCTTGATAGTAGAGGGTCACAACAGCGCCACTGATCGGTGCATAGGACAGCGAGTCATAGACTACACCGCTCGGGTCGACCAAGAACGCGTCCTGATCAATCTCGACAGCACCTGCCTCCACTGCAATCCCCGTGATGCGGTTCGCAGTTTCCGTGTACTCAGCGCTTGTAGCTGTCGGTTCAGAGTTTGCTTCGGGGTTGTGGAATTCCACGCCGTAGCTCCCCGCTGGCAGACCAACAAAGGTATAGTCACCGTTCTCATCAGTGATCGTCGTCACTGGCGATTGCGTCTCTGGGTCAATCACATAGTCAAAGACACCCGGCGACGTTTCTTCCAGCAAGTAGACCTCGATATTCGGCACACCCGCTTGGTACTCGATCACCGAACCACTGATTTCACCAGGGAAGCCAGTCGGGGTTGGATCACCGTTTGCGTTGGTGTTCCCGTCAACCTTACTCTGAGCCACAACAGGATCGCCCTGCGGATCTTCAGCAGAGACCGTAGCCACGTTGGCAACACCACCTGCATCCAGATCAGACTGGAGAAGAGCGTACTCATAAGTCCACGTCCAAGTTTCACCGACCGAGATTTTCTGATCCGAACCAGCGTCACTCTCCGCGTCAAACACAGGCGTCAGAGAGATCCCCGTTCCACCCGTCGGGGTCAGCGTATCTGCGATCGTCACTGTATCAAGAGTGACGTTACCAACGTTCTTGGCCGTAATCGTGTAGACCAGAACATCGCCCGCACGCACACCGTCATCAAGAGATGCGTCATCAACAGTCTTCGTAACTTCAAGCACAGGATTTTTAGTTAAACGCAACTCAGTCTTGTCGTCATCGGTGTTGCCGTCGGCGTCGTCAGCATCGTCCGTCACGTCGGTGACCTCGTTGCCTGCGCCAGACGGAGGCGTACCGATCACGGTGGCCGTGTTCAACAAACCACCAGCGTCGATGTCGGCTTGGTCCACAAGATAGGTCGCTGTGAACGACACGCTCTCACCAGGCGCCAGTGTCGTCGAACCGTTGGTTTCGATCGTGAAGGACGACAGGCTGTTCGCAGGAGCGGTATCGTCCGCTTGCGTCAACGTATCGCTGTACACGCCCACATTCGTCAGAGTGACGTTACCCGTGTTCGTCGCCGTCACGGTGTAGGTCACTGTATCGCCAACGCCAAAGCCATCGCTGCCCACATCGTTGGTCAACGCCGCAGTTTTGGTGCCGTTGATCGAGGCGTTCTCGGTAACCCGCAACTCAGTCTTGTCGTCCGCGGTGTTGCCGTCTTCGTCGTCAGCATCGTCCGTCACATCCGTCACGTTGTTGCCTGTGCCGGACGGAGGCGTACCGATCACGGTGGCCGTGTTCAACAAACCACCAGCGTCGATGTCGGCTTGGT
>NZ_JBWKMA010000023.1:471905-860308 GCF_056431045.1 Aestuarium zhoushanense
CCCACGTCATTGGTCACCGCCGCAGTTTTGGTGCCGTTGATCGAAGCGTTCTCGGTAACCCGCAGCTCGGTTTTATCGTCGTCGGTGTTGCCGTCTTCGTCGTCAGCATCGTCCGTCACATCCGTCACGTTGTTGCCTGTGCCGGACGGAGGCGTACCGATCACGGTGGCCGTGTTCAACAAACCACCAGCGTCGATGTCGGCTTGGTCCACAAGATAAGTCGCTGTGAACGACACGCTCTCACCAGGCGCCAGAGTCGTCGAACCGTTGGTTTCGATCGTGAAGGACGACAGGCTGTTCGCAGGAGCGGTGCCGTCCGCTTGCGTCAACGTATCGCTGTTCACGCCCACGTTCGTCAGAGTGACGTTACCCGTGTTCGTCGCCGTCACGGTGTAGGTCACTGTATCGCCAACGCCAAAGCCATCGCTGTCCACATCGTTGGTCACCGCCGCAGTTTTGGTGCCGTTGATGCTGGGATCCTGCGTAATTGCCTTGGACGTGGCAGACCCATTCCCTGCACCAACCGTCGTGTTACCAGTCGAGCTAGTCTCAACGCTTTCAGGCGTGATTGAATTACGCGGCGTACCTGTGAAGGTAGCGATGTTGGAAACGCCACCAGCATCGATGTCATCTTGGGTCAGGACATAAGACGCGGTGTAGGTCCATGTTTCGCCAACCGCCAATGTCGTGTCTACGGTATTATCGTTCGTCGACGGAGCCGTCATGGTCAAGGTCGCGCCCGTACCATCGGTTCCGCGTGTCAGAGTATCGTTCGACAGGGATACAGACTCGTAGTCGACCTCACCCGTGTTCGACACTGTGATCTCAAAGTTCACGGTATCGCCGGCAGAATCCTTCAAGTCGCCATTCGTATCAGCAATCGACGTGACCGTCTTTTGAGCGGTCAACTCTCGGATCAGGATTTGACGCTGAGTGACCGTACCAGAATATTTACTATTCGTCGGCGTCCCCGATGTTTCATTGCCCGAAGCGGAGCTTTCGAGGTCAATGTAATTGGTGCCATCGACGGTGTATGGGAGGGTCGCAATGTTCTCAATCGTGTCGGCGTTCAAGTCCGCTGCAACGAGTGTGTAAGAATAGGTCCATACGCAGGTTTCGTTTGCAGATAGAACCGCATCACCGTTGTTTGCGCCCCCAGAACATGAAGCAGACGACAGAGTCCCCGCCGGAGTGATCGCCGCAGCAATACTGTTTGTTGTTCTTGTGAACGTATCGGTCAACGAACCCATGGTGACATCGACAACGCCGATGTTTTCAGCGGTGATCGTATATTGAAGGGTGTCACCAATGTCCGCGCCGTCAGAGAGCGAACTAATGACTGGCAACGTTTTGGTAAGACGCAGAAGCGGATCCGCACCAACGATGGTCAATTCATCGGTTGTAACATCCGTAATCTGGTTGAAGTAGGGCAAAGTCGCAGTGATCGTCGCGTTCACATCATAAGTGCCCGTCGAAATGCCCGTGGTGGTTGTCAGGGACCAGGTAACCGCGCTTACGGTGTAGTTGGCTCCTGAAGTACAGGTAGTCCCGTCTGCAAGTTGGCTGTCACCCTGAATCGTGTAACCCACGGAAGTATAAATCGTTCCATCGACCTCGACAGAAATGGTCTCGGTGCTCACAGTGCTGTCAGTTGAGGATGTGACGAGACAGGCTTCACCTGTTAGGGTCGGCAATGCAGTGGTAGAGGGGCTAACAAGGTTCACGGTTTGCGACGACACCGTGATCGGACCATAGGGGCGTTGCGCTTTAACCTGCGCCAAGTATGCGTTCAAATCCGCTACATCAACGGGGTCATTTGAACCGCTCAAATCAGTCACGTTATCCGTGATCGAAAATTCCGAAACGGTATGAGGTGGACGAACCAACCCATAATTCGAAGTACCATCCAAGGTGATAGTGAACCCACCACCACTGATCGTGTAGGTCTGAAACCCTTCGGCAGACGCCGACGGTGTAAAGCCGAAGACTGTCAGGTCAGAGCCATTCTTCATTTTCCAGCTGACGTTGCCGGGAATTCGATATGTCGTCGAGCCTTGCATAAGAACAAGGGTTACCGGGATGTCGTTGCCCGTCGGCGATTCAAAGACAGCGGTCGAAGAGTTTTGCTGCACGAGTGAGGTGCTAATGCCAAGCGTACTCAACCTAATGACATTATTGGCCTTAGTGTTGGAGGTACCGATTGTCCCTACAAACCCCTCGGCGAAAGGCACCGAGATAATATCCGCATGCGCGACGGTCGAACCCGCCACAGAAAGGAAAAAAACAAATAATCTTAACGAAAGTGCGGAACGCAAATGTTGAGTTAGACGAACCTTCGACACTGCGACATCAATCACCGCCCCAACGTACATAAGGAGCGTGTTGAGGACTGCGAGGATGAAACGGAACATTTAAGGCACTCTCTGTTTGCGTTAGACAACCAGAGAGGAACTATCTGATAACTCAGATTTAATGATTATCGCTTACGAAGAGTTAAAAATGCATTCCGAAGTATCCGGAATTCCCAAAGGGGTAGCGTAGCACCTACGTCGGTGGATCAGCCTAACTTAAAGTGCGTAGATGCACCCTTATTTTTGAAACTTCTCAAAATTTTGCTAAGTTTCGTTCGGTGGTGAACAGAACGTAATTCTCTTTACACCAAACCCCAGGATTGAACTTTCTTGATCAAACAATAAAATTTATACATCTGGGATACTCATTTTACCGCAATCAAACGGTGTATCGGCGGACGTTTGATCCGTCCGCCAACAAGCCCGATCAGTAGAACATCGCGATGTTGTTGATCAGGATGATCCGGATTGCCTCTAGGCCCAAAAGCGCAACAACCGGCGACAGATCCAACCCACCCATGCGCGGCAGGAAATTCCGCAGCGGGCGGTAAATCGGGTCGAGCAACCGCTCAAGACCATACCAAACCTGCGCAACCAGAGGCTGACGCACGTTGAGAACTTGGAAGCTGATCAGCCAGCTCATGATAAAGTGAGCGAAGATCATAAAACGGGCCACGCCGATAATCATCAGCAGGATTTGGAAGATAGAGGTCATATCGCGTCCTTTCAGTTGCTCATCAGGTAATGTGCGCAGGGCCATTCGGCAATCCCTGCCCCAACGTTCCAGTTGACCTTGGGTGCGGCTGACGTTTCTTTGCATCTGCAGAATGAAAGGTCACACATGTATCCGTTCCTCCGATTGATTTGGCAGATGTTCGTTCATCGCAACGACCCAAAGGTGAAGTTTGGTGAAACCTATGTGACCCATCATATCTGCTGGCCGTGGGACCTAGACCTCTGGTGGGAACTGAACAACGGACGAACGCTGACCCTGTTTGACATGGGGCGTTTGCCGCTCGGTCAGGCGTCTGGCCTTCTCAAGGCGCTCAAACAGAACGGGTGGGGCCTAACGGTTGCTGGTTCGACCCCGCGTTATCGCCGTCGTATCCGCATGTTCGATAAAATCACGATGAAGTCCGTGCCCGTCGGCTGGGACGATAAATTCATTTACATTGAGCAGAGCATGTGGCTCTCGAACGGGGAATGCGCAAACCACGTTCTGATCCGTTCGGCTGTGACCAGTAAATCAGGCATCGTTGCCCCTGAAAAAGTCGCTGCCTGTATGGGCCACACAGGCCCATCGCCAGACTTGGGCGAATGGGTCAAAGCGTGGATCGATGCAGAGACCAAACGTCCTTGGCCGCCGCAACACTGATAACACCCTGTTACTAAAGGTTTGCTTGCCAGACCGACGGTTTCTCTGATCTATATCGATCAAACGGTTGGGGAAACATTATGTCAGTATCAGCGAAAAAGCGCATCTGGGGCTGGATGGCCTTTGATTGGGCGCAACAGCCTTATTACACGCTCGGCCTGACGTTTATCTTTGGCCCCTATTTCGCTGCCGTCGCAGCCGACTGGTTCACCGCGAGCGGTTCCGCAACACCCGAAGCCGACGCGCAATCGCTCTGGTCCCTCGGCTCTGCCATCGCGGGCGTGATCATCGCAATCTCAGCGCCATTCATGGGAGCTTGGGCCGACCTCAGCGGACGTAAAATCCCGTGGATCGCCTTCTTTTCAGTGATTTACGTGGTGTCCTCTGCCTTCCTCTGGGGCCTGACACCAGACGGTGCCACCCTCACCATCTCGCTGATCATCTTCTACATCGGCTTCATCGCCGCTGAATCTGGTCTGAATTTCGTCAACGCGATCCTACCCTCGCTCGGCACGGACCAAGAGGTCGGCAAAATCTCTGGCTCAGCCTCTGCCTTTGGCTACTGGGGCGGCGTGGTATCGCTGTTCATCATGCTCTTGCTGTTTGCCGAAGGTGACAGCGGCAAAACGCTTTTGGGCATCGACCCCATCTTTGGCCTCGACGCCTCGACCCGCGAAGGTACCCGTTCGGTCGGTCCCTTCATCGCGATCTGGTATCTCGTGTTCATGATCCCGTTCTTCCTCTGGGTCCGAGATGACACCTCAACGCCTCGCCGCAAAACCAGCTTTGACGAAGTCGTCCCCGAACTGATCCGCGCGGTGAAATCCATCGGTCAAAGCCGCAGCCTGACCTCGTTCCTCGTGGGTTCGATGCTCTACCGTGACGCACTGAACGCTCTTTATGCCTTTGGCGGCGTCTACGCGAAATTGGTGCTGGGTTGGGCAACGATGCAGATCGGCGTCTTTGGTATCATCGGCGCAATCACCGCAGCGATCGTTACATGGATCGGCGGCATAGCTGACAAACGCTACGGCCCTAAAACGGTGATCACAGCGGCCATCGTCGTCCTTATGGTGGTCTGCACCATCATCGTCAGCATGTCGCGCACTCACATTGGCCCGATAGCCTTGCCCGAAGGATCGAGCCTGCCCGATATCATCTTCTACATCTGTGGGGCCGCGATTGGCGGTGCGGGCGGTGCGCTCTATTCTGCATCGCGCTCTTTGATGGTGCGCCACACGAACCCCGAACGCCCCGCCGAAGCCTTTGGCCTCTTTGCTCTCACAGGCAAGGCAACCGCGTTCCTCGCGCCCATGATGATCGGCATCACGACCTACGCCACGGGCAGCAACCAGTTGGGCTTTATCCCTGTAATCGTCCTTTTCCTGATCGGTCTTCTAATGCTACGCTGGGTCAACAGCGAAGGAGATCGCGCAGCATGGTCCGCACACTAGGGGCATTGTGTGTATTGCTGGCCCTCACGGCCTGCAAGGCAAACGACACCGCACAGACAACGACATCGGTGATGTCGTCACAATCTTCGAACGACACACGCGTCGCCAAAGAGGTGTTCGGCCACATCCCGACACCCAGCAACGGCGCGTCGGAGGCCATCGGTTCCTACGCCCGTGGGTGCCAATCCGGCGCGATGGAGCTGCCTGAAAACGGTCAAACATGGCAAGCGATGCGCCTTAGCCGTAACCGCAACTGGGGCCAGCCGCAGCTTGTGTCCTTTGTCGAAGACCTCAGCGCCTTTGCCGCGACCCAGCCAGGTTGGGACGGCCTTTATATTGGCGACATGAGCCAACCGCGTGGCGGCCCGATGCTGACAGGACACGCCAGCCACCAAATCGGCCTCGACGTCGATATCTGGATGCTTCCCCCCAGCCGCCTCGACCTGTCCGAGGCAGAGCGCGAAAGCCTCTCCTCCATCACCATGCAACGTGCGAACGGTGCCTACACCAACAACGATTGGTCGCCACAACACGAGGCCATCCTTCGTCGCGCCGCCGAAGACCCCCGCGTCGCCCGTATCTTTGTGTTCGCAGGGGCCAAGGTCGAAATGTGTAAGAACGCGACAGGCGACCGTGATTGGCTCCGCAAAATCCGTCCATGGTGGGGCCACCACTACCATTTCCACGTGCGTTTGAACTGTCCCGCTGGCGATGACGCCTGTCAGGATCAGGCCCCTATTCCTGCGGGCGATGGCTGCGAAGATGCGGAAAAATGGGTGAATGACATCCTCAATCCGCCGCCGCCCTCTGGCCAACCGCCTGCTCCGCCACGTGGTCCACTGCGGATGAATGACCTTCCCGATCAATGCGCTGTGGTCGCTGGACGCTGACATTGAAACACTGGATTACTGTTGCATTCGCCCTGCTCGGGGCCACCCCTGCGCTGTCCGAAGCCCAACTTGTCGCCAAGTTCGCCTTCAACATCCCAGGAGCGGAGGAGCTGTCCGCCATTGAGCTAGACCCAACGGGCACGGACTTCACCATGGTCACGGACCGCGGCTATCTCATGAAGGGCGAATTGACTCGAAACGACGAGGTTCTGACGGGCTTGTCCGTCAGACAAATGATCCCCCTAAACGGAGAGGATGGTCGGCCTCTGCCCGAAGGACAGACCGACTCCGAAGGGATCGCCTTTGGTCCCGACGGCCAGATTTATATCAGTTTCGAAGGCCGTTCCCGCATCATGGCCTACGATCAGCCCGACGGCCCTGCCCTGCCATTTACACGCGCCGCCGACTTTGACAGTTTTCAATCGAACGCTGGGCTAGAGGCTCTCGCCACTGGGCCAGATGGCACGATCTACACCGTCCCCGAACGCTCTGGCCGCTTTGACCTACCGTTTCCCGTCTACCGCTACCGCAATGATTGGGACGTCGCTTTTACCATCCCGCGCAGCGACTCTTTCCTCGTAACGGGCGCGGACATCGGACCCGATGGGAAATTTTACCTGCTTGAACGCGATTTCCTCGGCGTTGGATTTCGGTCCCGTGTTCGTCGTTTCGACATGGACGGCACGAATGAGGAAACCCTCCTCCAGACCGAACTGCGCACCCACAGCAACCTCGAAGGCATCGCCGTCTGGCGCGATACAACAGGCCATATCCGCTTCACCATGGTATCCGACAACGGCCAGACCTTTGGCCCGAGCACTCTGGTGGAGTATCAACTGACCGATTGACAGAAGGTCGCAGCGGCACTAATCAACCGCGTCCCCGAAAGGGGCCAAGTCGCCGCTACCTTGTAAAAACGGAATATAGACATGACCCGTATCCTCTTTGGCGTTCTCGCCATGGCCATCGTTGTGGTGGCCTCGAACATCCTCGTTCAGTTCCTCATCCTTGATGGGATCCTAACTTGGGGTGCCTTCACTTATCCGATCGCGTTCCTCGTGACCGACATCATGAACCGCGTCTATGGCGCGCAGGCAGCTCGCAAGGTGATCCTTGCTGGCTTTGTCGTCGGTATCGTCTGCTCGCTGATCGGCAACCAGATCCAACTCGAGTTCGGCCCAGCCGTTCCGCTGCGTATCGCGATCGCGTCTGCAACGGCGTTCCTCGTCGCGCAACTCCTTGATGTTGCTATCTTTAACCGCCTTCGTGATGGCAACTGGTGGAAAGCTCCGATCATCTCGACTGTCATCTCATCGACCGTTGATGCTGTGCTTTTCTTCACCATCGCTTTTGCTGCGTTCATCAATTTCGGGGAAACGGCGAATGCTGAGATTTCTTGGGCTTGGGACGCGATGCCGTTGATGACGGTGGGCGCTGAGATGCCGTTTTGGGTGACTTTGGGCGTTGCGGACTATGCCGTGAAACTGGCGATTGCGCTTCTCGCGCTTGTGCCTTTCCGCGTCATTGTCGGCCAAATGTTGGCCAAAAAATCGGCAGCGTAACAAAAGTTTCACTAAATCTGGCACAAAAAGTTTTGACATACACGACATCTGTGTCACCCTGAGTTTACAGGCGAAACTCATTGAAAGGAGGTGATCCAGTGTCAAGAAAGGTATTGGAGAATGGTGTCGGGACAGCTTGGGGGGATCGCAGCTAAGGCAGCCCTTGGCTGACGACGAACTCAGGTGGGACGACCTAACCGCACCCACCTCCTGGACTTTCGAAGGGTCGCCTCATCGCCGGGGCGGCCCTTTTCCTTGCAATCGAACCTGTTTCGGGCAGATTCAGGACGTATTTGGGGAGCCACGGACGGTATCCAGATACCGCAAAACCCGCAATCGCACCCTTTTCGCCGCAAAACAGGTCTTATTTACGCTTATGCTACGGATTTCTAACGAAATCACCCTGCAAGACTGGGAACTGACCGAGCAATTTGTCCGCGCCTCCGGCCCCGGCGGTCAGAACGTGAACAAAGTGTCAACAGCGGTCGAGCTGCGGTTCGAGGCCGAACGCAGCCCCTCTCTGACCGATGCGGTGAAGCGACGACTGCGGCGCATCGCGGGGTCCAAATGGACGACCGAGGGCGCCATCGTGATCTTTGTGCAGGACACCCGTTCGCAGGCCACCAACCGAGAGATCGCCCGCGACCGCCTCGCCCAGATGATCCTCAAAGCCACCCACGTCCCCAAACGCCGCATCCCCACAAAGCCCACGAAGGGGTCGGTCAGGAGACGGCTTGAGGCGAAGAAGATCAGGGGGGAGGTTAAGGCGCTCAGGGGGAAGGTGGAGTAAGAATCACTAAGTCGTGCCCGAAATCGTTTTTGATTTTGGCCTCTTAGCACCGCTTTTTACACCATCAATGTGTTCAAAAAGGTTCGCAGATACAGTCCGCCACAACGGGTCTAATATCACTTTGACACCTTCTCGCCGCGCAAGTTTCGCGGCAGGCACAAAATCTTCATCCCCTGTAACTAGGATAATCGTTTCAGCTTGTTTCTTTAGAGCAAGAGACGCGATATCTACACCAATACGAATATCGACTGTCTTCTGACGCAATCCAGGCACGAAGTCATCGTCAGCGAGATCAGCAACAGTGCGCTTACCACTAAGTAGATCTTTTTGTGCCTCTTCTTTGATGATCCACGAACGTTCTTTGCGAACTTCCCCCAATCTCACTGCTGTGTTTGGCGACTTTCTCAACTGTTCAAAGAGCGCAAGCCTAAATCTTGCTTCCTCGGTTTTAGAATAGTCAAACCCTAAACCTGAAATAGGCTTATGAGCCTTCTCTAAATACGGAAGTGCGTCATAATAGAAAATTCTGTAGAGCATTGAACGCGCGTGAGGCAGCCGCTCAACTTTGTTCTGCTGTTCCAGATGACTAACAACCAAGGTCCAAATTGAGCGGCAAACAGCTTGGGCATCGGTCTTGTCGACATCGGGAAACACTGTAGGAAGTCGCTTTAGAAAGAAGCCACCATCAATAAGTATCGCAACTTTACCCAAACCAACTTCCTAAACAAATAAGCCCCAAGGGATCGGCTGCTGTCATGATTGCGAGGACTGCAGCTTACTGCCGAGGGGCGAATACCTTCTAGATAACTTGTGCACGAATCCAGTGTCAACAAAAAAGGTTGAAACCTCGTTAAACCCTAACCTCCCGCGCCTCCTGCTCGCCGACTCCAAACACGCGTTTGTAGCGGGCGACTTCGTCGGTGGGGCCCATGGCTTTGTTGGGGTTGTCGGAGAGTTTGACGGTGGGGGCGCCGTTGGCTTCGACCGCTTTACAGACGAGCGAGAAGGGGGCGAGGGCGTCTCCGTCGGTGAGGCCGATAAAGTCGTTGGTGAGCATGGTGCCCCAGCCAAAGGAGGCCTTTACGCGCCCACGGAACTGGTCTGACAGTTCGTGGATTTTGTGCACGTCCAGCCCGTCCGAGAAGATGATGAGCTTTTTCGTGGGATCTTCGCCACGGGCCTTCCACCATTGGATCGCGGTCTCGGCCCCTTCGGCGGGATCGCCAGAGTCGATGCGGATGCCCGTCCACTGGGCGAGCCAATCGGGGGCGTTGTCGAGGAAGCCCTTGGTCCCGTAGGTGTCGGGCAGGATGATGCGGAGGTTGCCGTCGTGTTCCTCGTGCCAATCGGCGAGCACGTCATAGGGCGCGCGGCGGAGGTCCTCGTCGGTTTGGGCGAGGGCGGCGTAGACCATGGGAAGCTCGTGGGCGTTGGTGCCGATGGCTTCGATGTCGCGCTTCATGGCGATTTTGCAGTTTGAGGTGCCGATGAATTTTTCGCCGAGGCCTTCGATGAGGGCCTGAACGCACCAGTCCTGCCAGAGGAAGCCGTGGCGGCGGCGGGTGCCGAAGTCCGCGAGTTTCAGGTCGGGGATCGTGCGGAGGGATTCCACCTTTTCCCAGAGTTTCGTCATGCCGCGTGCGTAGAGCACTTTGAGTTCGAATTTGCCCATGGTGTTGAGGACAGCGCGGGAGCGGAGTTCCATCAGGATGGCGAGCGCGGGGATTTCCCAGAGCATGACCTCGGGCCAGGAGCCTTCGAAGGTGAGTTCGTATTGGCCGTCGTGTTTTTCGAGGTGGTAGGCGGGCAGGCGGAGGTTCTCGAACCACTCCATAAAGTCGGGGCGGAACATCTGGCGTTTGCCGTAGAAGGTGTTGCCGCGCAGCCAAGTGGATTCCCCGCGGGTGAGCGACAGGGACCGTACGTGGTCGAGTTGTTCGCGCAATTCGCCTTCGTCGATCATGTCGGCAAGGCGGATGTGTTTGGCGCGGTTGATCAGGCTAAAGGTCACGCGGGTGTCGCGTTTGTTGCGGAACACCGACTGACACATCAGGAGCTTGTAGAAGTCCGTATCGATGAGCGACCGCACGATGGGATCGATCTTCCATTTGTGGTTATAGACGCGAGTTGCGAGATCGACCATGACACGGGGCCTTTCGGATTACGTTAGGGCCGCTTAGATCAAAGATCAGGGGGCAGGTGCAAGGTTCACTTGTCCCGAGGGGTCCAATCGGGTGGATTTGCGTTGCGGCGAAGGCGCAGGGCGAGGCCCAGCGTGACGCCTGTGCCTATGGCGATGGTGAGGTCAGTGAGGACCGTCAGGCCGAGCGTGATCAGGAGGAGCGCGACGTTTGCACGGTCGTCGCGCATCCATTCGCCCCATTTGTGCGGCTCTGCCATGTTCCATGCTGTGAGGATCAGGAGACCAGCCAGCGCGGGCATGGCCAGACCAGAGGCGAGCGGGGCTGCGACCCACATCACGACGAGGATCACCAGCGCGTGGATCATACCAGCGAGCGGTGTCCGGCCCCCTGCCCGCACGTTGGTCGCGGTGCGTGCGATGGCGCCTGTCGCGGGCAGTCCGCCAAAGAGCGGCGAGGCGAGGTTGGCGATGCCTTGAGCCAAAAGCTCTGCGTTTGGTTTATGACGGTCCGAAATCATGCGGTCGGCGACGATGGCGGACAGTAGGGATTCAATACCCGCAAGGAAGGCGATGATCAGGGCTGAGGGGAAGAGTTCCCTCAGGCGGGCGAAATCCATGTCGGGGAGCTGCGGGGCAGGTAGAGATGCGGAGAGCGTGCCGAAACGGTCGGCAATCGTGTCAACGGGTAGGTTAAACAGCGGCACAGCGACCGAGGTCGCGGCGACAGCGACGATCAAACCCGGCCAACGGGGGGCGGCACGGCGCAGCGTATAGATCAATACCATCGTGACCAGAGTGACCCCAACAGCGGCGAGGGAAAGGGTGTCTCGGGCTTCCCACAGGGCGGGGATTTTCTCGATCATATCGGCGGGTAGATGGTCCATCGTCAGGCCCAGACCGTCCTTGATCTGGCTGGATGCGATGATGACGGCGATGCCGATGGTAAAGCCGTTGATGACGGCTTCGGGGATATGTCGGATAAGGGTGCCAGCGCGCAGCAGGGCAGCAGCGATCAGGATGATCCCTGCCATGAAGGTCGCGATCAGCAGACCATCGAACCCGTGGCGGGCAATCACGCCATAGACAACGACGATAAAGGCTCCTGTCGGTCCACCGATCTGCACGCGGCTGCCGCCAAAGGTCGAGATCAGGAAGCCCGCGACAATCGCAGTGACCAGCCCCGTCGACGGATCAGCGCCCGAAGCAATCGCAATCGCGAGGCTCAGCGGCAAAGCCACCATCGCCACGGTGATGCCAGCAAACACATCGGCACGCAGACTGGCCAGCGTGGTCGCTGGCAGGGTCGATAGCAATTTGGGGGTCATGATGTCCGTCCTCTCGGGCGGATGCTGATCCTCAAATGCTGTTATTGCAAGGAAATTTAGAGGACCGATACGCCTGCGCTTTTCATCCCCTCAATGGCGGCGGCAAGCGATCCGTCAAAGTCGATCCCACGGCAGAGGTCGGTTCGAACGGTCACTTTGAACCCGAGGTTCGCCGCATCAACCGCCGAATAGTTCACGCAGAAATCCGTCGCGAGGCCCACGAGGGTGACGTCGGTGATGCCGCGCGTTCGAAGATAACCTTCGAGGCCCGTTGGGGTGGTATGGTCGTTCTCGAAGAAGGCAGAGTAGCTGTCGATGGCGGGGTTCATGCCCTTGCGGATGATCAGGTCGGCATCGGTACGGAGTGCTGCGTGGAAATCGGCGCCCGTGGTGCCTTGGATACAGTGATCGGGCCAGAGGACCTGCGGGCCGTAGGGCATGTCGATCAGTTCGAGCGGGGATTTTCCTGCGTGAGACGAGGCAAAGGACGAATGGCCCGCGGGGTGCCAGTCTTGGGTCAGTACAACGACCCCGAAGTCATCCATCAGCGCGTTGATCCCGCTGACGATGTCATCCCCACCCGCAACGGCGAGCGCACCACCGGGGCAGAAGTCGTTTTGAACATCGATGACGATTAGCGCATGGGTTTTGGGGTGCATGGGACTCTCCGTTTCAGGCGTGGCCATACCCTAGCGGTTGCAGGACGACCGTCAATGCGCCTACCTCGTTTGGCCAGACTTGCCCGCACGCCGCGACAGGCGTATGGAAACCCCATGTATACTGTCTGCGCGCTCTATCATTTCACCCCGTTCCCCGACCCCGCCGCAATCCGTGGGCCGCTCCTTGAGCTGTGCCAACGCGAAGGGATCACGGGGTCGCTCCTCCTTGCGAAAGAGGGGATCAACGGCACCGTTGCTGGCTCTGAAGCTGCGATCAACACCATGCTGGCGCATATCCGTGCGCTGCCTGGCTGTGCCGATCTGGTCTGGAAGAACTCGACCGCGAAGGATCAGCCCTTTGGCAAAATGAAGGTGCGCCTGAAGAAAGAGATCGTGACCATGGGCCAGCCGGACATCGATCCGCGTGCTGCCGTGGGCCACTACGTCGAGCCGAAAGATTGGAACGATCTGATCACCGCGCCCGACGTTGTGGTGATCGATACGCGCAACGACTACGAATATTCGATCGGCACCTTTGAAGGTGCGATTGATCCGCAGACCAAATCGTTCCGCGAGTTCCCGCAGTGGTGGGAAGAGAACAAAGATCGGTTCCACAACAAACGGATCGCGATGTTCTGCACGGGCGGTATTCGCTGCGAGAAATCGACGAATTTCGTGAAACAACAAGGCATTGACGAGGTTTACCACCTCAAGGGCGGCATCCTGAAATACCTCGAAGAGGTGCCTCAGGAAGACAGCAAATGGCAGGGTGATTGCTACGTGTTCGACGGACGTGTGTCAGTTGGGCATGGGTTAGTTGAGGGTCCGCATGAGCTCTGCCATGCGTGCCGTCGTCCTGTGATGCCAGAGGACAAATCGCGCCCCGAATGGGAAGACGGCGTATCCTGTCACCAGTGCGTTAACGAGACCTCGGACGAGGATAAGGCGCGGTTCCGTATGCGCCAGAAACAGATCGAGCTTGCCCGTGAACGGGGCGAAAAGCACTTGGGTCGTTAACCCGCACGAAGCCCCGTTTCGACCAACAGGCCAAGGCGTTTGGCCTCGTAATAGTAGCCGCGCGCATACCACATGATCGCTTCGTCCTCGTCTCCGCCAGAGACGAGCCATGCGCCGCGCAAATAACGTCCCGCGTACTGCAGGTTAGTTTCTGCGTCCAAAAGACCGCTGTCAGGGCCTTCATACCCCATCGTCCGCGCCGTCTGCGGAAGGATCTGCATGAGGCCGTAATAGGGGCCATTGCGGGCACCCGCGCGGTAATCGCTTTCGCGCTGGATCACACGGTGTAGCAGCGTTCTAGGTATTTCATGCCTATCCGCCCATTTGTTGACCAAGACCCGCATTTCAGGCGTCTCACCCGGGAAAAGCGGCGGGTTATAGCCGTGGTCGAAAGTGGTCAAATCCCCGCCTTTGCCGCAAGCAGCGAGCGCGGAGAGGGTAACAAACATGGCGTGGCGACGTGTGATCATGGCCTGTCTTAGCGCGGGGCGATACCGTCGGATAGTGGGTGCGAAAAGATCGGCGAACTTGCGCCAAGCGGTTTGCCCCTTTACCCCTTAATCATACGACAGCGGGAGGCACGAGATGCTGGGCTATCTAACACTGATTTTCAGTTGCCAATTGATCGGCGAAGTCATCGTGGGCACGCTCGCCCTACCCGTCCCCGGCCCCGTGGTCGGCATGGTCCTGTTATTTATCTATCTGATAATACGTGGTTTTGTCCCAGAGGATTTAGGCGAAGTAGCGGGCGGATTGCAGAAATACATGTCGCTGTTGTTCGTGCCCGCGGGCGCTGGCGTCATGATGCATTTCGGGCTGATCGGTGAGGCGGCATTGCCCATTGCGGCGGCATTGGTCGTCAGCACGCTGGTCACAATCGCGGTGACAGCGCTCATCATGAGCCGCCTGATGAAGCGAGGCAACTGATGGAAAACCTTCGCGATACATGGGTTTATCTGAGCGCCTCACCGCTGTTTCACCTGACGTTGACGCTGGTCGCGTTTCAGGGGGCGTTTTGGCTGTTCGAAAGGGCGGGGCGTAACCCGATTTTGAATCCCGTTCTAATTTCGGTGATCGTGATCGTCGGCGTGTTGATTTCGACGGGGACAAGTTACCCGCAATACTTTGAAGGCGCACAGTTCGTGCATTTCCTCCTTGGCCCTGCGACAGTGTCACTGGCGGTTCCGCTCTATCGGCAATTGGCAAAGGTCAGACAGTCGGCCTTGGCAATTGGCGTGAGCCTGCTCTGTGGGTCGTTAACCGCGATTTTCACCGCTGTCGGCATGGCTTGGCTACTAGGCGGTGGGCCAGACATCCTCGCCACCCTCGCGCCGAAATCGATCACCGCGCCCGTCGCAATGGCTGTCGCGGAAAAGATCGGTGGACTACCGTCACTCACCGCGGTCGTCGTGATTATCACCGGCATTTTCGGCGCGATGTTCGGGACGTTCATCCTGAATGCGGTCGGGGTCAAAGACTGGGCCGCGCGTGGGTTCGCGATGGGCACGGCGAGCCATGGGATCGGGACGGCGCGGGCGCTTCAGGTCAACGAAGTCGCGGGGGCGTTTGCGGGATTAGCGATGGGCCTCAATGCCTTAGCGACCGCGATCTTGCTGCCTGTGCTCTGGGCAATCGTGTTCTGATCAGACATCGCCTTCGGTCCGAATGTAGATCGTTTCGCCGCAGTGTTTGCAGTGAACGGCGTCCGCATCGTGGAGGATGAGGCCGCAGGTCTTGCATTCCTGTCGGACCTTGGACGGGCGAAAGAGGACTTGGAGGAGGCGCAAAAACAGCGTCACGCCAAAGATCATGACGCCGACTGACAGCATACGACCCCACGGTCCCGTAAGGGTAATGTCGCCGAAGCCCGTCGTGGTCAGTGTCGTCACAGTGAAATAGAGCGCGTCGGCGTAGTTGCGGATCTCTGTGTTCACGTTGACTTGAGTCGCGTAGATGAGACCGGTCATGACAAAGAGGAACACGCCGAGGTTCAGGGAGGCGAGGACGATATCTTCGTTCTTTCGGAAGAAGCTGAAGTCCTGACGAAGTCTGCTAAGTAATTGATATGTATGCAGCAAACGGAGCGTGCGTAGGATACGGAGGAAGCCGACGCCTTCGCCTGTGACCGGCGCGAGGAAGGATAGTACCGCTGCAACATCAGCCCATGTCGCGAGGCGGAATGCCATGAGGCGTTTTTCTTTTTCGATCCAGAAGCGGATGAAGAAGTCCGTCAGGATCAAAACGCCGAATACCGCATCGATGATTTCGATGGTGACGGTATGGTCATAGAATGATGTTCCAATCACAAAGAGGATCGTGGCTATGTCGAACACAAGGACGCCGTAGCGAAACCGATGCGCGGCGACGGTGTCGTCTTCGTAGAGGGAACGTATTTTTTCCATATCGTCGGGCCGAAAGCAAAAGACCCGCCCAGTTGGGGCGGGTCAGATTGTTTAGAAGTCGAGGTTTTCGACGCTCAGCGCGTTTTGCTGGATAAAGTCGCGCCGTGGTTCTACTTCATCGCCCATCAGCTTGCTAAAGATGTCGTCGGCCTCAACCAGATCGTCGATCTTAACCTGCAAGAATGTGCGTGCATCTGGGTCCAGCGTGGTTTCCCAAAGCTGGTCAGGGTTCATTTCGCCCAGACCTTTATAACGTTGAATCGAAAGACCTTTTTCTCCCTCTTCGAGGATCGCTTGCAGCAGGCCGAGCGGACCGTAGATGACCTGAACGCGGTCTTTGCGGATCAGTTTCGCGGGTTCGTTGTAGACTTCTTGCAGCGCCTCGGTGAAGGAGCCAGTTTTGCGCGCCTCGCCAGAGCGGAGCATACCGCCGTCAAGGGTGCGGACCTCTTCTACGCCGCGCAGAATACGGGCGAGGCGGATGCCGTGATCCTGAGTGATACGGCCCGTCCAACCGCGTTCGTATTCGAGCGCGATAAGGTCCAGACGTTTCGCGACCTTGTCCGCGACGCCCTGAAGGTCAGCGTCCACAGCACCCGGAACAAAGGCACCAGCGACAGCGGCCTGTTCAAGGATGTGGCGCGGGTAGTGGGTCGGGAAAGCGTCGATCACGCGTTTCAGACTGCGTGCGTTTTCGACAACGCGGAGCAAGTCCTGACCCGCAAGTTCAGCGCCATTCGACAGACGCAGGATCGCGCCATCCACGCCCTGCTGGATCAGGTATTCATCCATCGCGGCCTGATCTTTGAGGTAAACCTCTGATTTACCGCGCGAAACCTTATAGAGCGGGGGCTGCGCGATATAGAGGTGACCTGCTTCGATCAGTTGCGGCATCTGACGGAAGAAGAAGGTCAAGAGCAGCGTTCTAATGTGTGCACCGTCTACGTCCGCGTCAGTCATGATGACAATCTTGTGGTAGCGGAGTTTCGACAGATTGAATTCGTCGCGACCAATGCCAGTTCCGAGCGCCATGACGAGGTTGCCGATTTCCTGCGACGACAACATGCGGTCAAAACGAGCGCGTTCGACGTTCAGAATCTTACCTTTGAGAGGCAAGATAGCCTGCGTGCTACGGTCACGACCTGTCTGCGCGGAACCACCTGCGGAGTCACCCTCGACGAGGAAGACTTCGGTCTTGGACGGGTCTTTTTCCGAACAATCCTTGAGTTTGCCAGCGAGGAAGTTGACGTCCATCGCAGTTTTGCGGCGAGTCAATTCACGCGCTTTGCGGGCTGCCTCGCGAGCGAGAGCGGCCTCGATGATTTTGCCAACGATCTGTTTGGCTTCGTTCGGGTTTTCCTCGAACCATTCAGACAGTTTTTCGCCAACGAGGTTCTCAACCGCAGGACGGACCTCGGATGAGACGAGTTTGTCTTTGGTCTGGGACGAGAACTTCGGATCGGGCACTTTGACCGAGAGAACGCAGGTCAGACCTTCGCGGGCGTCGTCGCCAGAGAAGGAAACCTTTTCCCTTTTCGCGATCCCGCTTTCCTGCGCGTATTTGGTCAGGGTGCGGGTCAACGCGGCGCGGAAGCCCGCCAAGTGGGTGCCGCCATCGCGCTGCGGGATGTTGTTGGTAAAGGGCAGAACGTTTTCATGGTAACTGTCGTTCCACCACATCGCGACCTCAACGCCGATGCCGTCACGTTCACCGTTCACAAAGATCGGCTCTGGGAACATCGGGTGTTTGGAGCGGTCGAGGTATTTCACAAACTCCTTAACGCCACCGTCGTAGAACAGTTCCGTCTTGATCGCTTCGGCCGGACGCTCATCTTCGACGAGAATGCGGACGCCAGAGTTCAGGAAGGCCAGTTCGCGCAGACGCTTTTCCAGAACATCGTAGCTGTATTCGAGGTTCAAGAAGGTGCCGTCGGGCGAATTCGTGCGGGAGGACGCCATAAAGCGGACCTGCGTGCCTTTTTTGCCCGGAGTGTCGCCGACCACGCGGAGCGGTTCGACGGTCACGCCTTTTTCAAAGCGGACGTAGTGTTCTTTGTCGTTGCGCCAGATGCGCAGTTCGAGCCAGTCGGACAGCGCGTTCACAACGGAAATACCCACGCCGTGCAGACCGCCAGAGACCTTGTAGGAGTTCTGGTCGAACTTACCGCCCGCGTGCAGCTGGGTCATGATAACCTCAGCGGCGGAGATGCCTTCTTCGGAGTGCATGTCGACGGGGATACCGCGACCGTTGTCGGTCACGGAAACAGAGCTATCCGCGTGAATTTTCACAGAAACATGGTCGGCGTGGCCAGCTAGTGCTTCGTCGATGCCGTTATCGACGGCCTCATAGATCATGTGGTGCAGGCCAGACCCGTCGTCGGTGTCGCCAATATACATCCCAGGGCGCTTGCGGACAGCGTCCAAGCCCTTGAGAACTTTAATAGAATCGGCGCCATATTCGGCTGGCTGCTGCTCTTGATCGGACATTCGGTGTTTTCCCGTTATTCAGTTGCCAAAATATAGAAAATTGGCGGGGGAATGTCACGCAATTCGCACCATATTTTGTGTTTATAAAAAGGGTATAACGACCCCGACAGCTACCAGTAGCCACCCTGCCGTCAGGTTCATCCGTTTGAGCGCGCGTGGTGAGGTCAGAAGCGCCCGCACCTTGCCTATAAATGCGCCCATGATGAGGTTGCCGATCAGCGGCACGATGGCCGAAAGCGCACCGATGGCGACGATGTCCGCGACGGTGAGTTGGGACAGGTCAAAGAAGCCCGGCAGCATGCCCATGTAGAACAAAATCGCCTTGGGGTTCCCGATGATCACGGCGAGGCCCGCGACAAAGCCTGCGATGACGCCTGGACGGGTTAGGCGGCTGTCAGAGGCGATGGATTTGTCGGCGTTGCGGATGACCATGTAGCCCATGAACAGGAACGTCACCGAGGCCACGTAGCGCATCAGGTCCAAGAAGCCCGCGTATTGACTCACGATCCACGACACGCCGAGGATGGCGAGGACGGACCACATGACATCGCCGACCACCACGCCAAGGGCGAGTGGCCATGCGGCGCGAAACCCGCCCGACATAGCACGCGCCATGAGCGCGACCCAGACAGGACCGGGGGTCATGAACAGAATGAAAAGCGCGCCTGCGTAAAGCGCAAGCTGTTGAATCGTCAGGGTCATTCGGACCTCGGTAAAGTTAAGCTGCCGTCGTCGGAGAGCGGCCAAAATGGATTGTGAGCGAGTTCCCAAACGTGACCGTCGAGGTCGGCGTAGTAGCCAGAGTAACCGCCCCAGAACACTTTTTCGGGCCGTTTCAGGCAGGTCGCGCCTGCGGACAAGGCAAGGTCAAAGGCAGCGTCGACGTCTTCGACAGTGTTGAAATTCTGCGCCAATGTGACTGCCCCCGTCCCGAGCTGCGCGTCTGGGCGACCTTGGTCTTTCGCCAGTTCGTCGAGCGGGAACAGGCCTAAGAGTTGCCCGTGGAGTTGGTAGAATGTCACTCCAGGCTGCTCTTCGGCGGGTGACCAGCCGAGGGCCGCGTAGAAGGCCTTGGATTGTTCGAGGTCTGCCACGCCGAGGGTGATCAAGGTGACGCGCTGAGGGGTCATGGCAAATCCTTTTGGGTGGTAATGGACGTGCCATTATCTTCTGTGATTTCAATATATTGCGCGCGCGATTGCAGTTCTTCGAACAGTTCTGGACCCGTGCCAGTCATGAACGCCTGTGCCCCCAACGCGCATATTTCATCATAGAGCGCGGCGCGGCGGCCCGCGTCAAGGTGGGCTGCAACTTCGTCCAGCAAAAGGATCGGCGGGGCGCCGAAATCACGAGCCAAAGCGCGACCATTGGCGAGGATCAGCGAGATCAGAAGCGCCTTTTGTTCACCCGTCGAGCAATCAGAGGCGGGAACGCCTTTGGCGCGGAATGTGGCGTCCAGATCGCTGCGATGCGGGCCGATCAGGGTGCGGCCAGCGGACATATCGCGCTGACGATTGGCTGCGAATTGGTCGCGCAGGGTGGTTTCGTCCTCGGCCAAGTCCTCTGCATGGGTCAGCGCCAAATCCGCGATGGGAAAGGCGGTTTCGGCAGCGTCTTGGGCATCATGAAGCTCTGCTATGGCGCGGTTACGATTGGCGGTAATCGCAATGCCAGCCTGCGCCATCTGCGTCTCTAGAGCGGCATACCAATGGGCATCACGCACCATGTCTTTGAGCAGACGATTGCGTTCGCGCATGGCCTTTTCATAGGTCAGAACGGCCTCTGCGTGGGAGGGTTCAAAGCTCATCGTCATACGATCAAGGAAGCGACGACGCCCGTCCGCCCCTTCGAGCCAGAGGCGATCCATGGAGGGCACGAGCCAGAGGACGCGAGCAATGCGGCCCAGTGCGACTTGCGGCGCGGCTTTACCATCAATGCGAAGCTGGCGGCCTTTGTCAGGCTCCATCCACGTCTCGACCTCGTGAAACTGATGGAGAGACGTAATTTCCGCGCTGATTTTCCAGCCGAGCGCCTCTTGCTTGCGGATCATATCCTCGGCTGCGGCGCGACGAAGGCCACGACCGGGGGAGAGGAGCGAGACGGCCTCTAGAATGTTGGTCTTGCCCGCGCCATTCGGCCCATAGATCGCAACGGGGCGGCCATCAAATTCGGCCACGGCGCGCTTGTGCGACCGAAAGTGCGAAAGCTTGAGCACATCAACAGAAAGGCCGCTCATGCGCGGCCCTCCCTCATTCCAGTCTGTCGGTGGCTGCTGACCAAGGTCAGACGCGCATCGGCATGACGACGTAGACGGCAGAGGTGTCGTTACCCTCGCGCATCAGGGTCGGGTCGCCAGACGAGTTGAACAGGAATACTGCGTTTTCGCGGTCCACTTGGGAGGCGATTTCAAGCAAGTATTTGGCGTTAAAGCCGATTTCCAGACGTTCGTCGTCATAGGCAACAGCCAGCTCTTCGGTCGCGGCACCGCTGTCAGGGGCGTTGACGGAGAGAACCAGACGGTCCTCGTCGAGCGAGAGTTTCACGGCGCGGGAGCGTTCGGACGACACGGTTGCCACACGGTCCACGGCCTTTGCGAAATCGCTCGCGTCGACTTCGAGCCTACGGGTGTTCCCCTGTGGGATCACGCGGGTGTAGTCGGGGAAGGTGCCATCGATGACCTTGGACGTCAGGGTGATGTTCGGTGTCGCAAAGCGGACTTTGGTTTCCGAAACCGATACGGCGATCTGCATATCGTCATCGTCGAGCAGCTTGCGAAGTTCGCCAACGGTTTTGCGCGGAACGATTACGCCCGGCATATCGCTTGCGCCATCAGGCAGAGCGGCGTCGATGCGGGCCAGACGGTGACCGTCGGTCGCAACGCAGCGCAGCGCGGGGCCGTCTTCGCCCGTGGCGACGTGCATGTAGACGCCGTTCAGGTAATAACGGGTTTCTTCGGTCGAGATCGCGAATTTCGATTTATCGAACAGACGGCGCAGAACGGGTGCAGGTGCAGCAAAGTTCGTCGCGTAGTCAGACGACGCCATCACGGGGAAATCTTCTTTGGGAAGGGTCGCGAGGCTAAAGTTCGAACGACCTGCTTCGATGGTCAGGCGGCCTTTGACGCCGTCTTCGGTCAGGGTGACCAGCGCGCCATCGGGCAGTTTGCGAACGATTTCGTTCAAGGTAACGGCGGCGACCGTGGTGGCGCCAGCGCGTTCGACCATTGCGGATGCTTTATCAACGACTTCGATGTCGAGGTCGGTGGCGCGGAACTGAACGCTATCGCCTTCGGCTTCTATCAAGACGTTGGCCAGAATTGGAATAGTGTTCCGGCGTTCAACAACCGATTGGGCTTGTGCGACTGCCTTGAGCAAAACCGCGCGTTCGATACTGAATTTCATGTCCCTCGCTCCGCTTCTCGGACCTGACAAGGCCGGGAGGTGAAAACTATACGTTTCCCCTCTCGGCTCAAGCTCTTTTTGTCACTGTTTAATACTGCGCGTGCAGCGTCAAGACGCGAGCGTGCGGCGAAGCAGTTCCAATTCGTCGGAAAGTTGCGAATCTGCCGCGGAAAGTTCGTCTATGCGGCGCACGCCGTGCATCACGGTCGTATGGTCGCGGCCACCGAATTTCCGACCGATTTCCGGCAAGGAACGGTTGGTCAGCTGTTTCGCCAGCCACATCGCAACCTGACGCGGACGAGCATAGGCGCGCAGACGTTTCGGGCCGATGAGGTCGGACAGGCGGATGTTAAAGTGCTCTGCGACCTTGCGCTGAATTTCGTCGATGGTCACGCGACGTTCGGACGATTTCAGAAGGTCGGCAAGGCAGTCTTGCGTCATCTCTAGGGTGATCGGCTTACCCACCAGCGATGCCATCGCAAAGAGACGGTTCAGCGCACCTTCGAGAACGCGGACGTTCGTTGTGATCTTGTGCGCAAGGAATTCCAACACACCGTTGTCGATCTGAAGACCTGGGAATTGTTCTGCGTAGAGTTCCGCTTTGGTCTGGAGAATGCCGACGCGGAGTTCGTAATCGGTCGGGTGCAGGTCAACGACGAGGCCACACTGGAGACGCGATTTGATGCGGTCTTCAAGGTCTTTGATTTCACCCGGCGCACGGTCAGCAGAAATGATGATCTGTTTGCGGGATTCAACGAGCGCGTTGAAGGTGTGGAAGAACTCTTCTTGGGTCGAGTCTTTGCCCGCGATGAACTGCACGTCGTCGACCATCAGGACGTCGACCGAACGGAACATCTGTTTGAAGTCGATCATCTTGCGATCTTTGAGCGCCGAGATGAAGCGATACATGAATTGCTCAGCCGAGAGATACACCACGTTCTTTTCCGGCGAACGGCGGCGGATTTCATGGGCAACGGCGTGCATCAGGTGGGTTTTACCCAGACCAACGCCACCATAAAGGAAGAGCGGGTTAAAGGTGACGGGGCCACCTTCGGCAACGCGACGGGCCGCAGCGTGAGCGAGCTCGTTCGGTTTTCCGACGACGAAATTCTCGAATGTGTAACGCGGGTCCAGCGTTGCATCGGGAATCGAGGGATCGATGCTCGCAGGGGACTGGCGCACAGGCGCAGCTGCAACAGGCGCGGGACGGGCGCTGTTGGCGGCGGGGCGCACATCAAACGCGAGGCGTTCGACTTGGGCACCATTGCGGTTCAAATGATAGATAATCTGGTCCGCATAGTTTTGCGTGACGTAGTTACCAAAGAACGAGGTCGGCGCTGTAAATTGTGCCACGCCTTCGTTCACACTTACTAATTCAAGCGGCTCGATCCAGTTCGCAAAATTTCCAGTCCCCACACTGTTTTTTAGCGTTTCGCGAATCGTGCCCCACATAGTCGTCGTCATATCCCAATGCCTGTCCCATACGTTTCTTGCGATAGGTTTCCCCCGACACATCAACTCCACAAAAGACAAAGCACCATCGTTTGCCCGATCCCAAATTCGGACAGCCAAGGTCACCTGCATCTCTGGTCTGGATCCGTTTTACCGCCTGTCGGACGGCACATAACGAGCCCAATATGGGGTGTGCGTTCGTCACCCTGCCAGAGTGAAAAACGTCAGAACATTGTGGCCGTACTAAATGGTACTGACCAGGTGAGCGCAAAAATCAGGTGTCATCCAGAGCAGATCCGGATGCTACAATGACATCACTTTCACCATGCTCCCCCAGGAACGATGTGAATCGCTGAGTGACACTAGCAACCTCACTCGGACCGCTTCAACACAACAACGATCTTGACTCGGACTTTGGCCAAAAAGAATCTGTTCGTTTTTTGAAAGCGCTTATAAAATTGGGGTTCGGTGGTAAGTGGGCAACAAAAAACGCGCCCCGAGAGGCGCGTTCATTTTTCGTTTTTCTACCCTAAAGGATGGAATCAGGCGATCGCTTTAACACGCGATGCAAGGCGCGACATTTTGCGCGATGCGGTGTTCTTGTGGAAGATGCCTTTGGTGACGCCACGCATCAGTTCCGGCTGAGCAGCTTTCAGAGCTGCAGCAGCTGCGTCTTTGTCGCCCGAAGCGATTGCTTCTTCGACTTTACGCAGGAATGTGCGGATGCGCGAACGGCGCATTTTGTTGATGTCAGCGCGAACAACGTTCTGACGGGCGCGTTTTTTGGACTGCGGCGTGTTTGCCATGTGCGGTTCCCCTCTCTCGGGCTAATTTGAATATCGTTCATGCAACGGAGCCCGACCGGGTTTCTGAACCGGCTGATTCTGGCCAGAGCGGGCCTCACACGCATGTATCGGGCGGCGTTTAAGGCCCGCCGCCCAAAAAGGCAAGTGTTTTAGCGGTCGCGGAACTGCGGTTCGCGCTTTTCGAGGAAGGCAGCCATGCCTTCTTTTTGGTCTTCGGTCGCAAAGAGCGAGTAGAACACTGCACGTTCGTAAGCGACGCCTTCGGAGAGCGAGGTTTCGAACGCCTTGTTCACGCAGTCCTTCGCAGCAGCAGCAGCGATCAGCGATTTCTCTGCGATCTTACCAGCGGCGGCCAGTGCTTCTTCTTTCAGCTTTTTCGCAGGAACGACGCGGGACACAAGGCCCGAACGCTCTGCTTCTTCGGCATCCATAAAGCGGCCCGTCAGGTGCATATCCATCGATTTGGATTTGCCGACGTAGCGTGACAGGCGCTGCGTGCCGCCGATACCAGCGATCACACCAAGGTTGATCTCGGGCTGGCCGAATTTAGCGTTGTCGCCTGCGATGATGAAATCGCACATCATTGCGAGTTCACAGCCACCGCCCAGCGCGTAGCCAGCAACGGCTGCGATAATCGGTTTCTTTGTGTTGTTGAAACGGTCGCTTTCGGTCGCAAAGAACTTTGCGCTGACCATATCAACGAAGGATTTTTCCGACATTTCGGAGATGTCAGCACCAGCGGCAAATGCCTTTTCTGAACCAGTGATGACGATGCAGCGGACCTTCTCGTTTTCATCAGCGGCTTCGAGTGCATCGCACAGTTCGCCGAGAAGTTTCGAGTTCAGCGCATTGAGAGCCTCGGGACGGTTCAGGGTTATCAGTGCGACGTATCCCTGAACGTCGACGATGATGGTCTCATAAGCCATGTGCAGCCTCTGTTATCATTTTCACAGGACCAACTGCTTAACAAAGCTGTGACATCGATCAAGCTATCTTTGGCATTGCGGACAATAGAAAGTTGAGCGTCCTGACTGTACGAATCGATGAATGACGTTAGGGCATCCCTCTGTTTTGCAAGGGTTTCCTTCCTGATCGTAGACGCGGAACGTATGCTGAAAATATCCCAGTTCTCCATCGGCTTGACGGTGGTCTTTGAGCGAAGAACCGCCTGCTTCTATCGCCTCAGAGAGGACTTCGCGGATGATCGGGACAAGCGATGCGATACGAGCGGCAGAAATTTGGCCTGCTTTGCGCTTTGGGTTGATGCCTGCGCGATAAAGAACCTCGCAGACGTATATATTCCCTAATCCAGCAACGATTCCCTGATCGAGGAGGGTCGTTTTGATGGGCGAATTCTTTCCCCTGAGTCGCTCGGTCAGGTAGTGTTCGTTGAAGCTGTTGGAAAACGGCTCTGGCCCGATGTCCCGCAACAACCAGTGGTCGTCGGCCTTAGCCGTCTCCATCAGATCCATCGCGCCGAACCGACGGGCGTCGTTAAAGGTCACGCGCGCACCGTTCGCCATATCAAAGACAACGTGATCGTGTTTCGCAGGCACGGGGTGCGGGTGGTGGAATTCGCCGATGGTGACGCCAGAGACGGTCATGCGCCCCGACATCCCGAGGTGAATCAGTAGCGTTTCTCCACTATCAAGGTCCGCGAGGATGTATTTGGACCGCCTGCGCAGGGCATTGATCCGCTTGCCTGTTAGACGATCCGCCATATTTTCGGGGAACGGCCAACGCAGGTCGGGACGGTTGACCGAGGCTTTGGCGATGATTTCGCCTTCCATCGCGGGTTGCAGGCCGCGGCGGACTGTCTCTACCTCTGGCAATTCGGGCATGGCGTGCTTCCTATCTGCGGGGGTCCAGTGTATGCCCCAATTGACCCCTAAAGATGTGACGCAAGCACGAGGACGGCAAGTGCCATGACCGAGACACCAGAAAACACCACCCACTTTGGTTTCGAAACCGTGCGGGAAGACGAAAAAGCAGGCCGCGTGCAGGGCGTGTTTACTTCGGTCGCGTCGAAATATGACATTATGAATGACGTGATGAGCGTCGGCATCCACCGCGTTTGGAAAGACGCGATGATGGATTGGCTGGCCCCGCGTCCGGAACAAAAGCTGTTGGACGTTGCAGGCGGGACAGGCGACATTTCGTTCCGTTTCCTGAAGCGGGCTGGCAGCGGACATTCGACGGTGCTCGACCTCACGGAATCGATGCTGGTGGCTGGGCGTCAGCGGGCCGAGGCGGACGATATGGCCGATAGCCTCGATTGGGTTGTGGGCGACGCGATGAAGCTGCCGTTCCCCGACAATACGTTCGACGTTTACACGATCAGCTTTGGCATCCGTAACGTGACCCGCCCCCAAGAGGCGCTCAATGAGGCTTATCGCGTGTTGCGCCCAGGTGGTCGCCTGATGGTGCTGGAGTTCAGCCAGCTACCGAACCCGATGATGCAAAAGGCCTACGACCTCTATTCGTTCAACGTCATTCCGCGCATGGGCCAACTGATCGCGAATGATCGGGACAGCTACCAATACCTCGTCGAATCGATCCGAAAGTTCCCTGATCAGGACACGTTCCTATCGATGGTGAAAAAGGCAGGGTTCGAGAACGCGAAGTATCGCAACCTGTCGCTGGGCATCGCAGCGCTGCATTCGGGGTGGAAAATCTGATGCGCGGTCCTCACAACATTTGGCGGCTTGTCCGTACGGGTGCCACGCTGGAACGCGCGGGCGCTATGAATGTCGTTCTAGATGCGTTTGAGGCTGGGCCGTTGCTGCGGTTCACGGCGCGGACGCTGGCGTTGCCGTTTCGCTGGCTGGGCTACCGTGGCGATGCGTCTTTGCCGCCGACGACGCGAGCGCTGACGGCGCTGGGGCCTGCATATATCAAATTCGGTCAGATCCTTTCGACGCGTCCTGACGTAGTGGGCGACGACCTCGCACGGGAACTACGCGTGTTGCAGGACCAGTTGCCCGCGTTTTCGGTCGATATCGCGAAACGCGAGGTCGAGCACGAGCTGGGCATTTCTGTCGATGAAGTATTCGCCAGCTTTTCCGAACCCGTTGCCGCCGCATCGCTCGCGCAGGTTCACAAGGCCATACTGCGGTCGACGGGTGAAGAAGTCGCCGTAAAGGTTCTGCGCCCCGGCGTGGAAAAGGCGTTCCGCAAGGATATCGACGCCTTCTACTTTGCCGCCAATATGATCGAGTTTCTGTCGCGCAAATCCCGCCGTCTGCGCCCGATTGAGGTGATCGAACATTTCGACGGTGTTGTGCGTGGCGAGTTGGACCTCAGGCTCGAGAGCGCGTCGGCCTCTGAATTTGCGGCGAACACCGAAGCCGACGAGGGCTTTACCGTTCCGCGCGTGAATTGGCAGTTGTCGGCGCGGCGCGTGATGACGCTTCAGTGGGCTGAGGGCACCAATATGGGTGACAACGCGGCGCTGGATGCTGCAGGTCACGACCGCAATGCGCTGGCGACCCGCGTGCTGCAAATTTTCCTGAGCCAAGCACTGCGCGATGGTCTGTTCCACGGTGATATGCATCAGGGCAACCTCAAGGTCGCGGCGAACGGCGACATTATTGCTTATGATTTTGGGATCATGGGCAGCATTGATGAATATACGCGTCGTGTATACGCAGAAATCCTCTACGGGTTCATCAAACGCGACTATAAACGCGTGGCCGAAGTGCATTTTGAAGCGGGATATGTCCCTGCAAATCAAGATGTTGATGAATTCGCGCGTGCGCTGCGTGCGGTCGGGGAGCCGATCTTTGGCATGGATGCGAGCCGCATTTCGATGGCGCGCCTGTTGTCCTACCTCTTTGAAGTGACCGAACGGTTCGGGATGCAAACCCGCACCGAGCTGATCCTTTTGCAGCGCACGATGGTCGTTGTCGAAGGCGTTGCGCGGTCGCTCAATCCGAACGTCGATATCTGGGCTGATGCCCGTCCTGTCGTCGAGTCCTACATTAAGAACGCGATCGGACCCAAGGCGGTCATGCGAGACCTCATACGGACGGCGCGGGTCCTGTCCCGCTTTGGTCCGCGCCTTCCAGAAATGGCCGAGGCCGCACTGGTGCGTCAGGGTAAAAACTTTGGCGAAGAGGAAGAAGTGCGCAGCACCTCTGCTCTCTGGGCGATTGCGGGCGCGGCTGTCGTTGGGGCGGCTTGGGTCGCGACACTGTTCATCTAGCACGCAGGGCGGTGACGGTTGCGACCGGCACCTCCGCCCCGTTTTCAAGGACCAGCACGGTTGCACCAGATTCGGTGCGGACTTCGGCTACGGTGCCGTAAACGCTCGCGTGTGTGGTCGCGATGAGGGTGTCCGATTGATAACTCTCAACATAGAAACCGTAGTCGCCAGAGGTCATCGGCGACCCGTAGTCATCAACCCCCGCCCAGGTCACGGTGCCCGAGGTCGGATCAATGGCGATGCGTTGCACTTCGGCCCCGTAACTGTTCACCACGACCAAATCGGCAGAGTCCGCTCCAGCGTCGACCGATGTCGTGACCGAAATGGGCGTTCCGTCGAAGTGCGCTGTGGTCGGCGCCCTGACGTCTTGACCGATCCATGCGCCCATGTCGGATATCGCGGAGGATGACATAACGGCCATCAACTGCGCCAAGAGGTCGTTGGTTTTGACCTGCTGTTCGACTGACGAAAAGGTCGCCAATTGCACGGCGTAATCCGACGGATCGGTTGGGTTTAGCGGGTCCTGATTCTGCATCTGGACTGTCAGCATGTTCAAGAACGTCTCGAAATCCGAGCTGATCGCGGATGACGAGGTGGGTGCCGTCGTGGTTGTCGTTGATATCGTTGCAGTCACATCCATTTTATCATCCTTTTCAGAGCCTTATGTCGACGCCGCTCGATACGATTTGCTGCGTGGGAGTTGGGTCGTCGGGAGGGACTTCGACGAGGATTTGCATCGGTTTAGGGGTCTCTTTGGGTGAGTTTCGCCCGCCTTCGTCCGCGAACCCCAGATCGACGGATTGGAAGCCAAGCGACCGAAATTCCTGCTGCAACACGTCCAAATGCCGCCGCATAAGGTCAGAGGTTTCAGGTCGTTCCGCAGCGATCACAATTTGAACGGTTTGATCCGTCACGGTCATGTGCAGCCGCACGCGGCCTAGTTCTTCGGGGTCCAGTGCAATTTCGGTGGTGCCGCTGTCATCGTTGGCGACCGAAACCACAATCTGTTCGGCAATGCGTTGAACGGTTTGCGCAGGGATGAGGATCGGTTTGGGCGCCGTGATCGGAATTGGATCAATCGGATGATATGGCAGCGGAAATGTGGGTGTTTGGTCGATCGGAGGTGGTGTCGAAATGAGAGTAGAGCGATGCTCTATATCTTCCATCATTTCGGGTTCAGTTGCTTTCACCGAAACAAGTTGCACCGCGTCCGTCCGTGTTGGAGGAGCCGTCGACACCTGCGCATCGGGACCGTCAGATTCGCGTTCCACTTCGGCCACAGGCGCAATCGGTTGCTTCGGTTCGACCGTAAAGTCACGATCCACCTCATCCGCTGGCGCCATCGGTTGTTCTGGCTGGGGCACAAAGACCCGAGCCACAACGGGGACCGATATGACCTCCCACTCAGGCGCGATCATTTCGGTGCCAACCTCCAATTCAGGCTCCTCTGTCTCGACCTCAGTGATCTCCTGCAATACCCTCGCGAAATCGGGCAGCTCTTGCGGCATTGCCTCTGCAGATTCGACGGGAATCTGGGGCAAAATCGGCAGAGCGCAGATGAGATCGGGTTGAAGCATCATGGGTCGGGTTTAGCGCCCGATGCTTACCGAATCTTTACCGCCATCGATTTATTTCATCCCCGAAACCCAAGGATCGGAGGTGCCGATGATCCCCCTTTTGACCGAACAGCCCAACGCCGTTAGTTCGACCTCGCAATTGCGAACGGTCGCCAACGAAATGGAAACCGCGTTTTTGGCAGAAATGCTGAAATATTCGGGACTTGGCGACACGTCGGGCGCCTTTGGTGCGGGCGCAGGAGGTGAACATTTCGCGTCGTTCCTGCGCGAAGAACAGGCCCGAATTATGGTCGAAGGCGGCGGGATCGGCCTCTCGGAATCGATCTTTCGCGCCCTTTCGGAGAGAGCCCATGACTGACCAGACACAACACGCATTGGACCTGCTGGATCAAGCGCGACAGGCCACTTTATGCGGTGATTATCGTGCTTTGGATCAGCTGTCGGCGCCCTTGCAGGCAATCACCGAAAAGGCCAGCACAGATGCCGCTTTTGCAGCGGCTATTCGACCAGCAGCAGAGAGAAATGCGCGGCTGTTACAGATGGCGCTGAACGGGATTGAGAACGTGCGAAAACGGCTCGTTGATCAGAAACAGCAGATGGCGAACTTCGGGACCTATGACGCGGCTGGGCACCATGCCGTTCACGTGATGCGGCCTGAAGCCCTGCAACAAAAGATCTAATTTGAACGATTTTTGAGGCGGCGATTAGGACTTCGTTAGCCGACTCTGCCCAAGGTGGCCTCACATCCGAAATGGATTGTCGGGCCTGACCTGACCCCCGTCAGAACGACGATTTCTCCGGCCGGAATGGCCATTGAACTCACGGCGCAAAAGCGCCCCTCCATGAAAAGGACTCGCACACATGTCGAGCATTCTGACGAACAACGGCGCAATGGTTGCGCTGAACACTTTGAAATCGATCAACAGCAACCTGTCCAAGGTTCAGGACACCATTTCCACGGGTAAAGAAGTCAATTCGGCCAAGGACAACGCCACGGTTTGTATGACCTTAGCGTTCGACGAATAGGCACGCTGGGTTTGGATCAGTTCGGTCAATTCACCCGCCACATCGGTCGAGGATTCCTCGCGTGCATAGGCCACGATGTCACCCGTCGGACCATCACCTGCGTCCCAAAGGAAGAATGATCCGCTGTCGGGGGTGGGTCGGTAGCTTTGGTAATCGAGGGATTCGAGGCCGTTGATATTGGACACGTCAACGAGCGGGATTTGGTAAATCACTCGCGTGATTCCGATGTCAAAGGCGGCAGAGACAAAGCCGTTCGCATCGACTTCGATGGAGGTCATATTGCCGACAGGGGTTCCATTTTTCGACACTGATACTGGCTGAAACGCGTCAGAAAGTTGGGTCAGACCACCAGAGGTGCCCAGAATACCAAGGTTTAGATCCATTGGCCCGCCGTTCACGTTCAGGCTGATGTAACCGTCGGTCCCATCGTAAGCGCCACCCGTAACGGGCGTGACTGATTTCAGCGTTCCGCCCGCGCCGCGCGTGTCGTCGAAGGTCAGGTTATATTCACCCACAATCGCATTGGCAGAGGCGCTGTCGCGCACAACCATTGTCCATGAATTGGACGAGCCGCTCGCAGGTACAATCGGCACGAACTCGATCGTTAGGCTCTCTGATTTGCCCAGGTTGTCGAAGTATTCGACCGATAGTTCTTCGGTCTCTCCGACGGCTGAGGAGTCGGTTGAAGTCGCGGGCAGGTTCACCGCAAGATCGACATAGGTCGTCGCCTCGCCCGCGAATTGGTTCGTGTTGATTTTGACAGGTTCCAACCCGTCCGCTGTGTCGCGCGGATAGGTCGGAATGGTGCCGTCAGTGTTAGCGGGCCAGCCCATGAGAATCAGCCCGCTGGACGTTGTGAGATACCCGCGATCATCGGTGCTAAACGACCCTGTCGTGGTCAGCATCATCGGGTGATCACCGTTGTCGACATTCACCGAGGCTTCGGTCGTGACGGGCAACATGCCGCGCCCACGAACGGCTAAATCAGTCGCGCTCGACGTGGAAACAAGTGCGCCGCGCTGGTCGATCAAACGCGTGTTCGTCGTGCGCACACCACCAGCGGAATAAGTGCCTGTGCCCGTTTCAATCACCATGGAATGAAAGTCGGTCACGGCGCGTTTGTAGCCATAGGTCGAAGAGTTCGCGATGTTGTCAGAGATCGCAGCCAGACGGGTCGCGTTCGCGGCCAAACCAGCAACGGAAGCATTAAGCGAAGATGAAATCGTCATACGGAGCCTTTCTGCATCGGGGACGATGATTTCAGGCAGAATACCCGCCACCTCTTAACAGTCGCCTAACGCAGCGGACCGCGGAGTAAGATGACCTCGAGCCGATTGTTCCGCAGGGCTGTCGGTATCGGATCCGCTGGTTCGCGATCCGCATGACCCGTCACACGGCGGAGTCGTTCTGGCGGCAAACCTGCCCCTTCGAGTAGGGTTCGGAATATGGCAGCATGATCGGTCGACAACTGCCACACGGGATTGTCTGCGATGACCAGCGGACGCGCCGCGACATGACCCTCGATTGCGATTCCGTTGGTCACCATCGTCGCAACGCGAGCGATGACCTTTGCGAGGTCTTGTGTTGTCTCTGACGGGTTCACACCATCGAACAATGGCGCGTCGGGTACATCGAAGAGTTCGATGACAAGGCCCTCGTCGGTGATGCGGGTTACGACGTGGCGCATCATGCGGTCGGATAGTAGAACCTCACCGCCTTGACCGATCAGGATGGATTCGAGTTCCTCTAGCGCAGCCACATCGGGCGGCACGGCGCCGCCATCCCCGCCTAGGTCAGGCGTGCCACCGTCACCTGATTTGATAAACGTATCGCGTGTCGCGATGTCTACGCCGCCAAACATCCCCTCGCCGCCCGCAGACACCTGACTGAGCGGGATCGAGGGTGCGAAGTAATCCGCGAGTCCCGTGCGTTGCTGTTCTGACGTAGAGTTCAGAAGCCACATCAGCATAAAGAACGCCATCATCGCGGTCACAAAATCTGCGTAGGCAACCTTCCAAGCGCCGCCGTGATGACCGCCACCGGCCACGACCTTTTTGCGCTTGATGATCACCGGCGCGTTCGATTGAACTGCCATCTCATCCACCTTTATTCACCCGCAATCAGGGCTAAGGGGAGAGGTTTAACAGGTCGTAAATTCAGGACCGGCGACGGTAGAGTTCATCAGGGCCTGCGAATTCGATCAGATCGTAGCCGTTCGCACGCATGATATCGGCAATCTCGGTGGTCTTGGAGTTGTTCTCAATCGACCAAAACGCGACCCGATGATGATCAAAGGGAAACGCCTTTAAAACAGCGACTTCGCCGCCCTCAATATCCAGAGAAATGAAGTCGGGATGAGGGATGTCGCTCTCGGTCAAAATACGGGACAGGGTGCGCGTCTCAACGGTGACCAATTCTTCGGCGTGACGGGGGTCATCGCGGACAGTTTGAAGCAAATCTTCATCATATAAATCGGCAAGCCCGCTCATCTGCGTGAAGCCGCGTGTCACCGCGATAAACGATGCGGTGCCGTCTGTTGGGGCCACGGCCACCTCGACGCAGGGACACTTCCGTGCAATCCGCGCCTTTGCGATCTGGGACGCAACGGGTTCGACCAGAACCCCTGTCCACCCGCGGATTTGTTCAAAGAACAGAGAATTCGACCCTGTTACGCCGTCATAGCCGCCCACATCGACAAAGGTTCCGCCTGTTTTATGGTCCAGCAAACGGTCAATAACCCAGTCCTGACCCGCCTGCGACATGTAGTGATATGTCGGATCAGAGGCGCGGCGCAGTTGATGCAATTCTCGTAAAATCGCACCCCGTTTGCGGGTCTTTTCGGCGACTAAAAGACCGTTCAACTCGGCCTGCAATTGGGCGATTTCGGTTTTTACAGTGCGTAGGCGGCTATCAATCGTCACTATGGCACCTCGAAGTAGGATTTTTCCTCAACGATGGCCGAGCCAAGCAGTAGGTTGATCTGTTTCTTAACCGCCGCCCGACGGTCATTGGTTTGATACACGGCACGAGCAAGTCGGATGAACTCTGCGCCGAAATCCTGACGAGATTCACATTCGCGGATGTCATCTTCGATAACCCAAAGGCTCGCGTTAATCTGGTAAAGTGTTTCCCACAAAAGTCCCAATTTCTTGGACTCGGGCAGAGCCTGATCAGCGATGTCTTGCAGAACTTTGCGCTCATGGGCGACATTCGTAAGCTTTGCCGCATCCAAGATACGTTCGGATTTCAGGCGGAGAATGGTCAGTTTGTCGATCAATTCACCCGGCGCAGTCGGAACCAAAATATCATCCATGTGCTGCTACCTTCCGTTCCAATTCGACCCTAACACGGCCCATAACTTCATCCCATTTCAGCGCCTCTTGTTGTCTGAACAACCGCATCGTCGGATACCAAGGCGTGGTGTCCCCGCTGTGCCGATAGACCCAAAACGCATCGGAATGCAGAACCACCCATGTCGGCAAACCCAGCGATCCCGCGATATGCGCGGTGGCCGTGTCTGACGAAATGATCAGGTCCATCTCCTCCATCGTCGCTGCGCAATCGGCAAAGTCCCTGTCCGATGACGCCGCATCCACGATCAAACCCGCGCTTCCGTCAGCGTAAAAGGCATCGATCATCGGACCCTTGTAGAGCGAAAACAACTGTACAGATTTTACATCCGCTAGGGGTAAGAAGTCAGTGTGACTAAATGACCGAAACGCGTTGGCCTTATAGGTGACGGAGCCCGTCCAGACGACGCCGACCTTGAATTTATCGCGATATGGCGCGGTGATGGCACGGGCGCGAATGCGGGAATCTTCGGGGATCGATAGCTGGGTCGGGTGACGCAGATCGGCATCCGTTTTCAACGCGATACCACCCAAGTCCATCATATTGATCCAGTAGTCGGCTTCGGACTTTGCGTTGATCGAACTGACGACACGATCCGCACCCGGAAGGCCATGGAAAAGACGGAACAGAGGTTTTTCAGCCAAAACAGTGACTGTTTTTGCACCCAGACGTTTCAGATCAGGCAGGTGACGCGCCATCAAAACGCAATCGCCAAATCCTTGCTCTGGCAGAACAAGGATCGTTTTGCCGTCGAGAGGTTCGCCCTTCCATTCGGGAAACGACAAGTCACGCTTTGTGAGCTCGCCCAAGTCCCAACGCGCCTTGTAGAGATCGAAGGCCTTTTCATAGTCGCCCAGCGCAAGTGCTGACATGGCCGCTTGAAGCGACATGTCGTGATAGTCGGGAAACTGAGGGATCAGGGGAGAGAGATAATCGACAGCTTCTTCGTAACGCCCCATTCCGCGCAAACACCGCCCGATGAGGGAATGCTGTTCAGGCAGGTTAGGGTCTTCAGCGAGCAGCAGTTTCCGCAATGCGATCGACTCTTCGTATTTGCCGAGGTCCGACAAGATATTCGCAAAGTTCGCCCGCACGACCGTGCTTTCGGGGTCGATGGCATAGGCGCGCCGATGTGCCCGTTCTGCGTTGTGATACTGTTTGATCCGCCGCAACAGAGCGCCGTAGTTCGACCACATCTGGGCGTCGTCGGGCCGCGCCGCGAGATAGTCTGCATAGTCTCGCAAAGCCGTATCCAGCTTGCCCGATTGATGGGCGCTGATCGCTGCAGAGCGGATCTCTCTGGCGGTCCGTTCAGTCATCTGTTTTGCGGCGCTTCACGGGTTTGATCAGCGTATCGGGGCGCACCTCTTCGGCGCGTTCAAACAGGCTAAACGTCTGGTTCACAAAGTTCACAGCGCCCGACACGAAATCAACGTAATCGGCCAGTTCTTTGGTCAATTCAGTCTCTACCAAGGCGACACCGCGGTCGGGCGTGGCGGCTTCGAACATGACGTAGAACAGGGGATCGCCGCGATTGATCTTGAGCGGCTTTGACGTGTCGTGCCATTCAAAGGCCCACATCAACGGGCGCGGCCACACATTAATGGGGAACCGCCCGCCAAAGATCGTGCCCGGCCAAGGGTCCTTTTGGTAATGCATAAACGGCGCAAGCTGGGTCGCATAAACGGGTTCGTCCGCGACCAAGACATAGGGCAGCGACAGTTGGATGGTCGGCACGTTTGGATGCCGCCATTCCTTTTCAGAGGTCACATGGAGGTGCTGGCTAATCTTATTCGCCCGAACGGGGCTAAGATCGCCGTTCAGGTTGCGCAGCCCAGGTTTGCCGTCCTTGTCCCGCACGAATTGCAGGTGCAGGTCGAACGGAGCGCGGAATACGAAATACCTGCTCTCCATGTTGATCACAGCGGGGCAGCGTGACGCAGATTTGGCGTGGGTCTTATTCTTTTCCGTGCTGCGGAACCGTTCGGGCGGATAGAAAATCACACCCGCCTTTTGTGAATTCAGGAACCATCCAACGGTCACCGGACCTTTGTTCTCTGGCAAACCGGGTGCGTTCTCGAACTTGACCGAAAATTCCATTCTCGTCGTCCTATGGGCGCAGTTAACGCTGCGCTATTGTTATACGTCAGGTGTCGCAGCGAGCCGCGCTTGAGCCTCTGCGTTACAGACCCGCTTTCCGTCACGGCCATAAAGCGGGAAACCTGTGGGCGGCTCTGAAACCTCAATCGAATAAGCGTAGCAGCCATCAGCGGCCAAAAAGACGATCGCAGGCGGCACACCTTCAGGCAGAGCCGCGATAATCTCTGGCGGATAGATCGGTTGACCGTTCTCATCTAAGGGAAAGTCGCTCATCACGCAGGCGGAGAGAGAGGTGCAGGCGAACAGCACAAAAGCAAACACACGGGTCATAATAAATCGTCCGGTTGTATTCAGTTACATCTAGTTAACCCCCAAGCAACCAATTGGTCCAAGGGAAAGTAAACCAATGTCCCACCGAAACGCTGATTTTCCGTTTCAATTCGCGTTGACTAGGGGTCATATAGGTAACGAGGATCTTAAGTATGGCAAAAGTTACTACACGCACACGTATTCAAGAACGGAACCGCGGCGCGATTTTGGATGCCGCTTTGGGCATTTTTTCCCAATACGGGTTCCGTGGATCAACGCTCGACCAGATTGCGGAGGCGTCCGGGCTCTCGAAGCCGAACCTCTTGTATTATTTCCCATCCAAGGAAGCGATTCACGTCGAACTGTTGGAGAGTTTGCTTGATACGTGGCTCGACCCTCTGCGTGCTATGAAGGCGGATGCCGATCCCGTCGAAGAGATCCTCGCCTATGTGCATGGCAAATTGGAGATGGCACGCAAGTTCCCGCGTGAAAGCCGCCTGTTTGCCAATGAAATCCTGCAGGGCGCCCCACGTATCCTCAACGATCTGACCAACGGTCTGAAGCCGCTCGTCGATGAAAAGGCCGCTCTTATCCGCGAGTGGAGCGATGCCGGAAAAATCGCACCCGTCGACCCCTATCACCTGATCTTTTCGATTTGGGCGATGACGCAGCACTACGCTGACTTTGACGTGCAAGTGCGTGCTGTTTTGGGTGGCGTAGACCCGTTCCCTGGTGCTGATGCCTACCTCGACCAGCTCTTTAGAAAGATGCTAACGGTCTAACCTAAGGATTTGGCCCCCAGCCGCCTGTGCGTCGTCCATGTCATGCGTCACCAATAACACGGGCAAGGACTGCGCCTTGGCGTGGTTGAAAACCAGTTCCCTCACCTGCTGTCGCAAATCCTGATCGAGCCGTGAAAAGGGCTCGTCCAAGAGGAGCGCCTTGGGGTTAGATAAAAGTGTACGCATGAGTGAGACGCGCGCCCTTTGCCCACCCGACAACGTGGCTGGATCACGATCGAAAAACCCAGCAAGCCCGACGGAGTCGAGTGCGGCGTTGATGCGATCTGTTCTCTCCGCTCTCGGGATGGAACGATCTAGTCCGAACGACAGGTTCGCGCCGACCGACATATGCGGAAATAAGAGATCGTCCTGAAACAATATCCCGATTTGACGTAAATGGGCTGGTTTAGTGTCGATATTCTCACCATCGAGGGTGACGTTGCCCTTCGCCGTAAAGGCAGCGTCAAGCGACCCAGTGATGTAGGACAGGAGCGTCGATTTACCAGAACCTGACGGCCCCATGATCGTCAGCGCCTCACCTCGATTGATATGGGTATCAACGGACAACAAGAGCGTTTCGCCCCTGTATATAGCGACATTGCTCAACCCCAATCCGTCAGCCATGCGACATTCCTCGTCTATTGCGCCAAAGGATCATTGGAAGACCCAAAGCGATCACAAAAGGCACCAGAGCGGCCAGCAATTGCAACACTGAAAAGACCGCAATCGCGCGTCGATCACCACCAGAAGCCAAAGCCACGGCCTCGGTCGTCAGCGTTGAGATGCGGCCACCTCCGATCAGCAACGTCGGCAAATACTGCCCTACGGAAACCGCAAAGCCGACGGCAAAAGCAGACACGAGCGGCGCCAAAAGCATGGGCAAACGAATGTGCCAAAAGACCCTGCTGGGTGAAGCTCCAAGGGCATGACCCACACGCGCGAAATCGCGGTTCCATGCGCGATAGCTGCCGCCTAAGGTCAGGATCACATAGGGCAGGACAAAGACCATATGCGCTGCAATCACGATCGCCAAGCCGCCCTTTAGCCCTATGTTCAACAATAGAATTTGGACACCGGGTAAGAATGCGACTTGAGGAATGATAAGGGGAAGAAAAATGGTCCAATTTGGCAATGTTCGGGTCGATTCAAGGTAAAGGACCGCGACCACTAGTCCGATCGTCGCCGCAGAAAATCCGATGATCGCCGTTTGCCCCAATCGGTCCAGCAAACCGTCGGAATGGCGGGCCCAGTTCGACAGTGAGATGCTGTTTGGCATGAGATCAGGAAAGGCCCAAAAGCCCGCAACTGACCACATCAAAAGACCGCACATTCCGATCAAGAGAGTGACGAATACCACCGAACCGAGGCATCGAAACAGCACGCGAAGCGGCTCTAACGTGGCCAAACGAAGCCCACCTGTGATGAGCCATTTCCCCAGTCCGCCCATCAAACGCTCGATTACCCGCATGGCCAAAATCGCGACGAAGATCAATCCGAATTGAAGGATTGCCCCCGCAGCCGCTTGGCCTCGGAGCGATATATCGGGGTCGTTCATCCATTTCAGAACTTGGACCGCTAAGGTGTTGGGCGTCGTCGGACCAAGGATCAGCGCAACATCGACGACCGACATTGAGAACGCCAAGACGAGGTAGATCGGCAGCCGTATTTGTTTGTAGACGGCAGGTAATACCGCAAGAATCCACCCCGCGATTGGCCCATATCCGAGTGACGCGCTGACCTTTAGCCGCGATGGGGCATCGGCTTGCGGTAGGGCCGCGATGATCATGAGAAGAAGAAACGGAACTTCTTTGATCACCAGACCGAGGACGAGCGCCACGCCCCACGGGTCATTTACGATGAGCAGGTCGGGCGGTCTGTCCCATCCCATGATGGGTGCCAGCGCACGCGCGATCCAGCCCGATGGTGCAATCAAGAACACCATCCCAAATGCCGCCGCCGCATGTGGCACGGCAAGCAACGGTCCCAGTATCGACTGAACCCGCCGCCACCAAGGTGACGCCATCATAGACGCGGTGAAACCAAGTGCGATCAGACAAGAGAGCGCAGTCGCAAGTAGCCCCGTAGTGATGGACAGTCGAACCGCGGACGCGAGGCCGTTCCATGCGAATAGGGTGCGAATAGGCTCTAAACTGAACTGATTGGCGCCCGCCGCAGGGAAGTAGCCAAGAGCTGGCAAGATCACCCCGATCAGACCAGCGATCACTGGCCCGATCAGAATGAGAATGACCAGCGCTCGGGCCACTTATTGACTACCGAACCGAAGCTGCCAATCGTCCGCGATACGGGTCATCCATGACGGATGGGGTTCAGCCTGCACCGTGCCAAGCTCGGTTGGTGTCAGGGTCGCAACGCCTAGGTCAAGACTGTCGAAAACAGCGCGTTCGTCGTCAGACAATTTCGCCATATCCAGCACGGTACCGTAGCCGAGGACATTCGGATCTTGGGCGCGGGCTTGAGCCTCGGGGGACATGAGGAAATCAGCGACGACCATCGCGCCCGCCTTTGATCCTGAATTGTAAGGGATCGCGACGAATGAGGCGTTGCCGATCGTTCCTTTATCCAAAACGAAAGTCCGCACGGTATCGGGCAACTGGCCATTGGCAATCGCTGTCGATGCTTCGCCTGGGCTAAAGGAAATCGCCAGATCCACCTCGCCGTCGGCAATCAATTGTAGCTGCGCTGGACCAGTTTGCGGATAGGCTTGCCCTTGCCGCCAGAGGTTCGGCGTCAGCTCATCGAGCCAAAGCCAGAGCGGTTCCGTAACCTCAGCGTAGGTTTCATCCGTGGCGGGTTGCGACAGGACCGCAGTGTCGTCAGTCAGATCGACCAGCGCCTGTTTTAGGAACGTCGTACCGAGGAAATCCGGTGGCTGCGGATAGGTAAAGCGACCGGGATGTGTGACCGCCCAATCGAGCAAAGCGTTCATATCACCCAATGGCGCCATATCCGCCGTGTCATACATGAACACCACTTGCGCCATCGCCCAAGGGCTCTCATATCCTTCAACAGGCACGGTAAAGTCTGTCTGAACGGTCTTACCTTCAGTGTCTACATAGGCCCAATTCGGTAGGCTTTCGGCAAATGGACCAAAGAGGAGGCCCGCGTCTTTCATCGACGCAAAATTTGATCCGTTAATCCAGATCATGTCGATAGCGCCGTCGTCATCTTGACCAGCCTGCTTTTCCGACAGAACGCGGGTCACAGCGTCAGCCGTGTCGCTGAGTTTTACGTGCTCGAGCGTAACGCCGTAGTCCTCTGAAACGCGATCGCCAACCCACGCGATAAAGTCGTTCGTCGCAGTCGATCCGCCCCACGCATTCCAATAGACCGTTTGGCCTTGTGCCTCGTCGAGTACAGAGGCCCAGTCAGATGGGTTTGGATCAGCCAGAGCGACGGTTGGGAGAACACATGCCAAAGCAAGGCTAAGATAATTCATCGCGTTTCCTTTCATGAAACAAAGAGACGACGCGCGCCAAAGAGGCGCAAAGCACCGGTTAGAAAACATAGAGCGCCAAAAATGAGAGCAAGGATTGGGAAGCTGGCGGGAAAGATGCACAGAAGGACAAAGAACCCAATGGTCTCTGTGCCCTCGAGCAGACCGTTAGAATAATATAGCGATTTCACACCCTGCGCAGCGGTCTCTAGCCCGCGCTTTTCAGCAAGGATCGCATAGCCGAGGAAGCTCGCCCCGTTGAAATAGAAAGACGTCAGGAGGATGGCACCCGCGGTTCCATTAGTCGCTGGATCAGCGATGACAAAGGCCATCGGGATCGCGCCGTAGAACAGGAAATCGCAAGTTATGTCGAGGTAACCGCCGAAGTCGGTGCGCTTACTGGCCCTTGCAACTGCGCCATCCAGACCGTCGGCAACCCGACTGAGCAGGATGAAAACCAAGGCCCAAGTATAACCACCCATGGCGACGAAACCTGCTGCGGTGAGGCCAAGCAACAGTCCAATAATCGTCACTAAATCTGCCGAAACACCCGACCGCGCGAGAATTGTCCCAGCCGTATTCAGAGGCGGATCAATGAGTTTTCGGACTGTTGCATCCAGCATGGGATTTCTCCTTGGGGTTCAGAACTTGTGACGAATGTTACGGCTCCGCGCAATTGCCCTGACGCGTATTTGAGGAGTTGACACAATCCAAAATAAACCGACTTAAATTGTCAGAATTGACAATCCTTATATTTTTAGTCAGGTAATGGCCATTCTGACTCGCCAGTCAGTTTAGCTGCATTGAAAGGACCACCATGTATCGAACATTTTTAGCCGGTTCAGCCACTCTCGCCCTGACCGCAACGAGCGCTTTGGCGGACGAACGCTCGAACGTTTTGTCCAATTACGCCGATATTGCTCTCGCTGGATATTCCGATAGCCTCGTGACCGCGCTGGCGCTTCAGGATGCAATTAATGCGCTCGTTGCTGCGCCTTCTGTCGAAACCTTGGATGCGGCGCGAACCGCATGGATCGAGGCCCGAGTACCCTACCAGCAGACCGAAGTGTTCCGCTTCGGCAACCCGATTGTTGATGACTGGGAAGGCAAAGTGAACGCTTGGCCGCTCGACGAAGGTTTGATGGACTACGTGGACGCGTCTTATGGCGGTCCAACGGATGAGAACGAATTCGCCGCGCTGAACGTGATTGCGAACCCGACCTTTTCGATCGCGGGCATGGATGTAGACGCAACGGCGATCACCCCTGAACTGATCGGTGACGTCCTGAACGAGGCCGACGGAATCGAGACTAACGTTGCCCGTGGCTATCACGCGATTGAGTTTCTCCTTTGGGGTCAGGATTTGAACGGCACTGATGCTGGTGCGGGTGATCGTCCCTATACCGACTTTGTCCAAGATGACGGTTGCACAGGCGGCAATTGTGATCGCCGCGTTGATTATCTAACTGCCGCGACCGACCTCCTGATCACTGACCTCGAATTCATCATCGACCAGTGGGACGAAGATGGTGCGGCGCGGACTGAACTGCTTGCCGGTCCAGACGCTGGGATCGTCGCAATGATCACGGGTATGGGGTCGTTGTCCTATGGTGAGCAAGCAGGTCAGAGGATGCGGTTAGGGCTGATGCTGAATGACCCTGAAGAAGAGCACGACTGTTTCTCGGACAACACTCACAACAGTCACTATTACGACGGAAAAGGCGTGCAGAATGTTTATCTCGGTCGTTATGAACGCATTGATGGCACCGTTGTCGAAGGCCCTGGCCTGACCTCTTTGGTCGCTGCTGTTGACCCAGCGCTGGATAGCGAAGTGCGTGGCAAACTGGACGCCACCATAGGTGCCCTGACCGCAATCGTAACCGCAGCCGAAAACGGTATGGCGTATGACCAGATGCTCGATCGTCAGAACGCCGAAGGTGAGGCGCTGATCATGGCTGGTGTGAATGGCTTGATCGACCAAACTCGCAGCTTTGAGAAAATTGTCGGCGCGTTATCCCTGCACAATGTGGCGTTCGAGGGGTCAGACAGCCTCGACGATCCGAACGCCGTATTCCAATAATCCATTAACGGGGGTCGCGCGCTGCGCGGCCCTCTAGACCATAGGTTTACCATGAAATTTGCTTCCGTCGTTTTTGCCACCGCCCTTCCCTTTGCCGCGGTTGCCCAAGAGATCAGCGACCTTCACCTGAACGTAGTGCCACGCACCGCGGAGGAAGCGGCGCGTATCGCGGCGATTGTGCAGCCGACGACGGATTTCACGACCCCTGAACGGTTCGAAGAACGCCCCGCTGGTGCCGCGACGGTGCGCGTCCATTCGACCTCTGACGCGTTTTCGCAACCGTCCAGCAATATCAGTTTTGAGTGCGAATTGGACTTTAAAGTCGGGGATGGGCTATTTCGGAAAATATGGGTCTCGGCCCCATCATCGACGCTCGCTTCTGACGGTTTAGGGCCGCTTTATAACGCGCGGGGATGCCAGAATTGCCACCTCAAGGACGGGCGCGGCCATCCGCCCGAAGGCCCGAACGACAACGCGATTTCAATGTTCCTGCGCATCTCGATCCCCGCGTCAGATGACGAGGTGATCAAGGCCATATCCGATTTTATACCAACCGCACCTGATCCGACCTATGGGCTACAGCTCCAAGATTTCGGAATCGCAGGCCACGATGCGGAATACCGACTCGACATTGAATACGAGGACATCGAGGTCGAACTGGCTGGCGGCGAAGTGGTGACGCTTCGCAACCCAACCTACCGCGCTGCTGATCTCGGCTACGGCGACCTTCACCCTGACGCGAAGTTGTCGCCGCGTATTGCCCCGCAGATGATTGGACTCGGACTTCTGGAAGCGATTCCAGCGGCGGATATCCTCGCCCTTGTGGATGAAACTGATGCCGATGGTGACGGGATTTCCGGTAGGGCCAATATCGTTTGGTCCGCCGAATTTGATCAGCCAATGTTGGGTCGTTTCGGCCTAAAAGCGGGCGCTCCGACCATTCGTCAGCAGTCCGCCGATGCGTTTGCTGGTGATATTGGGATCTCGACCCCACTACATCAGAATGGTTGGGGCGAATGCACCGATACTCAAGCGGCGTGCCGCGCTGCAATCGACGGTGGCGATGAGGCGCATAGCGGGCTTGAAATTGATGACGATGGGCTTGATCTGGTGACCTTCTACTCTCGCAATTTGGCGGTCCCTGCACGGCGCGATTTGGATGATCCAGAGGTGCTTCTCGGTAAAGAAATCTTTTACGAAACGGGCTGCACCGCATGTCACACTCCAAAATTCGTCACCGCACGTCTGGAGGATCAGCCAGAGCAGTCGTTTCAGCTGATCTGGCCTTATTCGGACCTGTTGCTGCACGACATGGGCGAAGGCCTCGCCGATCACCGTCCCGAAGCTCGCGCAACGGGCACCGAATGGCGGACGCCGCCGCTCTGGGGGATTGGTTTGACCGAACAGGTCAGCGGTCATACCTATTTCCTGCATGATGGTCGTGCGCGGTCCTTGCTTGAGGCTGTTTTGTGGCATGGTGGTGAGGCACAACCGCATCGCGATGCAGTGGTTTCCATGCCGAAAGACGACCGCGACGCCCTCATCCGTTTCTTGGAGAGCCTATGATACGCCCACTCGCCTTTGCCCTGATTTGCGCAACGCCTGCGGCGGCGGATGTCGCGTCGGTCATGTCGAACAACGTGCTGCCAGATTTCGCAAAATTCGACACTGTTGCAGCCCAAATGGCCGAAATGGCTACCGCAGATTGCGGTATTGAAACGATGCGTCCGCAGTATAACGCAGTGTTTGACGCTTGGATGAGCGTTCAACATTTGCGGATCGGACCGACCGAGAATGGTGCCCTGTACATCGCGTTTTGGCCCGATGAGCGTGGTTTCACGGCCAAGACGCTTTCTGCGATGATTGCGGACACTGACCCGTTGATCAACGATGCCGAAGGCTTTGCCGAGTCTTCGATCGCAGGCCGTGGTTTGTTCGCGCTCGAAATGCTACTTTTTGACGACCGGTTCGATGGCTACGATGCCGATAGTTACACCTGTGCCTATGTCCAACGCGTCGCCGCTGACATTGCCCGCGAGGCGCACGCACAGGCGACGGACTGGCAGGATCGCTATGCGCTGATCATCCAAGGGCAGGGCGACGGGGAAACACTGCCCATTGTGTCCGATGCCGATGCGTTTGCGACGCTTTATACGCAGATCGTGAACTCACTCGAATTCACCGCCGATAGTCGCGTGGGTCGGCCATTAGCCGATTTTGCCCGTCCGCGCCCAACGCGGGCCGAGGCATGGCGATCCGACCGTTCGCTTCGCAATATCGTGCTGGCGGTCGATACGGCATATGCCCAAGCGGTCGAACTCATGGGCACACCTTTGCCTGCTACAGCGCAGGCCGTTGCCGAATTCCACGACGCAGCGAACGCCATCCCTGACCCGAGCTTTTCCGATATCGCGGACAACTCCCAAAGCTGGCTGAAGCTGCAAATCCTCGGCCAGAAGGTTGATGGGGTTAAGAACGCGATTTCGAACGAAATAGGCTCTGTCATGGGCATTTCGGCGGGCTTTAACGCCTCTGACGGGGATTGATATGACCACACGCCGCCGCTTTTTAACCACGTTTTTAGCTGCCGCAGCGACGCCTCGTCTAACATGGGCAAGCGTGGGCAGCCCGTCCTATATCGCCGCCGCGAAAGAAGGGGACGATTACGCACTGTTCGGCCTCACACCTGAGGGCGCGATCACATTTCGGGTTCCACTGCCCGCACGAGGACATGCTGGCGCAGGTCACCCAACACAGCCCATCGCCGTCGCCTTTGCCCGTCGTCCTGGAAACTATGCGATCGTGATTGATTGTGTAAGTGGATCAATTCTCAAAGACCTGCAGGCCCCCGAGTGTAACCACTTCAATGGTCATGGGCTCTATGTCGACAATGGCAGTATTCTGATCACAACAGAGCAGCGTTCTAGCGATAGCGCGGGGCGATTGGGGCTCTGGGATGCCGAGAACGGTTATTCTCGCCTCGGTGAATTGGACACCTTTGGGGTCGGCCCCCATGATGTGCGATTGATGCCAGATCTGCGAACGCTGGTCGTAGCGAACGGAGGCATTCAAACGGACCCAGGTGGGCGGACGCCGCTAAATGTTGGCGCGATGCAACCGAACCTTGTTTATCTGACCTTGGATGGCGTGGAAGAGATCGTCACGCTCGAAGCGGACCTGCATTTCAACTCCATCCGCCATCTGGCAGTGCGCGATGATGGCCTCGTGGCCTTTGCGATGCAGTGGCAGGATGACCCGTCTTATTTACCGCCGTTGTTGGGGCTTCATTGTCGCGGATCAGACCCTGTTCTGGCCCAAGCGCCCCTATCTGACGAATATCCGATGCAGGGATACGCGGGGTCGATTGCCTTTGCCCCCGACGGTTCCGAGGTTGCGATTTCATCGCCCAAGGGCGGGCGTTTGCATCGGTTTGATGAGAACGGAGCCTTCCTCGGTGCAGTGATCCAGCCCGATGTTTGTGGCTTGGTCGCGGGCACGGACGGCTATCTGTCCAGCGACGGGTTCGGCAATATCGCCGCCGTTCGCGATGGTATCGCGACGCAGGTCGCGCAGCATCGTGTGAACTGGGACAACCACATCATCGCGCTTTAGGGTTTGCGGAACAGGCGTGCGGCCTCAAAGATCTCGTCGAGCCGTTCATAGCGGTCCTTGGCGCGCGGCCAGTTTTCCTCTTGGACCGCAGCGATCAAAGTTTCGAGCAACATCATCGTTGAAACGTTCGAGTCCCAAGCCGAGGGAATTTCGACCCAACAGTTAAATGTGTAGTCCGCGATGCTGGCGATCGGGCTTGCCCATTGGTCCGTCACGACGATGACCGTGACGCCGCGCTCTTTGGCAAGTTCGGCGAGGCGGAGGAGGTTCGTCTCGTAGCGGCGAATGTCGAACATCAGAAGCGTGTCGCCTGTGACCATATCCAACACATAGTGCGGCCACGTCGCGGACGAGCTGGTCATGTGAGTGACGCGTTCGCGGATCGCTTGGAAATGGGTAAACGCGTATTCGGCCAAGGCACGCGTTATGCGCCCACCCACGATATAGAGCCGCCCGTTTGTATCAGCCAAACACCCTGCAGCCTTATCGAATTTATCGTGATCGACGTTGGATAGTGTCTGACTGAGGTTGCGCGTGATCGCCTGAGAGAAGCGGTTAAGAAGGTGTGACTCTGGGGCTTCGGTCGCCCAGTTCGCGCGGCGCTGGGTGGGACCCTGAACCTTCGCCTGCAATTCAGACAGCAAGGACTGGTGAAACTGTGGGAAGCCCTTGAACCCGAGTTTTCCCACCATACGCGCCACGGTCGGCGTCGATACATCCGCGTTCTGCGCCACGACCGTGATAGAGGCGATCCCCGCCGCCGGGTAGTTTTCCAACAGCGCATTGGCGAGCTTCTTTTCGGAAGCGGTCAGCGTCGCGTATTTCTCGCGGATCAGTTCGCGCACGGTGGTTTTCGGTTCAGACACAACGCCTCGCTTTCACAAATGCTGCTTTCCTAAGCAGACGCTGCGATTGATCAAACCGCAAGAAAAGATTCAACACCACCGTTTAGGAAAATTATTGACGCACTAGCAAAGTGTGTGGAAAGATTTTTACAAACGACAGGGAAATCGCATGAACAAAGCGGCGAAAACGCAACGAACATCGGCGGTTGAGGTGTTTAATCCGGAGGGAAAATCTCCGGTCGTGATTCTCTGCGAACATGCATCACACGCTATTCCCGAACGGTATAATGGCCTTGGTTTGGCGGAAAACGACCGCAAAAGCCACGCGGCGTGGGATCCAGGTGCCTTGCTCGTCGCCCAGATCCTGTCTGCTGCTTTGGATGCACCTTTGGTCGCATCAACAGTGTCGCGGTTGGTCTATGACTGCAATCGCCCGCCCGAAGCGCCCAGCGCAATGCCCGAAACCTCTGAACTGATCAAAGTGCCCGGCAACCGCGGCCTGACCCAAGAACAAAGGGACGAACGGACCGAGTCCGTCTATGCGCCCTTCTGCGAAGCGGTGGCCGAGGCCATCTCGAGCCGCACTAATCCGATGGCGATCGTGACAATGCACAGCTTTACCCCGATCTATTTCGGGAAGCCTCGTGCGACTGAGATCGGTATCCTGCACGACAGCGATACACGGCTCGCCGATGCGATGATCGCGCAATCCGATGCCATTGCGTTGGGGGTTGAACGCAACCAGCCGTATGGACCGGACGATGGTGTAACCCATTCTTTGCGCTTGCATGGTATTTCTAACGGCATCGCCAATGTGATGATCGAGGTCCGCAATGACCTTATCGATACACCTGATGCCCAGCGCGATGTGGCACATCAACTCTTGGCACTTTTACGTCCGGCACTCGCCAGTTTGGAGGTCATGAATGCCTAGTGTGATCGTAAGCTACATCCACGTGATTGACGCGATTAACCGCTTTATCGGTCGGATCGCGATGTATGGGATTTTCGCCCTGATCGGCGTTCTGCTCTGGTCATCGGTATCCAAGACCTTCTTTACGCCGTCGCTTTGGACGCTTGAGACAGCACAGTTCATCATGGTCGCTTATTATGTCTTGGGCGGGCCATACTCGATCCAGCTCGGGTCAAACGTGCGGATGGACCTGTTTTACGGCAATTGGTCGACCAAACAGAAAGCGTGGATGGACGGCTTTACCGTGTTCTTCCTGCTCTTTTATTTGGGCGTGCTGCTCTATGGCGCGCTGGGCTCTTTGTCTTATTCGCTGGGATATTTCGGCACCGAGCCGATCACCTATTTCAAGGATCTGATCGTCGCCTTTGTCACTGGCGGACCGACCGCAGCGGGCGAGGAACTGGGCTATCTAGAACGAAGCTCTACCGCATGGCGGCCTCACATCTGGCCGATCAAGCTGATCCTTGCAGCAGGCGTATTCCTGATGATCCTACAAGTCCTTGCCGAATTCTTCCGAGATATTGGCCGCATTCGTGGAGTTGAACTCTGATGTCCTATGAAATGATCGCCATAGTGATGTTCAGCACCATGATGGTGATGCTCTTTACGGGGCAGCGCGTCTTTGGGGCTATCGGCTTTGTTGGTGCTGCCGCGGGCATGATGCTCTGGGGTGTGGGTGGTGTAGACGTGCCGTTCTCAGCCGCGATGAAGCTGATGAAATGGTATCCGATGCTCACACTGCCGATGTTCATTTTCATGGGCTACGTGCTGTCGGAATCGAAGATCGCAGATGACCTCTACAAGATGTTCCACGTTTGGATGGGTCCCGTGCGCGGCGGTCTGGCCATCGGGACCATTGGCCTGATGGTTCTGATCTCTGCAATGAACGGTTTGTCAGTCGCGGGCATGGCGATTGGTGCAACGATTGCGCTGCCTGAACTGCTAAAGCGCAAATACGATAAGATCATGGTGACGGGCGTTATTCAGGCGGGATCGTCGCTTGGCATCCTCGTGCCGCCCTCTGTTGTTCTCGTGCTTTATGCGATGATCGCGCGTCAGCCTGTTGGGCAACTGTGGCTCGCTGGGGTAGTGCCTGGTCTGATGATGGCCGCGATGTTCATCATCTATATCTACATTCGCTGCCGCATTAATCCCGACCTCGGCCCTGCGCTGCCCGAGGATGAGCGCAATGTCTCGACCGCTGAAAAGATGCGCCTGCTGCGCGCTGGTGTTCTGCCGCTGGTGATCTTTGCATCGATGATGGTGCCGTTTGTGAACGGCTGGACCTCGCTGGTGGAAAGCTCTGCGATTGGCGCAATGGCGGCGTTTGTTGCTGCCGTTCTGAAAGGCCGCATGACGAAAGACGTCTTTGAGACCTCGGTCAAACAGACCTTGGGCATTTCGTGCATGTTCATGTGGATCATTCTAGCCGCGCTCGGCTTTGGGGCGATCTTTGACGGCTTGGGCGCGGTTAATGCGATTAAGGACCTGTTCACCGAACAAATGCACCTGAGCCCTTGGACAATCCTGATCCTGATGCAGCTGAGCTTTATCATCATGGGCACCTTCCTAGACGATACGGCAATGCTGGTGATTGTGGCGCCGCTCTATGTGCCGCTGGTGGATCAACTAGGCTTTGACCTAATTTGGTATGGCGTTCTCTACACGATCACCACGCAGATCGCATATATGACGCCGCCTTTTGGCTATAACCTCTTTCTCATGCGGGCCATGGCCCCGCCAGAGATCGGACTTCGCGATATCTACCGCTCCATCGTGCCGTTTGTGATGCTGATGGTGTTGGCACTTACTCTCGTGATGATCATTCCCGACATCGCGATGTGGCTGCCGAACTCGGTTTACGGAAATTAACCAATAAAAGAGCCTGAACAGGGCCGATCAACCCCAACAAGGAGAAGAGAAATGACGACAAGACGTAAGTTTCTAGCCACCGCTGGTGTCGGCGCATTGGCAACGCCACTCGCGGCTCCGGCTATTGCTCAATCGACCATCACTTGGCGGATGCAGACCTATGCGGGTCCGGCTCTGGCTGAGCATGTTGTGAAACCCGCAATCGACATGTTCAACAAGATCGCAGGCGACCGCATGCAGATCGAACTCTACTTCGCGGACCAACTGGTTCCGACAGGCGAATTGTTCCGCGCCATGCAGCGCGGCACCATTGATGCGGTGCAGTCGGACGATGACTCCATGGCGTCCCCGACCGAAGTGACCGTGTTCGGCGGCTACTTCCCCTTCGCATCGCGCTACTCGCTCGACGTGCCAGTGCTGTTCAACCAATACGGCCTGAACGAAATCTGGGACGAAGAATACTCCAAGGTTGGCGTCAAACACATCTCGGCTGGTTCGTGGGACCCCTGCCACTTTGCAACCAAAGACCCGATCAACAGCCTCGCTGATCTTCAGGGCAAGCGTATCTTTACCTTCCCGACGGCTGGCCGCTTTATGTCCCAGTTCGGCGTCGTTCCAGTGACTATTCCGTGGGAAGACGTGGAAGTCGCGATGCAGACAGGCGAACTGGACGGTATTGCGTGGTCGGGCATCACCGAAGACTACACCGTCGGCTGGGCTGACGTGACCAACTACTTCCTCACAAACAACATCTCTGGCGCTTGGGCAGGGTCGTTCTTTGCAAATATGGATCGTTGGAACGAGCTGCCTGAGGACCTACAGACCCTGTTCCGCGTCTGCACCGACCAGTCGCACTACTATCGTCAGTGGTGGTATTGGGGCGGTGAAGCATCGCTGCGTGTCGATGGCACCAAGATGCAGCTCACCTCGATCCCGGATGCTGAATGGGCAACCGTCGAAGCCAAAGCGATGGAATTCTGGGACGAGATCGCCGCAGAATCCCCGACCAAAGCGCGCGTTGTTGAGATCATCAAGAAATACAACGCGGACATGGCCAAAGCAGGCCGTCCTTACCGCTACAGCTAAGAGCAATCGCCCTGCCGGTATCCCATCGGCAGGGCACCTAAACGACGGAGAACATCGCCATGCTAGACTTCGACACGCTCAAGGCTCGGGTATCTGACGGCACTTACGATACCATCTTGGTCTGCGGTATCGACATGCAGGGTCGCCTCATGGGCAAACGGTTCCATGCCCAGCATTTTATCGACAGCGCGTGGGAAGAAACCCATTGCTGCAACTACCTGCTGGCCACCGACCTCGAGATGGCGACGCCTGACGGCTACGCCTCGACCTCGTGGGAAGCGGGTTATGGCGACTACGTGATGAAGCCTGATCTAAGCACGATCCGCCCTGTGCCGTGGCTCGAAGGCACAGCGATGGTTCTGTGCGACCTGATCGACCACCACACCCACAAAGAAGTCGAACACTCCCCCCGTGCGATGCTGAAAAAGCAGATCAAACGGCTTGAGGCGTTGGGCTATACCGCGATGATGGCGACTGAGCTCGAATTCTTCTTGTTTGAGAAGAGCTATGACCACATCCGCAAGAGCAATTTCCGCGATTTAGAGCCTATTTCGGGCTATAACGAAGACTACCACATCTTCCAAACGACCAAGGAAGAAGGCGTCATGCGCCCGATCCGTAATCACCTTTACGCCGCAGGTATCCCGATCGAAAACTCGAAAGGTGAGGCCGAGGCGGGTCAGGAAGAACTGAACATCAAATACGCCGAAGCGATGCTGACGGCCGACTACCACACCATCGCCAAAAATGCGATCAAGGAGATAGGTTGGCAGAACGGTCACGCGGCGAGCTTTATGGCGAAGTATCACCATAGCAAGGTTGGCTCTTCCGCTCACGTTCACCAGTCACTCTGGAAAGACGGCGCGAACGCGTTTTATGATCCTGCGGACAAACGCGGCATGTCGGCGGTGATGAAGTCCTACATGGCGGGTCTGCTGAAATACGCAGCGGATTACACCTATTTCCTCGCGCCCTACATCAACAGCTACAAGCGGTTCCAGAAAGGCACCTTTGCTCCGACGCGGATCATCTGGTCGGTCGATAACCGTACTGCGGGCTTCCGTCTGTGCGGTGAAAACACCAAAGGCGTTCGTGTTGAATGTCGCGTGGGTGGGTCCGATTTGAACCCATATCTCGCGATGGCGGCTCAGCTTGCCGCTGGTATCGCGGGTATCGAAGAAGGCCTGACCCTCGGCGCGCCATTCACTGGGGATGCCTATGACGCAGAGGTCGAGTCGATCCCGCAAACGCTCCGCGATGCTCGGTCTGCATTGGTGAAATCTGACATGCTCCGCGAAGCATTCGGTGACTGGGCCGTTGACCATTACGCCCGCGCCGCAGAAGTAGAAATCGAAGATTTTGACCGCGTCGTGACTGATTACGAAGTCGCACGCGGCTTTGAACGCTCTTAACCCTATGAGGACATTATGACAGGGCAACTGAAGTGTATTTCGCCCATCGACGGGTCAGTTTACGCCACCCGTGATACGCTGAGCCGCGATGAGGCTTTTGCCGTCGCCGAACGCGCTCGTGCAGCACAGGCCGCATGGGCCGCGCGTCCGCTGAAGGAACGCATTGATCTGGTGCTGGCCGGCGTCGCTGCCGTTGGCGCGATGAATGATGAAGTCGTGCCAGAACTGGCGCATATGATGGGTCGCCCTGTGCGCTACGGTGGCGAATTCCGCGGCTTTGAAGAACGCGCGAGCTATATGGCGCAGATCGCAGAAAGCAGCCTTGCGGACATGCAAGTGGGCGAAGACGCGACCTTTAAACGCTACATCAAACGTGTTCCGCATGGCGTCGTGTTCGTCGTGGCGCCGTGGAACTACCCCTACATGACAGCGATCAACACGGTCGCGCCAGCGCTGATCGCGGGCAACACGGTTATCCTCAAACATGCGACGCAGACCCTATTGGTCGGCGAACGTATGGCTAAGGCGTTCCATTCCGCTGGCGTGCCAGAGGACGTGTTTATCAACGTCTTCCTCGACCACGACACAACCAATGATCTGATCGCAGGTCGCGCCTTTAACTTTGTGAATTTCACAGGCTCTGTTGGCGGCGGCAAGGCGATGGAGCGCGCTGCGGCGGGCACCTTTACGGGTGTTGGCCTAGAGCTCGGCGGTAAAGACCCAGGTTACGTCATGGAGGACGCCGATCTGGATGCAGCCGTTGATACGCTGGTTGACGCAGCGATGTTCAACTCTGGTCAATGCTGCTGTGGCATCGAACGGATTTACGTCCACGAAAGCCTCTATGATGCCTTTGTCGAAAAGGCCGTTGCGGTGGTTAAGGGCTACAAGCTCGGCAATCCGATGGACAGCGACACGACGATTGGCCCGATGGCCAACGTCCGCTTTGCAACAGAGGTCCGTGCGCAGATCGCAGAGGCTGTTGAGGCTGGTGCCGTTGCCCATATCCCGACAATGGAAGGTGACGATGGTGCAGCTTACCTGACGCCGCAAATCCTGACCAACGTCACCCACGACATGCGCGTCATGCGTGAAGAGTCGTTCGGCCCTGTCGTTGGCATCATGAAGGTTTCGTCCGACGCCGAAGCCGTCGCGCTGATGAACGACAGCGACTACGGCCTGACGGTGTCCCTCTGGACCCAAGATGTGGAGCGCGCGCAGGCCGTGGGCGATCAGCTCGAAACGGGCACTGTGTTCCTTAACCGAGCGGACTACCTCGATCCGGGTTTGTGCTGGACGGGCTGCAAAGATACGGGTCGCGGCGGTGGCTTGTCCGTGATCGGCTACCATAACCTCACACGTCCAAAATCCTACCATCTCAAGAAGGTGACGAAATGAACCTCATCGGTAACTGGTCCTATCCGACCGCTGTGAAATTCGGCGCAGGCCGGATCAAAGAGCTTCCTGCGGCATTGGCCCAAGCAGGCATCACACGCCCGCTCTTGGTGACGGACCGTGGGCTTGCCAGCATGGCGATCACACAGCAGACCTTGGACATCATGGACGAGGCTGGTTTCGGTCGCGCGATTTTCGCCGAAGTAGACCCTAACCCGACCGAATTGAACCTTGCTGCGGGCGTTGAAGCCTACAAAGCGGGCGGTCATGACGGCGTGATTGCCTTTGGTGGTGGCTCTGGCCTCGACCTCGGTAAAATGGTCGCTTTCATGGCGGGTCAAACCCGTCCGATTTGGGACTTTGAGGACATTGGCGACTGGTGGACCCGTGCGGATGCGGACGCGATCGCGCCGATCATCGCTGTTCCGACGACTGCTGGCACAGGGTCCGAAGTGGGCCGCGCCTCGGTCATCACCAATTCGGAAACACACGTCAAAAAGATCATCTTCCACCCGAAGGTTCTGCCGACCGTTGTGATTTCAGACCCTGAACTGACCGTCGGCATGCCGAAGTTCATCACTGCTGGCACAGGCCTCGATGCCTTTGCCCACTGTGTCGAAGCTTTCAGCAGCCCGTTCTATCACCCGATGAGCCAAGGTATCGCGCTCGAAGGGATGCGCTTGGTCGTCGAAAACCTGCCACGCGCTTATGCAGACGGCACCGACCTTGAGGCTCGCGCAAACATGATGGCAGCAGCTGCGATGGGGGCAGTGGCCTTCCAAAAGGGCCTCGGCGCTATTCACGCGCTGTCGCACCCGATCGGCGCAGTTTTCAACACGCACCACGGCACAACCAACGCTGTGTGTATGCCTGCCGTTCTTGAGCTGAACGCGCCGCTGATCGCTGATCGTTTTGATCGCGCAGCCAGCTATATCGGCGTGTCAGGTGACTTTGACGGGTTCCGCAGCTTTGTCCAAGAGTTCAACGACAGCTTCGCCATCCCGCGCAAACTCCGCGAAATGGGTGCAACTTTGGACAAGATCGACGAATTGGTTCCAGCAGCGCTTGCCGATCCGTCCTGCGGCGGTAACCCCGTCGAACTGAACGAGGCAAACGTTCGCGCGCTATTCGAAGCCGTCATCTAATGCCTAAGCCCTGATCCGAATATCATCGGATCAGGGCAAATTCTGCATATCAGACTAAAGTTTTCCGCGAAAACGCACCAAGATTCTGATCTGGATCAGTTACGGGCGCACAGAAACGTGATTTTTGACCTCTAATCAGTTGATGAGAGGAAGTTTCAGTTGCGTCTCACCACCCGCACAAACCTTGCGATACGCGTTTTGATGTATTGCGGCACACATTTGGACCAGATCACGCCATCGTCCATCATTGCAGACGCCTGCAACGCCTCCGCCAACCATTTGGCGCAGGTCGTTCATACGCTGCACGTAAACGGGTTCGTGGACGCAACACGCGGTCGCACTGGCGGGGTTCGGTTGGCGCGGGACGCAGCCAAAATCAATATCGGCGAAGTGTTCCGCATTTTTGAGGCAGACGTTCCTTTTACGGAGTGCTTCTCTGAAGCCACAAACACCTGCCCATTGGTAAAAGCCTGCCGCCTTCGCGTCGCCATCGGCCGCGCACTCGAGGCGTTCTTTCACGAGCTTGACCTCGTCACGCTCGAAGACCTGGTCAAAGGCAACTGCGGTCTGGTCGACATCTTTGCAATGACCGCACCATTGGCATCGGTTGAATGTAACGGCGCTGATGTGGCGGGCTGAGTCTCTGGCGGACTGAATCCACTAGAAACAATAGCTCAATACTCTTCCAGAAAAACTGGTGCCGCTGAAGGGACTCGAACCCCCGACCCCATCATTACGAATGACGTGCTCTACCAGCTGAGCTACAGCGGCGCTGGGGCGGCTATTAACACTGCTGTGCCGCCCCGAAAAGTGTTATTTTTGAACCTCGGCTGAGGAAATATCCTCAGCTTCGATTTCATCTTCCTCGTCAGGCGACGGCGTGGCCCCCACGATGAGCGGTAGCATCTCAGTGCCAGCGGGCATTGCAACTTCGGCCTTGGCGGGCGCTTTCCACGAAAGCGTGTCGAACGATCCGCAGCTTTGGCAGACGGGTTCCCACTCGGCATGTATGCTCTGACATTTGTCGCAAATCCATTGCGGACCGCGTGGTGCCACGAGTGCTTTGGTCAGCCAACCGCGAACCACTTGATCCTCAGACCCAGACCCGCGTTCAATCGCCGCCATGAGCGTCAGGACGCGTGCGGTTGGTGCATCTTCGGGCAAGGAGCCCAGCGCGCGACGGGCCGCCGGGAAATCCTCGGCTGCGATCTGCAACTCGGCCAAGAGCATTTGGGTTTCGGGGTCAGTCGGGTTCACTTTGGTCAGCGCGTTAAAGCGTTTCAGGCGTTGGGCGGGTGTTTCGTTTGGCTCAATCTCGGCAAAAGTAGCGGCGAGATCAGGATGCGGTTTCGCGGTCCAAGCCTTTGTCAAAACACGCGCAGCGAGCTTGGGTTTGCCTTTGGCGATGTGCGCGCGCGCGGCCATGACCGCTGCGGGGATCAGGTCGGGCGACTGTTTGTTGGCGGCAATTGCAGCCTCTTGAACATCGATCGACGAGTCTTCGCTGATCAGGTCTTTGGCCTCGGACAGGGCCAAGACCGCATCGCGACGACGGAGCACATCTTTGGGCAAGCCACCCGACTTCGCCTTAGCAGCCAAGGTCGCACGTGCGCCCGTCCAATCGCCGCTATCGGCCTGAAGTTTCAGGAGAGTGTCCTGAGTGGCTTCATGCTTGGGCTTCAGCTCAAAGGCTTTCTGCGCGAGCTTCAGCGCTGTGTCAGTATCACCCGCTGCAAGTTTCTGCTGCATCAGCCCACGGATGCCGACAAAACGTGTACGGTCTTCGGTCAGGAGGAGCTTATATGCAGCTTCCGCCTTCTTGCTATCGCCTGCGACCTCTGCGGCTTGGGCAATCAAGAGGGTCGTCAGTTCAGGCTTATCGAGCAGCTTTTCAGCCTTGGCGGCTTTGGCCAACGCAAGGTGTCCCTCGCCAGAGGCAACAGCCATCATGCCTTCTGTTAGAGCTTGATACCCACGTTCTACTCGGTTGCGGGTGAAGTAGCGCGATACAGCCGTTTCATCGCCGTTCAGGAACTTGAGAAACGCCACCAACATGCCAAACAGCTTGAACATGACCCAAGTGAGAACGACCATGCCGACAAGAGCGAAAGCGAGTTCAAGGGGGCCGAGCCGCATTTCTAAACCCGCGAAGGTGATCAGCACCTCGCCCTGAATTTGGGACAATTCCATCGCACCGTAGGTCAGTGCAGTTACGCCCAACACGAAGGCAAGGATCTTAATTAGGGACCAAAGCATCATCGGGGCCTCACTGGTTCATCGTTACAACTAGGTCATCAAGCGCGGCAAAAGCGGCGAGCCGCGTCTCTGCCAGTTCGCGCCATGCAGCAGTTTGCGCCGCTGCCTGTTCGGGTAGACCATCAAGTTCTGCAATTGCGTCCGCTACACGTCCATCGCGGACCGCAGCTTCGGCACGGGAGAGGATAGCGTCCACGTCAGTGCCCTCACGCGGAGCCACGGAGCGCACGTTGAACAGGTTGCTCATGAACCCACCAACCGTGCCGCCCGTTTCACCTGCCACACCAGCACGACGAGCCGCATCGAGTGCAGCACGGGCGGCGGCAGGGAAATCATCCTGCAATGTGACCAAGGTCGCGACGCCCTCTTCTGCAGGGGCTGCAAGCCCAGCTGGGATCGAGACACCAAGCACCGATTCCAGATCAGGAAGCGCATCGGCAAAGGGTGTCCCTGCCTCTAACGCTGTTTGAACACGCGCAATCGCAACACGTTGCATCGCTGCTTTTTCGGCCTCCGCAGCTGCGGCCTCATCGGCGGCGGCGGCATCGCGGGCTTGTTGCAACTGATCCGCCGTTGCGGAGGCTATGGATTGGATCCGCGCCTCTTGCTCCGCCAATTCTGCACGCAGCGCATCAGATTGGGCCTGCACAGTTTGCGTAATCGACGCGACAGTGGCTTCACCGCCGAGCGGGAGCGCCTCTACTGCAGCGATCCGCGTATCGATTGCATCCAATTTGGTCGCGATCTCAGCAATCGAGGCCGTCAAATCACGCTGAACAGCATCCGTGCGAGCGCCGACCGTGCTGTCGATCATCGCCTCTGGGTCAAACGCCTGCAGAGTCTCAATCGACTTCCGCAACTCAGCGATCTCTGTCGATTGGGCGTCGATTGCAGCAGGATCAACCTTGGGCAACGTATACCACGCCGTGCCATAGCCGATGCCACCAGCGATCAAACCGCCAAGCACAACACCCAAAAATCCACCTTTTCGGGGCCTTTCGGACTGCGCAGCAGCAGGAGTTTCCGGCTTTTCTTCTTCGACAATGGCTTGATCGTCGCCTGACGGCTCTTCGGTTAGAGCTTCATTATCTTCTGGCGCGTCGTCCTCGACGACTTCGGCATCTTCGATGTCATCGGTTTGTTCAGTCGCCTGCTCGTCGTCATCAAGTTTTTCACCACTCGTGGCTTCAACTTCTGGTTCGACTTTCGGCTTTTCTTCCTCTGACACTGACGAATCCTCGCAACCCATTAAAATTTAAGTCCAACCTATGCCCTGCCGCGTCGCGCCTCAAGCACGACCACGCCGCAAAAGGCTGTCCAGACGGCGACAGGTCGCCGCAAGCATGGCATCGAAATTGGGATTTTCAGCGATTGTAACAGTATCCGCGCCAAGGTCGGCCACCTCAGCCGCAACAGCACTGCTCATGGCAATGACATGCACAGGGGCCTGTTGAACCGCTGGAATCAGCAATGCGCTACGCGGTGAAAATAACGGCAGAACGATTGGATCAGTCCCCGCGAGAGCCTGAAGCGCAGCCTCTGTGGGGGGAATATCGCGCTGATCGTAGGCTATCGCCTCTTTACACAGGCGGCCCTGCGCGATGAGCCGCGCAGAGACCTGCCCCCGCGAGTGAATCCCGCGAATATGGCAGAGCGTTCCTGTGGGCTGGGACAGGATAAGATCAACCAAGTCGTCCGCATTTCCATCGGCAGAAATAGGCTCTAATCCAGCCTCAGAAGCAATGATCGCCGTTCTTTGACCAACGCACCACGCTCGCGTCCCAGCTTTGACACCCAGCCGCTTCGCCTCTGCCACCCCATTCGCCGAAGTTAGGATAACCTCATCATAGGACGGCAGATCAACGGGTAGCGAAACCACCTCTATCACGGGGGAAATAACCGCCTTCACAGGGCCAAACTCCGCCTCGACCGCAGCTAAAAACCGCTCAGAGTCGGCTTGAGGGCGAGTGAGAACAAGAATGGTCATAGCGGCTCCGGCATTGTTCAGGCGCGTGCAGAGTGATACCTGCCATTAACACCTAACCAACAGGACCACATGACAAAAGCCCTGACCATACTTGGCATCGAAAGCAGCTGTGACGACACAGCGGCCGCGGTCGTGCGTTTGGATGATACCGCGACCGTCCTCGCGTCGGTTGTGAAGGGTCAAAACGACCTACATGCGGACTTTGGCGGCGTGGTGCCTGAAATTGCGGCCCGCGCCCATGCGGAGCGCGTTGATATTTGCGTCGAAGAGGCCTTGGCCGAAGCAGGTATGACCTTAGACGACATCGACGGGATCGCCGTTACCTCTGGGCCTGGGCTGATCGGGGGCGTTCTCTCTGGCGTGATGTGCGCAAAAGGCATCGCGACGGCGACTGGTCTACCGATTGTCAGTGTAAACCACCTTGCGGGTCACGCACTAACCCCGCGCCTGACGGATGCGGTGACATTTCCCTATCTGATGCTGCTGGTCTCGGGTGGGCATTGCCAGTTCCTGATCGCGGAAGGGCCTGAAACCTTCCGTCGGATCGGTGGAACGATCGACGATGCACCTGGGGAAGCGTTCGACAAAACGGCACGACTTTTGGGGCTGCCACAACCGGGCGGTCCTCATGTGGAACGCGCGGCGCAGTCTGGCGATGCAAAGGCGTTTGCCCTACCGCGCCCGCTATTAGATCGTGCTGGCTGCGATATGTCGTTCTCAGGGCTTAAAACCGCGCTTCTGCGCGCACGAGATGCGGTAGTTACGGAAAAAGGCGGGTTAACGGAAAAAGACCGTTCCAATCTTGCTGCAGCGTTCCAACTAGCGGTTTCCGATATTTTATTCGAGAAAACCCGTCGCGCGTTGATGGAATATTTCGAGCTTCAGCCTGAGAAACGCGTTTTTGCGATTGCTGGTGGTGTGGCTGCAAACAGGCCAATCAGGGCCGCTCTCATGGCGCTTTGCGCTGAATTAGAGACTGATTTTGTCGCGCCTCCATTGAGCCTATGCACCGATAACGCAGCCATGATCGCCTATGCAGGCGGTGTTCGATTGCTCGCAGGTCAGAGCGACGATATGACGTTTAAGGCCCGCCCAAGATGGCCACTAGACGACCGTGCCCCCACCCTTTTAGGCTCTGGCAAAAAGGGAGCGAAAGCATGACCATCGCAGTAGCAGGCGCAGGCGCATTCGGCACAGCACTGGCCGTTGCCTTGGGCAAAAAAGCACCCGTCCACCTGTGGGCGCGCGACGCTGAAATGGTAGAAGCCATGCGTTCGACCCGCGCGACCCCCCGCCTGCCCAATGTGATCTTGCCAGAAAGTATCGACGTTTCCGCCGATTTAGAGACTGTTTTTCAGGCCAACACGATCTTACTAGCCGTTCCTGCTCAGCAGATCGGGACGTTTCTAACGACCCACGCGGATCGCCTCGCTGGCAAAACCATCGTGTCCTGCGCCAAAGGGATCGATCTGACCACGCTCAAAGGCACTGCATCGTCGATCTCTGAACTGATCCCAACCTCAACCGCCGCGATCCTGACTGGACCGAGCTTTGCCGCGGACATTGCAAAGGGGTTGCCAACAGCGCTGACCTTGGCCTGCGCCGATGACGGCGTCGGCACGCAGCTTCAAGCCGACCTTTCGACCAAAACATTGCGGCTCTATCGTACAACAGATGTGATCGGCGCCGAACTAGGTGGATCGCTGAAAAACGTGATGGCGATTGCCTGTGGCGCATGCATCGGTGAAGGCATGGGGGACAGCGCCCGCGCGGCCCTGATGACGCGCGGCATGGCGGAAATGATACGTCTTTCCATCGCGATGGGTGGCCAATCCGACACCCTGATGGGGCTGTCAGGCTTTGGGGATCTGGTTTTAACCTGCACGTCGGAACAGTCCCGCAACTATCGCTACGGCCTAGCTCTTGGACGCATGGAAGGGTTCGATCCGACGGTCACCGTCGAAGGCGTCGCAACCACGCACGCTGTGGCAAAACTCGCTCGTGAAAAGGGCATAGAAATGCCAATCGTCACCATGTTGTCTGGACTGCTTGATGGGAAATCGAGCATCGCGGATGCTATTCAAGGGCTGTTGTCGCGCCCACTCAAGGAGGAATAAAATGCGTTTTGCAATCATCACCAAAGACAAAGACGGCGCGCTCCAAGTTCGTCTTAACAACCGCGAGGCACACCTTGCCTACATCAAGGAAACTGGCGTGGTCGAAATGGCCGGCCCGTTCCTGAACCAAGCGGGCGAGATGCACGGGTCGATGATCATCCTCGACGTGGCTGACTTCGCCGCGGCGCAGGCTTGGGCAGACAATGATCCCTACGCCAAAGCTGGACTGTTCGAAAAAGTCCGCATCGAAGAGTGGAAAAAGGTGATCGGCTAATGGCCTATTGGCTGTTCAAGTCTGAACCGGATGTTTTCGGCTGGGACCACCTCGTTGCCAAAGGCGACGCGGGTGAAGAATGGAACGGCGTTCGAAACTACCAAGCCCGCAACAACATGCGGGCCATGGCGATTGGCGACAAAGGGTTCTTTTACCATTCGCGCCAAGGGTTAGAGATTGTCGGTATCCTAGAGGTCTGCGCCACATCACACCCTGACAGCACCACCGACGATCCCAAATGGGATTGCGTTGACGTGAAAGCGGTCACTCCATTCCCGCGTCCAGTAACGCTCGACCAAATAAAGGCTACGGCGGAACTGGCGGACATGGTTCTGGTTAAGAACTCTCGCCTCTCTGTCCAGCCCGTGACAGAGGCAGAATGGCAATTGATCTGCACGATGGGCGGCATTTAAACGGGATTGGGGTCCAGCCACACAACGAAGGCTAGACCCCTCTCTCACCCGCGCTCCCACACGCTGGAAAAGGTCTGCCGTTCTGGCTGGTTGTCTAACCCATACACTCAAAAAGGGCTTCTCCTCAAAGGAAAAGCCCTTCGCATTTTCATCAATCCCTAAGGATTAACCGTAAACAGCTTCTTTGCCGAAGTGCTTTACCAGCATGTAGTAAACAACGGCGCGGTATTTGTTGCGCTCCGACTTGCCGTAGGTTTCGATCACAGCATTCAGACCTTCGCCCAGCTCTGGGCCGTCTTTCAGGCCAAGCTTTTTGATAAGGAAGTTCTTTTTTACGGTGTCCAGCTCGGACTCTTGCGAGGCCGCAACGGTGCTTGCGTCAGCGTCGTAAATCGACGGACCGCAGCCGATGGTAACCTTTTTCAGCAGGTCCATATCCGGTGTCATGCCACATTTGTTCTTAAGATCGTCGGCATATTTGGCGATCAATTCGTCCCGTTTACCCATTCTGGTGCCCCCTCGTTTGTTTTGCACGCGGGCCAAATTAATAAATACAGCCCTAGGATGAGCAAAGCCTATGCCCGCTGCCGTGTAACGGTAAAGCAAAATCCGCCCTTAAATCGCGATGCCTGCGAAAATTCGCATGTTTTGTGTTGCACTCTGACACCACCATCGCCGCAAACGAAAACCGCCGCCCCATTGGGACGGCGGTCGAATTCGCAAATCTACCGATGATTAGTAGCGGTAGTGCTCTGGCTTGAACGGGCCTTCGACGGTGACGCCGATGTAATCTGCCTGCTCTTTCGAGAGGGTCGTCAGTTTCACGCCAATACGGTCGAGGTGCAGACGCGCGACTTTCTCGTCCAGATGTTTCGGCAGGATGTAGACGCCCGGCTGATATTCGTCACCTTTGGTCCACAGCTCGATCTGAGCCAGAACTTGGTTGGTGAAGGATGCGGACATCACGAACGACGGGTGACCCGTTGCGTTACCAAGGTTCAGCAGGCGGCCTTCGGAAAGAAGGATGATCTTGTTGCCAGACGGCATCTCGATCATGTCAACCTGATCTTTAATGTTGGTCCACTTGTGGTTCCGCAGGCTAGCGACCTGAATTTCATTGTCGAAGTGGCCGATGTTGCCAACGATCGCCATGTTCTTCATCTCGCGCATGTGCTCGATGCGGATCACGTCTTTGTTGCCAGTGGTGGTGATGAAGATGTCAGCCGAAGACACGACGTCTTCGAGCAGCACAACCTCAAAGCCGTCCATCGCAGCCTGAAGCGCGCAGATCGGGTCGGCTTCGGTCACTTTCACACGAGCGCCAGCGCCAGCGAGAGATGCAGCCGAACCTTTGCCAACGTCGCCGTAGCCGCAAACAACAGCCACTTTACCAGCCATCATCACGTCAGTTGCGCGGCGGATGCCGTCAACGAGCGATTCTTTACAGCCATATTTGTTGTCGAACTTCGACTTGGTCACAGAATCGTTCACGTTGATCGCAGGGAACGGAAGCTGGCCTTTTTTGTGCAGGTCGTAGAGGCGGTGAACACCGGTGGTGGTCTCTTCCGATACGCCTTGGATCGCCTCTTTGGTCTTGGTGAACCAACCCGGGCTTGCCTTCATGCGCTTCTGGATCTGCGCCTTGATAACGGCCTCTTCTTCGGACTGGGGTACTGGAATGATATCTTCGCCAGCTTCGGCGCGAGCACCCAGCAAAACGTAAAGGGTCGCGTCGCCACCATCGTCTAGGATCATGTTCGCGCCTTCGGGGAACATGAAGGATTTGTCGAGATAATCCCAATGTTCTTCAAGGGTTTGACCCTTAACCGCAAAGACCGGAATGCCAGCCTCAGCGATCGCCGCAGCGGCGTGGTCTTGGGTCGAGAAGATGTTGCACGATGCCCAACGAACGTCTGCGCCCAACGCGACCAGCGTCTCGATTAGCACAGCGGTTTGGATAGTCATGTGGAGAGAACCAACGATGCGCGCACCCTTGAGCGGCTTTGATTCACCGAACTCAGCGCGGCAAGCCATCAAGCCCGGCATTTCGGTTTCAGCAATGTTCAATTCTTTGCGGCCAAATGCTGCAAGTGAGATGTCCTTAACGACGTAATCCATGGCACCAGGCCCTTTCCAATACAATTGTTGCGGGTCAGATAGCACTGTAGACCTATCCCGACAACTTCGACGGACGGAAAAATAATGGCCGCAAAACAAACCCGCGCTTGGCAACGAATGTTATCGGGTCGACGGCTCGATCTCTTGGACCCGACTCCAATGGATATTGAGGTCGAAGACATCGCCCACGGATTAGCTTTTGTTGCGCGCTGGAACGGCCAAACAATCGGCGACTACGCTTATTCGGTCGCTGAACATTCGCTTCTCGTCGAAGAGATTTTCAGCCGCGATAACCCAGGTATCGCGACCAAATGGAAGCTCGCGGCGTTGCTGCACGATGCGCCTGAATACGTGATCGGCGACATGATCAGCCCTGTTAAAGCGGCAGTTGGTCCAAACTACGGCGAATTGGATGAACGGCTGACTGCCGCCATTCACATTCGCTTTGGGCTACCTGCAAAATTGCCCACTGAGATTAAGAAGCGGATTAAGGAAGCAGACAAAGTCAGCGCGTGGTTGGAAGCGACACAGATCGCGGGGTTTTCCACGAGCGAAGCGGACAAGCTCTTTGGGAAACTCGACAAACAACTAGTTGCGAAACTCGGCATCCGTTTGCGGCCTCCCGTAGAGGTTCGCAAGGATTTCACCGCGCGTCACGCGGCCTTGCTTGCTGAAATGTAGACCTTACTTCGGGCTGCGCTTTGCCAGAATACGCTGAAGCGTCCGACGGTGCATGTTCAGACGACGCGCCGTTTCCGACACGTTGCGATCACACAGTTCGTAGACACGCTGGATATGCTCCCAACGCACGCGGTCCGCGCTCATTGGATTTTCAGGCGGTGGCGGCAGTTCGTCGCCTTTTTGCAGCAAAGCGTTAACGATGTCGTTGGCGTCAGCTGGCTTTGACAGATAATCCGTTGCGCCGATTTTCACTGCAGCCACAGCCGTCGCAATCGCGCCGTATCCTGTCAGAACAACAATACGGCTGTCTGGGCGGCGCTCGCGGAGCGTTTCAACAACGTCCAGACCGTTCCCATCTTCGAGCCGTAGATCGACGACCGCATAAGCGCTCGGTCGGGCGGTGGCGATTGCCTTACCAGCAACAACAGAGCCAGCGGTTTCTACAGAAAACCCGCGCTTCTCCATAGCCTTGGCGAGCCGCTTCAAAAACGGTTCGTCATCATCCACCAAGAGCAGCGTTCTGTCTTCGCCCAGATCAATGGGTTCATTATCCATTAGGTCCGCCTCATATGTCGCGCTCTCAACAGGTAGCGGGCAGAGCCCCCAAGGTCAATTCGCACCGACCATTTCGATCAAGCACTCCATCCTTTGCGCCACATTTTCAGGAGTGTCGTTGTGACCGAAAACGTCGATCACACCATAGCCCGGGATGTTGAAATAGGACTGAACAGAGTGATCCACGAGGTAATACTCAGGATCGCCATTCGCCTCTTTCTGGTAATACGTCCGATAGGCTTTGGAGGCTGCGTCGGTCTGTTCTGGCGTCCCCGTGAGGCCGATCATACGGTCGTGGAAGTTATAGGCAAACTCGCCCACGCGTTCTGGGGTGTCCCGCTCAGGGTCGATGGAGATAAAGACTGGCGTGACAGAAATCCCTTTTTCATCAAGGATCTGAACCGCCTGAGAATTGCGCATGTTGTCGAGAGGGCAAACATCTGGGCAGAAGGTGTAGCCAAAATACAAAACGGTCGGACCTGTGATAACGTCAGCATCGGTGACTGTCACACCGTCCTTATTCACCAGCTCAAACGGACCGCCGACAGAACTGCCAGCGACTGCAGTCGCACCACATTGGGCGAAATCCTGATCGGGCGCGTTCAATTTCACCACGGCAAGGGTGCCACCAATGAACAACGCTGCAACCGATACGGCGGCTAGTGCAATTTTCTTTTCCATCGAACTCTCCTTTGGTCGCGCATTGATTGCCGCTGCGGGTCCAAATAACAATAGTTCAGCATGACGCAGATTGGACGAAAATGATCCCTGACCGGCAAATCAAACATCACGATCGCGAGAGAAGCAGCTGGGTCCGCTTACGGACCTTGGTCATTTTGCGGTGGATCGCCATTCTAGGCCAGATCATCGCGCTCGTTGTTTCGGTGCGAATTTTGGGCCTCGACCTCGAAGTTGGCCTTGCTGCGATGGCAATCGGTGCATCGATCATCGCCAACCTGTTTTCAACCTTCCTGTATCCCGAAACAAAGCGTCTGTCCGAACTCGAAGCGATGCTGATGCTTCTCTTCGATTTGCTGCAGTTGTGTCTGCTGTTGTATCTCACGGGCGGTTTAAACAACCCGTTTGCCCTGTTGGTTCTGGCGCCTGTTACCATCGCAGCAACTTTCTTGCGGCTCCGCGATACGGCGATCCTCGGGATCATCACGATCCTCATTCTGACCGCCCTCGCCGCGTGGCATATACCGCTGCGCTCAATGGCAGGTGACGTATTGCAAATGCCCGACCTCTTTCGGTTCGGATTCTGGGTCGCGCTTGTGATTGGCGTTGTTTTCCTTGGCGCTTATGCGCGTCTGATCACCTCTGAGATCCACGAAATGTCCGACGCGCTGCTGGCTACGCAAATGGCTCTCGCGCGTGAACAAAAGCTCACCGATTTGGGTGGTGTTGTCGCTGCTGCCGCGCATGAATTGGGAACGCCTCTCGCCACGATTAAGTTGGTCAGCGGTGAATTGTTGGATGAACTAGGCGATGATCCAGACCTCGCCGACGATGTGCGCCTGATCGGGGAACAAGCCAATCGCTGCACTGCGATCCTTCGGTCGATGGGCCGCGCAGGTAAAGACGACCTGCACATGCGCCGCGTTCCGTTGGAGGGTCTTTTGCGAGAGGCCGCTGAACCCCACCTGATGCGCGGCAAACGGTTGGAGTTCGTGATCTCTGACGAAACAGAAATGCCTGCACGCCAACCGATCATCGAACGTCGGCCAGAGATCGTGCATGGACTTCGCAACCTTGTTCAAAATGCGGTCGATTTTTCGTCTGATAAGGTCCTGATCGAAAGCACATGGACCGACAGATCCGTTAGTGTGCGCATTTCGGACGATGGGCCGGGCTATCCGTCCGCTATTCTCGCCCGCATCGGTGATCCGTTCATGCGGCGACGCGAGGACACAAGCCGCCCAGGGTATGAAGGCATGGGTCTGGGCCTGTTTATCGCGAAAACGCTGCTGGAACGGTCAGGCGCGCGGCTCGATTTTGCAAATGGCGGGTCGCTCGGTGGGGCTTTGGTCGCCGTCACATGGAACCGCGACCAGATCGACCCGTCCAAGGGCGACCGCCCTGGCGGTTTGGGAGAAAACCTGCCCTTTGGCGATTAACGCGCAATTAACCCTGATCCGCAAAAGTTCCTTTGTTGCTAACAGGGGATTCGACCGATGTCGGGCATGTATCTTTTTGGGCTCTGCCTCATCTCTGTCGCGGCGGCGGGACTGATCGTTGCCGTTCTGGCGCGGTTCTTGGATCAGAAAAACCAAAGCGCGCGCGCCATGATCCGCGAAGCCGAAGATGAGATCGTGTTTCTCTTTGACGAGACACGATTGATTGACGCGACTCCATCTGCGCGTGCCCTCCTGCGCCGCAGGGCGACAGAGAAGACGGATTGGGATCGCTTCCTCGGTTTCTTTGCGGCGAATTTTCCGCAACTCCGGACCACGATGTCGTCGATCCAATCAGGTGGGTCAAAGGTGCTGACATCCCCCTCAGACCCAGATTTACGACTGGAGGTCGAACTAAGTGACGGGATCATCCGCGTTACATATCAAGAAGGATTTCGACGCCGAACTGCCGTCGATATCGCGACACTCACTTCGATTGAGGACGAGCTTCATACCCTGCGGGGAATAGCAGAAAGCGCACCTCAGTTGATCTGGAAACAGGATGACATAGGGACAATCACTTGGGCCAACCGCAGCTACCTCGACCTCGCCGCGCAGGTGGCCGGCTGTGCAGAGACAGATATCCCACCATGGCCACCTGCGGAGTTGTTTTCTAACCTCGATGCCCAAGACGACCTTATCCCAACACGTCACAGCATTGATCTGGGCACTGGTCGGCCGCCAAAATGGTTTGAAGTCACAAAGGCGCATCGCAACGCCGAAACGATCCACTTTGCCGTCGATGTTACAAAGGTGACGAAAGCCGAAGAAACCCAGCGAAGCTACGTGCAAACCTTGGTCAAAACCTTTGCCCAACTGTCCGTGGGTTTGGCCATTTTCAACAGCGACCGCGAATTGATCGTCTTCAACCCTGCCCTTCATGATCTGACCGAAATCCCTGCCGATTTCCTAGCTGCTCGGCCCAAACTGCACACCTTTTTCGACAGGCTTCGGGACCAAAAGAACATCCATGTTGCAGCAGATAAGCGATCATGGCGCGATCAGATTGTCTCGCTCGAGAAGGAAGCCAAAGCAGGCCTGTATTCGATGAATTGGGAACTGCCCAACGGCCAAGTGTACAGAATTGTCGGACGACCCCATCCTGACGGTGCATTGGCATTTCTCGTTGAAGACGTAACCTCTGAAATCTCGCTCACTCGTCGATTTGAGGCGCAGATCGAAACAGGCCAGGCCGTCATGGATAACCTCGATGACGCAATCGCGGTCTTTTCGGCGGCTGGAACTTTGGTCATGTCGAACCAAAGCTATCATCAGCTTTGGCACTACACAAAAACTGCGCCCTTTGTTGGGTCTACGCTACTTGATGAATCGCGCATTTGGCAGGATGCCACCGCCCCAACACCAATCTGGACGAGGCTGCGCGAAGATGGTGGCCCTAACCGATCTTCTCAGGTCTGGAGCGATACCATTCGCCACAATGATGGTCGATTGCTGGAATGCAGTACCCGCCCTATGCCCAACGGTGCGACGCTCGTTCGGTTCCGTCACACGGGCGATAGCAAGTCTGGGCGCGAAGCCGTCATCGCACTTTGGGCGGCACAGGGTTGATTGCCTCTTGCGAGTGCACCACCAACCCTTAGTTTGGGGGTATGACATTTACCAAAGGCCCAGTTTTGCTACCGTCCGAAGAGGACACCGATGCGCTCGCACAGCGGATCGCACCGATTTTGCGAGCTGGCGATGTATTACTCCTCGAAGGGGACATCGGCGCTGGCAAAACCGCTTTTTCACGTGCCCTTATCCGCGCCCGCCTTGGCTACGAAGAGGACGTACCGTCGCCAACCTTTACATTGGTTCAAACCTACGAGGACGACGTCGATATCTGGCACTGTGACCTCTATCGACTTAGCCACCCCGATGAGGCGATCGAGCTTGGTCTAGACGAAGCATTCGAAACCGCGATTTGTCTGATCGAATGGCCGGATCGGTTGGCCGATCTTGCGCCAAAATCGGCTCTAACTTTGCGGTTTGTGGCCGCCGATCCGCACCATGTCACGTTTGTTGGCCCTGCTAATTGGGAAACACGTTTGGGCGCAATCGATGTCTGAAGTTTCTGCATTTCTCGACGGGACGCGTTGGCAAAACTGGCACCAAACGCCTGTCGCGGGCGATGCCTCTGCCCGTAGTTATCGACGGCTCACCAGTCCCGATGGTGACAGCGTGATCCTGATGATCGCGCCGCCCGAAGCTGGTGAGCACCTCGCGCCGTTTTTGCAAATTGCAGACCACCTCGCAGGCATTGGGCTATGTCCGCCAGAGATCCTGAAATGCGATGAAATGGCAGGCCTCGCAATCATTGGCGATCTCGGCCCTCGTCACTTTGCCGATTGGATTGCGGCGGGTGATGCAGATGAGCTGACCCTGTATCAAGCCGCTGCGGACTGTATCCAAAAAATCGGCGCATCCCCTGCGCCAGCCGGTCTGAAAACGATGACGCCCGAGGTCGGCGCTGACATGGTTGGGCTTTATTCCGAATGGTTTTCGCCCAGCGCTGATGGGTTGAAAATCGCCGTTGCAATGAAGGCCGCGTTAGAGCGTTTAGCCCCGCACACCTACACCCTGTCGCTACGGGATTTTCACGCCGAGAACCTGATTTGGCGTCCTGAAAAACAGGGAACCGATCGCGTCGGCCTCCTTGATTTTCAGGACGCGTTTTTAGCGCACCCCTTATATGATCTCGTGTCGCTACTGCGCGATGCGCGGCGGGACGTATCTGATCGCACGGTTGAAGCACTGACCAAAGACATCGATATGGCAGCATTTTCGACGATCGCTGTTCAGAGAAACCTCCGCATCCTCGGTATTTTCGCTCGACTGGTGCGGCGTGACAAAAAGCTGAAATATAAGCCGCTGATCCCGCGCGTGATCGACCACCTCAGACGCGATCTGGCTCATCCAGAATTGCGCGACCTTTCCGAATTGATCCTTCCGGACCTGACCATATGACGCCCAATTCCGCATTGTTCTTTGCTGCTGGCCTCGGCACCCGAATGGCGCCACTGACAAACGACAGGCCCAAGCCGATGGTGAATGTTGCGGGCAAGCCGCTCTTGTTTCATGCGCTCGATCTGGCGGAAGGACTCACTTGCGTGGTGAACGTGCATTACAAGGCAGAACAAATCCGCGATGCCGTCCCTGCCGACCTACACATCTCGGACGAAACCGATCTGCTGCGCGAAACAGGCGGCGGTTTGAAACATGCTTTGCCGTTGCTAGGCGATGGGCCAGTTTTCACGATGAACACCGATGCGGTTTGGCGCGGCGACAACCCCTTTGACACGCTGCGCCAACATTGGCGCGATGACATGGATGGCTTGCTTTTGCTCGTCAGCAAGGACAACGCGCTCGGTCATACGGGTCAGGGTGATTTCCTGACTGATGAGGCAGGGCGAATTCGCCGTGGCGCTGGCGCGATCTATACGGGCTGCCAGATCATTCGAACGGCCGATCTGGATGAGGTCATGGAACAGTCGTTCTCTATGTGGGAACTCTGGAATCGGATGCTGGCTAGAGGAACGCTCTACGGCGTCGAGTATAATGGTAAATGGTGTGACGTTGGCCGCCCAGAAAGCATCGCGGTGGCCGAAGGGATGTTGAGTGATGATGTTTGAACCGACCGATAAGCCTCGCATTTTTGGCCTGCCCCCTGGGGTGGATTTCGCTGACTCCCTAACCAAAGGCGTGATGGAGCGGCTGCGGGGGATGCCGCCCGAAGAGGTCGCCAAGGTTGAGATCTTCCTGAACACACGTCGCATGCAGCGCCGAACGCGCGAGGTTTTCGACAATGGTCCTGCGGGACTATTGCCACGACTGCGTCTGGTCACTGATCTCGCGCGCGATCCTGTGGCAATAGACGTGCCGCCCCCCGTTGCGAGCCTGCGTCGTCGGTTGGAGTTGGCGCCACTTGTGAGCAACTTGCTCTCAAAGGAGCCTGAATTAGCACCGCGTTCGGCACTCTACGCGCTCTCAGACAGCCTCGCCAAACTGATGGACGAAATGCATGGTGAGGGGATCAATCCACAGATCATCTTGGACCTAGACGTGACAGATAGGTCAGGCCACTGGGATCGCTCCAAGAAATTTATCGGAATCGTTCTCAAGTATTTTGATTTTCTTAAGTCGCCACCTGACGTCGAAGCCCGTCAGCGCATGGTGATCGAACGCCTCATTACCCGTTGGTCTGACACGCCCCCGACGCACCCGATCATTATCGCGGGTTCGACAGGCTCGCGTGGCGCAACCGCGATGTTGATGGAGGCCGTATCACGCCTGCCCCAAGGCGCGGTGATCCTCCCTGGTGTGGATTATGACATGCCCCCCGCAATTTGGGACGCCATGACCGACAGACGACAGTTTGAGGACCATCCCCAGTACCGCTTTAAACTGCTGATGGAGCGGCTAGACCTTTCGATTTCGGACATACGGCCTTGGGACACGACCGAAGTGTTTAGCGCAGCGCGTAATCGGGTGATTTCGCTATCGCTGCGCCCTGCCCCTGTGACCGATCAATGGCTGACTGACGGCAAAGAGTTAGGCGACCTACCCAGCGCGATGGAGAACGTGACCTTGGTCGAGGCGCCCTCTCCAAGATCAGAGGCCGAAACGATTGCGTTACGGCTCCGCGCTGCAATGGACGAAGGGATAACGGCCGCGCTGATCACACCCGACCGAATGCTCACCCGTCAGGTGGCGGCAGCGTTGGATCGCTGGAACATCGTTCCAGATGACTCTGCAGGTCAACCTTTGCACCTTTCCGCGCCGGGGCGATTGCTGCGTCAGGTCGCTGGTTTGCGTGTCGATCAAATCACGGGCGAAAGCCTCCTCACGCTGTTGAAACATCCCCTGGTGTCATCGGGTGGGAACCGTGGCGACCATGTCCGTCTAACGAACGAACTGGAGCTCTCAATTCGCAAGAAAGGCCCAGCCTATCCAACGGGTGCCGACCTGCGCGGGTGGGCAGAAAAGGATGCACAAAAAGATTGGGCCGAATGGATCGCGGGGTTGCTCGATCAAATCCATAGCGGGCCAAAGCCTGACGATGATCTGCCGCTTCCTGATCACGTGGCGCAGCATCTCGCGCTGACCGAAGCCTTTGCCGCTGGCCCGCTGGCTGGCGAAAGTGGGCTCTGGGACGAAGCCGCTGGTCGTAAGGTTAAGGCGGTGATGGCTGATCTTACGCTGCACGCCGAACACGGTGGTGCGCTGTCGGCACGTGACTATAGTGGGATTGTTGGGTCGATTTTGTCAGGTGCCGAAGTCCGCAATCCCGACATCAGCCATCCAAACATTCTGTTTTGGGGGACACTAGAAGCCCGTGTTCAAAGCGCCGACTTGGTGATTTTGGGCGGAATGAACGATGGTACGTGGCCTGAAACGCCAACGCCTGATCCGTGGTTGAACAGGGATATGCGGCTGAAATCGGGTCTTTTGCTGCCCGAACGCCGCATTGGTCTGTCCGCCCACGACTATCAGCAAGCCATCGCAGCCAAGGAAGTCTGGATCACCCGTGCAGCGCGATCCGAGGAAGCCCAGACCGTGCCATCGCGCTGGGTGAACCGATTGACCAACCTGCTCGACGGTCTTGCGGATCAGTCTGGACCCGAGGCGCTAAAGGCGATGCGAGAGCGCGGGTCGAAGTGGATCAAAACCGCCGAAGCCATCAGCGCGGCCGACAAACCACGCGGCACCCCTGCGCCCCGACCATCGCCCTGCCCGCCTATCGAGGCTCGGCCCAAAGAGCTATCCGTCACGCAAATCCAAACGCTGATCCGCGATCCATATGCAATCTACGCGAAAAAGGTGCTCGGGCTTTATGCGCTAAACCCTCTGGTTCCCACGGCGGATGCCCCGTTGCGCGGTAACATCATCCACGACGTCCTGCAGAAGTTCATCAGCGAGGATCATGATCCCGCCACTCCTGCGGCGCGTGATCGTTTGATGCAACTCACCAAAGACGAACTGGAGGCGCAATGTCCTTGGCCTGCGACACGGCGACTTTGGTATGCGCGGATGGACAGCGCTGCGGATTGGTTCCTCTCGACCGAAGTTGACCGTCGGAAACGCGGTGCTCCTGCCAAGCTCGAAGCGTGGGGGGAAATCACCCTCCCCGACCTTGATTTCAAACTCAAAGGCAAGGCCGACCGAATTGATAAGACCGACGACGGTCGGGTCATCCTTTACGATTACAAAACGGGCACCCCGCCGAGCGAGAAACAGCAGCTCTACTTTGACAAACAGCTTATCCTTGAGGCGGCCATGGTTGCGCTGGGCGCGTTCAATGACATTGGCCGCAAAGAGGCCTTGGATGCGGAATTCATCCCAATCAAAGCGGGTGCAAAATCGGTTCGTGCGCCGATCCTGACGGATGCCTCCCCGAAGAAGCGCAAAGATTCGATAGAGGATCTATCCGTCGATGATGAATGGATGAAGTTCCAACTCCTGATCAAAGCCTGGACCGATCCTGCGCGGGGATACACGGCGATGATGGCCGCCGAAACCTCGGCCTATGGCAGCGATTACGATCACCTTGCGCGATATGGTGAATGGAACCTCAGCCAAGCGCCCAAAGCGGAGGTTCTGAAATGAAGGACGACGCAACACTTCGCCAAATTGCCGCCGCCAATCCACGGGCATCGACTTGGGTTTCGGCAAACGCTGGGTCGGGCAAAACACGGGTTCTGACGGACCGCGTGGCGCGGCTGCTCCTCGATAAGGTCGATCCCTCGCATATTCTGTGTCTGACCTACACCAAGGCCGCCGCAGCAGAGATGCAGAACCGTCTGTTCAAGCGCCTCGGCGAATGGGCAATGATGCCCGACGACAAACTTCGGCAGGACTTACTCGATATGGGTGTCGAAGGTGGCCTAACGACCGAAGAGCTCGCCGATGCTCGTCGTCTGTTTGCGACCGCGATCGAGGTTCCGGGTGGGCTGCGTATTCAAACCATTCACTCGTTCTGTTCGTCGATCCTGCGACGGTTTCCGCTAGAGGCTTCCGTCTCTCCGCAGTTTGCAGAGATGGAAGATCGTGCGGCAGAGCTACTGCGCGCCGAAGTCCTCGACCAAATTGCAGAAGGCCCTGACGCCCGTGTGATCGACGCCGTGGCCAAGCACGTATCCGACGATCAGCTGATGGCACTGGCCAAGGATGTGCTGCGGTTCAAGGACGACTTTCAACGTGATGTGACCCGTGATGATCTGGCGGTTGGGTTTGGCTTGCCCGCAGGCGCACAGCCATCTGACGCTATCTCAATCGCACTGATCGGAGGCGAAGATGCGTTAGCGGAAGAGATCGTTCAATGCGCGGCTTCAACGACCGATACCTACAAGAAATTCGCAGTGACGCTGAAGTCGCTCGATTACAAAAATCCAGATTTTGCCCTGCTTTCGACCCTTTTTTCTGAATTCCTATACGCGGGAAAGAATACCTCAAAGTCGGTCAACTACCCACAATCAAATCACACAAAAGCGGTCGACGCTTTCGCCCCCGTGATCGACGATCTTCATGCGTGGATGGATCGAACGGCCGCTGCCTTCCAACACCTCAAGGCCTGTGCTGCGCTCGACCGCACCATGCTCCTCTACGATTTTGCGAAGGTATTCATTCCCGCCTATGAGAACCGCAAGGTTCAGCGTGGCTTGCTCGATTTCGACGATCTTATCCTAAAAACACGCGATCTTTTGAAACGCTCGGAAGTGGCGGAATGGGTGTTGTTCAAACTGGACGGTGGGATTGACCACATTCTGGTGGACGAGGCCCAAGACACCAGCCCAGCGCAATGGGACGTGGTTAAAGCGCTGGCAGGTGAATTTGCCGCTGGCGAAGGGGCCCGTGCCGATCAGCAACGCACCATTTTCGTAGTCGGCGATAAAAAACAGTCGATCTATTCATTCCAAGGCGCGGACCCCGAGAAATTCGACGACATGCGCCTGTATTTTGATGCGGCTCTGGAAAACACAGAAACGCCTCTGAATACGACAGAGCTTCAGTATTCGTTCCGTTCCTCTCACGCGATCCTGTCGTTCGTGGACCATGCATTCACTGGCGATTTGGCCGAAGGTCTCAGCGATGAGGTGATCCACAGCGCCTTTAAGTCCGAGATGCCGGGGCGCGTCGATCTTTGGCCGTTTGTGGAGAAAACCGAGAAGCCAGAAAAGAACGATTGGCACGATCCGCATGACCTCGTCAGTGATGAAGAGGCTGATGTTCAGCTGTCTCAACGCATCGCACAGAATATTAAGGTGATGCTGGAGACAGAGACTATTCCAGCGGAAAACGGAAAAACGGGCACCTATCATCGACGTCCTGTGCGGCCCGGTGACATCCTGATCCTCGTCCAGCGGCGCAAGACTTTGTTCAACGAAATCATCCGCGCGTGTAAGGATCTGAACCTCCCAATTGCCGGCGCCGACCGATTGATCCTGAACGACCAACTGGCGGTTAAGGATATCCTCGCGCTCCTGCGCTTTATCGCCTTGGCAGAGGATGATCTGTCCCTCGCCGCGGCCCTTAAATCGCCACTGTTTGGGTGGTCTGAACAGGACCTCTTTACCCTCGCCTATGGTCGTAGCCGCGACCTATGGGCAGCGTTGCGCGACCAAACCGAACAGCACGGAAAAACGCTCGCCGTCCTGCATGATTTACGGAACCGCGCTGACTTTTTGCGTCCCTATGATCTGATCGAACGCATTCTAACCCGCCACGGCGGGCGCAAAGCGCTCGTTCGGCAATTGGGGGCCGAGGCTGAGGACGCCATCGACGCGCTCTTGTCTCAGGCGCTTTCTTACGAACAAGGCACGGTGCCGAGCCTCACGGGTTTCCTGCACTGGATGGAGGCCGAAGACGTCACCGTAAAGCGGCAGATGGACGGCGACAGCGACGAAATCCGCGTGATGACTGTTCACGGGTCCAAAGGCCTCGAAGCGCCGATTGTAATTTTGCCAGAAACCCAGACGCGGGACGTCAAAGCGCGTGGTAGTATTCTGAAGTCAGAAGTCGGACCCATTTGGCGACCGCTGAGCGAGGAAACGCCAGAGGCGATCGCCCCCCTAATCGACGACGCGAAGGCAGCAGAAATCCGTGAACGTCGACGGCTGCTCTATGTGGCGCTAACGCGGGCCGAGAAATGGCTCATTCTTTGTGGCGCTGGTGATGTCAAAGACAACACAGAGGCATGGTATGACATCGTTGGTTCAGCGATGGAGCATATGGGCGCTGAGACGGTGCCATTCGGTGGAATGGATATTCTCCGTTATTCTGTGCACGATTGGAGTGGTTTAGAACTTAATTCTACAATCGAAGAATTTAAAGCAACCATCACTATTCCTAATTTACCAGTCGTCGACGCACCCCCACAACGCGCCTCAACGATTTCTCCTTCTGATTTGGGCGGGGCGAAAGCACTCGCAGGGGAAATCATAGACGGGGATAAAGAAGTGGCGCTTGCCCGCGGTCGCATGGTTCACATGCTGCTCGAACATCTGCCGAGCCACCCCGAATCTGAACGCCCTCGGATCGGTCAGGCGCTTATGTCAGGCGATGAGGACATTGGTTTAGTCGAGGATCGCGATAAACTTCTCAATGATGTGATTGCGATGTTGGGCAATCCTGATTTGGCTCCTGTTTTTGCGTCCGATACGTTGGCTGAGGTCGAAATCACTGCTGACCTGGCTGAACTTGGCGGGCGGATTCATGGCGCAATCGACAGGCTGATCATTTCCAAAGATCGCGTAACCTGCGTGGATTTCAAAACAAATCGCATCGTGCCCGAACAGCCCGAGCAAATCCCCGAAGGTGTCCTGCGCCAAATGGGGGCCTATTACGCGGCACTATCGCAAATTTATCCTGATCGTCAGATAGACTGCTCGATCCTATGGACGACGACAAGAAAACTGATGAATTTGCCATCTGAAATTGTCATGGCGGCGTTGCGTCGTGCCGCTACGCCTTGACCATCTGTTGGGGTCTGCATACCTTCTGCCCCGACATCCTGTAGGAGAGACAAATGGCCACCGTAGCTGTCACCGATGCAACTTTTGACGCCGAAGTGCGTCAGTCCGATATTCCCGTCGTCGTAGACTTCTGGGCTGAATGGTGTGGCCCGTGCCGCATGATCGGCCCCGCTCTCGAAGAGCTGTCTGCTGAAATGGACGGTAAAGTTAAGATCGTCAAAGTGAACGTAGACGAAAACCCGAATTCCCCTGCTCAGCTGGGTGTGCGCGGTATTCCGGCTCTGTTCGTTTTCAAAGGCGGCGAAGTTGTCGCCAACAAAGCAGGCGCTGCGCCGAAAGCGGCACTGCAGGCTTGGATCGAAGACTCGATCTAATCTAACCACCCTATCCTTTCGAAAGGGCGCCCTAACCGGCGCCCTTTTGCGTTGCTCTTGTTCCGATGCGCCCTGCCCGCCATATAGGAACAAACGACAGGAGGCCCGATATGGCAGAGAGCGAATTCCCCGGATGGCACGGCACGACGATTATCGGCGTGCGCAAAGGCGGCGAGGTTGTCGTCGCGGGTGACGGTCAGGTGAGCCTCGGTCAAACCGTTATCAAAGGCACCGCACGCAAAGTGCGCCGTTTGTCCCCCGGGGGTCAGGACGTTGTCTGTGGCTTTGCTGGATCAACAGCGGATGCGTTTACCCTGCTGGAACGGCTTGAGAAAAAACTAGAGGCGACACCCGGTCAATTGATGCGCGCCAGCGTGGACCTCGCCAAAGATTGGCGGACGGACAAATACCTTCAGAAACTTGAAGCGATGCTGATTGTCACGGACGGTAAGGATTTGTTCGTGATCACGGGAGCAGGTGACGTTCTGGAACCAGAACACGACGTGGCCGCAATTGGCTCTGGCGGGAACTTTGCCCTCGCTGCAGCACGAGCAATGATGGACACCGATAAAGACGCAGAGACGGTTGCACGAGATGCGATGGCGATTGCGGCAGACATTTGTGTTTATACCAACGGCAAACTGACCGTCGAAAAAATCAAAGCTTAATCAGCGTTTATGAGATTTCATATAGGCCCGCAGGACAGCGTTCATGCGGGTCTGATACCCTTTTCCCCCTGATTTAAAGAACTCCAAAACGTCCCGATCGACACGCAGGGAAATGGCCTGTTTGGGTTCGGGAAGGTCGAGGGGGCTATCTTCCCAACTGGATACCTGCGGTGCGTTCTCTTCGGTTGCACGCGGACGCACTGGCGAGGTGACGCGCCGAACCATGATCTTTTTCTTCGGTAGGTTCTCGGTCATCTTTCGTCCTCCGATCACAGGTTATCACGTATATATACAAATCCAACACGACAGTGCGGGTTGGTTTTTGCCGCTCAGATGCCTAGATCGGAAGTGTTGAAAAGAGGACACCATGACAGACCTTACCCCGCGCGAGATCGTATCCGAGCTTGATCGTTTTATTATCGGCCAGAATGAGGCCAAACGCGCCGTCGCCGTTGCGCTTCGCAACCGTTGGCGCCGCAAACAATTAGGCGATGATCTGCGCGATGAGGTCTACCCAAAGAACATCCTGATGATTGGACCAACTGGCGTCGGTAAAACAGAGATCAGCCGTCGTCTGGCAAAACTCGCCCGCGCCCCGTTCATTAAGGTCGAAGCCACAAAATTCACCGAAGTCGGTTATGTAGGCCGCGATGTGGAACAGATCATCCGCGATCTGGTTGATATTGCGATCCTGCAAACCCGTGAATTCATGCGCGAGGACGTTCGGGCAAACGCGCAGCGCGCTGCCGAAGAGCGCGTGATCGACGCGATTGCAGGGACCGAGGCTCGCGATGGCACTCGCGAGGCGTTCCGCCGCAAGCTCCGCTCTGGCGAGTTGGATCAAACTATTATTGAGTTGGAAATTCAGGACACATCAAACCCGATGGGTGGCTTTGAAATCCCTGGTCAGCCGCAGATGGGCGGTATGATGAACCTCGGTGATCTGTTCGGTAAGGCATTCCAACGATCGGTGAAGAAAAAGCTCACCGTGGCTGAGAGCTATGATGTGCTCGTTTCGGAAGAAGCCGATAAGCTGCTCGACGACGAACTGGTTAAGAAGACCGCGATTGAGGCCGTTGAGCAAAGCGGCATCGTGTTCTTGGACGAAATCGACAAGGTGTGCGCCCGTGCAGACGCGCGTGGTGCTGACGTGAGCCGCGAAGGCGTGCAGCGCGACCTGCTTCCGCTGATTGAAGGCACGACGGTGTCGACCAAGAACGGTCCCGTTAAGACCGACCACATCCTGTTCATCGCGTCGGGTGCGTTCCACGTTGCGAAACCGTCGGACCTACTGCCTGAATTGCAGGGTCGTTTGCCCATTCGGGTTGAATTGAATGACCTGACCGAAGGTGACTTCGTTCGTATTTTGACGGAAACGGACAATGCGCTGACACTGCAATATTCGGCTCTGATGGGCACCGAGGACGTCACTGTCGAATTCACCGAGGATGGGATCGCAGCGATCGCGAATATCGCGGCGACGGTCAACAAATCGGTCGAAAACATCGGTGCGCGGCGTCTCTACACCATCATTGAACGGGTATTCGAAGAACTGTCCTTCAACGCGCCAGATCGGTCGGGTGAATCCGTCAAAATCGATGCGGCCTATGTCGAAGCGAACGTTGGTGAGTTGTCACGCTCCACCGATATGAGCCGCTACGTGCTGTAACCTAAGCGCGTACGCCGCAGGTAAACGTAATACGCGCCATGCCCGCCGTGTTTGAGGTGGGCGGGCGTCGTCTGCAGAACCAACCGCCCCAACGGCGGCAGACGGAGCCACTGTGGTACTTGATGCCGCAGAACGCCCATGCGCGTTGGGATCGGACCGCCTTCGTCACGATCCTTGCCTTTCCCCGTGATGACCAAGACCAATCGATGCCCTTTTTCATGCGATGACAGGATGAAGTGGGTCAGCTCACCATGCGCCTCGTTTAGGGTCATGCCGTGCAAGTCGATCCGCGCATCTGGGGAAAGTTTGCCCTTGGTCATCTTGCGGTGGGTTTTGTGGTCCATCGAAACGGGCGCAGCGGCTAGGGCCTCGTGAATCGGGGCGGCTATACTGTGTTTGGGTTTTAGATCCACCTTTGCCCCAACTCGAAACCGAGGGATCGGCGCGGGTGCTGGAACAGGATGATGGGACGGAGCCCGAACAGGTTCATCGGGCGCAACTGTCGGGGCCTCAGGTGCTAAACGCGTTGTAGTGCTAGCCACCTGATCCCAAAGGGCTTTTTCTTCAGCGGTAAGCTGACGGCGACGGCGGGCCATCAGATGACCTCGGGGACCAATGCATAGGCCATCTGGATCGGCAAAAGCATGATCATGCGACCCGTATCCTTTATTTCGCCCGCTTCCAGACCAGCCTCAACGCCCGTGCCGATAAAGATATCAGCCCGCTGTGCACCCTTGATCGCAGAGCCAGTGTCTTGGGCAATCATCAAACGGTTCATCGGATTTGCGCCGTGACGTTCGATCCACACAGGTGCGCCAAGCGTCGTGTAGGCTGGATCAACAGCGATAGAGCGCATGGCCGAAATGGACCTGTTCATCGCGCCAAGAGGTCCTTTTTCAGCGGGAACCTCGGTCACGTTGCGAAAGAACACGTAGCTTTCGTTGGTCCAAAGCAGGGCGCGGCCTTCGTCTGGGTTATTGCGGACCCAATTCCGAATGACCGTCGCACTGACCTGATGTTCGCTATAGATGCCACGTCGGATCAGTTCCTGACCGATTGACGAATAGGGGCGTCGGTTGTTCCCTGCATATCCCACACGGATCACAGAACCGTCTTGGAGGCGAATACGACCTGACCCTTGGACCTGCAGAAAAAACCGATCAACTGGATCAGCGAGCCACGCGATCTCAAGCCCTTGGGACGCTAGAGCGCCGTTCTCTTCGATCTCTTGGCGCGTCAACCAAGGACCAGTTGGGGGCAGGGCGCGGGGTAGGCGGTAAATCGGGTAGCGAAAGGTCGCCGTTCGCTGAAGGCTGCCACGCAGTTCAGGCTCAAAATACCCCGTGAACAGCATCGGTTCACCATCGGTGGCCATAACGGGCTTAAAGAACAGCTCGAAAAATCCTCGGGCATCGGACACGTCGTTGGACAGATTACAGAGCGTCGTCCATTCGGGATCGCTCATCAGGTCGCAGGTTTCTTTGAATGCAGTAAAGGCAGCGGAATGATCATCCTCTGCCCAACCGTTCAAGTCCGAAAAATCAAGAAGCGTGTAGGTCGTTTCGGCCATCGCCGCCCCCGAAAATAGGGTCAGACAGAACGCTATCGCGTGCCCGACCCGCCGCATTATTCACCTGTAGACACAAGGACCCAGTTCGGATCGTTGCTGCCCATAGCGCGTGCAAATGTCCAGACATCGCGCTGACGTTTGGTGCTATTTGGTCCACCTTCGATGATGTCACCAGCCTTATCACGAACTGTGTAAGTGTATTCGCCCGTAAAGCGGATTGCGACTTCGGCTTCTTTGGTATCAGCGCTAAATTCAACGTCCTGAACCGCAATCTCGGAAATCCCGATAAAGGTGGCTTCGACAGTCAGACCTTCGGCCTCACGCGATGCGATCACGTCAGAGAAGGCGTCATAAATGTCCTCGGAAATAAACGGGCGGATCGATGCAATTTCGCCTTTTTCAAAGGCCATGAGGATCATTTCATACGCGCCACGGGCACCCTGCAGGAACTCGGATACGGTGAAGTCTGGGTCAACACGCTTCATCGCAGCCAAAGCATCAGCCGCCGGGCTAGCTTCGGGAACGTTATCAACGATGTCACGGTCTGGGCCGCCCTCAATCACCTCGAAATTGGCACGACGATCAGGCGCCTCGTTTCGCGTGACGGCAGGTTTTTCAAATCCCTCACGGGTCCCAAGAACGCTGCGCAAGCGTAGGATCAGGAAAACAGCAACGCCAGCTAGGACCAGCAGCTGAATTAGGACTCCGTTCATAAGAAAAACCTCTTGTTCATTGGGTGGGCATTCAAAACGCTACCCACCCGACTTATGTATGGCAGAGGCCCGGTCAAGTCCACCACGGGTCAGAAAGGACTTATAATGTGGCTTTTGATACCTTTTGTTGCCGTTCCGATGATCGAGATCGCGCTTTTCATCTCTGTTGGCGGAGCAATCGGGCTTGCTTGGACGCTTCTCATCGTGCTGGCGACCGCCGTCATCGGTGCGAATTTGGTGCGGAGCGAGGGCGCAAAAGAGCTCGGTAAACTGCGACAGAGCTTTAGCAGCCTCAGTGACCCGTCAGAGTCCTTAGCCAGTGGTGCAATGATCCTGTTTGCGGGGGCGCTGCTTCTGACACCTGGATTTTTCACAGACACCGTTGGGTTCTTACTGCTCATTCCGCAGGTGCGGAGCCGCGTTTTTCAGTATCTGCGAACCAAGGTAAACGTTCAGAAGTTCCAATTCGGTGAGCCGCCGCGCCAACAGCAACGGTATGACGATGTGATTGACGGCGACTTTGAACCTGTTGATCCAGACAAACATCCGACCCATCCATCGGGATGGACACGTCATTAACCAGCCCATGAGCATTGAGGGTCTGGTAAAGGCCTGATAGACAATCCCCGACCTTTTAAATGTGGAGTTGCCCGATGGCCGAGACCCAGACCCCCGAAGCGGCGCAGCAGCCGCAAATCAAGAACCGCATCATCGCACAATTCGTGCGTGACATGTCGTTCGAAAACATCCTCGCTCAAAAGGGCGTAAAGGGTGATCCGCAGCCAGAAATGGGTGTGAAGGTTAGCCTTGATGCGCGCAAACGTGCAGACAACCAGTACGAAGTCATCACGAAACTAACCGTTTCGTCGAACACCAAAGCTGACAAAGAGCCGCTGTTCCTTCTCGAGCTGGAATATTCTGGTGTGTTCCACATCGAAGGCGTGCCGGAAGACCAGATGCACCCCTACCTGATGATCGAATGCCCGCGCCTGACCTTCCCGTTCATTCGCCGCATCGTATCTGACGTCACCCGTGACGGTGGCTTCCCGCCGGTGAACCTCGACACGATCGATTTCGTTGCGATCTACCGTGGTGAAATTGCTCGCCGCGTTCAGGCTCAGCAAGCCGAAGCGCCCGCACAGCCTAACTAAGCTTTTTCCAAAGCGCGCTGTCGCCCATCTTACCGATAAATTCGGCATGGGCGGCGGCTTCCTCTTCGGTGATCCGCGAGGGCAGGGGCGTAGATCGCGGCTTTGGTCGCCAATCGTCCACTTCCGCAACATTTGTTCTGCCCGACGATTGCGACGACGTTGCCAAAGCAAAGTCAGGCTGACGGCCCCCGATCAGTTCGAGATATACATCCGCCAAAATTTCAGAGTCGAGCAGCGCGCCGTGGAGCGTGCGGTTCGAGTTGTCGATGCCAAATCGACGACACAGCGCATCAAGCGAGGCAGGCGACCCTGGGAATTTCTTGCGGGCAATCGCCAGCGTATCCAAAGCCTGATCGTTCGGGATCAATGGCAACCCCATCCAACCCAACTCTGCGTTCAAGAATTTCATGTCAAAGCTGGCGTTGTGGATGACCAGTTTTGAATCCTGAATGAAGTCGAGGAATTTCTGGCCGATCTCGGCGAACAAAGGTTTGTCCCGCAGCTTAACCTGCCCCGGTTGCGCCTCTTGCGGCGGTTCAAGAAGGTCAGGACCGATGCCGTGGATCTTGAACGCGTCCATTGGCATGGACCGTTCGGGGTTGATATAAACGTGAAACGTTTTGCCTGTAGGCATGTGGTTCAGCAGTTCGAGACACCCGATTTCAACAATGCGATCCCCACTGTGGGGTTCAAATCCTGTGGTCTCTGTATCGAGAACGATCTCACGCATGGGACTGCCTTGTTTTCAACTCTGCAATCAGGTTTCGCACGGCGGAACGGGTCGCGTCCAGCGTCAGCGTCTCAATAACATGATCCGCGCGCGCGCGTTTTTCGGCGTCGGGCATTTGCCGCGATAGGATCATTTGAAACTGTTCAGACGACATCGTTCCACGATCCAAAACGCGTTTGGCCTGAACCTCTGACGGGCAGGTCACGACCAACACGGAGTCGAGCCACGTATCAGCACCTGTTTCGAACAAAAGCGGGATGTCAAAAACGACGAGTTCAGCCTTATTAGTATCTAAAAACTCTGCTCTGTCCGCTGCAACGAGCGGATGAACAATAGCTTCGAGTTTCTGCAATGCCATCGCATCTTTCGCAATGATCTGTTTGAGTTGATCGCGATCAACAGCCCCATCCACGATGGCATCTGGGAACTCTTGTCCAATCGGCAGAACAGCTGCACCGCCTTTCGCGTAGAGCTTATGAACCGTGGCGTCTGCGTCCCAAACGGGCACACCGTCATCGCGGAACATGGCAGCCGTCGTGGATTTGCCCATCCCGATTGATCCGGTCAGGCCAAGCTTCCACGTCATGCCAAAATCACACGCCGCGTTTCGTCGTCCACGTCAGGACGATGACCGAACCAGCGTTCAAATCCTGGAACCGCCTGATGGAGCAACATTCCGAGGCCATCGACGGTATGACAGCCAGCCTTTTCGGCCTCATCGAGGAGCGTGGTCCGCAGGGGAGTGTAAACAATGTCGGCAACGATCGTTTTTGGCTTCAGCCCATCAAGGTTCACTTTGAACTCCGGGCCGCCCGTCATGCCCAGCGACGTCGTATTGACCACGGTAGAGGCGGAACCAAGGGTCGCTGCGACTTGTACCCACTCGATGACTTTAATCTTTGCCCCGAAATCGTTTTTCAGCGCTTCAGCATTCGTCCGCGTGCGGTTCGCGAGTAGGATTTCAGGAACGCCACTGTCCAAAAGCGCAGTGATCACAGCGCGAGCAGCTCCACCTGCACCTAAAACAAGCGCCGGACCCGCATCAGGCTGCCAGTCTGGGGCACCTTGCCAGATGGAAGCTGTGAAACCGTATCCATCTGTATTGTCAGCGTAGATTTTTCCATCACGGAAGGTCAGCGTGTTAGCGGCGCCGATCATTGACGCACGATCAGTTACAACATCAGCAATTTCGATCGCGCGGATTTTATGTGGGATCGTTACGTTGCAGCCAACAAATCCGAGCTTGTGCATATTGCGGACAGCAACTTCGAAATCGGCAGCTTCGACGTGCATCGGAACATAATGACCTGCGATTCCGTATTTCTTGAGCCAATACCCATGGAGGATTGGAGACCGCGAGTGCGAAATAGGGCAGCCGATAACACCAGCTAGGGGGATCTTAACGTCGCTCATGCGGGTAGTGCTCCTCGGACGGTCAAATAGTTTAGGAGCTCGATCATCGGGAGACCGAGCACGTTGAAATAATCACCTTCAATGCGCGACATCAATCGCACGCCTTCTTCTTCTAACTTATATCCACCGACTGACCAGCGGACGGACTCCCAATTGCGATCAACATAATCGCAAAGATAGTCGTCTGAAAACTCACGCATCGTTAAACGCACCACACCGACGTGCCGCCAGAGGGGTTCACCATCTTTATAGATGACCGCAGCGGAAAGCAGACGGTGCGTTTTGCCGCGCAGGGCGGTTAGTTGGGCGAGACATTCGGACGGGTCTGCAGGTTTTGACATGACGGAGCCGTCGAAATCCAAAACCTGATCACAGCCAACCACCAATGCCCCGTTGGCCTTTAGGCTCACCTTTCGGGCTTTAGCTTCGGCAAGGAAATCTGCAATATCACGAGGCGATGCTTCTTCTGCTTCTAACGAGGCGCGGATCATCTCTTCGTCGACACGGGGCTTTTCTGTTGTGAAAGGAACCCCTGCGTTGCGCAGCAGGGTTGCCCGAATTTCAGAGCTGGATGCAAGGATGATAGGGTCAGCCATGTGGATAAAACCGCGGATAAACCGATGAGAGTTTGGGTGTTCTTTGGGGAGTTCTTAGGGCTTGACGGCGCTGGGGGCAAATAGCCTGTCATTCATTCCCGATTCCAGCACAGTTCACCAAGATGGGGATAGGATAACTTTGCCATGTGAAACGCAGAGCAAGAATCGACAAAGGACTCCGACAGCTCCAAGAGTCAATTTGGCGCATGATGCGTTAAACTCTTATTAAACATTGTTAATTTTTATATCCACAGATGATTTCAACCTTGTGGATGCCTGTGAGTATCTGGATAAACTTGGGGAAAATTGCGAATAGCTGTGTTATCCACAGTACAACAATCAAAATCCTTTCTTCTTTCTTTATTTATTTAAGTAAGAAGACCTGAGAGAGGCAAAGAATGATCGATTGGATTCAAGACGCTCTAAGCGCGTCCTATTTTTGGACAAAGAGCCTGCACATCGTTTCGGTCATGTCTTGGATGGCTGGGTTGTTCTATCTTCCACGTTTGTATGTCTATCACGTTGAAGGCCTGAAAAAGCAGGGCGTCGAAGCAGATAGCGATATGGACAAGCTATTCCAGCATCAGGAGCGGCTTTTGCTGAGAGCGATCATGAACCCTGCAATGATCGCCACATGGATGTTCGGTTTAATGCTGGTTTTCACGCCCGGAGTTGTGGGGTGGAACATGGTTTGGCCTTACACCAAAGGCGCGTCCGTGATTGCTATGACATGGTTCCATCATTGGCTTGGCTATCGTCGTAAGGATTTCTTAAACGGGAAAAATACGCTGACAGGGCGCCAGTATCGTTTAATGAACGAGGTTCCGACCGTTCTGATGTTGATCATCGTCTTCTCGGTCATCTTTAAATTCTAAATTTGACTCCAGCGCGGTCCTGCGCGTAATAGAAGGGCCCTTTCGTCCGAAGGGGACTCTGTCTGTAAAATTTACCAATATGCCGGCCGGATGGCCGCGAAAGGGTTTGTCATGTCGCAAGACCGCCTGAACCTTGCCGATCTCAAGGCGAAAAGCCCCAAAGACCTGCTTTCTGTTGCTGAAGAGCTGGAAATCGAAAACGCATCGACCATGCGCAAGGGCGATATGATGTTCTCGATCCTGCGTGAACGCGCAGATGAGGGCTGGATCATCGGTGGCGATGGCGTGTTGGAAGTTTTGCAGGACGGTTTCGGGTTCTTGCGTTCGCCAGAAGCGAACTATCTGCCCGGTCCTGACGATATTTACGTCTCTCCTGACATGATCCGTCAGTTTTCGCTACGTACAGGCGATACCGTTGAGGGTGTGATCAAGGAACCGAACGACAACGAACGTTATTTCGCGCTCACCAGCGTTGAGAAGATCAACTTTGAAGACCCAGAAAAGGCGCGTCACAAAGTTGCATTCGACAACCTGACCCCGCTTTATCCCGATGAACGCCTGAAAATGGAGATCGAAGATCCGACCGTTAAGGATCGTTCGGCCCGTATCATCGACCTCGTCGCGCCGATTGGTAAAGGTCAGCGTTCGTTGATCGTGGCTCCACCGCGTACTGGTAAGACGGTATTGCTGCAGAATATCGCTCACAGCATCGAAAAGAACCACCCTGAGTGCTATCTCATCGTTCTGCTGATCGATGAACGCCCAGAAGAAGTTACCGACATGCAGCGCTCTGTGCGCGGCGAGGTGGTGTCGTCAACTTTCGACGAACCGGCATCGCGCCACGTTGCCGTATCCGAGATGGTCATTGAGAAGGCGAAACGCCTCGTGGAACACAAACGTGACGTTGTGATCCTGCTAGACTCGATCACGCGTCTTGGCCGTGCGTTCAACACGACCGTTCCGTCGTCGGGTAAGGTTCTGACGGGTGGTGTGGACGCAAACGCACTGCAACGCCCGAAACGCTTCTTCGGTGCGGCTCGTAACATCGAAGAAGGTGGTTCGCTGACCATCATCGCGACCGCGCTGATCGATACAGGATCGCGTATGGACGAGGTTATCTTTGAAGAATTCAAAGGTACGGGTAACTCTGAAATCGTTCTGGACCGTAAGGTTGCTGATAAGCGCGTCTTCCCAGCGATGGATATCCTCAAATCAGGTACCCGTAAGGAAGATCTGCTCGTGGATAAGGTCGATCTGCAGAAAACCTATGTTCTGCGTCGTATCCTCAACCCAATGGGCACGACCGATGCGATTGAATTCCTGATCGGTAAGCTGAAACAAACCAAATCGAACGCTGATTTCTTCGATTCAATGAATAGCTAATCCCCACAAGGAGGATTTGGTTATGGATACGATCTATGCCCTGGCCACGGCGTCGGGCAAAGCAGGCGTTGCTGTCATCCGGATTTCGGGCGCTCTCGCGTTCGTAGCTGGACGGCGGTTGTGTCGTGATCTCCCTCGGGGTCGCGGCTTGCGTCGGATCGTGGACGGGCAGGGCGATCTGATCGATGAAGCCTTGGTTCTGACTTTCGATAAGGGCCGGAGTTTTACAGGCGAAGAGGTTGTTGAGCTCCAACTACACGGTTCACCCGCGATTATCGCAGCGGTTTTGTCCGAGTTGTCTGGTTTCGATGGCCTTCGGCTGGCTGAAGCGGGTGAATTCACACGGCGTGCACTTGAAAACGGGCGTCTCGACCTCGCACAGGTTGAAGGCCTCGCTGATCTGATCGATGCAGAGACAGAAGCACAACGAAAACAAGCACTTCGTGTGTTTCAGGGAGCTTTGGGTGATAAGGTCATCGCTTGGCGAGAGCGTCTAGTTCGCGCGGCGGCGTTGGTCGAGGCAACGATCGATTTCGTCGATGAAGACGTACCCGTCGATGTGATGCCTGAAGTGACCGAGTTGTTGCGCGGCGTTCAAACAGAAATGCAAGCCGAGGCCGAAGGTGTGCGCATCGCTGAACGTATTCGTGATGGCTTTGAGGTCGCGATTGTTGGTTCACCGAACGTTGGAAAGTCGACACTCCTTAACCGTCTGGCGGGGCGCGAGGCGGCGATTACCTCGGAAATCGCTGGGACGACCCGCGATGTGATCGAGGTCCGTATGGATTTGGGTGGTCTTCCAGTCACCGTTCTGGATACGGCTGGCCTGCGTGAGACCGACGATATCGTCGAAGGTCTGGGGATCGAGTTGGCGCGAAAACGGGCTGAGGCTGCTGATCTTGTTATCTACATGTTGGATATCGCTGAAGATATCTCACAGCATTTTGATAACGATACGCTGATTGTCCGGGCTAAGCAGGATCAGTTTAATAGCTCTGAAATCGGTGTCTCAGGCAAGACGGGCGCGGGTATTGATCGTCTTGTTGCTCTGATTGAAGAGCGACTGGTTGCTAAGACTGCTCGTATTGGCGTTGCAATGCGGGAACGTCATCGAATTGCGCTCCTGCGTGGGTGTGAGGCGTTGGATACTGCGATTGCGCTCGTGGACAGCGAAACGGGAATGACCGATCTTATCGCGGAAGAGATTCGAACAGCGGCTCGGGCGACAGAATCGCTCACGGGCCGTGTGGATGTTGAAGATTTGCTGGACGTCATCTTTTCCAGCTTTTGCATCGGAAAATAGGAGTGTTTCACGTGAAACATTTGGACTTTGATGTTGTCGTGATCGGTGGTGGTCATGCTGGAACCGATGCAGCACATGCCTCGGCACGTATGGGTGCTAAAACCGCACTGGTCACGTTGAGCTTTGACTCCATCGGTGTGATGTCGTGCAATCCCGCTATAGGTGGCCTTGGTAAAGGGCATCTAGTTCGCGAAGTTGACGCGCTCGATGGCGTCATGGGCGTTGCGGCGGACATTGCCGGCATTCAGTTTCGTCTGTTGAACCGCAAAAAGGGGCCGGCTGTTCAAGGGCCTCGGGCGCAGGCGGACAGAGCTCGTTATAAGGCCGCAATGCAGCATTTGGTCCAGATTCAGCCAAATCTCTCGGTTGTTGAGGGTGAAGCGACCGATCTAATTATGGACGGAGCTCGCGTTGCTGGCGTGATCTTGGACGATGGATCAGAAATTGAAGCACGCGCTGTGGTCCTGACGACTGGGACATTCCTGCGTGGCGTTATTCATATTGGAGATGTCCGAAAATCGGGGGGTCGAATGGGTGATAAGCCTTCGATCAAGTTGGCGGAACGCCTTGATGGTTTTGGATTGCCGCTCGGTCGATTGAAGACGGGCACGCCTCCGCGACTAGATGGTCGAACGATTGACTGGACAGACCTTGAAAGTCAGCCAGGTGATGATGAGCCATCGCTCTTTTCGTTCCTATCCAAGTCCGTCACTGCACCGCAAGTTTCTTGCGGAATTACCCATACAAACGAAAAAACACACGAGATTATCCGCGATAACCTGTCTCGTTCCGCGATGTATGGTGGACACATTGAGGGGATTGGGCCTCGGTATTGCCCGTCGATTGAAGATAAAGTCGTGCGTTTTGCCGATAAGTCCTCGCATCAGGTTTTCCTTGAGCCCGAAGGTGTCGATGATCCGACGATTTACCCGAATGGCATTTCGACTTCTCTCCCCGTTGATGTGCAGGAAGCTTATGTTCGATCAATGAAGGGTTTGGAGAATGTTACGATCCTCCAGCCTGGGTACGCGATCGAGTATGATTACGTTGACCCTCGAGCGCTGAAGCCGACGTTGGAGCTTCGTGATGTCGGGGGTCTATTCTTGGCAGGCCAAATCAATGGTACGACTGGGTATGAAGAGGCGGCGGCGCAGGGGCTCGTCGCTGGTCTGAATGCTGCGCGGACTGCCCAAAGCGGCGATGCAATCACGTTCAGCCGTACGAGCAGCTACATTGGTGTCATGATCGATGATTTGATCACCCGCGGTGTGTCCGAACCGTATCGCATGTTTACGTCGCGGGCAGAGTTCCGCCTTTCGCTACGTGCAGACAACGCGGATCAGCGTTTGACCGAATTTGGTCGGGACGTAGGTTGTGTCGGTGATGATCGTTGGGAGTCATTCAGCGAAAAAATGTCAGCGATTTCAAAAGCACGAGACGTTCTGTCAGGTGTGGCTTTGAGTGCGCGTCAGATCTCGGATACTGGTGTTAAATTGAACCCAGATGGTCCTGGAAGAACTGCTCTAGATGCGCTGTCGCTCGCCGAATTTGAAGATGCCGAATTGCTCGCTCTGGTACCGGAAGCGTCTGAGATCACTACTGAGGTTCGTCAGCAGATCAAACGCGACGCGCTTTATGCTCACTACATTACCCGTCAGGCAAAGGATATCGAAAGCCTGCGCCGAGACGAAGAAGTGCAGATTCCTGAAGGGTTTGAATACACGGGTGTGTCTGGGTTATCGAACGAACTGGCATTGAAGTTAAACCGTGTTCGGCCAACGACCATTGGACAGGCCTCGCGTATTGAGGGGATGACGCCCGCAGCACTTGTCTTGCTGCTCGCGCGGATCAGGAAACATGAAAAGGCGAAGTCGGCATGATCGCAGGTGTAGATGTTTCACGTGAAACATTGGAGAGGTTAGGTGCTTTTGAAGATCTCGTTCGTAAGTGGACGAAAAAGATCAACTTGATCGCTCGTAATGATGTCGAGCATATCTGGGATCGCCATATCGTGGATTCCGCACAGGTTTGGGCATCCGCGCCAGCCGAATGGAACCACTGGGCTGATATCGGAAGTGGCGGTGGTTTTCCGGCCATTATCCTTGCGGCCATCGCCGTCGAGAAGAAGCCGGAGGCACGTTTTACTCTGATTGAGAGCGATCAACGCAAGGCGACGTTCCTGCGCACAGCGATCCGTGAACTTGGTTTGAATGCTACTGTCCTAGATGACCGCATCGAAATGGCGCCGCCTCAGTACGCTGATGTAATCTCAGCGCGGGCCTTGGCGTCGTTAACCATTCTACTCGGTTTTGCGGAGCGTCATCTGGCTCCAACCGGTTTTGCTGTATTCCAAAAGGGGAAAACAGCTGACGACGAAATAATTGAGGCAAAGCAAACTTGGGCCTTTGATTACAATAAGGTGCCAAGTATCACCAATGGCGATGCTTGCGTGATTTCAATCAAAGGATTTTCCCGTGTCTGATTTGAGCCGGACAACTCAGCCAAAAATTATCGCGGTGGCGAACCAAAAAGGTGGAGTTGGCAAGACAACCACCTCAATTAACCTCGCCGCTGCGCTTGCCGAGTTGGGCCGAAATGTTTTGCTTGTTGACCTGGATCCGCAGGGGAACGCCTCGACTGGCTTGGGTATCGAGCCAGATGAACGGAATGTGACGACATACGATCTGCTCGTTGGTGAGGAATCACTTTTTGATGCGATTCATAAGACGACCGTCGAAAATCTATTGGTCATTCCCGCGACAACGGACCTTAGCTCGGCTGATATTGAGCTAATATCCAATGAAAAGCGGAGCTTCCTGCTCCATGATGCGCTTCGTCAGCCGGCAATTGATGCTTTTGCCCTCGATTATATCATCATCGACTGCCCGCCGTCTCTGAACCTTCTGACTATCAATGCGATGGTTGCTGCGGATTCGGTTATCGTGCCGCTGCAGAGCGAGTTCTATGCGCTCGAAGGTCTGTCACAGCTGATGTTGACCATCCGCGAGGTGCGTCTAACGGCGAATCCCGATCTCGCCATCGAAGGTGTTGTTTTGACGATGTATGATCGTCGGAATAACCTATCTCAGCAGGTTGAAGATGACGCGCGCGAAAACCTACGTGATTTGGTCTTTAAAACGGTCATTCCGCGTAACGTGCGTCTGAGCGAGGCGCCGTCTTTCGCGATGACCATTTTGGAATATGATCCGCAGTCACGTGGCAGTCAGGCTTATCGCGAATTGGCCGAAGAACTGATTGAACGAGAAAAGAAATAGGGAGAGGCTGATGGCTGATAAACCGAACCGAAATCGTGGGCTTGGCCGTGGTCTTTCCGCGCTCATGTCGGACGTAACCGCACCTGTTGATCGCAGCACCGGAGCCCCAACGCCGCGCGCCCCTGATCTTATGGTCGCTATTGAACGTATTGAACCGAACCCTGATCAGCCGCGCCGTTATTTTAATGAAGACGCGCTCAATGAACTTGCGTCGTCGATCAAAGAAAAAGGCGTCATTCAGCCGCTGATCGTGCGTAAATCGCCGCGCGACGAGTCCAAATTCGAAATTGTTGCTGGGGAACGTCGTTGGCGTGCCTCGCAAATCGCTAAACTTCATGAACTGCCTGTCATTGTGCGGGATTTCACCGATACTGAAGTCCTCGAAGTCGCGATCATCGAAAACATCCAGCGCGCTGACCTGAACGCAATTGATGAGGCGGCAGGTTACAAACAGCTGATGGATCGCTTCGGGCATACTCAGGAACAGCTCAGCCAAGCGCTGGGTAAGAGCCGTAGCCATATTGCAAACCTGATGCGTCTACTGAACCTTCCGCAGGATGTGCAGACGCAGGTTATCGAAGGCAAACTTAGCGCGGGTCACGCACGAGCTTTGGTCGGTAACGATCAAGCCTCTTCGATTGCGCAAAAGATCATTCAGCAGGGGCTGTCCGTCCGCGATACTGAGAAATTGGTTAAAGTGGATCCTGCGAAAGAAAAAGTGGCCCAGAACAATCGCGTTCGTGCGGCCGCAAAAGACCCTGATACAGCCCAACTCGAACAGGAATTGAGCGCGAACTTGAAAATGAAGGTATCGATCGATCATCCAGTTGGGAGTGAAGCTGGCAAGGTGACGATCAGCTATTCGAACCTTGATCAACTCGACGATCTGCTACGGATTTTGTCGGTCGGTTAGTCGGCCAGAAGCTCTCGCAGAACACCATTTAGAACGGGCCGCCCAGTTGCAGAGACGCACAGGCGGCCCGCTTTCGTTTCGACAAAGCCCATTTCGGTCATACGGTTAATGTTGTTTGAGAACCGATTGCCGCCCAATGCGTGAAGACGAGAAATGTCAACGCCCTCAGTGAGGCGCATACCCATCAAGAGAAACTCTGTGACTGCATCTTCGGCGGTTAGCGCGTCAGATAGGGTTTCACCGCTCCCCTTAGTTTCAACTGCATTGAGCCACATCTGGGGAGCAGTATGGGTTTCGGTCGCATGTCTGATGCCGTTGAGCGTTAGTCGCCCATGCGCGCCTGGGCCGATCCCAGCGTAATCGCCGTAGCGCCAATAGATCAGATTATGTTGGCTCTCTGCGCCTTCTGGGGCATGGTTCGAGACCTCGTATACAGGGAACCCCATTTGATCGCAGATCTCTTGGGTTGCGTCATACATGTCTGCAGCCGCGTCGTCGTCGGGTAAACCGCGAAGTTTACCGACCGCGTAACGATCACCAAATGCTGTGCCGTCTTCGATTGTGAGTTGATACAAAGACAGGTGATCAATGGCCAAAGATAGAGCCTGTTTCAGCTCAATTCGCCAATTTTCAAGCGTTTGGTTCTGTCGTGCGTAGATCAGATCGAAACTGACGCGATCAAATACACTTCGTGCGACATCGAAGGCTTTCATAGCGTCTTCGACACTGTGTAAACGGCCCAAAAGACGCAAATCATCGTTATTTAGAGACTGAAATCCCATTGAGACGCGGTTGACGCCTGCATCACGGTATCCGTGGAAACGGCCCGCCTCTATAGACGTGGGATTGGCCTCTAGCGTGATCTCGCAGGAGTTGGTCATCCGCCATGTCTTGCGGACTTTGTCGAGGATGGCGTGGACCAATTCTGGATCCATGAGGCTCGGTGTTCCGCCGCCAAAGAAAACTGATTTGAGGATGCGACCTTGGGTCAATTGTCCGACGCGATCGATCTCCGACAAATAGGCGCGCGCCCAGCGATCTTGGTCGATGGACGCGACGACGTGACTGTTGAAGTCACAATATGGGCATTTCGACTGGCAAAACGGCCAGTGGATGTAGAGCCCAAAGCCCCCGTTTTCCCAATCCTCAGGCAAAGCAACCCTTTACCAGTTTGGCGAACGCGTCCGCACGGTGGCTGATCTTGTTCTTTTCCCAACGGTCCATTTCACCAAACGTGATGTCGTAGCCGTCGGGTTGGAAAATGGGGTCGTAGCCGTGGCCTTGGTCGCCGCGCATCGGCCAAACGATCTGTCCAGACATGATCCCAGGGAACACTTCGTCGTGTCCGTCTGGCCAAGCTAAAACCAGCGTACAGCAAAAACGAGCGGTCCGTGGGAAGGGGGCGTTAACCTCTTCCAATTTTGCCCACGTTTTCTCCATCGCCATGACGAAATCACGGCCGTTTGCCGTTTCGGCCCAGTCTGCGGTGTAGACACCCGGTGCGCCATCTAGCCCGTCGATTTCGATCCCTGAATCATCCGAGAGAGCAGGCAAACCAGTCTCTTTTGCAGCGTAATGTGCCTTGATCCGAGCGTTTCCGACAAAGGTGGACTCGGTTTCTTCAGGCTCAGATAGGCCATGATCTGCAGCAGAGGTCAGCGTGATCCCGAACGGGCCGAGGAGATCAGCGATCTCCTCGAGCTTGCCTTTATTGTGAGTGGCAACAACCAGTTCTTTCCCGTCAAACCGCCGTGTCATTTTACGGCCTGAAGCTGGGCTGCAACGAGTTCCGCAATCCCTTTGTCCGCGAGATCCATCAGCTTTGCCATTTGATCGCGGGTAAAGGTTGCCCCTTCAGCGCTCATCTGGACTTCGACCAGACGGTCTCCCGCCATGACAAAGTTGCCGTCAACGCCTGCTTCGGAGTCTTCTGGGTAGTCGAGGTCCAGAACGGGCTGGCCCGCGTAGATGCCACAGGACACTGCCGCAACAGGGTTCACCAGCGGATCAGAGATCACGTCGCCAGTCTTCATCAGCTTGTTCACGGCGAGTTTCAATGCGACCCAACCGCCCGTGATCGATGCGCACCGGGTTCCGCCGTCGGCTTGGATTACGTCACAGTCGATTGTGATCTGGCGTTCACCCAGCGCAACACGGTCCACACCAGCGCGAAGCGAGCGACCGATCAGACGCTGGATTTCAACGGTGCGGCCACCTTGTTTGCCTTGCGTGGACTCGCGGCGCATCCGCGAACCCGTCGAACGCGGTAGCATGCCGTATTCAGCAGTCACCCAGCCAAGGCCCGAGCCTTTGATGAACGGAGGCACGCGGTCTTCGATCGTGGCAGTGCAAAGGACATGAGTGTCACCCACTTTGATCAGGCAAGACCCTTCGGCATGTTTCGTGACACCGACTTCGATTGAAATCGGACGCATTTCATCTATCTGACGACCTGAGGGGCGCATTAAACTCTCCTTTATCTGTTGAGGGTGGGATACGCTGGACGGGTCCGAAAACCAAGCCCGATTGACGCGCCGATCCCCAGCGTTTTAATTGTCTCGCCCTAGGGAAACGCTGAAATGAACAATACGCCACTGTTAAGTGAAATGAATGACCGCTCACGCGAAGTCTTTCGCCGTGTTGTTGAGGGGTATCTCGACACTGGTGCGCCCGTCGGGTCGCGCACTTTGTCCCGCGAAATGTCTGAAAAGGTCAGCGCGGCGACGATCCGTAACGTGATGCAGGACCTAGAATACCTCGGCCTCGTCGGTAGTCCTCATGTGTCGGCTGGCCGTATTCCGACCCAAACGGGTCTTCGGATGTTTGTAGATGGTCTGCTTGAGGTGTCTCTCAGCGGGGATGACCGTGAAAAGATCGACCAAACGCTAGACGCGGCCAATGGCGATGTGAATGTGCTTTTGGATCGGGTTGGGTCTGCGCTGTCTGGTGTGACCCGTGGTGCATCTTTGGTTCTGACGCCGAAACACGAAGCCCCGATCAAGCATATTGAGTTCGTATCGCTCGGCCCCGACCGCGCTCTGGTCGTTCTTGTGTTTGCGGATGGCCATGTGGAAAACCGTCTTTTCACGCCGCCCGCTGGTCAAACGCCGAGTTCACTTCGTGAGGCCGCGAACTTCGTCAATTCTTTTGCCGAGGGCCGTACGCTATCCGAGCTGTCTACGGTCATGACCCGCGAGATCAACGCAAGGCGTCAAGAAATTGACAGTCTTGCCGCGCAGCTGGTCGAAAGCGGTATCGCTGTCTGGGAAAACAAGGGCGAATCGACCGAGCGCCTTATCGTGCGCGGACGAGGCAATCTGCTTGCTGATCAAGAGAGCGGTATCGACCTCGAACGCATTCGGAGCCTGTTTGACGACCTAGAACGCAAGCAAGATATCTCTGAATTCCTAGAACTTGCCGAAGAAGGCGAGGGCGTTCGCATTTTTATTGGCTCAGAGAACAAGCTTTTTTCACTTTCGGGTTCCTCTTTGGTGGTTTCTCCATATATGAACGCCGACCGTAAGATCATTGGCGCTGTTGGCGTCATTGGGCCGACTCGTCTCAATTACGGACGGATCGTGCCAATCGTAGATTATACAGCGCAACTGGTCGGGCGTGTCCTGTCCGGACAAAGTTGAGGAAAAGAAATGAGCGAAGAACCGAAAAGCCTTGATGAACTTGCCGCCGAGGCTGACGAGATTGAACTGGGTGCAGAAGATCAGGCCGAAGGCGAGGGCGAAGTTGATGTGGTTGCCCAACTGACCGCAGAGCGCGATGAGTTCAAAGACCGTTTCTTGCGTGCCGTTGCGGATGCCGAAAACTCGCGCCGCCGTGCTGAGCGTGATCGTCGCGAAGCCGAAAACTATGGCGGTTCGAAACTGGCGCGTGATTTGCTGCCTGTTTACGACAACATGCACCGTGCGATTGATGCGATTTCTGAAGATCAGCGTGAAGCTCAAGCCGCTCTGATTGAGGGTATCGAACTGACGATGCGCGAACTGCTGAACGTGTTTGCAAAGCATGGCATCACCAAAATTGAACCAGCTGTTGGAGACAAATTCGATCCACAGCAGCATGAGGCGATGTTTGAGGCACCGCTCCCAGGCACGAAAGCGGGTGACATCATTCAGATTTCCGCGCTTGGCTTTATGCTCCACGACCGTCTGCTGCGCCCTGCGCAGGTCGGTGTGTCGTCGATGCCTGCGTCCTAATCGGACCACACACAATCAGTCAAAATTCGGAGCTGGCGTTATTTTTGCGCCAGCTCTTTTAGTTCGTAGAGCAGGGATAGCGCCTCTTTGGGCGATAGGTCGTCTGGGAAAATATCCTTGAGACGGTCTTCGACCTCGGACTGCGCCGGTTTTGCGGGCGCAGGTGCTGGGGCAACGGCGGCAAAGAGCGGCAGGTCGTCGATCAGCGCTTTCTGGGCCGTCCCGCCTTCGCGTTCGCCTTTTTCCAACGCCTCCAGAACAACCTTGGCTCGGTTCACAACGGCAGTGGGCAAACCAGCAAGGCGCGCGACTTGAACGCCGTAGCTGCGGTCCGCCGTGCCACGTTTGACCTCGTGGAGGAAGATCACATCGCCATCCCATTCCTTTACGGTGACGGTTGCGTTGTCGACACCGTCCAATTTGTCCGCAAGCTGGCACATTTCATGGTAATGGGTCGCGAACAGTGCGCGGCAACGGTTCACGTCATGCAGATGCTCTAGCGTTGCCCAAGCGATCGACAGGCCGTCATAGGTCGCCGTCCCGCGTCCGATTTCGTCCAAGATGACCAAGGCGCGGTCGTCTGCTTGGTTCAGGATCGCTGCGGTTTCCACCATCTCGACCATGAATGTCGAACGACCACGGGCAAGGTCATCGGATGCACCCACGCGGCTAAATATCTGGCTGACCAAACCAATATGTGCTGACTGCGCAGGCACCCAAGCACCCATCTGCGCCAGCACCGCGATCAGTGCGTTCTGACGAAGGAAGGTCGATTTACCAGCCATGTTCGGACCCGTGAGAAGCCAAATGTTCGATTTTGACAGGTCGGTATCGTTCGCCACAAACGGGTCGCCCGATTTCTTCAACGATTGTTCCACGACAGGGTGGCGCCCCTTGGAAATGTTAAAGGCGCGGCTGGAATCGACGACTGGGCGGGTCCAATCCTCGGCCTTCGCTAGATCAGCGAGGGCTGCAGAAACGTCCAATTCAGATAGCGCCCGAGCAAGAGCCGACAGAGGGGCAGCCTGCGCAATAATAGCCTCTCTTAGGCTGGAATAGAGACGCTTTTCGATCTCCAGCGCACGACTACCTGCGTTCAGAATTTTCGTTTCAATCTCGCTCAATGGAACGGTGGTGAAACGCATCTGATTGGCGGTGGTTTGGCGGTGGATAAAGGTTTCGTTCAGCGGTGGCGTCATCATCTTTTCCGCGTGGGTCGCGGTGGTTTCGATGAAGTAGCCCAGAACGTTGTTGTGCTTGATCTTAAGGCTCGGAACCCCAGAGAGCTCTGAATACTCCGCCTGCATTGCTGCAATCACGCTGCGGCCTTCGTCCCGAAGGGTGCGCGCTTCGTCGAGTTCCTCGTCATACCCCGGTGCGATAAAGCCGCCATCGCGGGTCAGTAGCGGCGGTTCTGTGATCAGCGCTTGATCCAAGAGATCCAAGAGGTCGTCATGCCCGATCAGATCACCCGTCACGGACTGCAGATGGTCGGGCAAGCTGTCTGGCAAACTGGCCGCGATCTGCTCTGCCTGACCCAGAGTGTTGCGGATTGCAGTCATGTCCCGCGGGCCTGCTCGATCGAGTGCAAGACGGGAAAGGGCGCGGTCGATATCGTGCACGCCACGCAGCCCATCGCGGATTGATTGGCGCAGTTTGGTCTGTTCGACAAAATAGCTCACCGCATCTTGTCGGGCCTGAATAGTGTCGATTGTGCGCGACGGAGAGGACAGTCGACGCTCTAGCAAGCGGGCGCCAGCAGCCGTAACCGTGCGGTCAATCGTAGCGAGGAGCGATCCAGCACGACCGCCCGCCATAGAGTGGGTCAATTCGAGCGACCGACGCGTCGCAGCGTCGATCTGCATATTGGCCGTTTCGCCTTCGGCAACGGGCGGACGCAGGAGGGGCAGATTCCCTTTTTGCGTAATCTCCAGATACTCAACGACCGCAGCCATGGCCGAAACTTGCGCGCGGGTGAAGGTTCCAAACGCGTCGAGAGAGGCGACATCATAGAGACTGCAAAGGCGCTTTTCGCCCAAAGTGCTATCAAATGCTGCTTTACCGAGTTCCGACACGGCAGAGCCTGACTCTTCGACCGTTGTGCGGTGTGCGCTATCGTCGGACAGCAGAACTTCACGCGGGGTGAGGCGCGCCAGTTCAGGCCCAAGTCGAACCGCTGCGCAGGGCACTACGTGAAACGCGCCCGTTGAAATATCGACCCACGCCAATGCGCCCTCATCCCGCACTTCGGCAAAAGCGGCAAGGTAGTTGTGGCGACGTGCATCCAAAAGGCTGTCTTCGGTCAGGGTGCCAGGTGTGACCAGTCGGACGACATCGCGTTTGACGACCGCTTTGTAGCCGCGCTTTTTTGCCTCGGCGGGGTTTTCCAACTGTTCGCAAACGGCAACGCGGAACCCTTTGCGGATCAGCGTCAGCAAGTAGCCTTCGGCGGCATGAACGGGGACGCCGCACATGGGAATATCTTCGTCGTCATGCTTCCCGCGTTTGGTCAGCGCAATATCCAACGCCTCTGAGGCCGCGACGGCATCCTCAAAGAACATCTCGTAGAAATCGCCCATGCGATAGAACAACAATGCACCGGGGTGAGCGGCCTTGATTTCGAGATATTGCGCCATCATCGGCGTAACGTTGGACATAATTTTCCTCTTTTCGGTCGGGAATATACCTAACCAGCCAATGTTAGCGACGAAAGTGCAAAGATATCCCGTTGCGGCAATAGTGTAAGGAAAGGTAATGGGTTGTGGCGCTAACGGAGGAAGCAATGTCCAAATCTAAGGTCACACGCGAGGATGCACTGACGTTCCACATGGAACCAACCCCCGGTAAGTGGGAGGTCTCAGCGACCGTACCCATGATGACCCAGCGGGATTTGTCGCTTGCTTATTCGCCTGGTGTTGCAGTCCCGTGTGAAGAAATCGCCGCCAGCCCTGAGACGGCATATGACTACACCAACAAGGGCAACCTTGTGGCTGTGATCTCGAACGGCACGGCTGTTCTGGGCCTTGGTAACCTCGGTGCGCTGGCGTCTAAGCCCGTGATGGAAGGCAAGTCCGTCCTGTTTAAACGGTTCGCAGATGTGAACTCTATCGACCTCGAAGTTGATACCGAAGACCCAGATGAATTCTGCCGCGCTGTTCGTCTGCTTGGTCCATCGTTTGGCGGTATCAACCTCGAAGATATCAAAGCGCCTGAGTGCTTCATCATTGAGCAACGCCTCAAAGAAGAGATGGATATTCCCGTCTTTCACGACGACCAGCACGGGACCGCTGTTATCTGTGCCGCTGGCCTGATCAACGCGCTGCACATCTCTGGCAAAAAGATCGAAGATTGTAAGATCGTTCTGAACGGCGCAGGTGCGGCAGGGATCGCATGCCTCGAACTGGTCAAAGCGATGGGCGCAAAGCACGACAACTGCATCATGTGCGACACCAAGGGCGTGATCTACAAAGGTCGTACTGAAGGCATGAACCAGTGGAAGTCGGCTCACGCTGCAGCCACGGATGCCCGCACCCTCGCGGATGCGATGAATGGCGCTGACGTGTTTTTGGGCGTTTCGGCCAAAGGTGCCGTGACGACCGAGATGGTTGCCAGCATGGCGCCCAACCCCGTTATTTTCGCAATGGCAAACCCTGATCCAGAGATTACGCCCGAAGAGGCGCACTCTGTCCGTGAAGACGCCATCGTTGCGACGGGCCGTTCTGACTATCCGAACCAAGTGAATAACGTTCTGGGCTTCCCTTATCTGTTCCGTGGTGCACTGGACGTGAACGCTCGTGCGATCAACGACGAGATGAAGATCGCCTGTGCGAATGCGCTTGCTGAGCTGGCTCGTGAAGATGTGCCTGACGAAGTTGCTGTGGCCTACGGTAAAAAACTGACCTTTGGCCGCGATTACATCATCCCGACGCCGTTCGACCCGCGTTTGATCCACCGCATCCCGACCGCCGTTGCCAAAGCGGGCATGGATACAGGCGTTGCGCGTCGTCCGATCGTCGACATGGAAGCCTACGAGCTGTCGCTCAAATCCCGCATGGACCCTACCGCGAGCATCCTGCAGAGCCTCAGCGCTCGTGCGCGTGCTGCCCAAGCGACTATCATCTTTGCAGAGGGCGACGATCCGCGTGTTCTGCGTGCAGCGGTTCAATACCAGCGCAGCGGCATGGGCCAAGCACTCGTTATCGGTCGCGAACAAGAAGTTGCTGATCTGCTGACCCAAGAAGGTCTGTCTGACGCGATCGACGAAGTTAAAGTCGTCAATGCGCGTAACACGCAGCACCTCGAGCAGTACAAAGAGTTCCTGTATCAGCGCCTTCAACGCAAAGGCTTTGACCGCAGCGACATCAACCGTCTCGCATCCCGTGACCGCCACGTGTTCGGCGCGCTGATGTTGGCTCACGGTCACGGTGACGGCCTCGTCACTGGTGCGACCCGTAAATCTGCACACGTCCTCGAAGCGATTAACCACGTGTTCGACGCAAGCCCGAAATCGGGTGCGGCTGGCGTTTCTGCCATCCTGAACAAAGGCCGCATCGTTCTGATCGCTGATACTCTGGTTCACGAATGGCCGGATCAAGAAGACCTTGCTGACATCGCAGAGCGTGGCGCTGCGGTTGCCAAAGACCTCGGGCTTGATCCGCGCGTTGCGTTCGTCTCGTTCTCGACCTTTGGGTATCCAGTGTCTGAACGCGCTGAAAAGATGCACATCGCGCCGAAAGTTCTCGATAAACGCGGCGTCGACTTCGAATACGAAGGCGAGATGACCGTTGACGTGGCTCTGAACCCGAAATCGGCGGAACATTACCCGTTCAGCCGTCTCACAGGTCCAGCAAACGTTCTCGTCGTTCCTGCACGTCACTCGGCCTCTATCTCGGTCAAGTTGATGCAGGAAATGGGTGGCGCGACCGTGATTGGTCCGATCCTTGCTGGCGTGGACAAGCCAATCCAGATTTGTTCTACGGTATCTACAGTGAACGATATTATGAACATGGCGGTTCTAGCTGCCTGCAACGTAGGATGATGACATGGCGGTATGGAATTTAGGGTCGATCAACACCGACATCGTTTATTCCATGCCGCATATTCCCGCCCCAGGGGAAACTCTTGCGTCACTCAGCCGACAGGTTTTTCTGGGTGGTAAGGGCGCGAACATGTCCGTTGCGGCAGCGCGGGCGGGATCGCACGTTCGGCATATTGGCGCGGTGACCGCCGACAGCCTTTGGACCCGTGACAGATTGATGGAGTACGGCGTTGATACGCGTTTCATCAAAGAGGTCGATGCCGATCCAGCCCAAGCCATCATCATGGTCGATGCAGAGGGCGAAAATGCGATCATCCTGCATCAAGGCGCGAACATCGCCATACCCGACGATCTGATCCGTGGCGCATTGTCCGAAGCCCAAGTCGGCGACTGGATTGTGACGCAGAACGAAACCAACGGTCAGGCGGATGCTCTGGCCCTTGGTCGCGAAATGGGGCTTCGGGTGGCATATGCTGCCGCACCGTTTTCTGCGGAAGCGGTTGAGGCCGTTTTGCCATACCTCGATTTCTTGATCCTGAACGAGATTGAAATGGCGCAGCTCCGCGATGCGCTGGGCAAGGATGCCGAAGACCTCGGTGTTGCGTCGGTCATCATCACGATGGGATCGAAAGGCGCGGTTTTGATCGAAGGTGGAACTCGCACCGAATTCCCCGCGATCAAAGTTGATCCCGTCGATACCACGGGGGCAGGGGACACGTTCACGGGATATGTCCTCGCTGGGTTGGATCGTGGGATGCCGATGGCTCAGGCGATCCAGCAGGCGACGAAGGCGGGCGCACTAATGGTGACGCGCAAAGGCACCGCCGATGTGATCCCTGATCTGGCCGAAGTGCAGGCGTTTCGCCCTTAAATTAGACCCTAATAAGGGGTTTTAGAGTCTATTTTTGTATTATGTTTACATTTGGATTCTCTCGTCCCGCTCGGCAATTTTGGTCGTTGAATTCCACGCTGAGCTAAAGCCGATTTTTCGCTTTTCTACGCCCAATCTCGCGTCTAGCCTTTTGATCAAAAGGAGGATGCGATGACACATGTGACCACGCACCAAGCGGAAGAAGACAGCCGAAACGAAGCCATCCTCATTTACCTAAACGGTCGTATCGTCCCCAAAGCCGAAGCTTTGGTGTCGGTCTATGATTCAGGCTTCATGTTGGGTGACGGCGTATGGGAGGGGCTGCGTCTATACGACGGGCGCTGGGCGTTTCTCGACGATCATATGGATCGACTGTTCGAGGCGGCCAAGGCGATCGACCTCAATATCGGGATGACCCGTGCCGAGGTGATTGGTGCGCTCGAACAAACGCGGGCGGCGAATGAGATGACAACAGATGCGCATGCGCGGTTGATGGTGACGCGCGGTGTCAAAAGTCGTCCGTTTCAACATCCGTCACTGTCGCGTCAGGGACCGACGGTGACGATCATCATGGAACATTCGAAACCCTCCATTCCGCGTCCGATCCGTCTGGCCACAGTTCCGCATATCCGTGGGTTGCCGATGACCCAAGATCCGAAGCTGAACAGCCACTCTAAACTGAATTGCATCCTCGCCTGCATAGCGGCGGAAAAAGCCGGCGCGGACGAAGCCCTGATGCTCGACGTGCATGGGTTTGTGAACACGACCAACGCGTGCAACTTCTTTATCGTTCGAAAGGGCGAGGTTTGGACGAGCACGGGCGACTACTGCATGAATGGGATTACGCGGGCTAAAGTGATCGACGTCTGTCGTCAGAACGGCATTCCAGTGTTCGAGAAAAACTATTCTCTTGTCGATACTTACGGCGCGGATGAGGCATTCCTTACGGGTACATTCGGTGCGCAAACACCTGTGTCAGAAATCGATGGACGGCAGATCGGAACGGGCACAATGGGGCCCGTGACGCAGCGCATTCGTGACCTCTACAAAGCATTGATCGAAAGCGAGGCAAACTGATGCGGATCGCGATGTGGTCTGGGCCAAGGAACCTTTCGACGGCGATGATGTATTCTTTCGGCGCGCGCGAGGACTTCGCCGTTGTCGATGAGCCGTTTTACGCTGCCTATCTGGTGAAAACGGGATTGGATCACCCGATGCGGGATGAGGTGATCGCCTCGCAGAAAACGGATGCTGTGGCGGTCGTTGACGATCTTTTGGGGCCCATTCCATCGGGGAAACCTCATTACTACCAAAAACACATGTGCCAACACATGCTGCCCGACATTCCGCGCGATTGGATTTCTGCGGTAGAGAATGTGTTTCTATTGCGTCATCCGGCCCGTGTGATCGCGAGTTTTTCGAAGAAGTATGCCGACCTGACTTTGGCCGATATTGGGTTCACCCAGCAGAGCGAGCTGTTCGATCAACTCGTCGCGGATGGAAAACAGCCCATTGTGATTGATAGCTTTGACATACGCCAAAATCCCGAAGGTATGCTGCGCGCATTGTGTGATGCGTTGGGTCTGGTTTGGGACTCAGCGATGCTGTCGTGGCCCACGGGTGGGCATCTTGCTGACGGCGTCTGGGCCAAAGTTTGGTATGACGCCGTTCATAATTCGACAGGATTTGCCGGCGCAGAGGGTCCACAGCCCGCCGTTAAGGCAGAGCACGAAGCTCTGCTAGAGCAGGCGATCCCGCATCATGACCGTCTCGAAAAACTGAAAATACGCTGCTAGCCCAGTAACTTACCGAGTTTCATGGCGACAGCTGGATTACCAGAAATCTTTAGTTTGCCAGTCACCACACCCGTCATCGGGTTCAGCTTTCCAGCGAGCAGCTTGGCAAGGTTTTCGGTCGTTATTGCGATGGTACAATCGGCATCTTGATCTACGGTACCGACCCCATTGGGACCAAGCGTGACAACGCCATCTTGCCCGCAGTCGAACTTTAGAACGTCGCTCAAACGGCTTGGGTCTAGCCCTTTTGATAGCCGTTCTACGATCTCTGAAAATAACATGGCCACCCCCTGTATCTGCCGTGACATACGGCTAGGGAGCGGCCATCAATTGCGCAATTGAAACGCTGCGTCAACCTTTGACGCGGTTGTTGCGTGCAGCCAAAAGCTTCAGGCGCAGAGCGTTCAGCTGGATAAAGCCTGCAGCGTCTTTCTGATCGTATGCACCAGCATCGTCCTCGAACGTGACGTGTGCTTCGGAATAGAGGCTGTGATCCGACCAGCGGCCAACGGTATTGACCGAACCCTTGTAGAGTTTCAGGCGAACGGTGCCAGTGACGTGCTCTTGCGATTTGTCGATGGCAGCTTGCAGCATTTCGCGCTCAGGCGAGAACCAGAAGCCGTTGTAGATCAGCTCGGCATAACGCGGCATTAGGCTGTCTTTGAGGTGGCCAGCGCCGGAATCGAGGGTGATCTGTTCGATACCACGGTGTGCTTCGAGCAGGATGGTGCCGCCCGGAGTTTCGTAGATGCCGCGCGATTTCATACCGACAAAGCGGTTCTCAACAAAGTCGAGACGACCAACGCCGTGCTTGCGACCGTATTCGTTCAAAGCGGTGAGGATCGTTGCGGGCGACATTGCCTCGCCATTGATCGCGACTGCGTCACCTTTTTCAAAGGTAACTTCGATGAACTCAGGCGTATCGGGTGCTTCTTCCGGCGAAACGGTGCGCTGGTAGACGTATTCCGGTGCTGCATCGGCTGGATTTTCCAGCGCTTTACCTTCGGACGAAGTGTGCAGGAGGTTCGCGTCGACAGAGAACGGTGCCTCACCGCGTTTGTCTTTTGCGATCGGAATCTGGTTCTGTTCAGCAAACTCGATGAGTTTGGTGCGCGAGGTCAGATCCCATTCGCGCCAAGGTGCGATCACTTTGATCGACGGGTCGAGCGCATATGCGGACAGTTCGAAACGCACCTGATCGTTGCCTTTGCCTGTTGCGCCGTGGGCCACAGCGTCAGCACCAGTGGCGTGCGCGATCTCAACAAGACGTTTGGAGATCAGCGGACGCGCGATCGAGGTGCCGAGCAGGTAGAGACCTTCGTAAACAGCGTTGGCGCGGAACATCGGGAAGACGAAGTCGCGAACGAATTCTTCACGAACGTCTTCGATGTAGATGTTTTCGGATTTAATGCCGAGCATTTCAGCCTTGGCACGTGCAGGTTCCAGTTCTTCGCCCTGACCAAGGTCAGCAGTGAAGGTAACAACTTCGCAGCCGTATTCGGTCTGCAACCATTTCAGAATGATCGACGTGTCGAGGCCGCCGGAATAGGCGAGGACCACTTTCTTGGGTGCAGACATCGGGCTCTCCTTTAATAAGATCGACAGGGCGATACCTTCTTTTCATGGCGCAAGCAAGGGAAGCCCATTGACGGAAGGGGGGTGATCGTGGCTCTTTCTGCGAAATATTTAAATAGGAGCTACGTTATGGCGTGGAAATTGATTTTACACTCTTTCAACATGATCTTCGGCAACCTCGCTGAAGCGCTTAAAGTGTCGGTCGGACCGATCCTGATCGGTCTATTGCTGATCGGTATCAGCTTTTTCGGGTTAGGCCTGAATTTCGATTTTATTTCTCAGATGGAACAAGGTCGCAGTTCTAATGCTGGCGCTGCTTTGATGTTCGTCCTGCTTGCGATCGTCATCTTCACGGTCGTCTTCGCGTGGATCGCAGTTGCATGGCACCGCTTTGTCTTACTGGAACAATATCCGGGGATGTTGCCTGCGTTTAAGGGTCAACCGATTGGCGCCTACATCGGAAAGACATTGGTTCTGTCGTTACTCGTTGCGTTGGTCGCGTTTGCTTTTGCCTTTGTTATCGGCTTTCTAACAGCGGTGACGGCTTCAATGGGGGTGGCGATCTTCCTCGGCGTCGCATTGGGTTTTGCGGTCTCATATATTTGGCTGCGTATCGGTCTGGTTCTCCCTGCAACCGCACTGCGTGAACCGCTCAAAGTCTCCGAATCCATGGCTGCGACCAAGCCGATGTCTGGCACCATTTTCGGTGTATCTGTGATTTTGGCTGTCCTGAACTTCTTGATCAGCTTGATCATCGGTCAGGTCTATAACTTTGCGGGCATCATCGCGTTTGTTTTGGATGTGGCTGTGAACTGGGTATTCATCATGGTCGGAATCAGCATTCTGACCACGCTTTACGGTCACCTGATCGAAAAACGTCCGTTGATCGATTAAAGTGACGCGATAAAGGCGCGGTCGCCCTCGTTTGATACGAGAACCTCGGCCGCGTCTTTGTCCATCCAAAGCGCCGTGTGACCTGCTTCGGTCGGGGCGCTAATGCGTGCGACAGGGCGCGCGAGATAGATGTGGCAGATTTTTTCGGCCCACATATCGTAATCAGGCATATAGCAGAAACGGCGATAAAACCCAATTTTACGTGGGGTTGCGATGTGCCAGCCTGTTTCCTCGAACACTTCGCGGTGAAGCGCGGCAATCGGGCTTTCGCCTGCGTCGATGCCACCGCCGGGGAGCTGATATTCGTCCTCAGGGTCCGCCTGATGGGTCAGCAAAAGCCGTCCACCGAGGGGCAAAATGGCATAAGCGCCGGGGCGCAATTTGTATTTCACGTCGCGCCGGATCGGCTCACCAAATCGAATACTCATGATAATACCCCTTGGACCTGCGCTTGATGCGCTTATATGGACGCGGTATGCCAAACCTCGCCTAACAAGGAAAGCCTATGACACTCGGCAGCCAGATCGCTTGGGACGACACTGTACTCCCGTTTCAACTCGATGCGTCGGACGTGCGTGGTCGTGTGGCCCGTTTGGACGGGGTGCTGAACCGCGTCTTGGAGCAGCATGATTACCCAGACCAGATCGAAGCCTTGGTCGCAGAGATGGCTCTGCTGACGGCTCTGATCGGTCAAACGCTGAAACTGCGTTGGAAACTGTCCCTTCAGGTTCGGGGTAGCGGGCCAGCGCGTCTGATCGCGACGGACTATTACGCGCCGCAATCCGAGGGCGAGATCGGTCGTATTCGTGGTTACGCGTCGTTCGACGAAACCCGCCTCGATCCGTCGAAGCCCCCGTTCGAGATGATTGGACAGGGTTATTTCGCGATCCTCATCGACCAAGGGCAGGGCACCACCCCATATCAAGGCATCACACCGATTGCGGGCGGATCGCTCTCGGCCTGCGCTGAAACATATTTCGCGCAGTCCGAACAGCTCCCGACACGGTTTGAGCTGTCGTTCGGTAAATCCACCCTTCCAGGCAAAGACGAGGCGTGGCGCGCTGGTGGTGTGATGCTGCAGCACATGCCAAAGGCGTCTCCATTTGCCAAAGGCGAGGAAGCGACTGGCGAAGAAGGCGTTCTGACGGCTGCTGATCTGTTGGATGAGGACGAAGGTGAAAACTGGAACCGCGCGAACATCCTGCTAGACACGGTCGACTCTCTGGAATTGATCGGGCCAGTGGTCCCGCCGACCGACCTCTTGGTCCGTCTGTTCCACGAGGAACGCCCCCGTGTGTATGATGCTCAAGCCGTGAAATTCGGCTGCTCGTGTTCGTCGGACCGTGTTCGTCAAAGTCTGTCGATTTATTCGGCAAAAGATATTGCACATATGACCACTCCAGAGGGTATCGTAACCGCAGATTGCCAATTCTGTGGCGCGCATTACCAGTTTGACCCGAAAACGCTCGGGTTCGAAGCAACGGAAAAACCGGATGATTCAGAGGAATAAGGCAGAAGACCGCCTGATCGCCGCCTTGCATGCTCAGGGCGGTGAAACCTCTGATTTCGACCTGAACCCAGATACCAAGCTCCCTGAAAACCGCTTGTTGAAACCAGCCGCGGTTTTGGTTGCGTTCCACGAGGATGGTCGGCTTTTGCTGACCAAACGGTCCGCGCGGCTGAAACATCACCCAGGCCAGATCGCCTTTCCCGGTGGGAAGGTTGAGCAGGGCGAGACCTTGATCGATGCGGCCTTGCGTGAGGCGCAGGAGGAGGTCGGTTTGGACCCTGCTCAGGTCAATGTCTTGGGAACCTTGCCGTCACACGAAACCGTCACCAGCTACGTTGCGACACCAGTTGTCGCGATGATCCGTGGCGACTGGACCCCCGTTCCTGAACTTGGCGAGGTTGAGGAGGTCTTTACCGTCCCGTTTGACCATATCGCTGATCGCACGAATTATCGGATTGAGGGGCGTCGTTGGCAGGGACGCCGACGGTATTATTTCACCGCGCCCTATGGCCCGTATTACATTTGGGGGGCCACAGCGCGGATGTTGCGTGGATTGGCGGAACGACTATGCGACTGACGGCAGAGTGGTTAACGCACTCCGCGTCGCAAGCAGTATGCAAGGCGCTGACGGACGGCGGGTTTCAGGCCTATTTTGTCGGTGGGTGCGTGCGGAATGCTCTGCTTGGGCAACCCGTGTCGGATTTGGATATTTCGACCGATGCGCGGCCAGAACAGACTCTAAAGCAGGCAAAACAGGCCGGTTTGAAGGCGATCCCGACAGGCATTGATCACGGCACAATCACCGTAGTCGCTGACGGTATCCCATTCGAGATTACCACCTTCCGCAGGGATATGGACACCGATGGTCGTCACGCGGTCGTCGATTTTGCCGACACGATGGATGAGGACGCCCGCCGCCGTGATTTCACGATGAACGCGCTGTATGCCGCGCCGAATGGTGAGGTGTTTGACCCCATGAATGGTTTGCTCGACCTTCGCGCTGGGCACCTTCGATTCATCGGTGATGCGGATCAGCGTATTCGCGAAGATTACTTGCGCATCCTTCGATTCTTCCGTTTTTCGGCTTGGTATGGCGATCCTGCGCTGGGCATCGATGCGGATGGATTGGCCGCCTGTGCTGAAAACCTCGATGGTTTGGCCCAATTGTCGGCGGAGCGTGTTGGTTCTGAAATGCGTAAACTACTGTCTGCTGCTGACCCTGCGCCTGCGATGGTAGCAATGGCGGCGAGCGGAGTTCTTTATGCGGTCCTCCCCGGTGCGCAGGCACAAAGCCTCGCGATTCTTGTGCATTTAGAGGGCGACCGTAGTCCTGATCCGATCCGTCGATTGGCAGTCATTGGGGGCGAGGATGTTCCTGAACGGTTGCGGTTGTCGAACACGGACAAGCGGCGGCTTGAGGCTATTCAGGCTGGCATCAGTATGGATTTGGGCGAACTAGGGTATCGGTGCAAAGATACTGCCGAAGACAGCTACCTCGTGCGGCAGGCATCAATGGGGCAACCAATTGATCCCGACGAACTGGCGATTGTGCTGCATGCCATGCAGCAATCGTTTCCCGTCAAGGCGGCTGATCTTATGCCAGCATTTACGGGGGCTGCATTGGGCGAACGGCTCCGCAAACTCGAAGCGGATTGGATAGCCTCTGGATTTACGTTGTCGCGAGATGCTCTGATCTCTAGCGCTGGATGAATTGCCCCGCTAAGGAAGCGCCATGAAGATTCAAAGCCTCACACACACTGGTTTAGGTCGCGCCGAAGACGGCACGATGGTTCCGCGTACGCTTCCCCTAGAAGAAGTTGAAGTGACAGATGATGGCGTTCGCATCGTCTCACCTTCGGCTGACCGAGTTAGCCCACCGTGCCGCCATTATAGATCCTGCGGCGGCTGCGCGATGCAGCATGCGTCTGACGCCTTTGTTGCGGCTTGGAAGGCATCGACTGTTGAACGCGCTCTGTCGGCGCAGGGGATTGAAACGACCATCGCGGACACGATCACAAGCCCGATCAAATCCCGTCGCCGTGCAAAACTGGCTGGCCGTCGCACGAAAAAGGGAACTTTGGTCGGATTTCACGCACGTGCCTCTGACACGCTGGTTGAGGTGCCCGATTGTCAGCTTTTGGCGCCAGAACTGATCGCAACCCTTCCCGCGCTCAATGCACTGACAGCCCTCGCGGCGAGCCGGAAGGCTGAAGTCGCGATGACTGTAAGCCTGAGTGTCGATGGTCCCGATGTCCATATTCAGACTGAAAAAGAACTCACGACCGATCTACGGGTCGATCTGGCGCAGTGGGCGAACCAATACGGGATCGCCCGTTTGGTTTGGGTTGATGAACCCGTTGTGACCATCCACCCGCCGCGTCAGGATTTCGGTGGATCGCTCGTCGTGCCACCGCCTGGGGCATTCCTACAAGCGACAAAGCATGGTGAGAAAGCCCTACAAGACGCGGTGAGCGCGATTGTCGGCGACGCGGATAAGGTCGTGGACCTCTTTGCGGGGTCGGGGACGTTTACCCTGCCTTTGGCGCGGAAGGCCTCGGTTCATGCGGTTGAGGGCGTCCGAGAGATGATGGACGCATTGGACCGTGGTTGGCGCAGCACTGGCGGGTTGCACCGCGTTTCCGTTGAGACGCGTGACCTGTTCCGCCGTCCACTTTTGCCCGATGAAATGAATGAATTCGACGCTATCGTGATCGACCCGCCGCGTGCGGGTGCAGAGGCTCAAGTTGCTGAAATTGCTGAGTCCAAAGTTGCAACGGTGGCAATGGTGTCGTGCAATCCAGTGACGTTTGCTCGTGATGCGAAGACATTGATTGATGCGGGCTTTACGCTTGGCCCCGTGACGGTTGTCGATCAGTTCCGTTGGTCTCACCATACCGAGGTCGTTGCTGCATTTACGCGCAATTGATGTCAATTTGGGTAGCTAGGCGGCGGATTCAAATTCGTGTAAACGGTGCGCAATAAAAGCGAAAATCGCATCGAGGCAGTACCCAATGTTCACACGGATTCTATTGATCCTAACCATCGCGCTTGGCCTATCGTCATGCGGGCGCACGTCGAAATTTGTGTCCTATGACGGACCAGAGGTGACGTCGATTGTGGTGAACAAAGGTGCGCGTCGCATGTATCTTATGCACGATACCGATGTGATGCGGAGCTACGACATCCGCATGGGATTTGCCCCCGAAGGGCACAAACAGTTCGAAGGTGACGGTAAAACGCCCGAAGGAACCTATGTGATCAACCGTCGGAATCCGAATTCGGCTTATCACCTGTCGCTCGGCATTTCATATCCGAACGCTCAGGACAGAGCCTATGCCGCCTCGCAAGGCCGCGCCCCAGGTGGTGAAATCTTTATCCACGGGACGCCATCACTCGCGGATAGCAGCATTGATTGGACGGCGGGCTGTATCGCTGTTTCGAACGCTGAGATCGAAGAGATTTACGCGATGGTCCCGAACGGAACGCCAATCTTTATATACCCTTAAAGGGGCTTGCCCGTCACAAAGGTCCACCAGATTTTGCCGTTGGATTCTTGGAACCACGCAAAACCCATTTCGCGGGCGCTGGGGTCAAGAATCACATCGCGGGTGTCTGCCTGTTCAAGCCAGGCAGCCAAGGTTTGCATCTCTGTCTCGAAGGTTTCAGAGATGTTTTCACCCAAGATCTGGCCCGAATAGCCAACGCGACGACCACGGTCGAGCGGCGAGGAGCCGTCCGATCCAAAGTGCCACGGACGGTTCTGGAGGGACATGTCACGCGAATGAGTCGCGGCAGCCGCGTTCAATTGGGCGTTCAGCGTAAGCGGTGTCAGGCCTCGTGCCTGACGCAGAACGTTCACACCGTCGAGCATCCGATACTCGATCGCGGCCTCGTCGCTTGGTTCGATGACATAGATAGACGGCAGAGGGAGCCCATCTGGACCAAGACGCGGCCCGTTACCCAACGTGCAGCCCGCAAGACCCAAAGCCGCGAACCCGAACATAACGTGACGACGATTCATGATGAACTCCTGTTAGACGCGAAACTCATAACCGTTGATTCGTGGCAATTCAAACCCAGTTGCGCAAGGTTTGGCCGATCTCCGCTATGTGTGAATTGAATGAAACAGCACAAAAGCGTATTTCATCATCAAACAACCGTGGACCTTACCACGCCGGAGCATACAGACATGACCGACCCGAAATTTAGCCGCCGTGCATTTGTGGCCGCTGCCGCCGCAACCATCGGCACCCGCAGCGTCGCGCAGACCGAAGGTTCGACCGAAATCGAAAGCGATATCTCGCATTCGGTTCAACGGAACATCTCGAGCTTCCGATCCTTGGATTGGCGCCCGTATTTCGACACCCTTCGCAACGGTGCGATATTGGTCGATACGCAGAGCCGTGCACTTCATTTCTGGTCCGAAGATCAGTCTGTTTACAAGCTCTTCCCGACCTCTGTGCCGTTGACGGCCGACCTTACCCGCTTGGGTAAAACAGAGATTGTGCGTCGCGTTATTGGGCCTGAATGGCGTCCGACACCGTCGATGCTAGAACGGAACCCCGAATGGCCAGACTACATTGGGCCGGGGCCAGATAACCCACTTGGGACCCACGCCCTCTATCTGTCGTGGCAGTATTACCGAATCCACGGCACCCATGACACGCGCAAAATCGGTCGTCGGTCGTCGAACGGGTGTATCGGCCTGTACAATGAACACATCGCCGAGCTTTATGGATTGACCAAAGTAGGCACTCAGGTGTTGCTGATTTAACCACAATCACAAAATCTTTTGTGGCGAAAATAAGAAAACCTCTTGGCAGAACGCCTGATTATCTAGTTTACACTCGTACACGAGGTAAGTCTTGACTGTCGCGGACCGTCCTCAACACTTAGGTTCCTGCGACAAGAAAATTGGAGAATTGTTATGAAAAAAATCGCTCTCGCCGCTGCTTTCACCGGTTTCGCTTCTGCTGCTTTCGCAGGTGGCATGGCTCCGGTTGTAACTGTTGAGCCAGTAGTTGTTGAAGAAGCAGCGACTTCGTCGTCCGCTTCGGGCCTGATCATTCCGCTGATCCTGGTTGCTCTGATCGCTGCTGCAGCTTCGAACTAATTCGAAGTCTCAGTGACAAGATTGGGCCGGTTGCGATGCAACCGGCCCTTTTCTTTTACCCAATCCAGCCTTTGAGGTTCTGGATGATGATGCCAGTCAGCGCTTCGATATGCGCTGGGTCATCGTTGAGGCATGGAATGTAGCTGAAATGCTCGCCCCCCGCCTCTTCAAAGCTCTCTTTGATCTCTTCGTTGATTTCTTCCAGCGTTTCGATGCAATCGGCGCTGAAGGCAGGTGCGATCACTGCAATGTGTTTGTGACCTTGTTCGGCAAGGCGGGCGACCTCTTCGACGGTGTAGGGCTGAAGCCATTCTTCGGGGCCAAATTTCGACTGGAAAGTCGTTTTGATCTGCGTGTCATCCCAACCAAGCCGTTCTTTCAAGAGGCGCGTGGTTTTGGCGCAATGGCAGTGATAGGGGTCGCCCGCTTCGGTCAAGTATCGTTTCGGCAAACCGTGGTATGAGCAAACCAACATTGATGGCTTTTCGTCCATCGCGTCATAGGCACGCTGCACTGATGCCGCTAGTGCGTCGATATAAGCGGGATCTTCGAAATAGGGCGGTACGATACGGGCGACGGGCTGGAATTTTTCCTTCATCAGCGCACGGAAGAACTGATCGTTTGCCGTGGCTGATGTCGCGCCCGCATATTGCGGATAGAGAGGGAAAAACAGGATGCGGTCACAGCCTGCATCAACCATCTCGCGGACCTTCGATTCCGTTGATGGATTGCCGTAGCGCATGCAGAAATCGACGATCACTTGTTCACCGAACAACCCGTTCAAGCTCGCACGGATCGCAGTGGTTTGGTCCCGTGTGATCGTCATCAACGGGCTTTCGTCTTTTTCAGTGTTCCAGATAGAGCGATAGGCAGCACCAGATTTTTGCGGACGGATCGAAAGAATGATGCCCTGCAGGATTGGTTGCCATTTCCACGCTGGGTAATCGATGACACGTTTGTCCGACAAAAACTCGCTCAGGTATCGGCGCATCGACCAGTAATCGGTCGCATCAGGCGTACCTAGGTTTGCCAGCAAAATGCCGATACGGCGCGGTTTGATGGCGGGGTGGTCGGCTGGTGCGTGGACGGGGCATTTCGCCAATCCGCCAGTGTTCTTTACGTCTTTCATGTCAGTCCCGTTCCGTAGTTTGGGCCAGAGATATGTCAAAACCCCGATGGGTCAATCATCCGTCTGGGGCAGGTTGAGTTCTTTTGCACCAAGTGCGTCCGCCAGTCGCGCCGTGGCTGATCCTGGGCGGAGGGGCTTTTGTTGGCTCTCATCAGGAGCCCAGCCCGTTAAAAAGATCACTTCGAATGTTGCACGAATACGCCCGTCCGCATCGCTAAAGTGTTCGGCATATAGCTTTGCCGCCTCCGCAAAGACTGCGCGGCGGGTCGGCTTTCGTAGTCGTTGCGACAGCGCGTTGGCCTCACCCATCGCACGAAGGTCACGCATCAGCGCCCAAGCATCCTCGTAGGTCACATTCAGTGGCATCGCGTCCGCAACGGGCAACGCCATGCCTGATCGCTGCAACAACGCACCTAGGTCGCGGATCTCTGCCATTGGGGCGACGCGTGGCGATAGGCCGCCCGTCACGCGACTCTCGGCTTCGGCTAGAACGCTCCGTAGTTCGTGGAGCGTTTGTCCCCCGAACATCGCGCCCAAAAACAGGCCATCGGGTTTGAGAGCGTGACGAGACTGGACGATTTGGCCGATGGGATCGTTGGCCCAATGCATCGACATCGCATGGATCACGAGATCATGCCGACCTGCATCAAGGGCTAGTAAATCGGTATCTGCCACTTGGACCGCGTCAGGGAAGTGCGTCGCCCAATATTCAGGCTGACTAGAGACAATCGCGGGCGCGTTAAACGGCCTGTTAACCTCGATCAGTCTTTCCTGAATCTCGTCTGCCACAGCATCGAGCATGAATGTTGCAGTCATACGAGACCGGTTGCGGTCTAGCGATGCGCGGTCGGCGATATTTGGCGGGGTTCTCATGCCCTTTGTTTAGGGAATACCAACGATGTTGCATAGTGTTGTCCGCATGGTTCTGCCGCGTCAGTGTGGCCTATGTGATCAACTCACCGACGCTGACTTTGGCCTATGTCCTGACTGTTGGGCCACCACGGATTTCGTGAATGGTTTGGTCTGCGACCATTGTGGTGTGCCGCTGATGGGTGAGGATGAAACCGCGCTCTGCGACGAATGTCTGGCCGAGCCGCGACCTTGGGCAACTGGGCGGACTGTGTTTGGGTATTCAGGTGGAGGGCGAAAGCTGGTTCTGTCGCTCAAGCACGGGGACCGACAAGACCTTGTTCCAATGCTGTCGGCGATGCTGTCCCGCGCGGCCCGTCCGTTGTTGAGCGATGATACGGTGATTGTTCCGGTTCCGCTGCATTGGACGCGGTTGTTTCGGCGCAGGTTCAACCAATCGGCCCTTTTAGCTGCCGAAACAGGGCGTATTTTGGGTCGTCCCGTTGTCGTTGATGGTTTGGCGAAGGTGCACCGCACGCGGCCGACTGAAGGCATGTCGCGCGAGGCCCGACTTGCTGTCCAGCAAGGTTCAATCCGACCACATCCTAAAAATGGCTGCCGTATGCGGGGGCGTTCCGTTCTGATCATCGACGATGTGATGACCACTGGCGCTACTCTTGCTGCGGCGACTGAAGGGGCGCGTTTGGCTGGCGCAAAGCAGGTTTGCGTTCTGACACTGGCGCGAGCGTATAAAGAAACCTAAATATACGGGTGAACACGAAAGGTCCGTTATGAAACCCGTAGAAATCTACTCCTCCCCGTTTTGTGGCTTTTGCCACCGCGCAAAGCATCTGCTGACCTCCAAAGGTGTCGCCTTTACTGAGATCGACGTGATCGAGCATCCCGATCGTCGCGCTGAAATGGTGGAGCGCGCCAATGGTGGCCGCACCGTGCCACAGATTTTCATTGATGGCGCCCATGTTGGGGGCTGCGACGATCTATTCGCTCTTGAACGCGCGGGTAAGCTCGACCCGATGCTGGCGTGAGGGCTGCGCTTTTACAGATCAGTTCAAGTGACGATCCGCTGACGAACCTGTCGCGGGTCAAAGAGATGATTGCATCGGCCGTTGCTGGTGGTGCTGGGTTCGTCCTGACGCCCGAAGTGACGAACATCATTAGCCAAGATCGGCAGCATCAGAACGGCGTTCTACACCTCGAAGCAGATGATCCCGTTTTGGCAGGGCTGCGCGATGCTGCGGCTGAGCATGGAATTTGGCTCGCTATCGGTTCGCTCGCGATCAAAACGGGGGATGAAGATGGGCGTTTTGCCAATCGGTCCTTCGTGATCGCGCCCGATGGGTCGATCCGCGCCCGTTATGATAAAATCCATATGTTCGACGTTCAGGTCTCTGAGACTGAAACGTTTCGCGAATCCGCAGGGTTCCGACCAGGCGAAGAGGCGGTAACATGCGAAACGCCCTTTGGCATTTTGGGGCTGACGGTGTGTTACGATGTTCGGTTCCCGTATTTGCATCGTGCGCTTTGTCAGGCGGGTGCGACGATCCTACTGGCCCCTGCTGCGTTTTCACCCGTCACGGGCGCCGCGCATTGGGAACCTCTCTTGCGGGCGCGCGCGATTGAAAACGGAGCCTATGTTCTGGCTGCAGCACAAACAGGCAATCACGCTGTGCTTTCGGGCAAACCACGTCAAACCTACGGTCATTCGATGGTAATCTCTCCTTGGGGAGAGGTTTTAGTCGATGCTGGAGTAGACGAAGGTATTGTTTTCATTGATTTGAACCCCGATGAGGTGGCACAAGCACGGGCGCGCGTACCGTCTTTGTTGCATGATCGAGTTTTTAGGGGACCGGATGGACAAGAATTCAAATAACCTTGCCGTTTCGCTCTTTAGCGAGATCTTGACCGTGGATCAGTTGGCCCGCGCCAATGTTGTTCGCGTGCTGCCCAAGGGTATGGAACTGTCCCATTTTTCCGTTCTGAATCACCTTGCTCATGCTGGTGATGAACGCACGCCAGCGCAATTGGCAAAGACGTTTCACCTGACCCGAGGTGCGATGACGAATACGCTGGGGAAACTAGATTGGGCAGGTTGGGTGCATATTCGCCCTGACTGGGATGATGCACGACGCAAGTTGGTGGCTATCAGCCCTGCGGGTCTTGCCGCGCGTGATGCGGCACTTGCTGCTATGACGCCCGTGATTGCGGGGCTCGTTGATAAGGTCGGCGCAGAAAAAGTCCGCGCCGTCCTGCCTGTGTTGCGCGAGCTGCGATTGCAGCTGAGCGAAAACGATTAACGTTTGATCGATGCGGTGACGTAGTTCACTGACAAATCACGATCACTGATCGACCATGTCCATAGCACTGGATTGAACACGAACCCTTTGCGATCAACGGGGTCGAGGCCGCCCTTGCGGATCAAGTCATAGAGTTCGTCTGGCGTGATGAACTTTGACCATTCGTGCGTGCCTTTTGGCAGCCAGCGCATCACATACTCCGCACCTAAAATCGCAACGGCAAAGCTCTTGGGGTTGCGATTGATAGTCGAACAGATGTGCAGCCCGCCTTGCTTCAAGAGTTGCTGGCAGGCGGTCAGATAGGCCAGTGGATCAGCCACATGTTCCACCACTTCCATGTTGAGAACCACGTCGTACTGTTCACCCGCAGCAGCCATCGTTTCGGCGGTGGTCCAACGGTAATCGATGTCGAGGCCAGATTGACGAGCGTGGGCTTGGGCCACGGGGATGTTCCGTTCGGCCGCATCGACGCCTACAATCGTGGCACCCAGACGCGCCATCGGTTCGCACAAGAGGCCGCCACCGCATCCGATATCCAGAATTCGCAGCCCCGCAAACGGTTTGTCGTCGTCCAGATCACGACCAAACTCCGCTGCGATTTGTTCGGTGATGTATTTCAGCCGGATTGGGTTCATCATGTGGAGCGGCTTGAACTTGCCCTCAAGATCCCACCATTCCGCTGCCATAGCTTCGAATTTGGCAACTTCTGCGGGATCAACGGTCGTCTGGGTCATCTTTGCCTCCAAAGGGGGAATGGTCTGGCGGTTTACCGTGCTATATAGAGGTGACATGGACAAAGTCTCAGGTCAAAGACGCGCGGTGCCGCACCTTTATCCCCCGATCGACCCATTTGACCAGCAGATGCTGGATGTGGGTGACGGGCACAGAGTGTATGTCGAACAATGTGGTCGCCGTGACGGTGTGCCTGTCATCGTTGTTCACGGCGGACCGGGTGGCGGTTGTAGCCCTGCGATGCGGCGTTATTTCGACCCAGACGTGTATCGTATCGTTCTGTTCGATCAGCGTGGATGTGGTCGGTCCTTACCTCATGCGAGCATCGAGGCGAACACGACGTGGGACCTTGTCGCGGATATGGAGAAGATCCGTGAGACCCTGAATATTGGACGTTGGTTTGCCTTTGGCGGAAGTTGGGGCGCGACGCTGGCCTTGATCTACGCGCAGACCCATCCTGAACGCGTGTTGGGTTTGATCCTGCGCGGCGTATTCCTTATGACCGATCCAGAGCTGGATTGGTTCTATGGTGGTGGCGCGGGTGCGTTCTGGCCAGACCTTTGGGCCCGTTTCGAAAGCCTCATTCCTGAGGAAGAGCGGGACGATATGATCGGCGCCTATCACCGTCGTTTGTTCAGCGGGAACCTGATGGAGGAGACACGTTATGCGCGGGCTTGGGCCAATTGGGAGAACGCGCTGGCATCCATCGAATCCAATGGTTTTGCAGGCGAAGCACCGGGGGAATACGCGCGGGCATTTTCGCGGCTAGAGAACCATTACTTTATCAACAAGGGGTTCCTGACCGAAGACACTGCGATCTTGAATAACCTTCACCGTCTGCGCGGTATCCCAGGCCATATTGTCCAAGGTCGCTACGACATGATCTGCCCGCCGACTTCGGCTTACAAACTGCACAAAGGCTGGATTGGCTCGCGGATGCGGATGATCCCACAGGCGGGTCATGCGCTGTCTGAGCCGGGGATCACGCGGGAATTGGTGCGGATCATGGATGAGATCGCGGCGGAGTTTTAATAGCCATTCATCCATAAGGAGGCTGCGGGTAACCTGCTGGCTCCCAACAAGTTCTTGGATGGCATGGACCCAAGCGATTTGCTTCGCTACGGTATTCAAGTTGAACCCAAACGGAGTCTGCACAGGTGCAGTCCTACAAACGAAGAAACCTGCTGAAATACGGTATCGCCGCTGCGGTTTTGACTGCATCGGGCGTATCGGCGCGTGCGGGTTCTGTTGGTGGACGACTCACTGTTGGTCTTTCGGGGGCATCGCCGCTGGACAGTTGGGATGCACGGACGTTTTCAGACAGTTTCATGATAGCCTGCGGGCAGGGCGCTGTTTTTGATTGTCTGACCGAAGTGACGGCGGATGGATCGTTGGTCGGTGAGCTCGCCGAAAGCTGGGAGTCATCGGCGGACGGACGTATTTGGACGGTTGCGTTGCGGCGTGGCGTGAGTTTTCACAACGGCAAACCGTTTGTCGCGCAGGATGTAATCGACAGTTTTGATCTACATCGTGGAACGGCATCAGGCGCGCGGGTTATTGTCGATGGCATTCAGAACATATCTCGTTTGTCGGACCATCAGGTGCGATTCACGCTGACTTCTGGGAATGCTGATTTTCCGTATTTGCTGTCCGACTATCACCTGATCATCTACCCCTCTGGTCAGATCGATGAAGCGATCGCCCACGGGATTGGCACTGGCCTCTACCGCGTTGAAAGCTTTGAACCGGGGGTACGGTTTGTCGGTCGTCGCGTGCAGAGCCATTACAAAGACGGCTCGGCAGGTTGGTTCGACCGCGTTGAATACGTGGCGATGAATGATCGTGCGCGGCGTATGAATGCGCTTCTTACAGGTCAGGTGGATGCTGTTGATCGGGTGGACCCTGCTGCCGTATCGCGGCTTTCGACCCATCCGCGGATAAATATCGTCGAGACGACCGGGAATATGCACCTCGCGTTTGGAATGCGGACAGATACGGCTCCGTTTGATGATCTGAATGTTCGTCTGGCGCTCAAGCACGGCATCGATCGGCAGGCGATTGTTGATCAGGTGCTGCATGGTCACGGACGGGTCGCGGCGGATAGCCCGATTGGACCTGCGAACCAGTTCTATGCGGGGCTCGAACCTCTGGCTCATGACCCTGAGCGTGCCGCATGGCATTTGCGTCAGGCTGGGCTGTCGAACGTTTCTGTTGATCTGTTCACGTCTGATGTCGCGATGAATTCGTCTGCGGTCGATCTGTTCCGCACGGCTGCCGCGCCAGCGGGCATTGATATTCAGATCATAGAGGCGGCATCTGTTGGGTATCGGGGCGACACATTCGGGAGCCAGCCATTTGCAGCGACCTATTGGTCAGGTCGAGTGACCGAAGACTGGATGCTCTCGACGGCCTATCATGCAGGTAGCCCTTGGAATGATACGCGCTGGGCGGATGGACGGTTCGAACAGTTGCTTGTCGCGGCGCGGGCGGAATTTGACCCTGATCTGCGGTCAGAACTCTACTCTGAAATGCAGAAAATCCTACGCGATCAGGGCGGTGCAATTATTCCCGCGTTTGCAAATTGGATCGGTGCAACCTCGGATCGGGTCGCAATCCCCACGTCGATTGGCAACCTTTGGCCCATTGATAACGCGCGCATGGCAGAACGGTGGTGGGTGGCCTGACGGTTTCCCTTGCAGACTCAGCAGTATGGGCCTATATGGCCTCTCAACAGCGGCGCTGACGGTTCCGACCCGACGCTCCACCGGGAAAGATCGACGGGCCGCGAGCCCGTTTTTTTGTTTTTGGAGAACAGATGACTGATCTGATCGCCAAGGCGGCATTGGACCGCCGGATCGCAGAAATTATTACCCCTGTCATTGAGGACATGGGGTACGAAGTTGTGCGCGTCCGTTTGATGAAAAGCCTCAAGGAAACCACCTTGCAGGTCATGGCGCAGAAACCCGATGGCACCATCGAGGTTGACGACTGCGCTAAGATTTCGACCGCGCTTTCGGCAACGCTCGACGTCGAGGACCCGATCATTGAGGCCTACAGCCTCGAAGTATCGTCCCCCGGTATCGATCGTCCGCTGACACGTCTCAAGGATTTCGAGCAATGGGCCGGCAACGAGGCCAAGATCGAAACCAGCGAGATGATCGACGGTCGTCGGCGCTTTAAAGGCCAGCTTGCTGGCGTCGAAGGTGATGAAGTTCTGATCACGCTTGATGAGCAGGGCGAAGACATCACCATCGGTCTGAAATTCGACTGGCTGTCAGATGCCAAACTGGTTCTGACAGATGAATTGATCCGCGAAGTTCTGCGCGGTCGCAAAGACAAGGGCCAAATCGATGAGGCCCAGTATGATGAAGTTGAAACCATCATTGATGGCGACGAGGAGTAAGAGACATGGCAATTACCTCTGCCAACCAGCTTGAGCTGCTGCAAACAGCCGAAGCCGTAGCCCGCGAGAAAATGATCGACCCGAACTTGGTCGTCGAAGCGATGGAAGAGTCGCTCGCTCGTGCAGCGAAATCGCGTTACGGTTCGGAAATGGACATTCGCGTGTCGATCGACCGCAAAACTGGTAAAGCAACCTTTACCCGTGTTCGTACCGTTGTTGCTGACGAAGATCTTGAGAACTATCAGGCTGAGTTCACCGTTGATCAGGCGAAGCAATATATGGCTGACCCGCAAATTGGTGACGAGTTCTCTGAGGAAGTTCCGCCAGTTGAACTGGGCCGTATTGCTGCTCAGTCCGCTAAACAGGTTATCCTTCAGAAAGTCCGCGAAGCTGAGCGTGACAAGCAGTACGAAGAATTCAAGGACCGCGCAGGCACCATCATCAACGGTTCCGTTAAGCGTGAAGAATACGGCAACGTCATCGTTGACGTAGGTGCTGGTGAAGCCGTTCTGCGTCGTAACGAGAAAATCGGCCGCGAAGCATACCGCCCAGGTGACCGTATTCGTGCATACGTTAAAGACGTTCGTCGTGAACCTCGTGGCCCACAGATCTTCCTGTCGCGTACCGCTCCTGAGTTCATGGCTGAGCTCTTCAAAATGGAAGTGCCGGAAATCTACGAAGGCATCATCGAGATCAAAGCGGTTGCTCGTGACCCAGGTTCGCGCGCAAAGATCGCTGTTATCTCGTTCGACAACTCGATTGATCCGGTTGGCGCTTGCGTCGGTATGCGCGGTAGCCGTGTTCAGGCCGTTGTGAACGAGCTTCAAGGCGAGAAAATCGACATCATTCCGTGGAATGAAGATACTCCAACCTTCCTTGTGAACGCACTGCAGCCGGCAGAAGTGTCGAAAGTGGTTCTGGACGAAGAAGCTGGCAAAATCGAAGTCGTTGTTCCTGAAGAACAGCTGTCGCTTGCGATTGGTCGCCGTGGTCAGAACGTGCGTCTGGCGTCTCAGCTGACCGGCCTCGACATCGACATCATGACTGAGGAAGAAGAATCCAAACGTCGTCAGGCCGAGTTCGAAGTGCGCACCAAGCTGTTCATGGAAAACCTCGATCTGGACGAATTCTTTGCTCAGTTGCTGGTTTCAGAAGGCTTCACCAACCTCGAAGAAGTTGCCTACGTTGACGTTGACGAACTGCTCGTGATCGACGGCGTTGATGACGACACTGCAAACGAACTGCAAGCGCGCGCTCGTGACGTTCTGGAAGCCCAGAACCGCAAAGCGATGGAACGTGCACGTGAGTTGGGCGTCGAAGACAGCCTCGTTGAATTCGAAGGTCTGACACCGCAAATGATCGAAGCCCTTGCCGAAGACGGCGTGAAATCGCTCGAAGATTTCGCGACCTGCGCGGACTGGGAATTGGCTGGCGGCTGGACCACTGTGGACGGCGAACGCGTCAAGGACGATGGCGTCCTTGAGAAGTTCGACGTGAGCCTCGAAGAAGCTCAGGACATGATCATGACCGCTCGCGTCATGCTTGGCTGGGTTGACCCTGAAGAGCTCGAAGCGGACGCAGCAGATGAGATTGAAGAGGGGGCTGAGGAGTAATCCTCGGAGTTCTTGAGAATGACCCGTGGCGGACAACATAAAAATCGGGATATGGAAACTGAACGCAAGTGCATCGTCACTGGCGAAGTTCAGCCTGTGTCTGGGTTGATCCGCTTTGTGGTTGGTCCTGATAATCAGGTCTATCCTGATGTGATGGAGAAACTTCCCGGTCGGGGCATGTGGGTTTCAGCCACTCGTAGTGCTCTGGAACAGGCTGGAAAGGGTCATTTTTCGCGATCTGCAAAGGCTCCTGTGACGGTGCCTGAAGGGCTCGCCGATGACGTAGAGCGTCAACTTGTGCGCCGTGTGACTGATTTGATCGCACTGGCTCGAAAGGGCGGCTATGCCATTGGCGGCTTTGAGAAAGTTAAGGACTGGTTGGCAGGTGGGGAACGTGTTCGCGTTCTCTTGCAGGCCAGCGATGGATCCGCGCGCGGAAAAACCAAACTCTGGACGCCGGAAGGCGCCCGATATTTCGACTGCCTCACGGCTGATGAATTGGGTTTGGCTTTCGGGCGTCAAAGTGTGATACATGGCGCGCTCGCTTATGGCGGACTCAGCGACCGTGTTGTAGAGGAAGCCGCAAAGCTGAAAAGCATGCGTATAACTGACGGCGGCAATTCGGCCACCGGAAAGGAAAAAGTAGCTAGATGAGCGATAACGACGGAAAAAAACCTCTTGGTCTGCGTGGCGGTTCGGGAAATGTGAAGCAGAGCTTCAGCCATGGACGCACCAAGAACGTCGTGGTTGAGACCAAGCGCAAACGCGTTGTGGTTCCCAAACCAGGTGCAGCCAAACCAGGCGGCACTACACGACCAACTGTAGGTGACCCCTCCAAGCGTCCAGCCGGTATTTCTGATGCCGAACTGGAACGCCGTATGAAGGCACTCGCGGTAGCGAAAGCCCGCGAAGCCGAAGATGCCGCAAGGCGTGAGGCCGAAGACAAAGCACGCGAAGAAGAGCGTGATCGTCGTCGTGCCGAAATCGAAGCAAAAGAACGCGAAGAGCGCGAGCGCGAAGAAGCGCTCCGTGCGAAGGCGGAAGAAGAAGAGCGCAAAAAGCGTGAAGCTGAAGAAGCCGCACGTGCTGCTGAAGTAAAGAAAGCTGCCGCTGCTGCGCCGGCACCTGCTGCCGCTGCTGCGCCGGCAGGTGGTGAGGATGACCGCTCTGGTCGTTCCGTGGGCGCTGGCCCGCGCAAGGTTGATCGTCAACGTGACGACGCCCGTGATGACGCGAAAAACGCGAAAGCCAAAGTGGCGTCGCGTGATGGCGGCCGCCGCTCTGGTAAGTTGTCGCTGAATGATGCGCTGGCAGGTGGTGACGGTCGTCACCGCTCGATGGCGGCGATGAAGCGTAAGCAAGAGAAAGCCCGTCAAAAAGCGATGGGTGGACAAATGCAGCGCGAGAAAATCGTGCGTGACGTCCAGCTTCCTGAAGCGATCACCGTTGCAGAACTTGCGAACCGTATGGCCGAACGTGTGGCTGATGTTGTGAAAGCTCTGATGCAGAACGGCATCATGGCGACACAGAACCAGACGATCGACGCGGATACCGCAGAACTGATCATCGAAGAGTTCGGCCACCGTGTACAACGTGTGTCGGATGCTGACGTTGAACAGGCGATTGAGCAGGTTCAGGACAAAGCTGAAGACCTGAAACCGCGTCCGCCGGTCATCACCATCATGGGACACGTTGACCACGGTAAGACTTCGCTTCTCGACGCGATCCGCAAGGCGAACGTTGTATCTGGCGAAGCTGGCGGCATCACCCAGCACATCGGTGCGTATCAGGTCACCACTGACTCTGGCGCTGTTCTGTCGTTCCTCGACACTCCGGGCCACGCTGCGTTTACGTCAATGCGTGCTCGTGGTGCGCAGGTCACGGACATTGTTGTTCTCGTTGTTGCGGCTGACGACGCCGTGATGCCGCAGACCATCGAAGCAATCGCTCACGCAAAAGCGGCGAAAGTTCCGATGATCGTTGCGATCAACAAGTGCGATAAACCATCAGCGAACCCTGATAAGGTCCGTACAGACCTCTTGATGCACGAAATCGTGGTCGAGAAGATGTCTGGCGACGTTCAGGACGTTGAAGTTTCGGCCAAAACTGGCATGGGTCTCGACAGCCTCCTCGAAGCAATTGCGCTTCAGGCGGAAATCCTCGAACTCAAAGCTAACCCGAACCGCGCTGCTCAGGGCGCTGTGATCGAAGCTCAGCTCGATGTGGGTCGTGGTCCGGTTGCAACTGTTCTGGTCCAGAACGGTACTCTGAAACGCGGCGATATCTTCGTTGTGGGTGAACAGTGGGGTAAAGTCCGCGCGCTGATCAACGACCAAGGTGAGCGTGTTGACGAGGCTGGCCCGTCTGTTCCTGTTGAGGTTCTTGGCCTCAACGGCACTCCGGAAGCAGGTGACGTTCTGAACGTGACCGAAACCGAAGCGCAGGCGCGTGAGATCGCTGAATACCGTGCTCATGCTGCGAAAGAAAAACGCGCAGCGGCAGGTGCAGCGACCACCCTCGAACAGCTGATGGCGAAAGCGAAAGAAGACGAGAACGTTTCTGAGCTGCCCGTTGTTGTTAAAGCTGACGTTCAGGGTTCTGCCGAAGCAATCGTTCAGGCGCTGGAAAAAGTCGGCAACGACGAAGTCCGCGTTCGCGTTATTCACTACGGTGTTGGAGCGATCACCGAGACTGACGTTGGTCTTGCAGAAGCATCGGGCACCCCGGTTATCGGCTTTAACGTTCGTGCGAACGCACCGGCACGTAACTCCGCGAACCAGAAGGGCGTTGAAATTCGTTACTACTCGGTCATCTATGACCTCGTTGACGACATCAAAGCTGCTGCATCTGGCCTTCTGTCCGCAGAAATCCGCGAGAACTTTATCGGTTACGCGAACATCAAAGAGGTGTTCAAGGTTTCCAACGTCGGCAAAGTTGCTGGCTGTCTGGTCACCGAAGGCGTGGCCCGTCGTTCGGCTGGTGTGCGCCTGCTGCGTGATAACGTTGTTATCCACGAAGGCACGCTCAAGACCCTCAAGCGCTTCAAAGATGAAGTGGCCGAGGTTCAGTCCGGTCAGGAATGCGGTATGGCGTTCGAGAACTACGACGATATCCGTCCAGGCGACGTTATCGAGATCTTCGAACGTGAAGAAATCGAGCGCAGCCTGTAATCAGGCCGCGTTTCGCACAAAAGAAAAGGGACGGTCCAACGAGGACCGTCCCTTTTTCTTTGTCATGTCGGAAAATGTTCCGATCTTAGGCCGCAACGTTTGCTGGACGCCCAACGTAAGTGCGGTTGCCGATGCTGATTACAACGTTGCCGTTATCCGCGTCGCGCAGAAACTTGCCCTGCAAGGACACACTGCTGCCGATAATAATTGTACGGTACATATCTAACACCTCAGGTTGTCGCCTAGAGTTAAAGCTACCTGATGGGTGGCTGTTAAAAATAGCTATCCCAAAGGATGATTTTAGAGCCAGTCGCGTAGAATTGGGATGAGCGGAATGTCGGCAGGGGGCATCGGGTAATCGTTCAGATGTTCCTTGCGGACCCAAGCCAGCTTTTGGCCCTCTTTGGGTTGTGGTGTGCCATTCCAGCGCCGGCACGCAAACAACGGCATCAGAAGGTGGAAATCGTCGTAGCTGTACGAGGCAAACGTCAGCGGCGCGAGGCAGGAATTCCACGTTTCGATACCGAGCTCTTCTTGGAGTTCGCGGACCAGTGCGGCCTCGGGCGTTTCGCCTGTTTCGACTTTACCACCTGGGAATTCCCATAGGCCCGCTAGGGACTTTCCCTCGGGCCGTTGCGCAAGCAGAACGCGCCCATCGACATCGATGAGCGCGACTGCGGAAACGAGGATGATTTTCTTCGTCACGAGCGATAATCCGCGTTGATCCGAATGTATTCGTAGGTCAGGTCACAGGTCCAAACTGTTGAGGCGCCAGTCCCGATACCGAGATCAACACCGATGATCAGTTCAGCGTTTTTCATGTAAGCGCTTGCGTCCGCTTCGGAATAATCTGGCGCGCGCCATCCGTTTTCAGCCACGGTGATGTCGCCAAACCGAATGGAGAGACGATCACGGTCGGCTTCGGCACCAGATTTACCGACAGCGGCAACGATACGACCCCAGTTGGCATCTTCGCCAGCAATCGCGGTTTTAACCAACGGAGAGTTTGCGACTGAAAGGCCGACGCGTTTTGCGTCTGCGTCGTTGGCTGCGCCTGTAACTTGGATCTCAACGAACTTCGTTGCGCCTTCGCCGTCGCGGATCACTTGATGAGACAGGTCGAGCATCACCTTGTGAAGCGCGGCCTCAAAGTCAGCATTGCCGGTGACATCCACGCCAGATGCGCCCGTTGCGCCGATGAGGAGCGTGTCAGAGGTCGATGTATCGCTGTCGACGGTGATGCAGTTGAAGGTTTTGTCGGTGAGTTTCGACAGGACACCCTGCAGAGCGTCGTAGCCGATTTTCGCATCCGTAAAGATGTAGACGAGCATGGTGGCCATGTCAGGCGCGATCATGCCTGAACCTTTGGCGATGCCTGCAATCTTGACCGTCTGACCGTTCACGGTGATTTCAGCCGCGGACCCCTTCGGGAAGGTATCGGTGGTCATGATTGCCTTTGCAGCGCCTTCGATGCCGCCCGCGTTGAGGTTTGCGGATAGCTCGCCAATTTTCGCGGTGATACGGTCGTAGGGTAGGGGTTCGCCAATTACGCCAGTTGACGAGGTAAAGATGCGATCAGCGTCGATACCAGTCTGTTCCGCAACGCCAGCGCAAAGGGCGGTCACAGCCTCAACACCACGAGCGCCTGTAAACGCGTTCGAGTTGCCCGAGTTCACGATGATGGCGGCCCGTCCCGCCTGTGTTTTCCCGTTTTTGGCCTGACAGTCCAAAACGTTCGCCGACCGTGTGGCCGAGCGAGTGAAAACGCCCGCAACGGTGCTGCCTTCGACCAATTCGGCCAGCATCACATCGGTGCGGTTGTTGTATTTCACACCAGCCATAGCCGATGCAAAACGGACGCCATCAATGACCGGAAGGTCGGGGAATGCCGCAGGGGCAAGAGGCGAGACGGGCATAGTTTTACTGCTCCAGCAGGTCGAGGTTGGTGAGAGCGGCTGGATCGATCGAGCCAGCTTCGATGCGTGTAATGTCAGAATCAGAGGTGATCTGAGCCAGATAGGTGGTGATCATTTCCTCTTGGATTTTAGCGGCGAGTTCGTCTCGCATATCGTCGAGGGTCGGGTTTGCCTGATCGCGTGTTTCGTTCAGTTTGATGATGTGCCAGCCGAATTGAGTCTCAACGGGTTCAGATACAGTGCCGACTTCCATAGCGACGACGGCTTGTTCGAAGGGCTCTACCATCATGCCTGGGCCGAACCAACCGAGCTGGCCACCGTTCGGGCCAGATGGACCTGTCGACAGTTCAGTAGCGACGGTTGCAAAGTCTTCGCCTGCATCAACGCGTGCTTTCGCGGCGAGCGCTTCTTCCTGGGTGGCCAAGAGGATGTGCGATGCGTTGTATTCAGGTGTCGGCTCTGCGTCAGCGAATTGCGCGTCATAGGCAGCCTGAAGAGCCTCTTCGGTGACTGCAGCTTCGGACAGAACAGAGATACGTTCGCCCGCTTTGATCGAACGGGTTTCGTTTTCGATCGCGTATTGAGCGCGTGCAGGCAGATCAGTCATTTCATCGGCGAGCAACTGTTGTTGGATCAGTTGTTCGAGGATACCGTCCCAGAGAACTTCGGGCGGGAGTTGCTGATATTGGGCGGGCAGTTGCGCCATGGTGATAATCATGTGCGACAGTGTGATGTCGGTGCCATTTACAGTCGCGACGACGGTATTTCCGGTCGGTTCCTCAGCCTGTGCAGTGGCCGCAAAGAGGGCGAGGGCACTTACTGCTGCGAATGTAGCGAATTTCTTCATCAAATCTTTCCCAATTCGGCTGCGAAAGCCCCGCAGCGTTGACACTTTATGGCCCTCCCCTTACATCCCGAAGAGGCATTGAGGGACCGTCTTGTCACCTGTTTAGGCGTTGCTGCTGTAAGCGACAAGCAACCTCCTCATCATAACGACGTCATTAGGCCCCAAATTGAGGGCGCGGAGAGAACATGCTGGGATTCGGAACGCTGGCCAAAAAGGTGTTTGGCACCGCGAACGACCGCAAGATCAAGGCAACCAAGCCGATCATCGCAAAGATCAACGCGCTGGAGCCCGAATTCGAGAAGCTGACAGATGAACAGCTGATCGAGAAGTCCAACGAATTTAAGGGACGCATCGAGGGTGGTGAATCACTCGACTCGCTGCTGCCCGAGGCCTTTGCGAACTGTCGCGAAGCCGCCAAGCGTGCATTGGGTCTGCGGGCCTTTGATGTGCAGTTGATGGGCGGGATTTTCCTGCACCAAGGTAACATTTCCGAGATGAAGACCGGTGAAGGTAAAACGCTCATGGCGACCTTCGCGGCCTATCTGAATGCTCTCACGGGCAAAGGCGTTCACGTTGTGACGGTGAACGACTACCTCGCACGTCGTGACGCGGAATGGATGAGCAAAGTTTACGGTGCCTTGGGTCTGACCACGGGCGTTGTCGTTCCTCAGCAGCCCGAAGACGAAAAGCGCACGGCTTATGCCTGCGACATCACCTACACGACCAACAACGAACTTGGTTTCGATTACCTTCGTGACAACATGAAGTCCGAACTGAGCCAGATGATGCAGCGTCAGCACTACTTCGCGATTGTGGACGAGGTCGACTCGATCCTTATCGACGAAGCGCGGACCCCGCTGATCATTTCTGGTCCAGCGCAAGACCGTTCGGAGCTGTATAAAGCCATCGACGCGTTGATCCCAGAGCTGGCTGAATCGCACTACACCATCGATGAAAAGTCCCGTCAGGTGACCTTTACCGACGAGGGCAACGAATTTCTCGAAGAACGTCTTCGGACCGCAGGTATTTTGCCAGCCGACCAGTCGCTCTACGATCCGGAAAGCACCACCATTGTTCACCACGTGAACCAAGGCCTCCGTGCTCACAAGCTGTTCACCAAGGACAAAGACTACATCGTTCGTGACGGCAACGTTGTGCTGATCGACGAATTCACAGGCCGTATGATGGCGGGCCGTCGTCTGTCGGACGGTCTGCATCAAGCGATCGAAGCCAAAGAGAACTGCGCGATCCAGCCCGAGAACGTGACACTCGCGTCGGTGACATTCCAGAACTACTTCCGCCTGTATGAAAAACTGGGCGGTATGACGGGTACGGCGATGACCGAAGCCGACGAGTTCATGGAAATCTACCGTCTCGGCGTCGTCGAAGTTCCGACCAACCGTCCGATTGCGCGTAAAGATGAACACGATCAGGTGTACCGTTCGGCACAGGAAAAATTTGATGCCATCGTCAAAGAAATCGGTATCGCCCATGAAAAAGGCCAGCCGATCCTTGTCGGTACGACCTCGATTGAAAAATCGGAATTCCTGTCCCAGCTTCTGACCGCTGCAAAAATCCCGCACAACGTTCTGAACGCGCGTCAGCACGAGCAAGAGGCGCAGATCGTTGCAGAGGCTGGTAAGCTCGGCGCTGTGACGATTGCGACGAACATGGCGGGCCGTGGCACTGACATTAAGCTCGGCGGTAACGTTGAGCACAAAGTTCTCGAGGCGATTGCTGCGAACCCTGAGGCCGACCCCGAAGCCATCCGTGCGCAGATCGAAGAAGCGCATAAGGGTGACGAAGAGGCGGTTAAGCAGGCCGGTGGTCTGTTCGTTCTGGCAACCGAACGTCACGAATCCCGTCGTATTGACAACCAGCTCCGTGGCCGTTCGGGCCGTCAGGGTGACCCAGGTCGTTCGGTGTTCTTCCTGTCGCTTGACGATGACCTGATGCGTATCTTTGGGTCCGAGCGTCTAGAGAAGGTTCTCTCTGGCCTTGGCATGAAAGAGGGCGAAGCGATCATTCACCCGTGGGTGAACAAATCGCTCGAACGTGCGCAGGCTAAGGTCGAAGGCCGCAACTTTGACATTCGTAAGCAGCTGTTGAAGTTCGATGACGTGATGAACGATCAGCGTAAGGTGATCTTTAAGCAGCGCCGCGAAATCATGGAAGCGGCGGACCTGTCCGAGATTGTTGGTGATATGCGTCAGGACGTTGTCGACGATCTGGTCGACCAGTTCATTCCTGCGCGGTCCTATGCGGATCAGTGGGATGCTGAAGGTCTTAAGGCTGCATGTCTCGATAAGCTGGGCGTTGACGTGCCTGTCGTTGAATGGGCGTCTGAAGAGGGCGTGGACGACAGCGATATCCGCGACCGTCTCTATGAGGCGACCGATGCGCTTATGGCAGAAAAAGCCGAAGCCTTTGGTGCCGAGACTATGCGCCAGATCGAAAAGCAGATCCTGCTTCAAACCATCGACGGTAAATGGCGCGAGCATTTGTTGACGCTCGAACACCTTCGGTCGGTCGTTGGCTTCCGTGGTTATGCGCAGCGTGACCCGCTCAACGAATACAAAACCGAAGCCTTCCAGCTGTTCGAAAGCCTCTTGGATGGTTTGCGTGAGGACGTGACCCAGAAACTTTCGCGCATTCAGCCGATGTCCAAAGAGCAGCAAGAACAGATGCTGCGTCAAATGGTGGAACAGCAGCGTCAGTCGCAGGCAGCTGCTGCAGCGGCAGAACAGCCAAAGCATCCAGCAGCGAACGCAAAACCCGGGTTTGATGAGAATGACCCAACGACTTGGGGTGATCCGTCGCGAAACGATCCGTGCCCCTGTGGTTCGGGCGAGAAGTTCAAATACTGCCACGGCAAGTTCTGAGCTTTAGCGGCAGGTGAAATTTGGGGCCGGTGTCAGCAATGACGCCGGCCTTTTTCTGTCCTATGACCAATTACGCCCCAATTCAGCCCAGAACTTTCCCCAGTCAGGTCCAGCTAACACCATCTTCCACCCCTAGGTTGAAAACTGAATTTAAGTGTTGGTGGAGGGTGAATTGTCCCGCTCTAGAAAAATGATGACTGCTGGCGTCACGTTTTCGGCTGCTCTTGCCGTTGGTTTTGTTATGCAAAACGGCAATGCGTTTGCTGAACGTTCGACTGATGTTGAGGCGATGCCAGCACCCGTCCAAAGCACCGTTTTAGTTGAGCCATCTGTGGCGCTGCGCGATGTTGCCCTGCCCGAAGACGCTGGCCCATTCATGGTCGCGCCCGAGGTTCAGGTCACAGAATTGAAGGTGCCCGCCAGCATTGATCCTGTCGTGACGGACATTGTGCCGATCCTTGTTGCCGCAACGGACCCTGACGAGCCAATTTCCGACCCCGCCGATGAGATCGCGTTAAACGTCGACTGTGTGCCCGAAATGGCAGCGGAGGCGAGGGCTTTCGGCATGGTGAATCTGACGGTAGACGCGTCGTGCTATCCACAGGCGCGGTTCACCGTGCACCATCAGGGCATGATGTTCTCTGTCGCAACCGATGAGGACGGCCAGTTTGCGGCCGAAGTTCCAGCTCTTACCGAAAACGCCGTATTTATTGCGGCTTTTGACGACGGGATGGGTGCGGTAGCGAGCGTGAGTGTTCCTGATGTCGCGGACTTGGATCGCGCTGTTCTGCAATGGCAGGGCAACTCAGGGGTTGGGATACATGCCTTTGAGTTTGGCGCTGAGTTTGGGTCGGACGGTCACGTCTGGGCGGATGCACCACGGTCGCCGAGCGCTGCCGCGAATGGGCAGGGTTTCCTTGTTCGATTGGGCAATGACGAATTGCCTGAACCCCTGATCGCCGAGGTCTATACCTACCCAACAGCTCATTCTGCGTCCGGCGGAGCGATCGAACTTAGTGTTGAAGCGTCTATCACGATCCGCAACTGTGGACGTGAAGTTGCAGCCCAAAGTATCCAGATTGGGCCAGAGCACGACGCCGAAGCTGTTGACCTACAAGTCACTATGCCAGACTGCGTTGCAGTTGGAGACTTTCTTGTGTTGAAAAATATGTTCACGGACTTAACACTCGCCGCGAAATGACGCGTATAAGTTGTAAGGTCCCGAATTTGAAACGCATTGGCGCGGCTGCTTTGGCCGCGCTCTTTGCGTGTGACATTGCCACTGCTGAACCCGTTAATCTGCGGACAGAGGGCGGGCTCGCGATTAGTGGCGATGTACTAAGCTTTGATGGCGACTACATGCGCCTGCGGACCGAATACGGCGTTGTGACGGTCGCCTATGCAGGTGTGATTTGCGAGGGATTGCGGTGCCCTGCACCCAACGGAGCGGCCGAACTTCGGTTCGCAGGATCGCCCCGCATTGGCGAGGTCCTTCTTCCTGCGTTGGTCGAGGCATATGGACGGCAACGGAACCTGAATATCTCGGCGATCGAAGGCGAAAGTGCACTGCAATACCAGATCGGGCCTCTCGGTGCGCCCGAACTGCAGGTCTATTTTGCGTTGAACGAGAGTTCGGTTGGTTTTGAAATGCAGCGCAATGGAACAGCCGATGTGGTCATGTCTGCGCGTCCCGCGACAGTTGCAGAAAATGCAGCATCAATGGCTGCGGGTTTAGGGGCGCTTAACGCGAATGGTCGGGCACGCATATTGGCGCTTGATGCTTTGGTGCCCGTTGTATCCCCGCTCCAACCCGTCAAATCGATTTCTCTGGATGCTCTGTCGTCTGTGTTCAGTGGCGACGTTACAAACTGGTCCGACCTCAAGGGCGATGACGGTGTAGTGCATCCTGTACTAGCGGCTGAAAACTCTGATCAAGCGCATGGGTTCCAATCCATGGTTTTGGGTGACTCTGCTGCGGTCGAGGATGCTGTTCGGATTGAGGTCGGGCCCGAAATGACCAACCTCGTGGCCGAAGACCCACTGGCTATCGGTGTTGTGCCGATGGGGGCTTTTGGCAAAGCGGCGCCGATGATTTTGCAGGATGTCTGTGGGTTGAGGTCCATCCCCCGTCGGACGTCGTTGAAGACGGGTGATTATCCACTGACGATGCCGCTTTATCTTTATCTACCTGAATACCGGATCGCACCGCAGGCTGCGGACTTTCTGGCTTGGCTGCGTAGCAACGAGGCGCAAGCCGTCATACGGAGAGCTGGTTTTGTGGACCAAGGTGTGGTGCCAATTGGCTGGGATGAACAAGGCGAGCGGCTTGCAAACGCTATTTTGCAGGCGGGTAGTGAAGTTTCATTGACCGAGCTTCAAGAAATGTTGCGCACGTTGGATGGGCAAGCCCGTTTGTCGACAACCTTCCGATTTGCCGAGGGCTCGACCACGCTGACACCTGTTTCTGAATCGCATCTATTGTTCCTCGCCCAAGCGATACGCGATGGCCAGTTTGACGGTCGCCGTTTGACGCTTGCAGGCTTTAGCGATGGCACTGGGGCCGCGAGCATTAACAAGAACCTCTCTCAGACTAGGGCCGATGCGGTGTTGGCAGAACTTACAGCAGCACTGGGTGGCGACGTTCCTGATGCGGTGCGCATTTCCGCGAACGGATTCGGTGAGGCCCTGCCGATGGGCTGCGATGAAACAGAGTGGGGTCGCCGCATGAATCGCCGTGTAGAACTCTGGGTCGGTGACTAGATCAGACCCTCGGCGCGGAAACTGAGTTCCCGAGATTTTCCAATGATCAGATGATCGTGCAGCGTGATCCCCATCACGGTTAACGCCCGCTCGATTTGATGCGTGATGGTTATGTCAGCTTCTGACGGGGTTGGGTCACCTGACGGATGATTATGAACGAGGATCAAAGCGGAGGCGTTCAATTCAAGGGACCGTTTGACGACTTCTCTTGGATAAACGGGCACATGATCGACCGTGCCTTTGGACTGTTCTTCATCGGCAATCAGGACGTTCTTTCGGTCGAGAAACAGGATGCGGAATTGTTCGGTTTCCCGATGCGCCATGACTGTGTGGCAGTAGTCGAGAACCTCATTCCAACTGCTTATCACCTGCCGCTGCATGATCTTTGACCGTGCGAGCCGTTGCGCGGCTGCTTCAATGATCTTGAGTTCAACGACGACCGCATCACCGACGCCTTTGATCCCTTTAAGAGTAGCAGTTGGCGCGGTGATCACACGACCTAAATCCCCAAATGTATCCAAGAGCGCATGCGCCAGTGGTTTCACATCCTGACGCGGAATGGCGCGAAACAGCACGAGTTCTAGCATTTCGTAATCGGGGAGGGCGGCTGCGCCACCCGTCATGAACCGTTCCCGTAGACGGGTGCGGTGATCCTTGATGTAGGATGGTTGGCCTTTTGCCTGAATAGGCAAGACAACCTCGTCATTGAGGTCGAAAAACGGGAGTGGCGCCTCGGCCATGTGCGGGGACTGGGTCATACCGCGAGCATCGCCGATGACAGATTAAGGCGGAGTAAACGAAAAAGGGCGACCGTGATGGCCGCCCTTTGATCGTTGGGATGGAGGCTGGATTAGCCTTTCATCGAGTCCCAGAACCCTTTGACCGCCGAAAAGAATTTCGACGAATGCGGGTTGTTTTCGGTGCTGAGCTCTTGGAACTCGTGGAGGAGTTCCTTTTGCTTGGACGTCAGTTTCACAGGTGTCTCGACAACCAGCTCAATCAGCATATCGCCGGTCGAGCCACCGCGCAGAGCGGGCATACCTTTGCCGCGAAGACGCATCTGGCGACCAGATTGGCTGCCTTCAGGGATCTTCACGCGGCTACGGCCACCTTCGATTGTTGGCACCTCAACTTCGCCGCCCAGTGCTGCATCAACCATTGATACTGGAACGCGGCAGAACAAGGATGTTCCTTCGCGTTCAAAGAGCTCGTGCTCTGCCACTTCGATAAAGATATACAGGTCGCCCGATGGGCCACCGCGTAGACCGGCTTCGCCTTCGCCAGCGAGGCGGATGCGAGTGCCAGTTTCAACGCCTGCCGGGATGTTGACCGACAGTGCTTTTTCTTTTTCGACGCGGCCTGCACCGTGGCAGGATTTGCACGGGTTCTTGATCGTCTGACCCATGCCGTTACAGGTCGGACAGGTCCGTTCGACGGTAAAGAAGCCCTGTTGAGCGCGCACTTTACCCATGCCCGAGCAGGTTGGACAGGTGATGGGTTCGCTGCCGCCTTCGGCACCCGTTCCGTTACACGAACCACATTGGCTCGATGCTGGAATGTTGATGGTCTTTTGCAGACCACCAAAGGCTTCTTCGAGCGTGATGCGCAGGTTGTAGCGCAGGTCGTTGCCGCGTTGCGCGCGCGAACGGCCACCGCCTTGACGGCCACCACCCATGAAGTCGCCAAACAGATCGTCGAAAACATCAGAGAAGGCAGAGGCAAAGTCGCCGTGCCCGTGACCACCACGTGGTCCGCCACCCATGCCACCGTCAAACGCAGCATGGCCATAACGGTCATAAGCTGCTTTTTTGTTGGCGTCTTTCAGGACGTCATAGGCCTCGTTCACTTCTTTGAACTGGGATTCTGCGTCCGGATTGTCAGAGTTACGGTCTGGGTGCAGTTCTTTGGCTTTCGTGCGGTAGGCCTTTTTCAGCTCTTCCGCGGTCGCGCCTTTGGATACACCTAAAACTTCGTAATAATCGCGTTTTGACATGCGTTCCCCCTTTGGGAAAGGAACAAACCGGCCCAGTCAGTCTGGGCCGGCCTATTCACAGCAGGGCTATGATTAGCCGCGCTTGTCTTCGCCAAGGTCCTCGAAGTCAGCGTCGAGGATGTCGTCATCTGCACCATCGTTGTCAGCAGCGTCAGAGTCGCCACCGTCTTGGGATGCTTTGTAGATGGCTTCACCAAGGCGCATGGACGCTTCGGTTACGTTCTGGATGCCCGACTTGATCTTGCCAGCGTCGTCACCTTCAAGTTCGTCCTTGAGGGCAGCTACTGCCAGTTCGATTGCTTCGATGGTCGACGGATCAACCTTGTCGCCGTGCTCTTCGATCGATTTCTCGGTTGCGTGAACGAGGCTTTCAGCCTGGTTTTTCGCTTCGACCAACTCTTTACGCTTCTTATCGGCTTCTGCGTTTTCTTCTGCGTCCTTGACCATCTTTTCGATGTCTTCGTCCGACAGACCGCCAGAGGCCTGAATCGTAATCTGCTGTTCTTTACCTGTGCCTTTGTCTTTTGCGCCAACGGATACGATACCGTTTGCGTCGATGTCGAAGGTCACTTCGATCTGTGGCATGCCGCGCGGTGCTGGCGGGATGTTTTCGAGGTTGAACTGACCGAGCATTTTGTTGTCGGCAGCCATCTCGCGTTCACCCTGGAACACACGAATGGTCACAGCGTTCTGGTTGTCTTCTGCGGTTGAGAAGACTTGGGATTTTTTGGTCGGGATCGTGGTGTTGCGGTCGATCAGACGTGTGAACACGCCACCCAACGTTTCGATGCCCAGCGACAGCGGGGTCACGTCCAGAAGAACGAGGTCCTTCAGGTCGCCCTGCAGAACGCCAGCCTGAATAGCAGCGCCCATCGCAACAACTTCGTCCGGGTTCACACCCTTGTGCGGCTCTTTACCGAAAAATTTGGTTACTTCTTCGATAACTTTCGGCATGCGGGTCATACCACCGACCAGAACGACTTCGTCGATGTCGGAAGTGGTGAGACCAGCGTCCTTAAGAGCAGCCTGACACGGTTTGATCGAGTTCTTGATCAGGTCAGCAACCAGGCTTTCCAGCTTTGCGCGGGTCAGTTTCATGACCATGTGCAGCGGCTGACCGTTCGAACCCATCGAGATGAACGGCTGGTTGATTTCGGTCTGCTGCGACGAGGACAGTTCGATTTTGGCTTTTTCAGCGGCTTCTTTCAGACGCTGCAGAGCCATTTTGTCAGAGGTCAGGTCAACGCCGTGCTCTTTTTTGAACTCGTCAGCGAGGTAGTTGACGATGCGCATGTCAAAGTCTTCACCACCGAGGAAGGTGTCGCCGTTGGTCGATTTTACTTCGAACAGACCATCGTCGATTTCGAGGATGGTAACGTCGAATGTACCGCCGCCAAGGTCATAAACAGCAATGGTTTTGGTTTCATCTTTGTCCAGACCGTAGGCGAGTGCCGCAGCGGTCGGTTCGTTGATGATACGCAGAACTTCGAGGCCAGCGATTTTGCCGGCGTCTTTGGTTGCCTGACGCTGAGCGTCGTTAAAGTATGCCGGAACGGTGATAACCGCTTGGGTCACGTCTTCGCCGAGGTAGGATTCAGCGGTTTCTTTCATCTTTTGCAGAATGAAAGCCGAAACTTGGCTCGGAGAGTATTTCTCGCCACGGATCTCAACCCATGCGTCGCCGTTGCCGCCGTCTACAATTGCGTAGGGGACGAGCTTCTTGTCTTTTTCGACTTCAGCGTCGGTGGTGCGACGACCGATAAGACGCTTAACAGCGAATACAGTGTTGTCAGGGTTGGTAACGGCCTGGCGTTTTGCCGGCTGACCAACAAGGCGCTCGTCTTCGGTGAAACCGACGATCGACGGAGTGGTACGTGCGCCTTCAGCGTTTTCGATGACGCGCGGTTTGGAACCATCAAGGATGGCTACGCAGGAGTTCGTGGTACCAAGGTCAATACCAATGACTTTTCCCATTTTTCAAATCCCTCTTCTTAGGCGGTTTGAGCTGCCCAGGCCCGGTGAACGGCACCTGAACCATCTGGAGTTAAATCTGGCTCGGAAAGTGGTCCGAACCGTGGATCAACGGGTATATAAGGTTGACAATTGCTGCCTGCAACGGGGGCAGGGCCGCAAAGATGGTAAAAAACAACTTGGGCAACAAAGATATGCAGGATCAACCAGAGCCAACCCTAACTGTTCGGGGTGTGAATGTGTTCAAGGGGCTATTATCGAAAGCCGAGCAGTCCGCGATGGTTGATGATTTGCGCGTGGTTGCCCAAGCGGCTCCGTTCTTTACGCCGAAAACGGCAAGCGGGCAGTCGATGAGTGTGAAGATGACATCGGCGGGTCGATTCGGTTGGGTGTCTGATGCAAATGGTTATCGCTACGAACAGCAGCACCCCTCAGGTGTCGCGTGGCCTGAGATTCCTCAATCTGTTCTTGCCGTCTGGAATGCGGTCTCTCGGTCAGAGCGAAGTCCTGAAAGTTGTCTGATCAACTACTATTCCTCAACAGCAAAAATGGGTTTGCATCAGGATCGGGATGAAAAGGATTTCGGCGCACCTGTGGTTTCGATTTCTTTGGGAGACTCTGCATTGTTCCGCATTGGAAACGAAACACGCGGTGGTTCGACCGAGAGTATCTGGTTGGAAAGCGGCGATGTCTGTGTCCTCGGAGGGCCTTCGCGCCTTCTGTTTCACGGCATTGACCGAGTGAAGCCGAACACATCAACGCTGCTGACCAATGGTGGTAGGATCAACGTCACCTTGCGGGTGGTGACGTGATTACCGAGCGGCGCTCCAGCTTTCGGAGGCGTATTTGCGGGTGAAGAATTCGGCCATGAGGCCGATTGTGATGCACACCACGCTTACGACGATCGGATACACGTAATTGCTGTGGTGCGGGTAGTAGTTCACGAAAACAAAGCCGCGTTCCTGATCGATGCAGTGGAACAATGGGTTCCAGTCAAACATGGCGAGAATGTAGCTCGGCGTTGCGTTGGCGACGAACATTTTGCCAGAGGCAATCATGTTCATGCGTGCGTAAATCTGCTGCGCAATGCCTGTGAACTCGGGGAGCCATGGTTTGACCGACAGAAAAATCACGCCGATTGCCACGCCTGAGAACCAAGCAAGGAGGAGCATGGACATAGCACCAACGGGGTTATCGATTGAAATTGGGTTCCCGATCACGTGGTAGAGATACAGGATAGTCAGGAGCGAGAGCACCTGTGTGTAGAGCGAGCCTAGTGCCGCAGATGAGATCAGTATTAATGAGTTCAGTGGTGCGTGTTTGAGCATCGCCGATGTTGATCCACCAGAACCGTAGACGGCGCCCATCGCTTTGGTGTGGGTGAGAAATAGAAACACCCCAGACATAATATAGAGAAGGAAATCGCCGCGGATTTGACTACGGCGCATCCCCAAGAGTTGGAACATGAGGTAAAACGCACCAACAAAAACGAGCGCCTGCACCATGTTCATCAACAGGCCGACGATTGCGTTGCGGTGGCTCTTGCGAATTTCGCGCACAGTCGAGTGGAAGATGAGTTCCAGCATGGACCCGAGGGACCCCAGCATTGTGCGCGGTTGCTTGACTTGGAACATCTTAAACTTGCCTGTGACTGGCCGGGTCTTACGCCCGAATATCAACGAATTTCTTGCCGTTCTCTTAAGCCTCTACCATAAGAGGCACGACTTTGCCGATCAATTTTATGGTAAATACGGGCAGTCCGTCAGGAGAATTTAATGAATTTAGAAAAACTCGTCACCGTGATGCGTCAACTCTCGCTCGAAGCGGGGGACAAAATCATGGAAGTTTACAATAGTCCTGACTTTGAAATTAAGACCAAGAGCGACGAAAGCCCAGTGACCGAAGCCGATGAAGCTGCTGATGCGATCATCTCGGCTGGATTGCGTGCTGCGTTTCCTGATGTCGCGCTTGTGACCGAAGAGCAAGCTGACAGCCACGGCCAAGATGTTTCAACGTTTTTGATCGTTGATCCGCTCGACGGCACCAAAGAATTCATCAACCGCCGCGGCGACTTCACAGTGAACATTGCTTATGTTCTGGATGGTTCGCCTGTGCGCGGTATTGTCTATGCACCAGCAAAAGAACGCCTGTTCTACACCGATGCCGGCGGGAACGCGGTCGAAGAAATCGGTCCGTTCGACAAAGAGACCGTTGGCGAATTGAAGCCTATTCGTGTGTCAAAACCTGATAATGAGGCGCTGTTCGTCGTCGCTTCGAAATCGCACCGTGATCAGGCAACGGATGACTATTTGGCGAAGTATAAAGCCAAAGATTTAAAGTCCGCCGGCTCTTCGCTGAAGTTCTGCCTTGTTGCCACGGGTGAGGCCGACCTCTATCCGCGCGTTGGCCGCACGATGGAGTGGGATACGGCTGCTGGACACGCTGTCTTGGTCGGCGCAGGTGGCGACGTTGTGCGTTTCGACAACCATCAGCCACTTCGCTACGGCAAAGAGGGCTTCGCGAACCCGTTCTTTATCGCCTATGCGCCGGGCGTTGATCTCAAGGAGGCTTAAGTGTCCACACTCATCGTAATCCCAGCACGTTTTGCTTCCACTCGCTATCCGGGGAAGCCTCTTGTTGAGCTAAAGGGCGCAACGGGTGAAGCGAAAAGCCTGATCAAGCGCAGCTGGGAAGCCGCGATGATGGTTCAAGGCGTGGACAAGGTTGTCGTTGCGACTGACGACGACCGCATTCGCGAGGCTGCGGAAGCGTTCGGTGCCGAGGTCGTTATGACCTCTGAGTCCTGCCAAAACGGTACAGAGCGCTGTGCGGAAGCGTTTGATAAACTGGGCGGCGGTTACGATGTAGTTGTGAACCTTCAAGGTGACGCACCCCTGACCCCGCATTGGTTCGTCGAAGAGCTGATCAAGGGTCTAAAGGCGAGCCCCGTCGCCGAAGTTGCGACACCTGTTCTGCGGACCGAAGGTGAAGCTCTCAACGGGTTCCTTGAAGATCGCCGCGCTGGGCGTGTTGGTGGCACGACCGCTGTGTTCGGCATCGACTATAACGCACTCTATTTCAGCAAAGAGGTCATTCCCTACACTGGCAAGACTTACGCTGATGACGAAGAAACACCCGTTTTCCACCACGTCGGTGTCTATGCCTATCGTCCTTCGGCTTTGGCTGCTTACCCGCGCTGGGCTGCTGGCCCGTTGGAAAAACTGGAAGGGCTTGAGCAGCTACGTTTCCTTGAACGTGGCGTGCATGTTCTCTGCGTTGAGGTTGAAGCCCGTGGTCGCCAATTCTGGGAATTGAATAACCCCGAAGACGTGCCGCGCATCGAAGCGATGCTCAAGAAAATGGGAGCGGCGTGAGCGCGGCTCCTGTCAGCGTAATTGTCGTCAGCCGCGACCGCCCGCAGCATTTGCGGCGGTGCGTGAAGGGGCTGATGCAGCTATTGCACCCGAATTTCGAAATCATTGTGGTCGCGGATCAACGCGGCTGCGAAGAGATGGCAGCGGGTGGATTTGCGAAAAGCGTCAAGTTGATCCCGTTCGATGAGGCGAACATTGCTGCAGCGCGCAATGCAGGGCTTGAGGTGGCGGCAGGGACCATCGTCGCGTTTATCGATGACGATGCGATCCCAGAGCCGACGTGGCTCGACCACCTCGTCGGACCAATTGCGAGCCGTCAGGCCGTTGCTGCTGGGGGCTATGTGCGCGGTCGCAATGGAATTTCTTTTCAATGGAAAGCCCGCGACGTACGTCCGAATGGGTGGTCAGAGGAACTGCTTCTCGACAGTGATGATCCGATTTGTGTTGAAGGCTCAGCACAGCAAGGAATCAAAACCGAAGGCACGAATATGGCCTTTGATCGTGATGTGCTCTGCAAGCTAGGTGGCTTTGATCCTGCGTTTCAGTTCTATTTGGACGAAACAGACCTAAATATGCGTCTGGCAGGATTGGAAATGACAACAGCGATTGTCCCGCGGGCGCAGGTTCATCATGGTTTCGCAGCCAGTGATAAGCGCCGTGAAGATCGTGCGCCGACAACGCTTTTCCCAATTGGTCGGAGCTTGAAGGTTTTCCTGCGCAAGCACTTGCCCGAGGCAAAGCACGGTCCGGTCATCGACTCCGAAGTCAAAGCCCAGGGTCGGCGGTTGATTGAACATATGATCGCAGGTCGGATTGAGCCGAAGGATGTGTCAGTGCTCATGGCGACGATGACCCAAGGTCTGCTTGAGGGTGAAACCGCGAATATCGCTCCACTAGCGCCTATTTCGCCGTCAAAAGAGCCGTTCTTGAAGTTTGAAAAAGAGGTCGCCGACGCGGGGCATATGGCGTTGGTCGGGCGCTGGTATTCATGGTCTCGGGTCAAGGCAGCTGCGCGAATGGCCCGCGAAGAAGGCTACCGCGTGACCGTGTTCCGCTACAGTCTAACGGCTCTGTTCCATCACGTTCGGTTCCAAGAAGACGGTATCTGGTTACAACGCGGTGGATTGTTTGGCCGCTCTGATCGGTCAGATCCTATGTTCCGTCTGTGGACAAAAAAGTCACGAACCGCACATGAAATGAGCCGATTGGCTGGGATCAGAGACAAATTTCCGTAGCATTGGGCTGAAACGTGCCGAGCGTGTCGATACTGTTACTTATTGTGAATAAGGCGATGTGAACGGCATTTTTGTTGTGATAGGCGACAGCTGTTAAAAAATTTAGCCAAGTTAATTGGAGTACGACATGAGCAGAAAAGTAACCAAAGCGATTTTCCCGGTTGCTGGTCTCGGAACGCGGTTTTTGCCCGCAACCAAATCGGTCCCGAAAGAGATTATGACTCTCGTGGATCGTCCATTGATCCAATACGCGATCGATGAGGCCCGCGAGGCAGGTATTACCGATTTCATCTTCGTTACCTCCAAAGGGAAGTCGGCGCTCGAAGATTATTTTGACCGCTCGGTCGAGCTGGAAACTGACCTCGAAGCGAAGGGCAAACATGAACTGCTCGACGTTTTGAAGAGCACCTACATGGAAAGCGGCGCGATTGCGTATATTCGTCAGCACCGTGCTTTGGGTCTGGGTCACGCGGTCTGGTGTGCCCGTCGTTTGATTGGCGATGAACCCTTTGCTGTAATGCTGCCTGACGACGTGATCGCGGCTGATAAACCCTGCTTGAAGCAAATGGTTGAAGCCTACGAAGAAACGGGCGGCTGCATGGTTGCCGCGATGGAAGTCCCGCAGGAGAAGGCGTCGTCCTACGGTCTTTTGGATGTCAAAGCTGACATGGGCTCGGTCGTTTCGGTCAAGAACATGGTTGAGAAGCCAAAGCCCGAGGATGCGCCGTCCAACCTCGCTGTTATTGGCCGTTATATTCTGACCCCCGACGTGATGCGGAACCTTGAGACCATCGATCGTGGCGCAGGTGGTGAATTGCAGCTAACCGATGCGATCGCCGAAGAGCTACGTCAGAACCGCAATGTGTTCGGCTATCGTTTCGAAGGCCAACGCTTTGACTGCGGTTCTAAGGCAGGCTTCTTGCAGGCAACTGTTGCGTTTGGTCTTGCTCGGTCGGACCTTCGCGGTGAATTCGAAACGTATCTTGATGATCTCTACGCGGTTCGTCAGGCCCAACTTTAAGGGCGAAGTTTATGACAACTGTTCTGGTAACGGGTGGTGCGGGCTATATCGGCTCGCATGCGTGTAAGGCGCTCAAGGCGGCGGGTTATACGCCCGTCACCTTTGATAACTTGATCACGGGTTGGGAAGACGCCGTAAAATTCGGTCCATTTGAACGCGGTGATTTGCTTGATCGCGCGCGCTTGGACGAGGTTTTTGCAAAGCATAAACCCGTTGCCGTGATGCACTTTGCGGCGCTGAGCCAGGTTGGCGATAGCATGAAAGACCCAGGTAGCTATTGGCGCAACAACGTCAGCGGGTCCCTGAACCTGATTGAGGCCGCTGTCGATGCGGGTTGTATGCAGTTCGTATTTTCGTCGACCTGTGCCACCTATGGCGAACAGGATGGCGTGACGCTCGACGAAACCTGTGTTCAGCAGCCGATCAACGCCTATGGCGCGTCCAAACGCGCCATTGAGGATATGTTGGTCAATTTTGGTCAGAGCCATGGCCTGCGGTCAGTGATTTTCCGGTATTTCAACGTCGCAGGCGCCGATCCTGAAGCTGAGGTTGGCGAATTCCACCAGCCAGAGACGCACCTCATTCCGCTCATGCTGGATGCGATTGACGGTAAGCGCGCGGCGTTGACGATCTTTGGTACCGATTACGATACGCCTGATGGCACCTGCATTCGTGACTATGTTCACGTTTGTGATCTCGTTGATGCGCATGTGTTGGGCGTTAAGTGGCTCGAAGATGGCAAAGATGGTCGGGTGTTCAATTTGGGCACCGGCAGCGGCTTTTCCGTCCGCGAGGTCGTGGCGCATTCTGCCGAGGTCACGAACAAAGAGGTCCCGATGATCGAAGGGGATCGCCGACCCGGTGATGCAACGAAATTGGTCTCAGGTAGCACGCGTGCAATTGAGGAGTTGGGTTGGGCGCCGTCTCGGTCTACACTTCGTCAAATGATTACAGACGCGTGGCGTTGGCACCAAAGTGGACACTATAATAAATAACTCTTCAGGCAGGGTTCTGGACATCACACGTCTGGTTGGACGTGCGGGTCGAGTCCTGACGGGTGTTGATCGTGTCGAACTAGCGTATCTGCGCCGTTTCCTAGCCGATGATGTCCCCTGCTATTTCATCGCCCGAACGTCCTATGGGTATGTTTTGCTGGACCGTTCTGGCGGGCAATCCATTCTTCGGGCGACGTTGAAAGGTGAGTGGGGGCAGTCAGACCTTCTTTCGCGTCTCAGGTTCAAGATGCCAAAGCGTGTTCAGGCAGCTCAAAGCTTTGTGCGCAAGCATCGTGTCGCCCGTTGTGGACGCAGCCGATTGGCGTTGATGTTATCAGAGCATCTGCCAAAAGGTGTCGATCTCTACATTGTTGGGCATACGAATTTGGAGTTCGAATTCGTGTCTGCGTTCAAGTTAAGCGTCGATGCGCGTGTCCACGTGATGATCCACGATACGATCCCGTTGGATTATCCAGAGGTTCAGCGTCCGCAAACCGTCACCGACTTCAATCGGCAACTGCGTGTCGTATCCGAAGAAGCCGACCGTGTGATCGCAGTGTCTAAGGTCACGAGCGATAGCCTCACACCACATTTGCAGCGGCACGGGCGTGTTCCGCCGATCATTGTGGCGCATCCGGGTATTGACCCCGTGATGCCGCGGTATGCTGAAATTCCGCCAGATCTTGATCTGTCTCGGCCGTATTTCGTGACAGTCGGCACCATTGAACCACGGAAGTATCATTCTCTCTTGCTAGAGGTTTGGGAGTCTCTGGATACCGAAGAGCGACCTCTTTTGCTTATCTGTGGCAACCGTGGTTGGCTGAACCAAACTGTCTTTGAGGCTTTGGATCGTGGTGTGCCCGATGTGATCGAAGTGCCCGATCTGAGCGATTCTGCTCTCGCGGCGGTTGTGCATGGTTCTAAGGGGATGCTCTTTCCATCGATTGCAGAAGGATTCGGGATGCCCCCAATTGAAGCTGCCGCGCTGGGCACGCCTGTCGTTTGCGCAGATTTACCCGTTTACCGCGAAACCTTGGGTGATCGGATTGTTTACCTAGACCCACAAGATAACTATTCTTGGCGGGAAACCGTTAACGAATTAAAGACAAACGAAGACGGGGAGCGGGTTGCCTACGTATCATTGCCAAAGTGGGACGATCACTTTGCTGCTGTGTTGGGAGTAGTGACAGCTTCGCTTGAAAGCTGACTAGGTAAGGGGCCGTTTTGGGGCTTTGGAGATCATACAGGCTAAGGGTTCAGCGTCGCCGCTGGCTCGTTCGTGCGCTGCGCAAGCGTCACGAGCTTACGCCTATCGCAGATCGCACCTCTCAAATCCGGAAAAGCGACATCCTGCTTGTCTCGACGCTGCGCAACGAAGATGTGCGGTTGCCGTATTTCCTGAAGTATTACCGTGACCTCGGCGTTAACCACTTTCTGATGATCGACAACGATAGCGATGATGGTGGGCGAGAGTATCTTGCGGATCAATCGGACGTTTCGCTTTGGTCGACGGGTAAAAGCTATAAGCGGTCCCGCTTTGGCATCGACTGGGTGAACTGGCTGTTGATGCGATACGGCCACGGGCATTGGACTTTGGTCGTCGATCCAGACGAGCTGTTTGTTTTCCCGTTCTGCGATACGCGACCCATTCGCGCTTTGACCGACTGGCTCGACGCGTCATCGATCAAATCGTTCTCGGCGATGCTGTTGGATATGTATCCAAAAGGCCCTATTTCAGCGATCCCATACCGCCGCGGTGATGACCCCCTAGAGATCGCAAACTGGTTTGATAGCGGAAATTATGCGATTCAGCGGAACCCGTCATTCGGCAACCTTTGGATCCAAGGAGGCCCACGGGCGCGTGCGTTTTTTCAAGAAAACCCGGAACGTGCACCGGCGTTGAATAAGGTCCCATTGGTGAAATGGGATCGTCGTTACGCCTATGTCAGTAGCACGCACATGCTGCTGCCCCGTGGTCTAAACCTCGTCTACGATGAATGGGGTGGCGAAAAGGCATCGGGCATTCTGCTCCATACAAAGTTTCTCGATACGCTGACCGTGAAAGCCCACGAGGAACTCGCGCGTAAACAACATTACGCGGCGAGCCACGAATATAAGGCCTATGTCGCAGGGCTACAGGACAACACTGATTTGTGGTGCAAGTGGTCCGAAAAATACATCAACTGGCGTCAGCTCGAAATTCTGGGCCTTATGTCCAAGGGGAACTGGGCATGACGCAGGTTGGGGTAGTTATGCTGGTTCACACCGCGCTGCATCGTGCAGAGCAGGTGATCCGCAACTGGGTGAAAAGCGGCTGTCCGGTTGTTGTCCATGTTGACGCCAAGGTGAATAAGGCGCGTTACGACAAATTCGTAAGTGCCGTGTCGGACATGCCTGAAGTAACCTTCTCGCCCCGTCACAAATGTGAGTGGGGGACGTGGGGCATCGTTGCCGCGACCCAAGAGGCCAGCGAAAAAATCCTGCGGGATCATCCGTCGGTTACGCATGTCTATTTGGCATCTGGCTCGTGCTTGCCTTTGCGGCCTGTCGATGAACTGCACGACTATCTGACCGAACGTCCACGCGTTGATTTTATCGAGAGCGCGACAACGGCTGACGTGCCTTGGACAGTCGGCGGGCTTGATCACGAACGTTTCACGCTGCGGTTTCCGTTTTCGTGGAAGACCCAGCGGCAGTTGTTCGATTTCTACGTGGACCTGCAGCGCCGCGTGAAATTCAAACGCAAAATCCCCAAGGGCATTGTCCCGCACATGGGCTCGCAATGGTGGTGCCTGACGCGCCAGACCTTGTCTGCGATCCTCGAAGACCCAGATCGACCTACTTATGATCGTTATTTCAAGAAGGTTTGGATCCCAGACGAGAGCTATTTCCAAACGCTGTCTCGTTTGTATTCACCGAATGTTGAGAGCCGTTCGCTGACCTTGTCGAAATTCGATTTCCAAGGGAAGCCGCACATTTTCTATGACGACCACCTGCAGCTTTTGCGGCGGTCGGATTGTTTTGTGGCGCGTAAGATTTGGCCTCATGCGAACCGTTTGTATGACGCCTTCCTTGGACCGTCGGCGGGCCTAAAGGCGGCTGAACCGAACCCCGGTAAAATCGATCGAATTTTTGCCCGCGCGGTTGATCGTCGAACCCGTGGTCGCGCGGGTCTTTACATGCAGAGCCGTTTTCCGAACCAAGACTGGGAAAATGGCGTAACCTGCGGTCCCTATTCGATGTTCGAAGGCTTTACTGAGTTGTTCGAGGATTTCGAACCTTGGTTGGCGAAGGCGACAGGTGCGCGGGTGCACGGTCACTTGTTTGCGCCGGAACGGGTTGAGTTCGAGGGGCGTCAGGCGACTTTTGTTGGTGCATTGTCGGACTGTCCGAAGTTGCGGGACTACAACACGAGAAGCTTCTTGCGGAGCCTTGTTTGGAATACCCGCGGCGAACGTCAGTGTTTTCAATTCGGCCCACATGACACCCAAGATATCAGCTGGGACGTTGCGCGTGATCCTAACGCGCAGATCAGTGTTATTTCTGGTGCATGGGCCGTGCCTTTGTTCCAATCGAACCGCAATTTTGCTGATCTCCGCGAAGAAGCCGCGCGGCTGCAAAGGATCGAAAGCGAACACCTGCTTGCGCTGCGTGCGATTTATACAAAGGCGCGCGTCCGAATTTGGACCATGGCCGAGTTTATTGAGTCGCCGATGGAAGCCCTGCAAACGGTTGTGGATGAGATCACGGGCAAGAACGTTCGCCGTCTGACCGAAGCCCCTCGGATGGTTGATCTGACAGGCTTTGGGCAGTTCCTACAAAATTTGAAGAATCAGGGGATGCACCCCTACCTCATGGGCGATTTTCCAGTCGATCCCGTGGCCACGAATGAACCGCGCAGTGCGCGAAAACCCTATTTGGTTCGGTAGTTTATGTCGAAATTCGATTACTTTATTGTTTTTGCCGAAATGCGAACGGGGTCGAATTTCCTCGAAGCGAATTTGAACGCTTTTGAGGGCATTGAATGCCACGGTGAGGCGTTTAACCCGCACTTCATCGGCTACCCGAACAAAGACAATATCTTGGGGGTGTCGCAAGCTCAGCGAGACGCAAATGCGAACCATCTGATTGATACGATCAAAGCGCATTCCGACGGGCTAGGTGGCTTTCGCTATTTCCACGACCACGATCCGCGCGTTTTGGACATTGCTTTGTCTGATCCGCGTTGTGCAAAGATCGTCCTGACCCGAAATCCAGTCGATAGCTATGTGAGTTGGAAAATCGCGCAGGCGACGGGGCAGTGGAAGCTTACGAATGTTAAGAACGTTCGGTCAGAGACTGTCACGTTCAATGCCGAAGAGTTCGAAAACCATCTGACGGCTTTACAAGAGTTCCAGATCTTCTTGCTCAACAGCCTGCAAAAGACGGGTCAAACAGCGTTCTATGTGGCCTACGAGGACCTGCAAGACGTCGATGTGATGAATGGCCTCGCGGCATTCCTCGGTACGGGCGCTCGGCTTGAGACTCTTGATAAGACGCTCAAGAAACAGAACCCAGAGCCGATATCTGAGAAGGTGAGTAACTTCGAGGCGATGGAGCGGGCGCTCACGCGTTTGGATCGGTTCAATCTGTCTCGCACGCCGAACTTTGAACCGCGCCGTGGGGCCATGATCCCCCAGTATATCGCGGCGGCCGAGACGCCATTGATGTATATGCCGATCAAAGGTGGACCTGAGGCTGCCGTGGCAGAATGGTTGACCTGTTTGGATGGTGCCCCTGTGATAGAGGGCTTTACCCAGAAGACGGTGCGTCAGTGGAAACGGTCTAATCCTGGCCACAGAGCGTTTACGGTTGTGCGTCATCCTTTGGCGCGCGCCCACGCTGCGTTCTGCACACATATCCTCGGGCTGGATGACGGGCCTGTTTATGGTGAAATTCGAAAGACCCTGCGCCAGATGTTCAAGGTGCCGATTCCAAAAGACACCCCTCCGGGCGAGGCTTACGACGACGATGCCCATCGGGCGGCCTTTTTGTCGTTCCTGAGTTTCCTCAAGGCAAACGTGCAGGCGCAGACGGCGATCAGGGTCGATAACTCATGGGCCTCGCAATGGGCCGTTGTTCAGGGGTTTTCGAATTTCGCGACGCCAGACATTATCATCCGTGAAGACCAACTTCCCTTGGATTTGGCATACCTTGCTGCGTCCGTAGGGCGCACGGATGCCCCAGATTTTGCATCCGTGACCGATCCATTCGCGGATCGTTTGGCGCGCATCTATGACGCAGAATTGGAAAAGGCATCTAACGATGCCTATTCACGCGATTACATGAGTTTTGGGTTTGACGCGTGGCGCGCTTAGGCGGCCTGTGTCGACTGCACTTCCGTCAAGATAGCGTGCAGGGTCGCAGGATCGCTATTCGCCCGTAGCTTTGCGCAGATCGCAGGGTCCCGCATTGTGCGCGAGACGAGAGCGAGTGCTTTAAGGTGCTCAACACCAGCGGTGTCGGGGGCCAAGAGTGCAAACACGAGGTCCACAGGCTGGCGATCAACGGAATCAAAGTCGAGCGGCTTCTCTAGACGCAGAAAGATGCCGCGTACGGCGTTCGCATCTTTCAAGCGGGCATGGGGCAAGGCAATGCCGTGTCCCACGCCAGTAGGCCCAAGGTTTTCGCGATCCAACAACGCATCGACAACGTCGGACGCATTAAAGCCGTAGCAATTCTGCGCCAAGTCGGCGAGGTCATGGAACAACCGTTTCTTGCTGGTCGAAGACGTGATTGTCTTGACCGCATCGGTCTTCAGAATATCCGAAAGTTGCATTAAATCGCCTTGGGCCTTTCGACGGCATAAGTCGATTACTTCGGATCGACCCAGCCTATGTTTCCGTCTTCCCGGCGGTAAACTACGTTCAGTCCGCCGTGTTTTTCGTTTCTAAAGACCTGGACCGTGCTATGGGCCAACTCCATCTGCATCACCGCCTCACCAACTGAAATAGATGGAATTTTGGTTTCCATCTCAGCGATGATCATCGGCGCGACAGCTGCTTCGCTCTCGTCTTCCGACTCCTCGGTTGCGGCGAGGATATAAGAGGAACTGGCCATAAGTTCAACCGGAGTTGTCCTTTCGGAGTGGTGATCCTTCAACCGACGTTTGTAGCGGCGGAGTTGTTTGTCCATTTTTTCGCAGCAGCTGTCAAAAGCTGCATAGATTTCATGGGCATGCGACTTTGCTTGGGCCGTGAGGCCAGTCGATAGGTGGACAACGGTTTCGCAAACAAATTCGGGACCGGACTTGGAGAAGATAACAACCGCATCGGTTGGTCGACCTGCGTATTTGCCTAACGTCTCACCGAGTTCGGTTTTGACGTGGCTCTGCAGGGCTTCGCCGATATCAATTTGTTTTCCGCTGATTTGGTAACGCATGGTATCTCCTCTTCACTTGCTTACACGACCATAGAAAAGCATTCGCGAGTCAACGCGGCTGGTATGATGGTGTGTGGGATAAGATGACATTTGGTCTGAGCGCGTCCGTCAGGCTGGTGAGCCTGCGAAGGAACGCGAAGGGGAACAAATTGTGTCATCGCATTCATGACACGACCGTTCCGAAGTTTTGTCAATGACCCACTTCGGCTAGTGGCGAAAATCGGTCAGTTCACGCGGAACGTATTGCCCAGATAAACGCGGCGCACGTTTACGTCGCGCACCACGTCTTCAGTGGTGCCAGACATGAGGACTTTGCCATCGTGAAGGATGTATGCGCGGTCCACAATTTCCAATGTTTCCCGTACGTTATGGTCAGTGATCAGAACGCCGATACCTCGGTTTTTCAGATCAGATACGAGATGCCGAATTTCACCTACGGCGATCGGGTCAACGCCTGCAAAGGGTTCGTCGAACAGCACATATTTCGGACCCGCAGCAAGGCAGCGGGCGATTTCAACGCGGCGACGTTCCCCGCCTGACAGCGCGAGGGCGGGCGCACGGCGGAGGTGTTCGATGCTGAATTCGCTGAGTAGGCTTTCGAGTCGTTCACGGCGGCTCTTGGGGTCACTCTCGCAAATTTCGAGGATCGACATGATGTTGTCCTCGACGTTGAGGCCGCGAAAGATCGACATCTCTTGGGGGAGATAGCCGATGCCAAGACGGGCTCTGCGATACATGGGTAGGGCAGTCACGTCGCGGCCATCCACGATCACCTTACCGCCTTCGGGCGAAACGAGGCCCGCAATTGAATAGAAGGTCGTTGTTTTACCGCAGCCGTTTGGACCGAGCAGGGCGACCACTTCACCACGATTGAGACGCAGCGTTACGTCCCGAATGACGGTCCGCTTTTTGTAGCTTTTCCGCAGATTGACGATTTGCAGACCAACATCGCCTTCGGTGACAGAGAGGTCAGTCATCAATTGTTGTCCTGTTGCGTGAGCGTGGTCCGCACCCGACCATCAAGCTGCGCTTCGCCTGTGTCGAGGTTCACGGTCATCCGTTCTGAGGCAATCGAGCTGGCGCCTTGGGTCAACATAACGTTGCCTGTCATGATGAGACGGCGGTCGGTGAGGTTGTATTCAGCACGATCCGATTGGGCAGCATCGTTTTCGGTGACAAAGATCACATGACCTTCGGCAAGAAGGTGGGAAATATCGCCGCTGGCTTCGAGGTAGATCACCTCAACGCTATCAGCCGATAGCCGCAGATTGCCTTGGGCAATCACGACATCGCCAGTGAAAACAGCCGATCCAGACTCGCGGTTTACTGTTAGAGATTCGGACGCGATTTCGACGGGCGCAGTCGCGTCGGCGGAAAAACCGTCCAGCGCAATATTCGTTTGCGCGAGGGCTGGTGATGCCAGCAAAAGCGACAGGGCAAACAAATATCCGCGTTTCAAAGACATATGATTATTCCTCGGGTTGGGGCTGATATATCAGCCTGACCCCATTGTTGAAAACAATTAGCTGCGGTTCGTCTGAATCTGGCGTGATCGTCAATCGGCCAGCAGTCAGGCTTCCATATGGAGCGCGGACCTCAAGCGGATCGGTCGTTTCGAGACTACCATCGGTAAGAGACGTGACGAGGCCTCTGGTCTCCATCAGATATCCATCGGATGTGGTCACCCGAGCGAGGTTATCGAGCGTGACAACCTTTGCATTGGAATCGAGCTTTCCAATTCCCGCAGACACGGTGGTCTGAATCCCGTCAATGGTGGTCATGTTGACGACGATGGCTTCGGCAATGAGCCCATTATCTGTGTCGGGGTCCTGTCGCGCGACGTCAGCTTCAATTGTATAGGTCCCGCCCGTCTCGCTCATGCCAACCATTTTGGGCGCGGAGAGCCGAGGCTGTCGCGCGATCTCTTCGATGTCGGCGTAAGGGATTTGGCTTGTGTCACCCACGTTTCGGGCAATCAAGAAAAGCGTCGACAACAGCACAATTGCGCTCAGGGGGAGAACCACCTTTGCCCAAGAGACGAACTGGCTGTAGGCGTCGTTTTGCACCTGTTACACCACACCTGCACGCAGGCAGTCGTGGATGTGGAGGATGCCTACGACCCGACCCGACTGCACAGGATCTTCGACGAATAGACAGGTGATCTTCTTTTCGTTCATCACGGCAACGGCTTCTTCAGCGAGGGCGTCAGGACCGATGGTACGGGGTGATTTGGTCATCACTTCACCAGCGGTATGGTCCAGTAGCCCGTCCATATGTCGGCGCAAGTCGCCGTCGGTTACGATGCCACAGAGATAACCATCGGAGTTGAGAACGCCAACGACGCCGAATCCTTTTTGGCTGATGGTGAGCAAAGCATCGCCCATCGCCGCGTTTTCCGCGATGAGTGGGATGGTATCGTCTTTGTGCATCAGGTCGCGCACTTTGGAGAGTCGCGCGCCCAGCTTGCCACCTGGGTGGAATTGACGGAAATGTTCCGCGCCAAATTCGCGGTGTTCCATCAGTGCAACGGCCAGCGCATCCCCGAGTGCAAGTGTCATCGTGGTCGAGATGGTTGGAACGACGCCGTGACCGCAGGCTTCGCCCAACTGCGGGAGCAGCAACTGCACGTCTGCCTGTTGCATAAGGGAACTCTCTGCGCGAGACGCGATGCCGATCATCGTGATCCCAAATCGGCGCGTATGAGCGATGAGGTCGGCCAGTTCAGGTGTTTCGCCAGAGTTCGACAGAATCAGAACGACATCGCCTTTGGTGATCATGCCCAGATCGCCATGCGATGCTTCGGCAGGATGGACAAAATGCGCGGGCGTTCCAGTGGAGGCCAAAGTCGCGGTGATTTTCTTGCCGATGTGTCCCGATTTCCCCATGCCCGAAACGATCACGCGACCCGGTGCGTTTAGGATCAGTTCTGCGGCTTGGGCGAGATTGTCACCAATCGTCTCGGCCAGAACGGTCAGCGCACGCGATTCGTCTTGGATCACGCGGCGGGCGGTGTTGATGAGCTTTTCTCTATCCATGTCAGTGCGAAAAAATGTCCATATCGGGCCAGCCTGCGATATCGAGCTGTGCACGGGTTGGCAGGAAATTAAAACAGGACTGGGCAATCTCTGTGCGGCCTTCGCGGGCGAGTTTTTTGTCCAGTTCAGTTTTCAAACGATGAAGATACAGTACGTCCGACGCGGCATAGTCCAACTGCGCGTTGGTAAGCGTTTCCGCGCCCCAATCGCTCTGTTGTTGCTGCTTGGAAATATCGACGCTCAGGAGTTCTTGCAGAAGATTTTTGAGACCATGGCGGTCCGTAAACGTGCGGATCAGTTTTGACGCGATCTTTGTGCAATAGACTGGAGCTGTGAGCGCACCAAAGGTTTTGTACATCGCTGCGATATCAAAACGGCCGAAATGGAAGAGTTTCAGGACGTTTGGATCGGTCAGCATTTTGCACAGATTTGGTGCTTCGGTCTGACCAAAGGCGACCTGAACGATGTGGCAGTTCCCATCACCGCCCGACATCTGAATAAGACAAAGACGGTCACGATGCGGGTTCAGACCCATCGTTTCACAATCAATCGCGACGATGTTCCCGAGGTCTAGTCCGTCGGGGAGGTCATTCTGATACAGGAAGTTCGCCATAAATATCGTTCCAGAGTCTTTGGCCTAAGGCTTTGGAACGGGTCTAGTCCTGCTGTCGCTATCGCGCAACCTCGGGATGGAGCACAGATGTCTGCGAAAACGGCGGAAACACGCCGTATTAGGCGCAGTTTTTTCCATAAAAGATGAGATGGGGAGTTTTATGGTGCCCAGAAGAGGACTCGAACCTCCACGACCTTGCGGTCACTGGCACCTGAAGCCAGCGCGTCTACCAATTCCGCCATCTGGGCACAGATGGTGGCGGGCTTCTACGAGTGGCGCGTGGCGCTGTCAATGCTATTTCATGAAGAAAATGCAAAACCCCGATTGCGCCTTGTCTGCCAAGGGCCTGAGGGGTAAACCAAGCCAAGTTTTCGAAAGAGGCGCTCCATGTCCAAGCTTGTCACAATCTACGGCGGATCGGGTTTCGTCGGTCGTTATATTGCACGTCGTATGGCTCAGCAGGGGTGGCGCGTGCGCGTCGCAACTCGCGATCCCAATGAGGCGCTATTCGTTAAACCGTATGGCGCTGTTGGTCAGGTCGAGCCGGTTTTCTGCAATATTCGCGATGATGCGAGCGTTGCGGCGGTCATGGATGGCGCGGATGCCGTTGTGAACTGCGTCGGTATCTTGGCTGAGTCGGGTCGCAATACATTTCAATCGATTCAGGCAGAAGGCGCGGCTCGCGTTGCACGTCTGGCTGCCGAAATTGGCGTTGCACGTTTGGTTCAGATCTCTGCGATCGGCGCTGATGCGGATGCGGACAGCGAATATGCTCAGACCAAAGCGGCTGGTGAAGCTGCGGTTCTAGCAGCATTCCCTTCGGCAATCATTCTGCGTCCGTCGATCATTTTCGGTTCTGAAGACGAGTTCTTTAACCGCTTCGCGGGCATGACCCGTTTCGGTCCGATCCTGCCTGTCGTTGGCGCGGACACAAAATTCCAGCCGGTATGGGTGGATGATGTGGCTCAGGCTGCAGTCAAAGCTGTCGTCGGTGATGTGGCGTCGGGCACTTATGAACTGGGTGGTCCTGCCGTGGCGACGTTCCGCGAGCTGATGGAAACGATGCTGACAATCGTTCACCGTCGCCGTTTGGTTCTCAACATTCCGTTTGGAATCGCAAAATTGATCGCGACCTTCGGTGGCATTGGGCAAGCGCTGTCGCTCGGCATCGTTAAAGCACCGATCACCAGTGATCAGGTGAAAAACCTACGTGTCGACAACGTTGTGAGCGAAGGTGCTCAGGGCTTTGAGGCGCTGGGCATTGTTCCGACAAACATGGAAGCGGTTCTGCCTGACTACCTGTGGCGCTTCCGTCCGTCGGGTCAGTATGACGCGATCAAGGACTCAGCAAAAAACCTGAAGCACAGCTAAGCATTTCAGGTCTTGTGGATATTCAAAGGGGCGCGCCATTGGTGCGCCTTTTTACATATAGGCTACTGCGATGAGGATGACGCCAAGGATCACGCGATAGATAACGTAAGGCGTAAAGCTGATCGTGTTCAGCAGTTTCATCATCAGCGACAGGGCAAGCATAGCGGCGCCAAAGGCAAACACAGCACCAATCCCTGCCAGTTTCAGCAGTTCCCAATCTGCTTGACCGATCACATCTGCGCCAAGAAGAACACCTGACGCGATGATGGTCGGGATCGACATCAGCATAGAAATTCGAGCGCCGTCTTTGCGGTTGTAGCCCATCTTGCGGGCCCCAGTGATCGTGATGCCAGAACGCGAGGTGCCTGGGATCAGTGCTACGGCTTGCCAAAAGCCGAGTTTGATCGCTTCACCCAAGGTCCAGTCCTGAATGGTTTTCTCTTCAGTACCGATCTGGTCGTAATAATAGAGCACGACGCCAAACAGCAGCATCGACCAACCGATCACGGTAATGGACCGCATTTGATCGGCGATTCCCGTCACTTTGAGGATCAAGCCAATGATTACGACCGGGATCGTGGCGACCATCAAAAGGAACGCCAGTTTCGAACCATCGGTATCGATTCGCCCTGTGAGCATACGGGGAACGCCCAAAATCGCACTTTTCACATCGTTCCAAAAGAAAAGTATCACGGCACCCAAAGTGCCGACATGAACGGCGACATCAATTGCAGGGCCTTGGTCTTGGGTTCCGACAAGGTGCGGAAGAAGAACGAGGTGGCCTGAGGAGGATACGGGCAGAAATTCTGTAAGTCCTTGAATTACAGCAACTAAAAGCAGGTAGTAGAGACTCATGATTTCCGACCTTGAGCGATTTTGATGTCTACGAGGATTGTCATGATCTATTTCGGGTGACTTTAAAAGGTCAGTATGGGTTACCTAAATTTTGATCAATTGTCTGACTTTCAGAGTGTTCGGAGCTCGATGATTGAAAAATAGGTCAGCACTTTTGACTTTTCTTTTCTTTTGAGAAGAATTAATCAGCAAATCCGAGAAGACTGCGGAGGGATGCCTGTGGCTACTGAAAAGATGCTAAAGTTCGTGACGGTTGGCCGTGACATGCCCGAAAAGCGTGGCGCGGAAGTTCGTCGTGAGGACTTCAACGAAATTTATTCCGAGTTCGCTGCTGCGAAAGCAGAAGAGCAAGCGAGCCGCTGTAGCCAGTGTGGTGTGCCTTATTGTCAGGCGCATTGCCCGCTGCACAACAACATCCCTGATTGGCTCCGCATGACTGCCTCTGGCCGTCTGCAAGAAGCATATGAGATCAGCCAAGCGACAAACACTTTCCCAGAAATCTGTGGCCGCATCTGCCCACAAGATCGTCTGTGCGAAGGTAACTGCGTTATTGAACAGTCTGGTCACGGCACTGTCACCATTGGTTCGGTTGAGAAGTACATCACTGACACCGCGTGGGAACAGGGTTGGGTTAAACCGATCGTTCCTGCCGCAGAGCGTAGCGAATCCGTTGGCATCATCGGCGCTGGTCCTGCGGGCCTCGCTGCGGCTGACGTTCTTCGTCGCCAAGGCGTTCAGGTCACAGTGTATGACCGTTACGACCGCGCTGGCGGTCTGCTAACCTACGGTATTCCGGGCTTCAAGCTCGAAAAAGACGTCGTGATGCGTCGTATCGCTCAGTTGGAAGAAGCAGGCGTCGAGTTTGTCATGAACTGTAACGTTGGCGAAGATCTGACCTTTGATGCGATCCGTGGAAAACATGACGCGATCCTCATTTCGACAGGTGTTTACAAAACCCGCGATCTGGTTGCTCCGGGCTCTTACGCGTCTGGTATCGTTCGTGCTATCGATTACCTCACCGCGTCGAACCGCAAGAACTTTGGCGATGATGTTCCTGAATACGATTCGGGCGAATTAAACGCAGAAGGCAAAAACGTCGTTGTTATCGGCGGCGGTGACACCGCGATGGACTGCGTTCGGACTGCGATCCGTCAGGGCGCGACCTCGGTGAAGTGTCTCTATCGTCGTGACCGTGCAAACATGCCGGGTTCGCAGCGCGAAACTCAAAACGCAGAGGAAGAAGGCGTCGAATTCGTCTGGCTCGCTGCGCCGAAAGGTTTCGAGGGCGATGCTGCGGTTACTGGCGTTGAAGTTCAGAAAATGCGTCTGGGTGCACCAGATGCGTCTGGCCGTCAGATGCCTGAAGTGATCGAAGGTGCTGACTATGTCGAGCCCGCAGACCTCGTGATCAAAGCGCTGGGCTTTGAACCCGAAGACCTGCCGAAACTCTGGGGCGTTGATGGTCTGGATGTGACCCGTTGGGGCACTGTGAAAGCGGACTTTGGCACAGGCCAAACGAGCCTCGACGGTGTTTATGCAGCGGGCGACATCGTTCGTGGTGCATCGCTTGTTGTTTGGGCTATCCGTGACGGCCGCGATTGTGCTCAGTCCATCCTGTCCTACCTGAACCAATCGGCAACGGTAGCAGCGGAATAAGGCTTGCGATGAACGGTTTGCGCTCCCTCTCCTTGGTTTTGACAGCGGTTTGTGCCGCTGGCTCTGCCGTGGGTGCGCAGCAGGTTGCTTTGCCCGAGGGCTGTGAGGCTTACGTCAGCATGCAGAAACGCAGCTGCACTGTGTCTCACATCTTTCATTGTGCAAATGATCCCGAAGGCTATCAGCGGCGTGTCGATTTCAATCAGGAAGGCATGACCTATCTGGGTATCATCGACGCCGAAGCCCAATGGATCGAGAGTTTTTCACCCGCCCGTGGTGAGACAACACGATTGATGGCTGGGGCTCTCGACCCTGCGTCCTTGACCGAGTTGTTGGCAACAGGCGGCGACACGTTCGAGTTTTTCACGAACGGTGATGTAAACGGGGCGACCCAATACATTGGTGAAGACCAGCTAACCGGCGAAACCGAAACTATCGATGGTGTTGATGTTCTGGTTACCAGCTTTGTGGTGCAGATTGAACGCTCCAACGGTGACATCGAAACTGTTCAAGGCAACGAATACGTCCATCCCGAATGGCGCACGTTCCTATCTGGTGTGCGCACATTCACGACCGCCAGCGGCGAAAAGATCACTCAAGATCACCGCCCTGTCGACTTTATCTTTCCGGGCGAGGGCGGGTTTCTGTCCATGACCCCGATCTATGACTGTGGCGCTACGCTGTCCAAGGCGGTGCGTTCATGAACCTGATTACTAATCATGACTGCGGTTGCGCGACGGTTGCGCCCGACAATGTCCTGAATTCCAAGGAGATGCCTCATGACCATCTATGATGAAAACTGGGTCGCAGCCGAAGAGGCAAAGCGCGAGTGGATGTCGAAGAACAGCCTCTACCGTACCGACGACGAACATTCGTCTTGCGGTGTAGGGCTTGTTGTTGCGCTGGATGGTAAACCGTCCCGCAAAGTGGTCGATAACGGGATCAACGCGCTCAAGGCGATTTGGCACCGTGGCGCTGTCGACGCTGACGGCAAAACGGGTGACGGCGCGGGTATCCACGTTCAGATTCCTGTGACCTTCTTCTACGACCAAATCCGTCGCACTGGCCACGAGCCAGATATGAACAAACTGATCGCAGTTGGTCAGGTGTTCCTGCCGCGCACCGATTTCGGCGCTCAAGAGCGTTGCCGCACGATTGTAGAGTCCGAAGTACTCCGCATGGGTCACTACATCTACGGCTGGCGCCACGTTCCAGTGAAAACCGATTGCCTTGGTGAGAAAGCGAACGCGACCCGCCCTGAGATCGAACAGATCCTGATCCGTTGTGAAAAGGACATCGACGAAGAGCAGTTCGAGCGCGAACTCTACATCATCCGTCGTCGGATCGAGAAAGCAGCTCTCGCGGCACAGATCCCGTCGCTGTATTTCTGTTCGCTGTCCTGCCGTTCGATCATCTACAAAGGCATGATGTTGGCAGAGCAGGTTGCGGAATTCTATCCAGACCTGATGGACGCACGTTTTGAATCGGCATTCGCGATTTATCACCAGCGTTATTCGACCAACACCTTCCCTGAGTGGCGCTTGGCTCAGCCGTTCCGCATGCTTGCGCACAACGGTGAGATCAACACCATCAAAGGCAACATCAACTGGATGAAGAGCCACGAGATTCGCATGGCTTCTTCGACATTTGGTGACATGGCTGAAGACATCAAACCGATTATCCCTGCTGGCACCTCCGACTCGGGTGCTCTGGATACTGTGTTTGAGGTTCTTGTTCGCGCTGGTCGTAACGCACCGATGGCGAAGACGATGCTTGTCCCCGAAGCATGGTCGAAGCAGGGCGAAGACATGCCGCAGGCGTGGCAGGACATGTATTCTTACTGCAACGCTGTGATGGAGCCTTGGGATGGTCCGGCTGCTCTCGCCATGACTGACGGTCGTTGGGTTTGCGGCGGTCTCGACCGTAACGGCCTACGTCCACTGCGCTACGTTGTTACTGGCGACGGTCAGCTGATCGCTGGCTCCGAAGTTGGTATGGTCCCGACCGATGAAGCGACCGTTGTTGAAAAAGGCGCGCTTGGTCCGGGTCAGTTGATTGCCGTCGATATGAAAGAGGGCAAGCTCTACCACGACGTCGATATGAAGAACAAACTCGCGTCCGCTCAGCCGTTCGGTGACTGGATCGAGAAAGTCGTCGATCTGACCGATCTGATGGGCAACGTCGAAGAAAAGACCCTGTTCTCTGGCGACGCACTGCGTAAACGTCAGGTTGCTGCTGGCTACTCACTCGAAGAGCTTGAGCAGGTTCTGGCAACGATGGCCGAGGACGGCAAGGAACTCATCGCGTCGATGGGTGACGATACGCCGTCTGCGGTTCTGTCGAAACAGTACCGCCCGCTGTCGCACTTCTTCCGTCAGAATTTCTCTCAGGTCACCAACCCGCCGATTGACTCGTTGCGTGAAACACGCGTGATGTCGCTGAAAACACGGTTCGGTAACCTCAAGAACGTGCTCGACGAAGACAGCTCGCAGACCGAAATTCTGGTTCTGGAAAGCCCGTTTGTTGGCAATGCTGAATTCGACAAAATGGTCGAACAATTCGGCGATAGCGTTGCGTTCATTGATTGTACGTTCGAAGCTGGATCGGATCAGGAAGCCCTGCGTCAGGGCCTGGCTCGCGTTCGTTCCGAGGCAGAAGATGCGGTGCGTTCGGGCGCTGGTCACATCGTTCTGACCGACGAACATCAGAACGAAAACAAAGTTCCGATGCCGATGATCCTCGCGACCTCGGCGGTCCATTCGTGGCTGACCCGCAAAGGTCTGCGGACGTTCACATCGATCAACGTGCGTTCGGCTGAATGTATCGACCCGCATTACTTTGCTGTTCTGATCGGCTGTGGCGCGACCACTGTGAACGCTTATCTGGCACAAGACTCGCTCGCGGATCGTATTGAACGTGGCTTGATCGATCTGTCGCTGACAGACGCAGTTGAAAACTACCGCGCTGCTGTCGACGCTGGTCTGCTGAAGATCATGTCGAAGATGGGTATTTCGGTTCTCGCGTCCTATCGCGGTGGTCTGAACTTTGAAGCTGTGGGCCTGTCGCGTGCGATGGTTGCGGAATATTTCCCAGGTATGCACAGCCGCATTTCGGGCATTGGTCTGCACGGTATCCAGCACAAGCTGGAAGAAGTGCACGCGAAAGGTTGGAAGTCGGGCGCAAACGTGCTGCCGATCGGTGGTATCTACAAATCGCGTCGTTCGGGCGAAAAGCACGCTTGGGAAGCGTCGACTATGCACTTGCTGCAGTCGGCATGTGACCGTGCGTCTTATGAACTGTGGAAACAGTATTCGACGGTTATGCAGTCGAACCCGCCGATTCACCTGCGCGATCTCTTGGCGATCAAGCCGATGGGCAAGCCAGTTCCGATTGAAGAAGTTGAATCGATCACCTCGATCCGCAAACGCTTCGTAACGCCTGGTATGTCGCTTGGCGCACTGTCGCCTGAGGCACACAAGCTGCTGAACGTTGCGATGAACCGCATTGGCGCGAAGTCCGACTCTGGTGAGGGTGGTGAGGATCCAGCACACTTTGTTCCTGAGCCCAACGGTGACAACCCATCGGCAAAGATCAAACAGGTTGCTTCGGGTCGTTTCGGTGTAACAGCCGAATACCTGAACCACTGTGAAGAGCTTGAGATCAAAGTCGCTCAGGGTGCGAAACCGGGTGAAGGTGGTCAGCTGCCTGGCATGAAAGTGACCGACCTGATCGCACGTCTGCGTCACTCGACCAAGGGCGTGACGCTGATTTCGCCGCCGCCGCACCACGACATCTACTCGATCGAAGACCTCGCTCAGCTGATCTATGACCTGAAACAGATCAACCCGACTGTTAAGGTTACGGTGAAACTGGTTGCGTCGTCGGGCGTTGGTACGATTGCGGCTGGTGTTGCGAAGGCAAAAGCCGACACCATCCTGATTTCAGGTCATAACGGTGGTACAGGTGCTTCACCTGCGACCTCGATCAAATACGCGGGTCTGCCGTGGGAAATGGGTCTGACCGAAGCACACCAAGTGCTCGCGATGAACAACCTGCGTGACCGCGTTACTCTGCGGACCGATGGTGGTCTGCGGACAGGTCGTGACATCGTCATGGCAGCAATGATGGGTGCGGAAGAGTTCGGCATCGGTACGGCTGCTCTGATCGCGATGGGCTGTATCATGGTGCGTCAGTGCCAGTCGAACACCTGCCCAGTTGGCGTTTGTACTCAGAACCCTGAACTGCGCGCCAAATTCACCGGCACCGCAGAGAAGGTCGTGAACCTGATCACTTTCTACGCAACCGAAGTTCGCGAAATCCTCGCGTCGATCGGTGCACGTAGCTTGAACGAGGTTATGGGCCGTGCAGATCTGTTGACACAGGTATCGCGTGGTTCTGCTCACCTCGACGATCTTGACCTTAACCCGCTGTTGATCACGGTCGATGGCGCGGAAAAGATCAAATACGACCTGAACAAACCGCGTAACGTTGTTCCAGACACACTGGACGCTGAGATCGTTAAGGACGCCGAGCGCTTCCTGCGCGATGGTGAGAAGATGCAGCTGGAATACGCTGTTCAGAACACCCTGCGGACCATCGGTACGCGCACGTCGAGCCACATCGTTAAGAACTTCGGTATGCGCAACTCGCTGCAGCCCGATCACCTGACGGTGAAACTTAAAGGTTCTGCGGGTCAGTCTCTCGGTGCGTTTGGCGCACCGGGTCTGAAGATCGAAGTCTCTGGCGACGCGAACGACTATGTCGGTAAGGGTCTATCGGGCGCGACAATTGTTGTACGTCCTCCGATGAACTCGCCGCTGGTTGCATCTGAGAACACCATTATCGGTAACACAGTTCTGTATGGTGCGACTGACGGCTACCTCTTTGCGGCAGGCCGCGCGGGCGAGCGTTTCGCTGTACGTAACTCTGGTGCGAAAGTGGTTGTCGAAGGCTGTGGTTCCAACGGTTGTGAATACATGACTGGCGGCGTTGCGGTTATCCTCGGCTCGATCGGCCCGAACTTCGGTGCTGGTATGACTGGCGGTATGGCCTACCTCTATGATCCTGAAGGCGCGAATGAGCCTCTCATGAACATGGAAACCTTGGTCACCTGCCCAGTCACCGTTGATCACTGGGAAGCTCAACTGAAAGATCTGGTTGAGCGCCATGCTAAGGAAACCGGTAGCCGCAAAGCTGCTGAAATCCTTCAGCACTGGGAGATGGAGAAGGCGAATTTCGTGCAGGTGTGCCCGAAAGAGATGCTCGTACACCTCAAGGCGCCACTGACGAACGAAGTCGCGGCAATGCCCGCCGAGTAAGTCAGCCAAAATAAGCATGCAGAAAACGCCGGCAGCACACTGCCGGCGTTTTTTATCAACAGATTTAATTTTTTTAATTTATAAAACGAATTAGACAACTGCCGTTGAGGACCAAAAGGGGTTCTCGGCACTCACGAACGACCCCCTTTTTTGTTTTTAATTAGGGAGAAGGTCGGCATGTCCACTATTCCATCAGCAAAGCTAAAAGCTCTGCTAACCAGCAACAGTGACCTTTCAAAGGCATCGCTGGGCACTCGCATCATGCTTACGCGGATGCGCCTTGAAGTTCAAAACAACCCTGCGTCAATTGATGCCGTTGTGACTGAACTTCAGCAAACCACTGATACCAAACCGCAATTGGCGGCTGATTTGGCAAACATCTAAGGTAACAAAGGTTATAAATATGAAAAACGAACTCTTGAGTGTTGCCGAGGCCGCTGAACGTATCCAGTCGGGTGATGTTTTGGTCGTAGCTGGTAGCAGCAATCTGATGGCCCAATTGCCGACTGGTAAGTGGATCGGTGGCTCGACCGCATACTTTGTTACTGAGAATGGCGGTGCCGTAGTTCTGGATAAACTGTTCTGCACCACCATTGATGACGCAACTGATGCGACTGTTCGCGTTGTGTCTCCTGACGAAGTTGCGACCATCTCGAAAGGCTATAAAGCTGGTGGTTTCACGGTCATCCTCGTTCCCGCAATGACCGATGCGCACATTCGCTTTGCTCTTGATAGTGCCAATGACGCAGACCTCTTTGATCAGCCGCTGGTAGGTTGGGTGACGGGCGTGCATCTCGATAATCTTGGCAGCGAAGCCTCTGTCGTCGTAGATGGCAGCACAGGTGCGAAGCTAGAGAACGCTGCAGTTCTGCTGCACGTGGAGCTGCCTGCTGGGTCGTCCGTTGATTTCGACATCGTGAACATCTTTACCCAAGGCGAAGAGATGTCGGTCGTCTTTTCCGAAACAGGCTTCACCGCGCGAACTGCAAAAGTGAACGGCGTTGAAGTGAACCTCGCGCAGTATCTGACTGACAATGCGATCGACACGCGTCTGCCGCTTGTGGCGAACTACGCTGGTTCGATGGTTAACGTGTCTGTTCAAGCCGTTGATGTTGCGGATGGCCGCGTCGATTTCTATGCGCCGATCGTTGCTGGTATGGAATACAAGCTCGCAGCTCCGCAGCCTGACTATGCGGCAGCTTTCGCCAACAGCATCGGTGAAGCTGGTGTCGGTCAGTATTCCTGTAACTGCATCCTGAACTACCTCTACGGCGACCTCGAAGGCAAAAAGACTGGTGGTTTCACTGGTCCTGTGACCTTTGGTGAAATTGCGTATATCTTGTTGAACCAAACTTTGGTCAAACTCGACGTCAAAGCCGCCTAAGTTCCCTAGAATGGCGCGGTCTTCTGGTCGCGCCATTTTTTTGCCCTGAAATTACCTTTGGTTGATCAAAATATCCTTAGGTTGTTTCAAATTATCGACCAATTCTGTCCTCATATTCTCAATTGTTTCGATTGATGAGTATTGAGAGGGGAGCATGAGACAGTCCCACCTACAGATTGCAAATACCGCCTCCATCCCTGCATTGCGGGCAATTGATGTTGTGGTGGAAAAACCCTCTGCAAAGCTGACTTTGCAGTTGGGTGACATCCAACTATACCTGTGGCTATGTCCAAAGCCACGCGTCGCAAATCGTCCGTCCAATCGCAATCACTTGCGGCTCGTTTACGCTCAGGCGTGAGGCGTTGGGCGTTTCGGGCGCTATGGGCTGTTTTAGGTTTTGGCCTTTTTGTTATTGTCCTGTTCTCGATCGTGAACCCGCCGATTACGCCCTATATGCAATCTGAAAGCTGGCGGTTGGGATCGATTGATCACGAATGGGTCGCGATGGAAGACATTGCGCCAGTTATGGCTCGTAGTGTTGTTGCTGCTGAAGATGCGGATTTCTGTTTGCATTGGGGGCTGGACGTATCCGCTATTCAGCTCGCAATGGCGCAGGGTGGCGCTCGTGGGGGCTCCACCATCTCTCAGCAGGTCGTAAAAAACGTCTATCTCTGGCAGGATCGGAGTTGGTTTCGAAAGCTCCTAGAGGCGCTTATGACGCCTGTAGTCGAACTGGTTTGGTCCAAAAACCGCATCATTGAAGTCTATCTGAACGTTGCTGAATTCGACGAAGGTGTCTTTGGTGTGGGCGCCGCAGCCCAACACTATTTTGGTGTTAATGCGTCCCAATTGACTGCGACACAGGCGGCACGGCTGGCAGCGGTTTTGCCGTCGCCAAAGACCCGAAGTGCATCACGTCCAGATCGAGCGTTGATCAACCGCGCATCTAGCATCGCGGATGGTGCTGCAACAATTCTGAACGATGGGCGCGCAGCCTGTTTCACGGCGACTTCCGGCTAGTTCGTTGAGTCCTTCGGGGTCCTCCCTTGATCCTTTCGCGGGAGGCTGGCATGGAGAGAACAATACCTTTCGGAGCTAGTGATGAACGTACTGTATCATTTTCCCCTGTCCCCATTTTCCCGCAAAGTGCGACTCTGCCTTGGTGAAAAGAAGGTAGAGGTTAAACTGGTTGAAGAACGGTATTGGGAACAAGATCCTGAATTCCGTCGCCGCAACCCCGCGGGCAAGGTGCCCGTTTTGAAGATGGGCAACAAAATGCTGACCGAGAGCATGGCGATTTGCGAGTACCTCGAAGATACATTTCCTGAACCAGCACTCATGCCGCGCACCGCGGACGGCAAATACGAAGTGCGCCGTATCGTGTCGTGGTTCGATGACAAGTTCTATCACGAAGTCACATCCAAGCTGATGGGCGAACGTGTGTTCCGCAAACTGATGGGCACAGGTTATCCTGATAGCTCAAACGTCAAAGCAGGCGCCAAAGCGATCAAGTATCATTTGGACTACATGACGTGGTTGCTGGAAAAACGCCGCTGGTTGGCTGGGAATGAATTGTCCTTGGCCGATTTCGCGGCTGCGTCGCACCTGTCCTGCCTCGACTATGTGTCTGATGTGGATTGGAACCGTTCTGAGGTGGTGAAAGACTGGTACGCAAAGATCAAATCGCGCCCAGCGTTCCGATCGATCCTCGCGGATAACATCCCTGGTTTTCCGCAGTCACCGCAGTATGCAAACCTTGATTTCTAAGGATCAGCTAAAGGCCTACGCCATTGATGCCGGTTTTTCGGCAATGGGTGTGTGTCGGCCTGATGCAGTTCCTGAAATTGCGGATCGTCTGCAGGTTTTTGTGGACGAGGGTCGTCATGGTCAAATGGCTTGGATGGCCGAGCGTATGAACTGGCGTGGCAATCCAGCGGCGCTCTGGCCCGAGGCCAAGTCGGTCATCATGCTGGCCGAAGCTTATACGCCGAACCATGACCCGATGACGGTCGTGGGGCAGCCCGATAAGGCTGCGATTAGCGTTTATGCCCAGAACCGAGACTACCATGACGTCGTCAAAAAGCGCCTAAAGGCCGTCGGTCGCTGGTTGCTATCGCACTACCCTGACGAACAGATCAAAGTTTTCGTCGATACAGCACCCGTGATGGAAAAGCCGCTCGGTCAGGCGGCGGGTCTTGGGTGGCAAGGCAAACACACGAACCTCTTGGGTCGCGAGTTAGGGAGTTGGTTCTTCCTCGGTGCGATTTTCACGACGATTGAATTCGAGCCTGATGCTGCAGAGCAAAGCCACTGTGGGTCATGCACCGCGTGCCTCACGGCCTGCCCGACTGATGCGTTTCCCGCGCCGTATCAACTCGATGCACGGCGGTGCATTTCATATCTAACCATCGAACACAGTGGGCCGGTTGACCTCGACCTCAGGGAAAAGCTCGGCAATCGGATTTACGGTTGCGATGATTGTCTTGCCGCCTGTCCATGGAACAAATTCGCGGTTGAGGCGCGGGAGGTCAAATATGCCGCCCGTGAGGACTTGATCGCGCCTGATCTGGCCGAGCTGGTTTTGCTGGACGACGCTGCGTTTCGGGCAAAGTTCTCGGGCAGTCCAATCAAACGCATTGGGCGAAACAGATTTGTGCGTAACGTGTTGTATGCGATCGGAAATACGGGGGATGCTGCCTACATTCCGTTCGTTACGCCATTGAGTTCAGACCCCGACGCCACTGTTTCGGACGCTGCCCAATGGGCTATGGATCGCATTTCGCGCTAAAATATGGTATGGCGTGATCCCGATAGGAGGAGAATGCCATGCAACGACATATCACCGATCATCCCAAAACCCGTTTGGAAGCGCCGCGTGTTCGGGCCTATTTGGTCATTGATCGTCAGACAAAACGCCATCGCGCCTATGATGTTTTGCATCGTCAACACAAGGCATCGGGTTCGGAAACGGCCGTCGTGAAATTCTGCGAGATTGACCGCGGATACGATGCTTAATTCCTCGACCCGGCCGTTTCGAGAAACAGGTGAAGCGAGATCGGATCGATCGGTTTATTCAAAACCTCAACGCCGATATTCGCGCTTAAGGCTTGCACATCGATGTTTCGATTTGCCGTGATCAGGCGTGTTGGAACGCGCCCAATAAGGCTGCGCAACCGCTTGATCACATCGGTTCCCAATTCACCATTATCCAGCTGGAAGTCGATGAGCATCGCATCGGGCGCGAGGTCGATTTCAGTGATCAATCGGGCGGCTTCTTCGCCCGATGATACGTCGAGAACCTCTACGTTCCACTTTTCCAACAGCAGCGTTAACGCGCGGCGCATGTCCAAATCGTTCTCGACGAGCAAAACGACAAGCCCGTCGTGCCGCCATGCCGTTTGAGCGGGCACGGAGAGCCGTGATGGCGGAATATGTGTTGTGTCGTCGGCAAGCGGGACTGTGACCTTAAAGGCAGTGCCTTTGCCCTCAGTCGACTCGACCGTCAGCGGATGTCGCAACAATGCGCATGCGCGGTCCACGATGGCCAGGCCAAGACCGAGGCCCTCGGATGCAGAGGATCGCGCGTTGAGGCGATGGAATTCCTTGAAAATCGTTTCGTGTTCAGAGGCTGGAATCCCCGGCCCCGTATCCCATACCTCGACCCGCACCGAACGACGTGTTCTGCGGGTGCCGACCAGAACCGTGCCTTCGTTGGTGTAGCGAACTGCGTTGGAAATCAGGTTTTGAAGAATGCGTCGTATGTAGGTCGCATCTGATTTGACCCTCAGATCAGAGGGCAGGACCTTGAGCCGTAGTCCTTTTTTCGCAGCAATTGGTTCGAACTCGTCTCTCAGCTGGCGAAGTAGTGCACCCAGATCGATCTGGTGAATATCGACCGCAGCACGTCCTGACTCTAGTTTGGAAATGTCCAAGAGGGCTTCGATGATGTCTTGGACAGAGGTCAGCGCATTCTGCGCTTTGCTCACGACTTCACTGTGGCGTGGATCGGTGAGTTCCTCGCCGATTGACGACAAATAGAGCGTTGCAGCGGACAGTGGTTGCAGAAGGTCATGCGATGCCGCCGCCACAAAGCGTGAGCGTGATGCAATCGCCCGTTCCGCTACTGCCAGTGCATCTTCGAGTTCGAGGGTGCGTTCCGTCACGCGCTGTTCGAGCGATTCATTGGCGAGCGACAGCGCGCGAGCCGCATCTTTTTCAGCGGTGATATCGGTGATCGAAATCACGAAGCCTTTGTCGGGCATCTCTTCCGCAAAGAGGTCAAACCACCGGGTTTCACCGCGTTTAAATTCGAACCTGAGCGGCGGGCGCGGGTCGGTCCGCGTGACCCAGCGCATCAAACCACCACCCGTCACATCACCTTCGATTGTGATATCGTTCTCGATGAGTTTGAGAATGATTTCGAAATCCAGTCCGATCCGAATTTGGGTCAGGGGGATGGACATGAGGTGCGCAAGCCGTTGGTTGAACCCCACAAGCCGCTGATTGTGGTCAAAAATGCCGACGCCTTGGTTGATGTGTTCGAGCGTTGCGCGGATCAGTTTCGCCTGATCATCCATCAGACGACCACGCTCCATCCGCTCCATCCGAATGATGTCGGAAATGTCGGTCTGCATGACCACGGTCTGCCCACCAGCCATTCGGTGTTCGCTCACCTGAACCCAGCGATCCCAGATCATGCGGACGTTGAACATCACATGTTCTTCGCCGTGGCGCAGCATCCGTTGCGCCACCCATGCCTCGGCGGATGAACCGTCGGGCAGGTGGAGGTATCGGCTACGGCTCACCATCCCGACATAGTCGTTAAAGCTAAGCCCAGGGCGCAACTGACTGCGAATGTCGGGCATGTGCATGCCGAAACGGCTGTTGCACATAATGAGTGTCCCGTCCGAGTCAAAAAGACCAAAGCCCTCTTGGATCGTTTCAATCGCGTTAGCGAGGTCAGAGCGGGCGCGTTCGGTTTCGAGGTTCGCCGTTGCGAGCCGCGCGTTGGATTCGTTCAAAAGGTCGAGCGCATGTTCAAGGTCGCGCGTGCGTTCGCGTACCTGCTCTTCCAAAAGGACCGCACGCTGGAACTGGGTATATGCCGCGCTGCGGTCGTCGTGGTTCTGTTCGACACGCTGCATCAGTGCATCACAGATTTTCAGCAGCTTATCTCGCTGCCGTTCAATAGGTTCAGATAGGTCGATCAGAGTGAGCGAATTGGGTGTCATTCACCATCCGGCGCGAAAATCGCCACCCCTGTCATCGTTTGGTTCACATGCATACTGTTGATCTGTTCGCCGTAGGTGGAGAACCCAACGACGCGATTGTTCGCCATAATCTGGGACAAAGCCGTCGTCGCCTGTTTTTCCTGCGCTTCTACCCGTCGTAAGATACAATCGCAGGCAAAAATCGCATCAGGTTTACGGCCTTTTCCGATGGCATTGAGTTCCCGTTCCAAGTGGGTGGCCATGTCCTCTGGTTCGGCAAGCGCGAGGACCAGCCCTTCGTCGATGGCTGAGAAGAACACCAAGTCCCCATTGTCCAAGACACGCTGGATGGCGCGAACATGGTGCGTGCCGCCAAAGCGCACGACCACGGGGTGGGCTGCAAAGGTAAAGGCGGACAGTTGTTCAGGGTCTTTGCCGAGGAGCCGCGCATATTCGCGCGCGGCGGGCTCTGCGTTGATCTTACGGACGATCCGGCGTTTCGGGTCGGCCTCTGTCACGACCATGCGAATTTCGGTTGGTTTCAGGTGATCGAGGCTAAACACATGGACAGGACAAATCGTGCGGACGAAACACAAAACAGCCGCGTGGGCATGGACCTGCCCATCCAGTGACACAAGCGTGGCGCCAAATCGATCGCCGTCACCTGCCGATCCTCCAAACAGAGGGACAGGACCTAGTCCGCTTGAAATTGCAGAAACGACTTCGTCCTCTTTGACAGACAGGCCATCGACGGCGAGGAATGCGAATTCATGCTGCCATTCTGGTGCTTGCGAGGTGAGGATGGTCCGCGTGCGGATCATTTGTCCGACGATTTCCTGTTGATCGAGGTCCTCAAGGTCTGGGATCAACATCGGTGCAGCCGCGAAATGGGATGCGGGAAGACCCATCGCTACAATAGTCTTTTCGTCATAACCACCCCGACCAAGCTCGCCTGCGGTGGTGCACCCGATCACATGCTCGGTTGGTAACGCTTGCGTTGCTTCGGCAACGACGGATTTAAAGTCCGAACAGGGGCTCGCAAACAGAATGACTAGCGCAAAAGGACCATCGCCCAATGCGTCGCTGAGTGCTGCAATAGGATCTTTAGCGTCACAAGGTACCTGTGCCGACTTCACTATTCCTGTCAGATGAGTCGCTGCATTTAGCAACGACTTCCCGCTTCCTCCCATAGCCCCCCTCCTTGGCTAATCGACCCACGCGGGTGGCGAGTCGAAGGGATCGTATGCCTGTCAGGACATGTCGTGCAAGACAGATGCAAAGCTGGCCTCCTGTGCCATCAAAACCGCTTGTGTGCGACTTTGGACACCCAGTTTGCGCATGATCGCCGTAACGTGTGCTTTTACCGTAGTTTCGGCAATTGTCAGATCATAAGCGATCTGTTTGTTGAGTTTTCCTTCGCAGATCAACTGAAGAATGCGGGCCTGTTGGCGTGTCAGGCGAGACAAGCGGGCAATGGCCTCTTCGTGGTCGGTCAGCGGTGTGTTTGGGTCTGTGTCGAGCGGAACCCCTTCGGGGACGTAGCGTTCGCCACGTGCGATTTTGTCGAATGCCATGCGGAACACATCGCGCTGACTATGTTTGGGGACAAACCCCGTAGCACCCGCACGAATGCAGGACCCAATCATTCGATGGTCAGCCATGGATGACACAACGACAATAGGTGTGATCGGCACGGCTGTGCGCAGGCGGATGAGGCCATCCAGGCCGCTCACGTCTGGCAAATTCAGATCCAAGACAATGACGTCAGGCGTAGCGCCGTTCGCTATTTTCCGAAGGCCAGTTTCGAGATTCTCTGCCGTATCAATCTGCTGAATGGCAGCAACGGTCCGCAGGGTCATGGACAACGCATCGCAAAAGAGCGGGTGGTCGTCGATGATCAGGGCGGTTGCGAAAGTGTTTGTCATGGGCATTGCGCGTAAAGGATACATGGTCAGAGTCCGGAGTTATCGGAACACTAGGCTAACAGGGTAGCGGCCATCCTCCTACGACACAAAGGTCTTATGTCAAAAACAAAGAAACGCGCCCGAAGGCGCGTTCCAAAAGTTCATATTGGCTAGATTAGGAGCCAGCGAGTTTGAATGTCCAAACCATGCCACCTTGGTTCAGGTAGTTTACACGGTTTGCAACTTCGCCACCCCAGAGCGGAACAGCGCCACCCCAGCCAGATACGACCGACACATACTGCGCGCCGTCCATTTCCCAAGTGACAGGCTGACCAACGATGCCCGAACCAGTCTGGAAGGACCAAACTTCTTCGCCAGTTTCGTCGTTCAGTGCGATGAACTTGCCTTCAGGTGTGCCGAAGAAAACCAGACCGCCAGCCGTGGTCATAACACCACCCCAGAGCGGAGCTTCGTTGCGGTATTCCCACTTGATATCGCCCGAATCTGGGTCGATCGCTTTAAGCGAACCGATGTAGTCTTCGAACAGTGGTTTGATGGTGAAGCCCGAACCGAGGTAGGCAGCGCCTTCGCGGTAGGTCACAGGCTCGTTCCAGATATCCATGCCCCATTCGTTCGACGGAACGTAGAAGTTACCGGTACGCTGAGAATAGGCCATCGGCATCCAGTTCTTACCACCGAGGAACGATGGAACAGCAAAGACCATTTCGCCTTTGTCGCCGTCAGATGCTGCACTCGGGTCACCAGGACGGTTGTCTTCGTTGTAAATCGGACGACCGTTTTCATCGATGCCCGAAGCCCACGAGATGTCACGCACGAATGGCGTTGCATGCACAAACGCACCGTCTTCGCGGTTCAGAACGTAGAAGAAGCCGTTACGGTCAGCCGTTGCAAAGCGGTCGTTGCCTTCGCGGTCGGTGTAGGCAACCACTTCGTTCACACCGTCAAAGTCCCAGCCTTCGCGCGGGGTCGTTTGGAAGTGCCATTTGATCTCGCCAGTTGCGGGATCGATGCCGAGGCGGGATGCTGCGTAGAGGTTGTCGCCTGCATTACCTTCGACAGGTGTGCCAGCGTTGCGGAGGTGCGAGTTCCAAGGCGCAGGGTTACCAGCACCAAAGACCAGCGTATCGGTTTCAATGTCATACGAACCACCGAGCCACGTTGCGCCGCCGCCAGTTTTCCACATGTCGCCCGGCCAGGTCGCGTTGAGCGTGCCAGTCATGGTCGATTCTTCGCCATTCAGGGTGCCCATGTGACCTTCGATCACCGGACGGGTCCAGACGAGCTCACCCGTTTCTGTGTCGCGTGCTTGGACTTCGCCAACGATACCGAATTCACCGCCCGAGTTACCGGTGATGATGAGGCCGTTCACGATGAGCGGTGCAGCGGTGTAGGAATAGCCAGCGCGGTAATCTGCAATTTTCTTGTTCCAAACAACGTCGCCAGATTTCAGGTCCAATGCGACCAGACGAGCGTCGAGAGTACCGAAGAAAATTTTGTCGCCGTAGATCGCAGCGCCACGGTTGATCACGTCACAGCAAGGCAGAATACCTTCGGGGAGACGTGCGTCGTATTGCCAAATTTCTTCGCCAGTGTGGACGTCAATCGCGTAGAGGCGCGAATACGAACCAGTGACATACATAATGCCATCGTAAACAAGCGGCTGGGTTTCCTGACCGCGCTGTTTTTCACCGCCGAGCGAGAACGCCCATGCAGGCACAAGGTTCTGAACTGAGTCAGTGTTGATCTGATCCAACGGGCTGTAACGCTGAAGGTTACGACCCATACCGTTGGTCACGATTTGATCTGTAATGGTTTGGTCATTGGCCACTTCTTCTTCGGTGACCTGTGCGGTTGCCTGCGTTGATGCCAGTGCCATAAGGCTGACCGACGCGGCCATGATGAAACGCTTCATCTGTTCCTCCCGTTCTCGAATTCGAGGGTCTTAAGAAGGACGGATGGACTCCGCACTTCCTCCCCGCCGCAAGTATTGGGAGCGTTTAATCCAAGGGGAATTACACCATGGTCGTAGCTATGGTCGTAGATGCAGCTGCAGCAATTGCGCCTATGGTCGTATTTCCGCAAAGCTGTGCGCTGATAGTGTTCCTTCAACTAGGGAGGAATAAATGACTTTACTCAAGACGCTGGGTTCAGCGGCTGTTTGTGCCGTGATTGCAGCCTCTTCGGCCTTTGCCGAAACCCCAGTTTTGCGTGCTGCGGTCATGGAATCGGGCACAGTGAACTGGGAGCTGGACACGATCACCCATTACGGATTCGATGCGGATCACGGCTTTGACCTTGAAGTGACAGGCATGGGCGGTGGCAACGCGTCTCAGATCGCGTTCTTAGGCGGTGAAGCAGATGTAATCGTGTCGGATTGGCTCTGGGTTGCGCGTCAAAAAGCAGCCGGCGTTGATCTGGTTTTTATTCCATACTCTAAAGCGGTAGGTGGTCTATTGGTCAAAGACGACAGCCCAGCACAGACCTTGGCCGACCTGAACGGCGCAAAAATCGGGATTGCTGGTGGGCCTCTCGATAAAAGCTGGCTGATCCTGCGTGCCTATGCAAAGCAAGAGTACGGCATGGACCTCGTTGCGCAGACTGAACAGGTTTTTGGCGCTCCGCCTCTGATTGCCGAAACGGCCCTTTCAGGTGAAACCCAAGGTGCGATCAATTTTTGGCATTGGGCTGCGAAAATGGAAGCGGGTGGGATGCACAGTCTGATCGATGTTTCGACGGCCGCAGAGGCGTTGGGGTTAGACCCCGAAACACCGTTGTTGGGCTATGTATTGCATGGTGAGACTTTCGCCGAAAATCCTGATATAGTTTACGCGCTGGCCGATGCGTCTGCCGATGCCAAGGCGTTGCTTGCGACTGATTCCTCTGCTTGGGATCGTTTGCGGGACCGCATGAACGCGAAGTCAGATGAGCAGTTCGAAGCTCTCAAGGCGGGCTTCATCGCGGGTATTCCTGCTGCTGGATCAGTTGATGAAGAAGCCGCGGCGCGGATGATGGCGCTTATGATTGAACTTGGTGGTGCAGAGTTGGTGGGTGACATGACTGAAATGCCTTCGGGCATATTCCTTCAGCCACGGAACTAAGAAGTGGCGTCCACTCTCAGAAAAACAATGGAGCCCGCTTTGGCGGGCTCGGCCGTTTTGGCGGTCGAATTGGACGGTTTCGCTATTAGGGGAACGCCAATTCTCGGCGCGCTCGCTCTCGAGGTGGCGCGAGGTGAAACCGTTGCTCTGACGGGGTCATCTGGGATCGGTAAGACGACATTGCTGCGGATCATTGCGGGGCTTGAGTCTGGCTATCACGGAAAAGTCCGATTGCGCGGTGTCCCCGCCGTCGTGTTTCAAGAGCCGACCTTACTGCGCTGGCGAACCTTGGTGCAGAACCTATGCCTCGCCACGCGCATTTCCGAACGCGATGCCTTGGATCATTTGGCCAGAGTGGGATTGGCGGACAAAGCTGACCTTTTCCCTGATCAACTCAGCCTCGGGCAGCAGCGAAGGCTATCACTCGCTCGGGCCTTCGCCCTGCGTCCTGATATCCTGCTGATGGACGAACCGTTCGTGTCGCTTGATCCGTCCTTGGCCGAAGAGATGATGACGCTCTTTGAAAAGCTCAGGGCCGATGATCAGCCCGCAACACTTCTGATCACACATGAAGAGCGCGAAGCTGAACGATTGGCGGACCGCATCGTTCGGCTGGATGGCCGCCCTGCAGTGGTCGTTTAGAACAACGGTGAGAATTTCCAGTTGTCCGCGTCAGGTGTAATTTCATTCAGATCATAGTCTGCGCCACGTAGGCGCTGAGCAATTTCGACGCCTTGCGATGCGGCTTGATCAACAAATGTTTTGCCTGCCTCGCTGTCCTGTTCGACGCCCCAGCCGCGCATCAAATCGATGCCGTGGTTAAACATGCCGACTGGATCGCCCGCTTCGGCGGCTTGACGGTTCCATTCTGCTGCGGCCTCGGGGTCGATGTAGCCGTCGCCACCAAACCCGTTGTCCTCCATGTAGGCCATCCAAGACATCGCGGCGGAATAGCCAGCATCAGCGCAGGTCTCAAAAGTAAGGCGGGCGCTGTCATGGTTGCCACCTTTGGTCATCAAATACCCCGCAGCGCAGCCTGTCATCGAAGTCTCGCCGCGGCTCATATCCTCGAGGATACGATCCATGGTTAGTTCTTCTCGGTTAAGGTCTCCGTAGAGCGATAGATCATCTTCTTCGGCCAAGACGGGTGTCACGAGAATTGCGATGATGAAAGCAAACTTAAACATATGCGTCGTCCTCCCTATCCGTTGAGACTAGCGAAAACCCCAAGAAAAGTCGCCCTTCCTATGGTCGTAGATCGGCGTCAGCCCTTTTTGCGGATCATACCTCGGGCAGGGTCGTATCCCCAGATGGCCAGTGCGAGAAATGCAGCGGTCGCAAGGAGACTCCACCCTAGAGCGGGCAAATTGAATTGCGCATAGAGGGCAAATCGGACCAATTCGACGGCTTGGGTAAAGGGATTTACAGCGCAAATGTCGTGCAACAAACGGCCCGCCTCGGCCATTTTCCAGAGTGGGTATAGAGCCGAGGACAGAAAGAACATCGGGAAGATCACGAAGTTCATCACACCTGCAAAGTTCTCTAGCTGCTTCACGAACGATGAGAGCGCGAGGCCTAAGGCGCCTAGCATCAACCCGCCTACCAATAGGGCGGGGAATGCGGTGATGTACCCGAAGGCGGGCATCCGAATGCCGTAGATTCCCGCGATAAGAAGGAAGGTGTAGCACTGTAGGATGCTGATGATCGCAACTGCGACCAGCTTGCAGAACAGCAACCACCAACGCGGCAGAGGGGCCGTTAACAGCACCTTCATCGATCCCATTTCACGATCGTAGACCAGCGATAGTGACGACTGCATCCCGTTGAACAGCAGGATCATGCCGCACAGTCCGGGGATGATGTAAATCTCGTAGGTGATGTAGGTCAGGTAGGGCGGCGTGATCGAGAGACCGAGCGCCGCGCGGAATCCTGCTGCAAAGACCAAAAGCCAGACCAATGGACGGACCAAGGCCGCAACAAAGCGCTCGCGTTGACCGATGTAGCGGAGCGCCTCGCGTTGAATAATGGCGATGAGGGCGTTGAAGTAGATCATGCTGTCTCACCGACCATTTCGAGGAAGGCAGTCTGCAGGGGGCGGTCATCGGCGATGCTGTGAGCGGTGTCAGATGCCAAAACCTCGCCTTTATGAAGGATAACTAAATCGTCGGTCAGGCGGACTTCGTCGGTCAAATGTGTCGCCCATAGAACCGTCATTTGTGTGTCGTCGCAGAGATCATGAACGTGGCTCGTGATCGCGGCTCTGGCTGGAGCGTCGAGACCAACCGTTGGTTCATCCAGCAGCATAACCGCAGGTCGATGAAGTAGCGCTCGTGCGATCTCTGTCCGCCGTCTGTGGCCGCCGTTCAGGGCGCGGACTTTCTCGGATGCACGTTCCCGCATGCCCAAACGATCAAGGGCTTCATCAATACGCTTTGCTGCCGTTTGACCTGACAACCCATGCAGCGCCGCAAAATACCGCAAGTTCTGCGCGACCGTCAGATCAAGGTCGAGTGTGGTTTGTTGAAAGACTACTCCCATCTGAGCGAGCGCGGCTCTCGGCTGGGTTCTTATGTCATGACCTGCAATCGCGATTCCACCTTGCGGAGCTGCCAATAATCCCGTCAGCAGGGAAAAAAGCGTGGATTTCCCTGCTCCGTTCGGTCCGAGGAGGGCACAAAACCGGCCTTCATCGATGCTAAAGCTGACGCCATCTAGCGCCACCTTCGAGCCGTATCGGTAGTGCAGATCACTGACGCGGAGAGCGCTCACTTAGTCGTCCTTTACTCAGTCGGTCGAAATGCTGCGCCCCAAGGGAACCGACCGACCTTGATTGTGCGGATCGGTGTGCGGCTTGCAACATCAATCACCGTGACGTCCCCAGAGACGCCGTTGGTGGTGTAAAGCTCTGTGTTGTCGTCGTTGAATGCCATGTGCCAAACGCGGCGGCCCACGAGGATGTAGTCTTCGACTTCAAACGTCTTCGCGTTGATCGTCGCGACATGGTTAGACGGACCCAAGGTTACGAATACCGTTTCACCGTCTTCGGTAAATTCAAATCCGACAGGTTGGATATTATCAGGGTGAACCCCTGAGATCTCGAACGTGATTTTCGCGATCTCCGATTGGTCGGCCACGTTAAACACAGTCACGGTGCCGCCGATTTCCGAGCTTACCCAAAGCTGGCTTCCATCATGGGTGAATTCTGCGTGACGAGGACGGCTATCGACCAAAGTGTTCGCGAACAGTTCGTGCGTTTCTGTGTTGATCCAATGCGCCATATTGGTCGTTTCAGAGGTCGTAATGGCAATCAAACCGTCAGGTGAAATTGCCATACCTTCTGGTTCAATGCCTACGTCAATTTGGGCGATGACTTTGCGGGTCTCGACATCGACTACGGTGGCAATCGCATCGTCTTCGTTGGCGATGTAGAGGTGCCGATTGTCGGGGTGCAGCGCGAATTGTTCGGGGTCTTCGCCAGAGGGCAGATCGTGTAGGATTTCACCTGTATTAGGGTCGACAACCTGAACTGTGTCGCTGTCAGATGCGCAGATATAAACGACCGAGTAATCCTTGGAGAATGTGATCCCGCGGGGGCGTTCGCCTACCTCGATCGTGCGTGTGACTTCGTAGGTTTCCGTATCGATGACGCTGACGGTGTCGTCGTGTTCATTGGTGACCCAAATCTCACCAGACATTGCAGGACTTGCCGCCAGTAAGGCGGGGATCAAAATCTTTTTCATAAATTACTCCTTAAACGCTGAGCATCGGGACTCGGGTTTATCAATCCCGAGTGTGTCTAGCTCGTTAACTGGGTGTAAAAAGCCGTCCATCGGGGGCACCGCGATGACCGCATGAGCATGGACGACAGGGATCGGCTGACGCATTTGGCCATTCCAATCCCGAAACGAAAGCGGACGGCCTTTGAATGCGCCGAGTTCAAATTCGGGCGATAAGATGTAGTCGCGCAAGACGGAGGCATCATCTGATCCTGTGCGCGTGACAGCTTCGCCGATGGTGCGGATGGCGGCGAAAGCAGCGTAGTCGACCGAACGCATCGAGCGGCCTGCGTACTCTTCGAACCTGTTCTGAAGCTGAACACCGCCCCATTGCTCCATCACAGGGGACCATGCGACGGGTTGTGCACCTTCGGACCCGGCCAAAAGCACGGGCTCCCAGGTATTGAACGGTAGATACCGCGCGAAGTCGCCCGTTTCATCGGCGACGAGCATCGCGTCGTGGTTGTGAAAATCTTGGGTGAACAAAGGCACTTCGGCACTGGCGGCGCGGCGCATATTCGCGTCGAAAACCCATTCTTTTTCATCTCTGATACGCAGGCCGAATTTAGTTGCTGACCGCCGCAAAGCGTTTGCGAATGCGATGTCTGGCTCATGGGTGCCCGACACCATCACGAGGTCGGTCCACCGCCGTGATTGTAGGAGCTGCATAAGAGCGTCCGACCGCATTGCGTAACTTGGTAGTGTGTGCAGCAGGTTTGTTCGGCATCCGTCGTCCCGTAGCGCGTCATCGTAGTTCGATACGTTAAAGAACAGGGCGTCTTGCGCCGCCTCCAGATCAGCGATCTGGGTCATTTCTGCGCTGGGCGCATCAATCAAAATGAGGTCGGTGGATGCCAGAATTTCATTGGCGGTTGCCACAAGATCACCGCCCACAGGAACGCTGCGAATATCCAGCGTGAAAGTCTGGCCGAGGAATTTCCCCGTGGTGATGTTGTCCGCTAGCCCGACAAAAGCACCGGCGATTCCTTCGTCTTCGGGGACGGCATCGAGGTTCGATAAAACAGGTGGCCTGTCAATTTCTTGACGCAGATAGGCAATATTCACAACGGTCTCGGCAACGACAGGCGCTGCCAAGCAAAGCGCAAAAAGCCCGCAAAATGTGCGCGTTACGGTCTTCATAGCGATCCTCCCTCACCGCAGCCTAGGGCCTCAGAGAAGTGAGGCGAATACGACTATCGTCGTGGCTCCCCTTAAACCAAGGTCGCATAGATTAGTGGGACGAGAGCATGGCAATCAGATCGCCAAACATGCGTTCGAGGAGGAACACTCATGAAAACGTCACGCAAGACGTCGATTTTCGCAGCCGGCTTCATCGCAGTTGCGGCACTGGCACATGCTCATGGCGACGTGGCGCCCCAGCCAATTAATACCGATGCTCTGCCAGATGTGGGTGACGAATGGTTGAGTGAGAACCCGTACCGCGCTGAAGCTGCAGGTGACGAAGTATGGCTCAAGGCTGTTGAGATCGGCTCGTCGGGGTACAACCAGAACTGCGCACGTTGCCACGGCCTCGGCGTGATTTCTGGTGGTCTTGCTCCGGACCTCCGTTTCCTTGAAGCTGAAGAATACGGCGATGAGTGGTTCGTTGAGCGCTTCCAACACGGGTACACCCAAAACGGTACGACAAAGATGCCTGCGTTCGGTGAAATCCTTGGTCAGAAAGCGGGCTGGGCGATCCGCACCTATATCGAAACTCGTCCTGATGACGTCATGGTCACAGATCAAGCGCCCCGTTTGATGGAGTTGCGTGACCTGCTCATGTCGATGTCCACGGGTGGTGACGGCGATGCGGCCGCTATTCAAACCGAACTCAATGAGATTGCGTCGAGCATCGAAACCCTGTCCGGCGCACCTGTGGCTGTGTCCATCGCATGGGAAGCAGCGCGTTCTATCAGCGATACGCCTGAGAGCTACAAACACGCAGGCGAAATCCTAACCGTTGGTCTGTCGGCGGCGCACTGATGATTAAAAGCCGATCCGCTCTCGCGCGTTCCATACTAGCGATTGCATTCGCAATCGGGTCGGCCAATTTTGCGAATGCTCGGTGCGAAGACTACGCGCCGAGCGCACGTCCCCAAAATACGGCTCGCGACTATGTTGGGGCAGATCTGGACACGATTGTTGAACGTGGGTGGATCGAGTTCGCCGTTTACGAAGACCTTCCTCCTTATAGCTGGAAAGACGGTGCCGAAGATCGTGGTGTAGACGTCGAGATCGCCCGTCTGATCGCCGAAGCGCTGGGCGTCGAACCGCGTTTTAAATACGTGACCTCGGGCGAAAACGTCGAAGCTGATCTGCGCAACTGGATTTGGAAAGGTCCCGTAGTTGGCGGCGCAGTTGCGAATGTGATGATGCACATTCCGTACAACAGCGATCTTGGGTGTCGGGTCGAACAGGTGACGTTTACGGGGCAGGTCTACGCTGACACGATCGGCATCGCATACGATCCAGTGTTCTATGAGGACAGTCAGCCAACGCCGCCCTATTTCCGCTTTGACCCAGTTGGGGTGGAAAATGACACCATCGCTGATTTCTACCTAACCAACTTGTTGGGAATGGCTGCGGCTCCGAATATCCATCGTTACCCTGATGTAGGCGATGCAGTGCAAGCGATTGACGCGGGTGACGTACGCGCGGCCATGGGGCCTTTGGCGCGTTTGGAACATTGGGCGAGTGATGAGACAGAAGTATACGCTCCGCCTTTACCAAATTTCGCCGTCGGTAAATGGACTGTTGGTGTTGCGGTCCACATGTCGTACCGTCCTCTCAGTTACGCGGTAGATGATGCCATTGTCGCTGCTTTGGACGACGGTCGGATTGAGCAGATTTTTGAAAACTACGGGCTGACCTTTTTGGCCCCAGAACGTTAGGGTCTAGCCCTTTAGTCTTATATGAATGTTAGCGCCCATCGGCTTAGCTTGGGTGCATAAAGATGGAGGAAACCTTGGAACTTTCTGATTCCCGCGTGATCAATGCACCCAAGAATGAGGTTTGGACCGCATTGCTGAATCCCGAAGTTCTGAAAGATTGCATCCCAGGCTGTCAGGAAATGGCGGGATCAGTTGAAGAAGGTTTCGAGGCGACAGTTGTCCAAAAAATCGGTCCGGTGAAGGCGACCTTTAAGGGCGCGGTTCAGTTGACCGATATCGTCGAAGGCGAGAGCTGTACCATTAGTGGTGAAGGCAAAGGTGGTCCCGCTGGCTTTGCCAAAGGTGGCGCAAAGGTGCGTCTTGCCGAAGTCGAAGGCGGCACAGAGCTGACCTATGATGTCGAGGCCAAGATCGGCGGTAAGATTGCCCAGCTTGGCAGTCGGATCATCGATGGTGTTGCCCGCAAATTGGCAGACGAATTTTTTACGAAATTCCAATCGGTCGTCGAAGGCCCCGCTGAGGAGAGCGGAGCCGTCGAAGAAGGAGCGACCGAGACAGAAGTGAAGAAAGGCTGGCTTAAACGCACTTTTGGCGGCTGAGCCCAATCGTTTCAGGGAGGAGAAACATGACCAAAGTCACAATGACCGTGAACGGCAAGTCCGTAAGCGGGGAAGTTGAAGGTCGGACGCTACTCGTAGATTTTCTACGTGATGCACAGCGACTGACAGGAACCCACGTTGGTTGCGATACCTCGCAGTGTGGTGCGTGCACCGTGCATGTTGACGGGCTTCAGGTGAAGTCCTGCACCATGTTCGCGCTCGAAGCTGACGGCGCGACGGTTACCACCATTGAAGGTATGGGCAATGCAGACGGCACAATGTCGGCCCTGCAGGCATCCTTCCAAGAGCATCACGGCCTACAGTGCGGTTTCTGCACTCCGGGTATGATCATGGCTGCGTCGTCGCTTTTGAAGGTGAACCCGAAGCCCACCGAGGCTGAGATCCGTCATCACCTTGAAGGCAATATCTGCCGCTGCACAGGCTACCATAACATCGTCAAGGCGATCATGGCGGCCAGCGGTCAGGACGTAAGCGCAATCGCTGCTGAATAAGCGGCGTCGACAACAGTCTAGGGAGGAATAAATGCCTAAAGATCATGGTATCGGCGCCAGCCCAAAGCGGCGCGAAGACGTAAGATTTCTGACCGGTAAAGGTCAGTACACAGACGACATAAACCTGCATGGCCAAACATACGTGCATTTCCTGCGGTCCGATGTTGCACACGGCATCATCAAATCGATCGACACTTCTGACGCCGAAAACATGCCGGGCGTTGTTCGTATCTTCACCGGTGCGGATTTCGAAGGCGTTGGCGGTCTTCCGTGCGGTTGGCAGGTCACTGACCGTCACGGCCAACCGATGCAGGAACCGGGTCACCCCGTTCTGGCACGTGGTAAGGTCCGTCACGTCGGCGATCCGATTGCAGCGATTGTCGCTGAAACCAAGGAGCAAGCGCGCGACGCTGCCGAAGCAATTGGCCTCGACATCGAAGAGCTTCCTGCTGTTGTGGACATGGTGTCTGCACTCGCTCCCGATGCGCCAAAAGTTCACGACGAACTGACTTCGAACCTCTGCTACGATTGGGGTTTTGTTGAAGAAAACAAGGCAGCAGTTGACGAAGCGTTTGAAAAAGCGGCTCACGTCACCACGCTTGAGCTGATCAACAACCGTTTGGTCGCGAACCCGATGGAGCCGCGTGTTGCTGTTGGTGACTATAACCAAGCGAACGATGAATCGACGCTCTACACCACCTCGCAGAACCCGCACGTTATCCGTCTTTTGATGGGCGCGTTTGTTCTGGGCATCCCAGAGCACAAACTGCGTGTTGTTGCTCCTGACGTTGGCGGTGGCTTCGGCACAAAAATCTTCCATTATGCGGAAGAGGCGTTTGTTACCTTCGCATCGCGTCAAATCCGTCGTCCGGTGAAATGGACCTCGACCCGTTCCGAAGCGTTCATGTCGGATGCTCATGGTCGCGACCACAAGACCAAGATCGAACTGGCGCTGGATGCTGACAACAACTTCATGGCGATCCGCACGGACACCTACGCAAACATGGGCGCATATCTGTCCACCTTTGCACCGTCGGTTCCGACATGGCTCCACGGCACACTGATGGCGGGCAACTATAAAACCCCGTTGATCTATGTGAACGTTAAGGCGGTCTTTACCAACACGGTTCCAGTCGACGCATACCGCGGCGCTGGTCGTCCTGAAGCGACGTTCCAGCTGGAGCGTCTGGTCGATAAGGCGGCTCGTGAACTCGGCGTTGATCCGATTGCGCTGCGTCGTCAGAACTTCATCACACAGTTCCCATATGCAACTCCAGTTGCTGTGGAATACGATACTGGCGACTACATTGCGACGATGGACCGTATGGAAGAGATCATGGATATCTCTGGGTTCGAAGCTCGCCGCAAAGCGTCTGAAGCCAAAGGCAAATGGCGTGGTCTGGGCGTGAACTGCTACATCGAGGCATGCGGTATCGCGCCGTCCAACCTCGTTGGTCAGTTGGGTGCGCGCGCAGGTCTCTATGACGCGGCAACAGTTCGTGTGAACGCAACGGGTTCGATTTCGGTCATGGTCGGTGCGCATAGCCACGGTCAGGGTCACGAAACCACCTTCCCGCAGGTTATCGCAGAGATGATCGGTATCGACGAAAGCCAAGTGGACATCGTTCACGGTGACTCGTCTAAGATCCCGTTCGGTATGGGTACCTATGGTTCCCGTTCGCTCGCTGTGTGTGGCTCCGCGATGGTGCGTGCTGCTGAAAAGGTCATTCGCAAGGCGAAAAAGATCGCGGCTCACCTTCTGGAAGCATCCGAGGCAGACATCGAACTGAAGGACGGTAAATTCAGCGTGGCTGGTACGGACAAAGAGTGCGCATGGGGTGACGTTACCCTCGCAGCCTATGTCCCGCACAACTACCCGTTGGAAGATATCGAACCAGGTCTCGAAGAAACCGCGTTCTACGATCCAGCCAATTTTACCTATCCATCGGGCGCTTATGCCTGTGAGGTCGAAGTTGATCCCGAAACCGGCAAAGTCACGATCGAGAAGTTCGCTGCGGCGGACGACTTCGGCAACGTGGTCAACCCGATGATCGTGGAAGGTCAGGTCCATGGCGGTATCGCTCAAGGTATTGGTCAGGCCCTTCTCGAAGCAGCGGTTTATGATGAAAACGGTCAGCTGCAATCGGCGTCCTACATGGACTACGCAATGCCGCGCGCAGATGATGTTCCGTTCTACATCGTAGACCATTCCTGCTGCACACCGTGCACTCACAACCCGCTGGGTGTGAAAGGCTGTGGTGAGGCTGGTGCCATCGGTTCCCCGCCTGCAGTTGTGAACGCCGTCATCGATGCTCTTGCCTCTGGTGGTAAGAACGTTCCGCACATCGACATGCCCGTGACGCCTCACCGCGTCTGGAAAGCAATCAACCAGTAAGAGGAGGACGTATCATGTATGCATTTGACGTAACCCGTCCCAAAACCGTGGCCGAAGCCGTCGCCGCCCTTGCTGGTGATGAGGCTCAGGCATTGGGTGGGGGCCAGACTCTCATCCCAACACTGAAGCAACGTTTGGCGTCACCCGCTACGCTGGTCAGCCTTACGGCGATCGACGAAATGAAAGGGGTTTGCGCCGATGGCGGAACCCTGACCATTGGCGGTGGGACAACTCATGCCACCGTCGCAGCTGAGGCTTCAGCATATCCAGCACTTGCTGCTCTTGCGGCAAATATCGGTGACCCAGCAGTCCGTAGCCGTGGCACAATCGGTGGTTCGTTGGCCAACAACGACCCGTCGGCGTGCTACCCCTCTGCGGCGCTTGCTTCGGGTGCGACTATCGTCACCAACAACCGCGAGATCGCTGCGGATGACTACTTCCAAGGTCTGTTCACCACTGCCTTGAACGAAGGCGAAATCATCACAGCGGTGAAGTTCCCAGTGCCGGAAAAAGCGAACTACCAGAAGTTCGTTCAGCCTGCATCGCGTTTTAGCCTCGTTGGTGTGTTCGTTGCCAAATACGCGGACGGTGTTCGTGTTGCTGTGACAGGCGCATCTGAAAATGGTGTATTCCGCTGGACGGAGGCCGAGGCTGCGCTGTCTGCGAACTTCTCTGCAGATGCGGTCGAAGGCCTGACAGCGTCGGCTGATGGCTTGATCAATGACCTTCATGGTGATGCAGAATATCGCGCTCACCTGATTAAGGTGATGACCAAGCGCGCGGTTGCCGCAGCAAAGTAAGACCCAACTACCTCTGGGTAAGATTGGCCTCCGGAAACGGGGGCCTTTCTGTTTTAAAGGGTGCGAAGGTTGCCAGATAGATCGATGAGGCGGATCGTGAGTGGCACGTCGAGACGCGCAGCTATCAGGGGAATTTCGACAGCCGTTGCATGGCAAAGCGCTGTCGATAGCCCATCGGCAATTGCTGCACTGGGTGCGCACACAGAAACCGTCGACCACTGTGGAATGTCGCTGGCCCCCGTCGGATCAATGATATGGGCTGTGCCATCGGGAAGCCTCATGGCTGCTGGGCTTGAGGTCGCGGTCGCACGGTCGGTGAGGGTGAATTGGCCGAGTTGCCCAAACGCTGGATCAGAAAGCCCGAGCTGCCAAGGGCCAGAGAGGGCGTTGTATTCCCCAATATTGACCAGCGCATGCGTTAGGCCATGATCCTTGAGCACTTTAGCCACTCGGTCCGTTGCATAACCCTGCGCGATGCCGTTCAGCGTGAGGGATTGTCCGTCAGCTATCCTAACCACATCATCTGCAACTTCGACCCTGTGCCACCCCGTTTTGCCACGCGCGGCGGCAACGTCGCCCCCGCGAGCATGAGCCAGCCAAAGGGGTTGAACGGTGGGATCGAACCGACCGCCTGTTGCGTTGTGGATCGTGTCACATAGCCGAAGCAATTCAACGAACTCGGGCGCAGGATTGCGGAGCACTCCATCACGGTTCAGTCGAGTCAAATCGGACTCTTTGTAGAGGCTAAACAGGTCTTCTATGCGATCAATTTCAGCCCATGCAGCTGTGCGAGCCGCGCCGGTGATTTCATCTGGCCCACGCAAGTTCATCGAAACATCAGCGCCCAGCGCATAGCGTCGATCCTGTGCGAAGGATGCGGTGGGCACGGTTGCGGCGGCAGCAAAAATCTTGAGAGCACGGCGGCGGGTGATCATGGTTTTGCTCCTTTGCGATCAGCGAGGATCAGTGGAACGCACTGTTTGCGATCGTCAAAAATCTGAACGCAGTCCAAGCATTGGAAACATTCCGAGTATGAGATCGCACCGTCCTTTTTGATCGCATTGTAGTTGCAGCGGACCTTGCACAATTGACATGGCGATCCGCAGGCCTCACGGCGTTCGATCCAGTTGCGACCGCGTAGCAGGCCGCCAATGGCCATGAAGGCGCCGAGCGGACAGACATAACGGCAGAACCCTTTAAAGATCACCATCCCGAGCAACAGCCAGAACACAGCGTAGGCTACGTAATACCAGTTGCGGACAAAGAAGACGGAGATTGCCGTTTTGAATGGCTCAACTTCTGCGGCTTTCACACTGTAGCTAGGTGCAAAGAGGGCAACGCCGATCAAGGTTCCGAGCACTAAGAACTTCACCCATTTGAGCCGACTGTCCCAACGATCTGGCACCTTGACCTGAGGGAGCCTTAGCAATCGCCCTAGGTGGTGTGCGAATTCTTGTAGGGCGCCGAACGGACATAACCAGCCGCAAAACAATCCGCGGCCCCAAAGGACAAATCCAACGATTGCGGCACCCCAAATGAGCAATGAGAATGGATCGTAGAGAAGAAACTCCATCGACTGATCTTTGACGAGGGCCTGCAATACGCCTGTGACTGTCACGATCGACAGCTGACCTTGTCCCCACCAACCGACGAACACGGTAATAAATGCAAGGATCGAAAGTCGGACTGGTGTGAGGCGCGCCTTTCTTGCGATCCAGCTTTGCCCGAAGCCTAGGACGACTAGCAGAACCGTGATGAAAATTGCTCCGATAATTAGGTCGGCCTGGCGGTTGCGAAGGGCTTCTTTCAGAGGTGACGTTTCAATCGGCTGACCCGTGTTGCTGATAAAGAACCGAGGCGCAGCGATGTATTCCGCGTCCAATGTGATGCGACCAATCTCGGGCTGGAAAACGCCGCGTTCTCGAAGGGCGTCAATGTGGAGAACCCAATCGCGTGAGGGGTCGAACCCGAGGCGACGATCCGTTCGCAGGATCATCGCAAAACCATCTGGGCCACCAGTGGTGAGATCGACCGAGACATCTGCGTCACGCAATTGGACCGGTAAACCATCTTGTGTTGCTGATACCCAGTCGGGTGAGGTGTTTCGGACAAAATCAGGCCCGACCAGACCGTGCCGTCCGTTCTCAATAAGTAGGATCATCTCGGAAGACGGCACTAGGCGTTGTAGGACATCTAGTTGATCGATGGTGTCTTGGCCCAATGCTGCTCGGGCAATTGTAGGTGGTCCGATGTCCAACATCCAAAGGTCCAGATACGCACCATCTGGATCGGACAAAGCTTCGGCGTCAGTGCGGGCAAAGGGGGTGCCCTCGAACGCTGCTTCTACTTCCGCGTTGGTCACACGGATGTTCTGTGCCAATCCTTCTTCGATAAGGCGCGGCCAGTCTAGGTCCTCATGATAGGTCATGTTTGGTGTGGCGGGCGGGACCGAGGCAACGCCTTGCATCTTTTCCTGCGCAACTGTGCGCGTGGCGGCCAATATCGACTCATGTGCAATGCGGACGCTGGCCGTCGCTTTGGTCACGCCGTCCAAATATACCAGAGCCGATCCGTCCGATGCATTGCCATAGGGCGTGCCGACCACGATGGGCTGAGAGATCGATAGCCCCCTATATTGTTCCAGAAACGCGCGGAGTGGTGCCTCGCCCAACCCCGATACAAAAATGGGTTCGTGGTGAGAGATAAGACGTACATCAATGAACCGCCCTTCGAGGTCGATGGCGACGAACATGTTAATCGGTTCGCCGGCAAAGCCCGGCAGCGGGGCAAGCATTCCAGTTTCGAACACGTAGCCAACGTGCGCTCCACCAGAGTTCAGCAACTCCCAAACACCGCGATCATTCACGGGGTCGCCCAGCGCCATTGGAGCACTGACGTATTCTGACATCTGTTCTCGGGTCATGGTTTCGGCGTGCGTGATCTGCGTGCTGAAGAGGATCATCAGCAGCACAACCAAAAGCGACCTAAGGGCATTCAACATCAAGCGCATGGCGAAACATTATGCATGCGCTGAGGTTTGACCCATACGACCTAAGTCTCGACCTGCGCTTGGCTTTGTTGACTTGGGCCCCACTGCCGCGAAATGGTGAGCCGTAGGGAGGGCTGTGATGCCTCAAATGACGGGACTTTTCTCACGCTTGGCCGTGCTCGCTGGATCGCTAGCGGGAATGATCGCGCTATGGTGGGTGGTCAGCATGATCTACGCTACGCCAAGGATTTTTCCCGATCCGATCGTTGTCTTCAAACTTATAGTATCCGAGATCGACTCGGGGCGTTTGCCCTATCATCTCTGGCAAACGCTCAAACGTGTCGCTGCTGCCTTTGTGGCTGCGATGGTTTTGGGTTCGATCATTGGGGTGATGCTGGGCACGCTGCCGCGGTTGAACAGATGGGCAGAGCCATGGGTTATCCTCGCGCAGAACCTCCCGGCCTTGGTCGTGATCGTTCTGTGTTACCTGTGGTTCGGTTTGAACGACCTTTCCGCGATCATCGCGGTTGCTTTTAACAAAACGGCACTAGTGATCGTGACTCTGCGCGAAGGTGCGCGGGCGATGGATCGAAAAGTCGCCGAAATGGCGAAGGTGTTTGGAATGTCCCCGATGCAGAGGTTGCGCCATGTGGTGCTTCCTCAGTTGGCCCCGTTCATGGCGGCGAGTGCGCGAAACGGGCTGGCCATCATTTGGAAACTGGTGCTCGTAGTCGAATTCTTGGGTCGATCAAACGGGATAGGGTTTCAAATCCACCTCTATTTCCAGATGTTCGATGTGGCGCGCGTGTTGGCCTATTCTGGTGCGTTCATCGTGATCATGCTGTTGATCGAATATCTTCTGATTCAGCCGATTGAAGCGAAAGCTACGCGGTGGCGCCAACTTCAGGGCAAAATCACCGTTTAAAATGAGTGGTATTCGACTTTAGTTTATCAACTTAAGGTCTAATACCCGCCGGACAGCCTTCTCTCTACCGTTTCGCTTGCCCCCAAAGGAGAGGGGTAAACAGGGAAGGAGAAACTATGAACTTGATTAACGCGTTAGCGATTTCAATCGGTGTATTGGCGGCCGTGGCAACATGGGTCTGCCTTGGGAATGGAGCGGGCTTGCAAGTCTGGGCGCTCTTTATCGGTTGGGGCGCATTCTATCATACGGGCGGAAAATTTGAGGCCCTGACTAAGAATAGCATTAACCACATCTGGGGCGTGGCAGTTGCTGCTGTGACCTTGTTCGTTGTTGGATCGGTCGCTGGTTCCGTCGTTGTCACATCTATCATCGTGGGTCTGTCGGTGGTTGTTCTGGTGCTGGGCGCGCATCTGCCAGCCCTCGCCACCATTCCGGCGGGCGTCTACGGCTATGCGTCAACAGCAGCGGGCACGCTTCTGACGGGTGTTGCGCTGACCGATACTGCCGCACTTGGCAAAGCGGCGATGATGATCGCGGTCTCGCTCATTGTCGGCAACGTCTTTGGTATCGTGTCCGAGAAGGTCGCGGGTGCCATGGTTGCAAAAGCTGAGTGATCAGCACGGCGGCGCGTTTTCAGGACGCGCCGCTTAGCTATTAGAATACCCATTGGCGCGCGCCCATTGAGTGCTACAAGGTCCCTAGAACAAGGGCGACCTATGCAGTTTTTCCGAGCCATCATTTTCAAAGTATTGTCGGTGCTTCTCTTCGTCGTCATGGCGGGGATCATCAAATCTGTCTCAGGCCATGTGCCGCCAGGACAGTCGGTCTTCTTTCGATCCCTCTTTGCCATTCCAGTGATCGTTGTTTGGCTCGCGATGCGCAAAGAGCTGCGGATCGGTTTTAAGACACAAAACCCAATGAACCATGTTTGGCGCGGCGTAATCGGCACGTCCGCAATGGCCATGACTTTTGGGGCGCTGGGCCTTTTGCCGCTGCCTGAAATGACCGCTATTGGCTATGCGATGCCGATCTTCGTCGTCGTTTTCGCAGCGATGTTTTTAAATGAAACTGTTCGCCTGTTTCGATTGATGACAGTCGCTGTCGGCCTCGTCGGGGTTATGATCATCATGGCCCCGCGATTATCGGTTGATGTGATCGACGTTTCAGAGACACTTGGCGCGGTTCTGGCGTTGGGGTCTGCTGTGGCAGCAGCCTTGGCGCAGGTCTTTATTCGGAAACTGACGAAGACCGAGACGACCTCATCGATCGTATTCTGGTTCTCAGTCACTGCCACTGGACTGTCGTTGCTGACGATTTACTGGGGCTGGGTCGTACCCACGCCCAAAGAGGCGGCACTTCTGGTACTTGCGGGCATTATTGGTGGGGTCGGTCAGATCCTTCTCACCTCAAGCTATCGGCTTGCGGACGCGTCGTTCGTGGCACCATTCGAATATTCGTCGATGCTGTTCTCGATCGCCATTGGCTTTGCATTTTTTGATGAGGTGCCGACAATTACGACGTTGATCGGTGCGTCCGTGGTGATCTTTGCTGGCATATTGATCATTTGGCGCGAACGCCAACTCGGGCTCGAACGAACCAAGACTCGAAAAGCAATGTCGCCGCAGGGCTAACCTACGGCGACACAATGTTCATCAGAACCTAAGATTAGGCGCGAACGAGCGCTTCGTAGTCCTCTGCGATTGAGCGGGTGATATCACCAACTTCAAAGGTGTAGTCACCGATCTGACCAACGGGAGTAACCTCAGCCGCGGTGCCTGTCAGCCAGCACTGTTCAAACTCAGCCAGCTCTTCCAGTTGAATACGGCGCTCGATCACGTTGATACCTTTGTCACGAAGCATGCCGATGACAGTTTGGCGGGTGATGCCGTTCAGGATCGCGTCCGGGATCGGGGTGTGCACTTCGCCGTCTTTGACGAAGAAGATGTTCGCGCCAGTCGCCTCAGCCACATAGCCACGATAGTCGAGGAACAGTGCGTCAGAGCAGCCTTTGGCTTCTGCGGCGTGTTTGGACATCGTGCAGATCATGTAGAGACCAGCGGCCTTTGCAGCGGTCGGGATGGTTTCGGGCGACGGGCGCTTCCATTTCGCGATGTCCAGCTTTGCGCCTTTCATCTTTGCGTCGCCGTAGTAGGCACCCCAAGTCCAAGCGGCCACAGCCATGCGAACAGGGTTGCGCGCGGATGCAACACCCATGTCTTCGCCCGCGCCACGCCATGCAACAACGCGGATGTATGCGTCGGTCAGGCCGTTCGCATCCAAAACAGCTTTCTTCGCAGCTTCGATTTCTTCAACAGTGTAGGGGATCGGCATGTCGAGCATTTCGCCCGATTTCAGCAAACGCTCAGAGTGCTCGACGGATTTAAAGATTTTGCCGTTGTAAGCGCGCTCGCCTTCGAAAACGGACGATGCGTAGTGCAGCGCATGGGTCAGAATGTGGACATTCGCGTCACGCCAATCGACCAACTGGCCGTCCATCCAGATTTTACCGTCACGATCATCATAGCCAGCCATAGTGCACCCTCTGCTTTTCATTTATTTCTCAACGCACTACGATTTCTATCGTAAAATTGCGTGAATTCATGAGATTCGCTAACAGTGAAGGCTTGGAATGTCAACAAGGCTGACGTATTCTGTCCGTGAACGAAAGAAGGGTTTCGGCCATGAATGACGTGCCAAGCGGACAGTCCTTGCTGTTTTTGACGGATGAACAGCTACGGCAGGGGATCGAGGCGATGTATTTTGCCTACCGCGGTTTCACGGCAGACCCTGATCGCATCCTCGAAGATAAAGGCTACGGACGGGCGCATCACCGTGCTGTCCACTTTATCAACCGAAGCCATGGCACGACGGTGAATAATCTCTTGTCTATTCTTGGTGTTACAAAGCAGTCCCTTAATCGTGTGTTGCGCGCTTTGATCGATGACGGTTTGGTAGAGAGCAGGGTCGGCCAAGAGGACAAGCGTGAACGTCACCTTTTCCTCACCGAAGCTGGCCAGCGTCTGGAACGCGAGCTGTCCGATGCGCAGCGGGATCGAATGCGGGCAGCGTTTCGCGCCGCAGGTCCAGCTGCCGTTGGTGGGTTCCGCCAAGTTCTAGAGGCGATGATGGATACGGACATGCGTCGTCAATACGAGGCGCTGAGGGATAGAACGACATGAGCGCCGATGACGCCCATATTCTAATTGTTGATGACGACGAACGGATCAGGGGACTTCTACAGAAGTTCCTTATGCGGAATGGTTTTTTGGTGAGCACCGCACGCGATGCGGCTCATGCGCGTCGTATCCTGTCTGGTCTCGAATTCGATTTGATCGTTTTGGATGTCATGATGCCTGGCGAAGACGGCATGTCGTTGTGCCGTGATCTGCGGGCACGGTTGGGCACGCCCATTATGTTGCTGACCGCAAAGGGTGAGACCTCTGATCGGATTGCTGGTTTGGAAGCGGGCGCTGACGATTACCTAGCAAAGCCGTTCGAGCCCAAAGAACTGTTGTTGCGGATCAATGCAATCCTGCGCCGTGTTCCGCAGGCGGTTCCTGCTGTCGTGGTGCCGAAGTCGCTTAATATGGGTCCGTTTCGCTACGATGTGGATCGGGGGGAGTTGTGGAAGGGTGATGATCTGATCCGCCTGACCGCGACCGAGAGTCAGTTGATGAAGATCTTCAGCGCTAAGCCCAGTGAACCCGTATCGCGGGGCACCTTGGTTGAAGAGCTTAGCCGTTCTGGTGGGCAAACGCAGGAACGCGCGGTCGATGTTCAGATCACCCGTCTACGCCGCAAGATCGAGGTCGATCCGAAGCAGCCTCGTTATCTACAGACGGTTCGCGGTTCTGGCTACATGTTGCAGCCTGATTGACGGACGGATGGGTTTGGGGTTCCTTGCGGTATGACCACAGCCTTAATCACACACCCCGCCTGCCTGAACCATGTGACGCCCGACGGACATCCTGAACAAGTTGCCCGTCTTCAAGTCGTTTTGGACGCCTTGTCTGATATTCCGTTGGAGCGTTTTACAGCCCCAATGGCGGCGGACGACGATCTAAAACGGTGCCATCCGCAGTCCTACATTGATCGACTTCGTGCTGCGCTCCCGTCATCGGGCTCGCGGCAATTGGATGCCGACACGCATATGTCGCCCGGTTCGTTTGAGGCGGCGTATCGAGCGGCTGGTGCGGTCATGCTCGCGGTCGACAAAGTGCTGAATGGGGATGTGAAAAACGCCTTTGCCGCCATTCGCCCCCCCGGTCACCACGCAGAACAAGAAATCCCGATGGGCTTTTGTCTATTCGGCAACGTCGCCATCGCGGCAAAGTATGCGCTTGATCATCATGGCCTGCGCCGTGTCGCCATCGTTGATTTCGACGTTCATCACGGCAATGGCACTCAGGCTTTGTGCGAAGATGATCCTCGTATCCTAACCATCACATCGCAACAGATGCCGCTTTGGCCCGGGACGGGTGATCCCGTTGATACGGGTGAGTTTGATAACGTCCTAAACATCGCCTTGCCGCCTGCCAGCGGCTCCGACGTTTTCCGCAAAGTATACGAAGAGCAAGTGTTCCCCCGCCTGACGGCTTTCGCACCCGAGCTATTGATTATCTCTGCTGGCTTTGATGCGCACCGTGACGATCCGCTTGCCCAGTTGGAATTCGAGACCGAAGACTTAGCGTGGGTGACACACCGCCTATGTGATATTGCCGAGGCCTCTTGCAACGGGCGCGTGGTATCTGCATTGGAAGGTGGCTATAACCTTGACGCGTTGGCAGCCTCCGCTGCCGCCCATGTAAGTGTTTTGGAGGAAAGAGGCCGATGACTGACACGCCCGTTGATGAAATGAGCTTTGAGCAGGCGATGAAAGAGCTGGAGTCGGTTGTGAACCGTCTCGAGCATGGCGACGTGGCGCTCGACGATTCCATCGCGCTTTACGAACGTGGCGCGGCGCTTAAGGCCCGTTGCGAGGCCAAGCTGAAAGAAGCCGAAGAAAAAGTGGCCAAGATCACTTTGGGCGCTGATGGCGCGCCGACTGGAACGGCACCGCTGGACGCTGGCTAATGTCATTGACCGCCGCACTAATCCGCGCTCGCGATCTGGCCGAGGCTGATATCGCGCAGGCGCTCTCGGGCCTTGATATGCCTGTCGCGGATGCGATGGGATATGCAGTGCGCGGCGGAAAAGGGTTGCGCGGTTTTTTGGTTCTCGAAAGCGCGGCGCTCCACGGTATTTCGAACGCAGTCAAGGTCGCGGCAGCTATCGAATGTCTTCACGCTTATTCGCTGGTGCATGATGATCTGCCCTGCATGGACGATGATGATCTGCGCCGTGGGCAGCCGACCGTTCATCGCAAATGGGACGAAGCGACCGCCGTCCTCGCAGGTGATGCGCTTCAATCGTTAGCATTTGAATTCTTGGCTTCCGCTGATTGTGCCGCTGAACGGCGCATAGACCTGATCCGTTCCTTCGCCGAGGCATCGGGTGTGCGTGGCATGGTTGGTGGTCAGGCGTTGGACATCGCAGCAGAGACGGCCACGGCTCCGCTCACACTCGATCAGATCACCATATTGCAGGCAGGTAAAACGGGTGCGCTCATCACGTGGTCCGCGACCGCGGGGCCTCGAATGGCGGGCGCTGACATTGGACCGTTGAAACGCTATGGCGATGCCTTGGGGCTGGCTTTCCAAATCTGGGATGATGTTCTGGACGTGACGGGCGATGCTGAAACGGTCGGCAAAGCCGTTGGTAAAGACGCTGATGCTGGCAAAGCGACATTCGTGTCCCTTTTGGGCTTGGACGGGGCGAAACGCCGCGCAGCCGATTTGGTGACCGAGGCTTGCGATGCCCTATCTATCTATGGTGAAACCGCGCAAACCCTGCGCGACGCGGCACGTTTTGTGATCGCCCGCGACAAGTGAGACAGCCATGACTGACACACCGATGACACCACACCTCGACCGCGTTCATACGCCTGCCGACCTAAAAGGTATGTCGGATGCTGAACTGCGTCACGTGGCCGACGAACTGCGCGCAGAGACAATCAGCGCGGTATCGGTGACAGGCGGGCATTTGGGCGCTGGATTGGGCGTGGTGGAACTGACGGTCGCGCTTCATGCGGTGTTCGATACGCCCAAAGATAAGATCATCTGGGACGTTTCGCACCAGTGCTACCCGCATAAGATTTTAACGGGCCGTCGTGATCGTATTCGGACCCTCCGTCAGAAAGACGGCCTATCCGGTTTCGCGAAACGCAGTGAGAGCCCGTATGACGCGTTTGGCGCTGGTCACTCGTCGACGTCGATCTCTGCGGCGCTCGGCTTTGCCGTGGCGCGTGATTTGGGCGGCGTCACCGAAGAGGGCGTCGGCGACGCGATTGCGGTGATCGGTGATGGGTCCATGTCCGCGGGCATGGCGTTCGAGGCGATGAACAACGCGGGCCACTTGGGCAAGCGGATGATCGTTGTTCTGAATGACAACGAGATGTCGATTGCAGAGCCAGTGGGCGCACTGTCGTCTTATCTATCACGTCTTTATGCGGGTGCTCCGTTCCAAGAGCTGAAAGCAGCGGCCAAGGGCGCCGTCAGCCTTCTCCCTCCACCATTTCGCGAGGGCGCTAAGCGGGCGAAGGATATGCTCAAGCATATGACCGTCGGTGGGACTATGTTCGAAGAGCTTGGGTTCTCTTACATCGGGCCGATTGATGGGCATGACATGGAGCAGCTTTTGGCCGTCTTGCGCACGGTCAAGGCGCGAGCAACTGGTCCGATCCTGATCCATGCGATCACGAAGAAAGGCAAGGGTTACGCCCCTGCGGAGGCGGCACGCGACAAAGGTCACGCGACGGCCAAATTCGACGTTCCGAGCGGAAAGCAGCACAAAGCGCCGTCCAACGCACCAAGCTACACGAATGTTTTTGCTGAAACCTTGCTCGATTTGGCGGCAAAGGATCAAAAAATCTGCGCGATCACGGCGGCAATGCCAGATGGCACGGGTCTGTCGAAATTTATGGAACGCTACGCGTCACGTTGTTTCGATGTGGGCATCGCCGAACAGCATGCGGTGACCTTTGCTGCGGGGTTGGCAGCGGGTGGGATGAAACCGTTCTGCGCGCTCTATTCGACGTTTTTGCAGCGTGGTTACGATCAAGTCGTTCACGATGTTGCAATCCAACGTCTGCCCGTTCGTTTCGCAATCGACCGTGCTGGTCTCGTTGGTGCTGATGGCGCGACACACGCAGGTAGCTTTGATGTGGCGTTTCTGGCGAATTTGCCGGGCATGGTTGTCATGGCTGCGGCGGATGAGGCCGAACTGGTGCGGATGGTTGTGACGGCTGCGGCGCATGACGAAGGTCCGATTGCATTCCGCTTCCCTCGTGGTGAAGGTGTTGGCGTCGAAATTCCAACCTATGCGGAGCCTCTCGAAATCGGCAAAGGCCGCATGATTGTTGAGGGTAAGAAGGTTGCAATCCTCTCGTTCGGGACTCGGCTTCAAGAGGTGATGCAAGCCGTAGAGAGCCTGAACGCTAAAGGCATCTCGCCGACCGTCGCAGATGCACGTTTCGCAAAACCGCTCGATCGTGATTTGATCCTGAAACTTGCAGCAGATCATGACGCCTTGATCACTATCGAAGAAGGCGCGGTTGGCGGTTTCGGCAGTCACGTTGCGCAATTGCTGTCTGACGAGGGTGTATTCGATGCGGGTCTGAAATTCCGTTCGATGGTCCTGCCTGATACGTTCATCGATCACGCCAACCCGCGCGATATGTATGCGACGGCTGGATTGAACGCCGACGACATCGAAGCAAAAGTGCTGGAGGTTCTGGGCGTGGCGACGATCGGCAAGACTGCTTAATCGGTTCCAGCGGCGAGAAGGGCGTCCAGACCGCTGCGGTAGTCTGGATACTTCAAAATCACACCCAATTCGTCCTTAATCCGGTCGTTTTTCACCTTTTTACTCTCGGCATAGAACGACCGCGCCATAGGCGTCATTTCGGCTGTCTCGAAATCCTCGGCTGGCGGGATTGGAAGTTTCAGCAGTTTCGCGGCATAGGCGATCACATCTTCGGGCGGGGCAGGGTCGTCGTCGCAGACATTATACGCGGCCCCCGGATTTGGACGGTTGATTGAAGCCCAAAGCACCTGCGCGATGTCTTCGACATGGGTACGGCTGAACACCTGACCCTGTTTAATGATCCGCCGCGCCGTCCCGTTGCGCACTTTCGCAAACGGTCCACGACCGGGTCCGTAAATGCCCGCGAGCCTAAAGATATGGAGCGGCAGGCCCATAGTCCGCCATTCGGCCTCTGCCTTAACCCGCAGTTGCCCACGTTTCGTGGCGGGCGTCAGGGGAGCATCCTCATCCACCCAATCGCCGCTGTGATCGCCATAGACGCCCGTCGTGGACAGATATCCGACCCATTCAAAGGTATTTGCTCGCGATAGAATTTCATCGCGCAGATGCTGAAGCACTGGGTCGCCATCTTCATTCGGCGCAGCGGAAATCAGAAGGTGCGTCGCACAGTCCAGTGCAGGCCGCATGTCTGCGCCGGGCCAAACGCGGGGATCGACGCCTTCGGAGAGCAATCTTGTGGCCTTGTCGGCGGACCGAGTGGTCCCGATCACCGTCCAGTCGTCGGGCAGAAGTCGTGTAAGAGCTTGGGCGGAATATCCGTGACCGAATGAGAGAAGCGTTTTCATGTTTCGCAATGTGACGTGACCGCAGGCATGGTCAAGTGGTCAGTCCCACCAGAACTGCCAAGTGCCCGCATTCAAGAGCGCCCCAGCAAGCGCATCCAGCGTTTCGAACCCTTGATCAACGACATCTGGGCAATAGGCATAATGCTCTTCCGCAAGCGTCAGCGCTTCCGCAAGTGTGTGAGGCGGGCGCAGAACGTGGAAGGTCAGCGTGTCGTGGCTGTGACCAATTAGCCGTGCGCCGAACCGATCACGCCAGCGGCGCATGAGACCCATATGCACTTCGGTTTCTGGAAAGGCATTCCATCCACCGCAGTCGAGGTATGCAGGAACTTCGGTTGGGTCTGCGGTGGGGAAAAGCGCGATGTAGATCGTCTGCAACGCCGCGCCGCGTGCTGGATCCCAGACGGCGCTGTCAATCGCATCGGCGTGGTTGGTGTGCGTATCCGTTGCTCCGCGCGGCGGCACTGGCTGTCTGGTGTTATTTGATCGAGTGGCCCAGTCGAGCTTTGCCTGTTCCATCCATGCAGGGAAATCGAATTTGGCAGCCCGTAACGCGATGTCTGTGATGGGTCGCGGCGTCGCATCGTTCAGCAATTCGACGGATCGGATTGAGCCGATGATGATGGGAGTATGGTCCCGATTTTGGGCTTCTTTTGCGATGACGGCCTGAGCGAGATCGCTGTGACAGCGGATCAGTGGAAAGCGAGTCACCGTGGTTTCGACCAATGAACCAGCGTCGTAGATCAGAGCCTGATCATCATCTGGGCCAAATAACTTTTTCAAAATACTCATGCTTGCCCCCAAGCGGTTTGACGCCATTTGCCATCATCGCTTTGCCAGCGGCAAGTGCCATTGCGTCTTGAAGACGTTGCATAACTGGTGTCAGATTTGAGGATGGACCGATCAGGCATCATAACCGGACACTCCGACCCCGTAATCGGGGCGCATGCCGACGTCCAAAACAATTCCAAAAAGGTAGAAGAATGAACCAAATCATTACGGCCGACACATTGGCGGCGGAGAGCTTTGATAACGCAGATCAGGCCGTTGAGCGCTTGATCGAATTGTATGACGCCGCCGTTCATTTCCTTGGCAAAGAGTTTTCGCGCGCAGTGACCGAAGGCAAGCCAGAAGCCCGCTATCGCGCGTTTTATCCCGAAATCCGAATTGAAACCAAAAGCTATGCCCAGACCGATAGCCGCCTGTCGTTTGGCCATGTGGCGACGCCCGGTGTTTATTCGACGACCGTGACGCAGCCCCGTTTGTTTGCGAATTACTTGCGGCAGCAGATTGGTCAGCTGATCGAAAATCACGGCATTTCGGTCGAAATTGGGCCCTCTACGACGCCGATTCCTGTCCACTTTGCTGTTGTGAACGATGCGGCGGTTACGATCCCCCAAGAAGGCGCGATGAACTTCACCTTGCGGGATGTGTTCGACGTGCCTGATCTGTCGATCACGCACGATGATATCGTGAATGGCACGGGGTTTACGTATCCCGATGGCTCGCATCCACTCGCTCCGTTCACGGCGCAGCGGGTGGACTATTCGCTGGCGCGGTTGTCGCACTACACGGCCACATCGCCTGATCATTTCCAGAATCACGTTCTGTTTACGAACTACCAGTTCTACGTCGAAGAATTCGAATCCTACGCCCGCCAAGTGCTGGCTGATCCCGATAGCGGCTACATCGCATTCGTCGGGCCAGGGAACACCGTGATCACGGGCGCCGCGGAGCCGTTGCTCATTCCTGCAAAACTCCCGCAGATGCCGACATACCACCTCAAACGCGCTGACGGCTCGGGTATTACGTTGGTCAATATTGGCGTCGGTCCATCGAACGCGAAGACGGCAACAGACCACATTGCAGTGCTTCGTCCGCATGCGTGGCTGATGGTCGGACACTGTGCTGGTTTGAGGAATAGCCAACGCTTGGGTGATTTCGTTTTGGCCCATGCTTACCTGCGCGAAGACCACGTTCTGGACGATGATTTGCCTGTATGGGTTCCGATACCAGCACTTGCCGAAATTCAGATCGCGCTCGAGAATGCCGTGGCAGAGGTCACAGAGGTCTCTGGCTATGATCTTAAGCGCATCATGCGCACAGGCACCGTTGCGACCATTGACAACCGCAACTGGGAACTACGGGACCACTCTGGCCCTGTGCAGCGGTTGAGCCAATCAAGGGCCGTAGCGCTCGATATGGAGAGCGCGACCATCGCCGCCAATGGTTTCCGCTTCAGAGTGCCCTACGGCACGCTCCTGTGCGTCTCTGATAAGCCGCTGCATGGTGAGTTGAAATTACCCGGAATGGCGTCAGATTTCTATAAAACACAGGTTGCACGGCACCTCATGATTGGTGTTCGTGCTATGGAACATCTGCGAGAAATGCCTCTTGAACGCATTCATAGTCGGAAATTGCGCAGCTTTGAGGAAACAGCCTTCCTGTGATTTCGCCTTTTTGGTCGAAAATAGGGCTTTTTTGCTTGCATCGATCCACTTTTCATAGTGGTGATCTACTATATACCGTTATTATACGGGACATGAGGCCCAATATCGGGCGGAACTAGGGAGACCATAAAAATGGCAAAGCCGATGACTAAGGCGCAACTCGTCGCCGCACTCGCTGAAAAAGCAGGCACAGACAAAAAGACCGCAACCGCTGGTCTCGAAGCTCTGATCGATATCATCACCTCCGAAGTTTCGGGCGGTGGCGCTGTGACCCTTCCGGGCGTAGGCAAGATCTACTGCCGCGAGCGCCCCGAGCGTATGGTTCGCAACCCTGCAACCGGCGAAACCATGTCGAAGCCGGCAGACAAGGTTGTGAAAATGACCATCGCGAAAGCACTGAAAGACAGCGTTAACGCATAAGTCGTTCTGCAGGTCTTGCACCTGACGCATTCTTAAGAAAGGGTCGCTGGCATCAGCGGCCCTTTTTTCATTCTCGGGGACATTATGGATTTACGTGCTATTTTGATGGGGTTGTCTTTTGCCCTCATGTGGTCGTCAGCTTTCACCTCAGCACGAATTATCGTTCAATATGCCCCGCCAATGGCCTCTCTATCGCTTAGGTTTTTGGTCTCGGGTCTTCTGGGGATCGCGATTGCTTATGCGATGGGGCAGCGGGCCAAACTTACGCGAGAGCAATGGAAGGCCACGCTGATTTTTGGCGTTTGCCAGAACGCGCTTTACCTCGGCCTGTTCTTTGTGGCGATGCAAACGATTGAAGCGTCGCTGGCTGCAATCATTGCAGCGACGATGCCGTTGATCGTTGCTCTCTTCGGGTGGGTGATGGGCGATCGGCCAAAGCCGTTGGGTATGCTCGGGCTTGTTGCAGGGATCATCGGCGTGACTGTGATCATGGGCGCACGCCTGTCGGGGACCATCGATGTGATCGGCCTCGTTCAATGCGCCATTGGTGTGACGGCACTGGCAGTTGCAACGCTGTCCGTGCGCGGTGCGTCCTCTGGCGGAAACGTTCTGATGATCGTTGGTCTGCAAATGTTGGTCGGTTCGGCTGTTCTGTCCGTGCCTGCGACGCTGCTCGAGAGCTGGGACATTATCTGGAGTTGGCAGCTTATTGTGGCGTTCTTCTACACCACTTTGGTTCCCGGTCTTTTGGCGACCCTTGTCTGGTTCCTGCTCGTTCAGCGGATCGGAGCGATCAAAGCGGCGACGTTCCACTTTTTGAACCCGTTCTTTGGCGTAACCATCGCGTGGGCTCTGATTGGTGAGGAGCTGACACACTGGGACGTGATCGGTGTTGCGATTATTGCAGCGGGAATTTTGGCCGTCCAATTGTCCAAGCAGGGCGCAAAACTATAACGGCGCCCGAAAGGCGCCGCTTAGTATCTTTAGCATCAACAGTGTTAGCCGATCTGACCTCGGACGCCGCCGGTGTGGGCGCGGTCGAGCAGGATATGATCGAGGATGACACACGCCGCCATTGCTTCACCAACGGGGACTGCGCGGATGCCGACGCAGGGGTCGTGGCGACCTTTTGTGACGACTTCTGTCGGTGTGCCGTCCATGCGAATGGAACGGCGTGGAGACAGGATGGACGAGGTCGGCTTTACAGCAAAGCGCACGACGACATCTTGGCCAGTGGAAATACCACCAAGGATGCCGCCAGCGTGGTTTGATCCGTAGCGCACCTGACCGTCTTCAAAGAAGATCTCGTCGGCGTTGTCGCGTCCCGTCAGGGCTGCTGCAGCCATGCCTTCGCCGATCTCAACGCCTTTGACGGCGTTGATCGACATCATCGCTGCTGCGAGATCGGTATCCAGCTTTGCATAGATCGGAGCGCCGATCCCCGCAGGGACATTGCGGGCCACAACTTCGATCACCGCGCCAACGCTGTTGTGGTCATCCTTGCGCAGCCACTGAAGGTAATCTTCCCACTCCAACGCCATTTGCGCGTCAGGGCACCAGAAATCATTCTGGTCAATGGCGTTCCAATCGAACCGATCACGGTCGATCTTTCTGTCGCCCATTTGGACCATGTAGCCTTTGATCTCAATCGCGGGTGCGAGGGTCTTCAACACTTCACGCGCAACGCCACCAGAGGCAACGCGTGCCGCAGTTTCGCGCGCAGAGGAGCGACCGCCACCGCGATAATCGCGCAGGCCATATTTTTGGTGATAAGCGAGGTCAGCGTGACCGGGGCGGAAGGTCTGGGCGATGTCGCCGTAGTCCTTGGACCGCTGGTCTGTGTTTTCGATCATCAGCTGGATTGAGGTGCCAGTGGTCACGCCTTCAAACACGCCCGACAGGATTTTCACTGCATCGGGTTCATTGCGCTGGGTCGTATTTTTGTTCTGGCCCGGTTTGCGCTTATCCAACCAGACTTGAATCATCTCTGGTGTCAGCGCCACGCCCGGAGGGCAGCCGTCGACCGTTGCGCCCAAAGCTGGACCATGGCTCTCGCCCCACGTGGTGGTGCGGTAGATGTGACCGAAGGTATTATACGACATGGGCGCCTCCTTTGGTGTTTCCTCTATCGCGGACAGGGCGAGGGGCCAAGGTCTTTTGCGAATTCCTCTTGAACATCGTTTTTGCGCGTCTATGTTCGCCGTTACCTCGGGGTGCTCTGGCAACAGGGCTGAGATGCGAAAGCGAACCCGTTGAACCTGAACCGGTTAAGACCGGCGGAGGGAAGGTGCAGAGTTGATCCTCTTGACCCCCGTCCGTTCGGCGCATGAAGAGGAAAGACCATTATGAAAACGACCCTCACGCATGTCGCAGGACTATGTTTCGTTGCCACTGGCGCAATCGCTGAAACATCGACCCTGACGATTTACACCTACGACGGCTTTAACAGCGAATGGGGCCCAGGTCCGCAGATCGAGGCGAACTTTGAGGCCGAATGTGCCTGCGATCTGGAGTTTGTCGCCGCTGGTGACGGCGCAGCCGTACTGTCGCGCCTGAAACTCGAAGGCGCAAATACGGATGCAGATATCGTGCTCGGCCTTGATACGAACCTGACGGCGGATGCAGCGGCGACGGGCCTTTTTGCGGCATCGGGCGTGACTGCAGCCTATGATTTGCCGATTGAATGGTCGGACGACACGTTTGTTCCGTTCGATTGGGGCTATTTTGCTTTCGTTGCTGGGAAAGACGTCGATGCACCGACCAATTTCCGTGAACTCGCTGCAAGCGACCTGAAAATCGTAATCCAAGACCCGCGGTCATCGACACCAGGTCTGGGCCTCGTCCTCTGGGTTGAAGCGGCCTATGGTGACGAAGCTGGCAGCATTTGGGCTGATCTGGCGGACAACATCGTCACCGTAACCCCCGGATGGTCCGAAGCCTACGGTCTATTCCTCGAAGGCGAAGCAGACGCCGTGTTGTCCTACACAACCTCGCCTGCCTATCACCTGATCGCGGAAGGCGACGACAGCAAGACATCGTGGGCCTTTGAAGAGGGTCATTACATGCAGGTCGAAGTTGCAGCAAAGGTCGCATCGACCGATGTGCCAGAGCTTGCGGATGCCTTCCTCGCGTTCATGACGACCGAAGGGTTCCAGTCTGTGATTCCGACAACCAACTGGATGTATCCTGCGGTGACACCTGCGGTTGGTCTGCCCGAAGGGTTTGAGACCCTTGTCACACCCTCGACCGCTTTGTTGCTCAGCTCTGAGGATGCGGCTGCAAAATCGGGTCCGGCGATTGACGCATGGCGCGCAGCACTCGCTCAATAAACTATCCACGCTGGCCGGGGGCGATGGTGATCGCCCTCGTGCTGGTGTTGACGCTGGGAACACTATTGGCTGTTCTTTGGCGGGCCGAAGGCGTGGGTGGGTTAGGTCGGGCTGAATGGGCAGCCGTTAGGTTTACCGTGCTTCAGGCCATACTATCTGCAGCGGCCAGTGTTGTGCTGGCGATCCCAGTTGCACGGGCGCTATCTCGACGCAGGTTTCGAGGACGCTCGGTCCTTATAACGCTCCTCGGCGCTCCATTCATTTTGCCAGTCATTGTCGCGGTCATGGGGCTGTTGGCGGTGTTTGGGCGCAATGGTCTTTTGAATGATGCGATCGCTATGGCGGGTGGGGATCGGATCTCAATCTATGGGCTGGGCGGCGTTGTGTTGGCTCATGTCTTCTTCAACCTTCCGCTTGCGGTGCGGATGATCCTACAAGGCTGGATCGCTATACCCGCCGAGAGATTTCGGTTGGTCGTGAGCCTCGGTGCCTCGGTGAGCGCAATGCTAGAGCGACCGATGTTACGAGCCGTTTTGCCGGGTGCGTTTATGGCCATTTTCCTGATTTGCTTGACGAGTTTTGCTGTCGCACTCGTTCTGGGCGGTGGCCCAAAGGCAACCACGGTTGAATTGGCAATCTATCAGGCTGTGAGATTTGACTTCGACCTCGGGCGGGCCGCGCTTTTGGCCGCTGTCCAATTCGGTTTGTCCATTATCGCCGCGCTGGCTGCGTGGTTCATCACTGTTCCTGAAGGATTTGGCGCGGGGTTGGACCGTGTTCTGCCGCGATGGGACGGAGCCAGCCTATGGGAGCGGTCATGCGATGCTCTCGCGATCGCATCGGCCGCTGCATTTCTGATTCTGCCTCTGTCGATGGTCGTCATCAAAGGCGTGATTGGGTTGTCCGATCTGCCAGCGTCCATGTGGCCCGCAATTGCGCGTTCGGTTTCGGTCGCTGCGGTTTCTACTGCTTTGACCATCGCTGCTGCAGTCCTTTTGTCGATGCGTGGCGGACGCGCCGTTGGGCTGGCCTCAGCCTTGCCGTTGGCTGCGTCCTCATTGGTGGTCGGGACGGGGCTCTTTGTTGTTGTTCAACCTGTGTTCAATCCCGCGAAACTAGCGCTGCTGGTCACAGCCTTGATGAACGCACTTATGGCGCTTCCTTTTGCGCTGCGCGTCATCGCGCCTGCGTTTGAACGTGTTGAGGCGGACTACGGACGCCTTGCCGATTCGATTGGGCTGAGAGGTTGGGCGCGTGTTAGGATTGCTGTCCTGCCTCGCATAAGAAAGCCGTTAGGCTTTGCTGCAGGATTGGCTGCGGCTCTTTCGATGGGTGATCTAGGTGTGATCGCTCTCTTTGCGACCTCGGACCAGCAGACCTTGCCGTTGTTGATGTATCAATTGATGGGAAGTTACCGCACGGACGCCGCGTCTGGCGCGGCACTTGTGTTGTTGGGGCTGAGCCTTTGTGCCTTTTGGATTTTCGACAGGGGAGGACGCGCCGATGCTGACGCTTGAAAACCTGAATGTGCGTCAGGGTGATTTCCGCCTAACGGCAAATGTAGGCTTTGCGGCGGGCCAGATTACAGCTCTCATCGGCCCGTCTGGTGCTGGTAAATCCACGATTCTTTCTGTGATCGCAGGTTTCTATCAAGCCGAAGGGCAGGTGTTGTGGCGCAGTGAGCCGATAACTGATTTGCGACCTGATCAGAGACCGGTTTCGATCCTGTTCCAAGACAACAACCTCTTTCCTCATTTGACCGTTTCACAGAATGTCGGCCTCGCGCTGCGAGCATCGCTTCGGCTGACGCGCGATGAACAGCGCCGTGTTGATGAAATGCTCGTCAGCGTCGGTTTGTCTGGGATGGGTGGGCGTAAGCCCGCCGCTCTCTCGGGCGGGCAACAGAGCCGCGCAGCGTTGGCGCGGCTTTTGCTGCAAGATCGTCCTGTGATCCTCTTGGATGAACCCTTTGCGGCTTTGGGGCCCGGTCTCAAGCAAGAGATGCTTGCCCTCGTGCGTGAGCGAGCGCTTGCCGACAATCGTGTTGTTTTGATGGTGACCCATGACCCGCAGGATGCGCTGGTCGCGGCTGATCAAATTGCCTTGGTTGATGAAGGGCAGTTATTCGCACCATTGCCGACGCGAGAGGTGATGGATAACCCGCCTGATGTGCTGCAGCGGTATTTAGGAACATCCACCCAGAAATGAAAAAGGCCCGCCAATTTAGCGGGCCTTCTCCTATTCAGAGCGCGTCAGATTACTCTTCGTCGCGCTTTTTACCTTTGTGCGGTGCCCACAGGCGTTTGTTGGTCATGTAGAGCAGAACCGACAGAACGATCAGGAAGATCACGCCGGTCAGGCCAGCTTCTTTACGAGCGTTCAGTTTCGGCTCAGCAGCCCACATCAGGAATGCAGCAACGTCCTGAGCTTCGTGGTGCAGGTCGTTGGAGTGACCGTCATCGAATTCAGTGTCTTCACCGTAGAGCGGCTGTGCCATCGCGATCCAGCTTCCCGGATAGAGGTGGTTGCCGTGCTCGTCTTTACATTCGTTCGGGTAGCCACCTGCAGTAAAGACGGTGTTGTAGTTACCGTCAAAGCCTTCAGGTGCACATTCTGGTGCTTCTTCGTAACCAGTCAGAAGCGAAGCAATGTACTCGGGGCCGCCCATGCCTTTGACGATCTGGTTGATACCGAGGCCGTAGGGGCCGTGGAAACCAGCGCGTGCTTTGGCCATCAGGGACAAGTCAGGTGCATTTGACAGCGACGAACCAGGGAATTTGTCAGCCGGAGTTGCAGCACGGAAGTCGCCTTCACCGTCTGCAAGCTCAGGATCCCAAACTTCGAACTGACCAGCGTAGTCCCAGACTTCGTCGATGCCGTAGTGCGGTCCGCCCTCATCGGCGAGGGTGCCGATGCGAACGTGCTCGAGGCCGTGACATGCTGAACAAACTTCGGTGTAGATTTTCAGACCGCGCTGAAGCTGCATCTGGTCGTAAGAGCCGAACGGGCCTTCGAACGAGAATGCGAAATCTTCGACGTGGCTGGTGCCACCCGATGCCAGAGCGGCACCGGAGGACAGACCAAGAGCGATCGCGGCGGAAAGGGTAAGTTTACGGAACATAGTTCTTGTTTCCTTTCTCACTCGGCCGGGTTGCCGTAGTGGGCATTGAAATCTTCCTCGATGGTCGCAGGCTGTGCCAGCGGCTTTTCGATAACACCCAGCAGCGGCAGGATGATGAGGAAGTACGAGAACCAGTAGGTCGCAGCGATGAGCGAGATCCAGTCATACGGGAAGGTTGTTGCCTGTGCGCCAACCCACATCAGTACGAAGAAATCGACGACCAGCAGAGCGAACCACCATTTGAACATCGGACGGTAACGACCCGAACGAACTTTGGATGTGTCCAGCCAAGGTGCCAGAGCCATCACGGCGATCGCACCGAACATCGCCAGAACGCCGAAGAACTTCGCGTCGACGATACCAGCAGTGATGAAGCTTACGAACTGAACAGCCCAAACGTCAGCGGTGAACGCACGCAGGATCGCGTAGAACGGCAGGAAGTACCATTCAGGAACGATGTGCGCAGGTGTCGCCAGCGGGTTTGCCGGAATGTAGTTGTCTGGGTGGCCGAGGTAGTTCGGCATGAAGCCTACGATAGCAACGAAGACCACGAGGATCACAGCGAGTGCGAAGAGGTCTTTGATGACGAAGTAGGGCCAGAACGGCAGAGTGTCTTTCTGTGCTTCTTCTTTCGAGCCACGACGAACTTCAACACCAGTTGGGTTGTTGTTGCCTGTCGAGTGGAATGCCCAGATGTGCACCAATGTCAGGCCGGCCAGAACGAACGGCAGCAGGTAGTGCAGCGAGAAGAAACGGTTCAGAGCAGGCTGACCAACAGCGGATGCGCCGAGCAGCCAAGTCTGGATCGATTCACCGATGAACGGGATCGCACCAAATAGACCGGTGATAACAGCGGTACCGTGGAACGACATCTGGCCCCAAGGCAGAACGTAGCCCATGAACGCGGTGCCCATCATGATCAGGTACATAAGCATACCGATGATCCATGTGACTTCGCGCGGTGCTTTGTACGAACCGTAGTAGAGGCCGCGGAAGATGTGGGCGTAAACAGCCACGAAGAACAGCGATGCGCCGTTCATGTGGAAGTAACGGATCATGTGACCGCCGTTTACGTCACGCATAATGTGTTCGATCGAAGCGAACGCCATGTCAACGTGCGGGGTATAGTGCATGACGAGCACAACACCAGTGACAATCTGAAGACCCAGTGTGAAGGCCAAGACAATGCCCCAGATCCACATCCAGTTAAGGTTCTTCGGAGTTGGGATCATGAGGGTGTCATAGAGAAGACCGATGACGGGCAGGCGGCTGTGGAGCCACTTTTCTGCGCCAGTCTTCGGCTCGTAATGATCGTGCGGGATACCGGACATTCGTGCCTCTCCTTAGCCGAGCTGGATTGTGGTTTCGTCGATAAAGGCAGCGACGGGGATATCGAGGTTGCGCGGTGCCGGACCTTTGCGGATGCGGCCTGCGGTGTCGTAGTGCGAACCGTGGCACGGGCAGTACCAGCCACCGAAATCGCCCGACTCACCGAGCGGCACGCAGCCAAGGTGGGTACAAACGCCCATCTGAACGAGCCATACGCCGTCTTCCGACAGTGCACGGTTTTCGTCCGACGCATCTGCATCGGCAGCCAAGTTTGCGTTTTCAGCATTCTGGTCAGGCAGCGCATTCAGTTCAACTGCGCGAGCTGCGTCGATTTCTTCCTGCGTACGTGCGCGGATGAAAACAGGCTTACCCTGCCACAGAACGGTCAACTGGGTGCCAGCGGCAACCGAGCTAACGTCTACACGCTTCGAGGCTTGCGCCTGAACGTCTGCGGACGGGTTCATCTGATTAACGAGAGGCCAGACAGCGGCGCCGGTCACCACTGCGCCCGCACCTGCGGTAGCGTAGTAGATGAAATCGCGGCGTGTGCCCTGGTGTTCTTCTTGATGTGACACGGGGTGCATCTCCGATTTTTCCGGGCCTCGGCCCATACGAATAGGACAGACGGCAGAAAACCGCCGTCCGTTCGGGCGCTGTTTAGCTATCAAAACCTGTCGCGTCTAGCGGACAATCGGGCGCAGGCATTGGGAATAAGGTCGTATGGTGGGGAAAGATGGCGCAAAAACCACAATTTGCCCCGTAATCTGGTGGTAATTTCGATATTTGCGAGATTCCGTAGCGATTTTTTTGTGCGGGAGGCAAAATGACGCGAAGCCGCCGCGACGCTTGATAGCCTAGGGTTCGAGGCGTAGGACGGGAACAGATATCAATTTTGGGATGTTATCATGACAAAAGCCAAACTTCTTGCGGCCATCGCATTTGTCGCCCTGCCGACCTTCGCCGCGGCAGAATTCGAAATTAGTGGCTATACGGGAATCCAAGAAGCCCCGCATGCAAAAGTGACGGGTAACGATCCTTCAAACACCCTAAATTCAGGTGTGTTGGACTTCACCGCTGGATGGGAAGGTAAACCTTTTGCGATGCCTCCTTACTATGGCTTCCGTGGCACGTGGTGGCGCACCGATAGCCTTGGTTTCGGCATCGAGTACACCCACTCGAAGGTTTATGCTGATGCGGAAACTCTAGCGGCAGCTCGTTATGATCGTTTTGAGTTGACGGACGGCATCAACGTTTTGACCGCAAACGCGACGTATCGATGGAACGATAAGTGGGCTTCTGGTTCTGTAACCCCATATGTTGGTGGCGGTCTCGGCTTCACATTCCCTCATGTCGATATCGAAGCGACTGATGGCGGCCCGCACACTTGGGAATACCAAATCACAGGCGCTGCAGCTCGCCTGTACGCAGGTGCGAAGTATGACCTAAGCGATACTTGGGCCGTGTTCGGTGAATACCAGTTCACATACAGCAAACAGGACATCGATTTGGACAATGGCGGCAACGTCCAGTTCAACTTGATTACAAATGCGCTGAACGTTGGCCTTAGCTACACGTTCTAATCCTTATTCCGGTACGGTGTCCGTCATGGATTTCCGTGCCGCGAATTCGGCGTGCCATTTTGCCAGTTCAGGCCGTGTGGCGCGCCAATTCCGATCCCCCAAACGAAAATCGACGTAGGACAGCGCGACGCCAATCGCAATCTGACCCATGTCGAGCGGCCCCAGAAGATTGCTGATCCAGCGTTCTTCGACGGCAGTGAGCGCACGGTCAATCTTTGCCCACTGAGCCTCAACCCATTCGGGATACTGATATTCGGCGGGACGCATACGGGCTTCATAGACAATCGCCACAGCGGCTTCGAGAATCGCATCCGCGGTCGCTTCGAGCGTCAGAACATCCCACTGGCGATCAGCTGGATAAAGGCCGAGGTCCCAATGAGTATCGAGGTAGCGCGTGATGACGCGGCTATCGTAAATTGCGGGGCCTGACTCGCGGATCAGGGCGGGGATTTTTCCCAGCGGGTTCGCCGCAATAACCGACGAATCGGTGGCCAAAGGCGTAGTGGCGACCATCACCTCTTCGACTTCGTCCGTTTTGCCAGCTTCGCGGATCAAAACGCGGACTTTTCGAACGAAGGGGGATGTGATCGAGGCGATTAGTTTCATTGTCGTATCCTACGTTGAGTTGCCCAAGGTTAATCAGTGAGAGTCGCCCGCATCAAGGCTCCAATCGTAGACGGCTCTAGACCAAACCCATGTTTGTCTACCTCGTTCGATGCGGCCAACCGTGCTTCGGCGGTCTTATTCTGGGCGAGCTTCCATGTGCCATCGACAGAGGTGATGGTCAGTCGAACAGGAACGATCTGCCGCATCATTCGCTCAATGACCTCGCTGGGCATTTTCTCCGTTCTCCAAGGCGTCTTTGGCAGAAGGCGCGATTCGAAAAACGCCGATTGGCGGTCGAGCATGTCGCGCATTGTGTCATCAGGCAGCTTTTCGAGGGTTCCGCGCAGATGTGCCGCCACGTAGTTCCAAGTCGGCACTTGATCGTCGAGACCATACCAATCGGGCGAGATGTAACTATCGGCCCCGTTCACGGCCAAAAGACACGTTTGAGGCTCTGATAGGGCACGGACGATCGGGTTGGACCGAACGAGGTGAATATCGGCGGTCTTGCCATCCTCGGAGAGCAGAAACGGCACATGAGAGGCCAGCGGCCCTTCATCACCGTTGACCATTAGGGTCCCAAACGCACGATTCCGAGCGAATTCGGTAGCTTGGTCGGGTGGCGTCTGTCTGTAGATCGGATTCGGGTGCATGGGGCGCTTTCGTTTGGCATGTCGTATCGACAGCCAACGATCAGGCGCGAAGCTGTTGTCCGTCAACACCCACAATTGTAGCGGTCACAATTTCCGATTCGGGCTGGTCTGAATCGAACATCACTTCGGTGAATTGTTCGGTCCGACCCATACGCGCGTTTTCCATCAAAATCTGATGCGTCTGGCCGATCTGTTGTCCCAGATGGGCGGCGACTCGTTCGTTCCCTTTAGCGCGAAGTCTAGCTGCGCGATCTTTGATGAGCTTGCCATTCACTTGCGGCATCCGCGCGGCTGGTGTGCCCTGACGGATCGAATAGGGAAACACATGAAGCCACGTCAGATGGCAGTCATCGACCAGACGTAGTGAGTTTTGGAAGTGCTCTTCGGTCTCGGTCGGGAAGCCCGCGATAATGTCTGCACCGAACGTCATGTCGGGGCGCAGCTTAATCGCGTCTTCGGCAAAGCGGATCGCATCATCACGGAGGTGGCGGCGCTTCATCCGTTTGAGGATCAAATCATCACCATGCTGTAGCGACAAATGCAGGTGAGGCATGAGTCGAGGTTCAGTAGCGATGGCCTGCATGAGGTTTTCGTCAACTTCGATTGAATCAATCGAACTGATCCGAAGGCGCCGAAGGTCTGGCACCAGTTTCAAGATTCGCATGACCAGATCGCCGAGTTTTGGCGTGGCGGGGAGGTCGGCGCCCCACGAGGTCAGGTCCACACCGGTGAGGACGACTTCGTTATATCCCTTATCAACCAACCGTTTGATCTGATCGACCACGACACCAGCAGGGACCGAACGGGAGTTGCCGCGGCCAAACGGGATAATGCAAAACGTGCAGCGGTGATCGCAGCCGTTTTGAACCTGAACATAGGCACGCGAACGTGTCCCAAACCCGTCGATCAAATGGCCGGCGGTTTCAGTGACCGACATGATGTCGTCAACCCGCACAGCCTCGGTTTGGCCGATGAGGTCAGGGGCCATGGATGCCCAAGTATCCGCCTGCATCTTTTCGGTGTTTCCGATGACACGTGTCACTTCGGACATCGCCGCAAATGTCTCTGGTTCGACCTGAGCGGCACAGCCCGTCACGATCAGAACTGCATCAGGGTTTTCACGACGAAGTTTGCGAATCTCTTGTTTGGCTTTGCGCACGGCCTCGGATGTCACCGCACAGGTATTCACCACCACAGCGTTTTCGACCCCTGCTTTCGCAGCAAGATCTTTCATCGCTTCGGTCTCGTAGGCGTTCAGGCGGCAGCCCAAGGTCGAAAAGACAGGTGCGCTCATCGCCAGATACCATCAAACACATGCGCCGTTGGCCCTGTCATCCAGACGCCATCCTCGCGCCAGTCGATGTGGAGGGTGCCGCCATCCAGCTCAATCCGTACCTTGCGCCCTGTGAGCCCCCTGCGGGCCGCTGCGACAGCGGTTGCGCATGACGACGATCCAGACGCCAGAGTTAGGCCCGCGCCACGTTCCCAAACGCGCATACGGATGTGATCAGGGCCAACAACCGTAGCGACCTGTACATTCGTGCGCTGGGGGTAGAGGGGGTGATGTTCGATCATGGGGCCAAAGGTGGTCAGATCGACAGCCTCGGCATCGTTAACAAAGAACGTGCAGTGTGGGTTGCCCATTCCAGTTGCCGTCGGGGCGCCGTCAATCGGCAGCGACAGCGTATCCATTTCACGAGCGAGCGGGATTTCGTCCCAGTCCAACTGGGGTGGGCCCATATTCACAGAGGTCAGGCCATTGCCTGCATCTTCGGCGAATAGGGTGCCGCGATCTGTAGTGATCGTGAGGGCGGATTTGCCCGTGCGATCCATTTCCCAGCGGGCAATACAGCGAGTCGCGTTTCCGCAGGCGGCGGATTGCGATCCATCAGAGTTCCAAAAAACCAGATGAAGGTCCGAATTTCGGCCTTCGTGAATGGTCGCCAGTTGATCGAACCCGATTCCCATGTGGCGATCGGCCATGGCAATAGCCAAGGCTTCGTCCACGACAGTGCCGAGGACGCGTTCATCAATGACTACGAAATCATTGCCCAAACCGTGCATTTTCATGAACGGCAGGCCAGTATTTTGTTCTGCGCGCATGGTCGTCCTATACGCCTCGATAAAAATTAAATCCAGAGATCGCGATTTTCGGGTTGACCCTACCCAGCGACCTTTCTAGAAGCCCCACCACAGTGGGCCGTTAGCTCAGTTGGTAGAGCAACTGACTTTTAATCAGTGGGTCGCAGGTTCGAATCCTGCACGGCTCACCACTACAAACAAAGGCTTAGCCTAAATCGGGCTGAGCCTTTTGTTTTTTCAGCGAGACAACCAGCGAGACAAAGTTGCGGAAGAGCATGAAGCTCTGCGTCGAACTGAGTCGCGACACCCTCGCGCGCACGCGTGTCTCCGTCACCCAATGCTAGGTTCACTGGCATTCATGTGAATGCAAAAACACGAGGGTAAACCATGAAAAAGATCCTTCTCGCTTCCGCATCGATCGTCGCTTTCGCTGGCGCAGCTGCTGCTGAAGTTTCGTTCGGCGGCGACGCTAAACTGGGCTACAACGACGACGTAGAAGACGGCTTCTACTGGGACGCTGGTCTGACCGCGAAACTGTCGCAAGATCTCGACAACGGCCTGACCGTTGCTGCATCGCTCGACATCGACCTGACCCGTAACAACGCAGGTTCGCTCGGCGCAGTAACCACCTCTGACTGGGTTGTAACTGTTTCTTCTGAAACCGCATCGCTCGCATTCGGTGACGTAGCAACTGCTGCATCCACCTTTGCTTTCGCGAACGACATGGACGGTGGCATCAACGACCACACCGAAGATTACGCTGGCGAAAATGACTCGGGCATTCTTGCAAAAGCTTCGTTCGGCGATTTCTCGATCGCAGCTTCGACTATCATCGAGGACTCCGCTGCTGGCTCGACCACGACTGGCGCTGGCGACAACGGCGCAACCCAGATTGCTGTTGCTGGCTCCTTCGGTGGCATCAACGTTGGCCTTCTGAGCGTTCAAGATGAAACACTTGCTGGTATCGCTCAAGACGACGCTATGCTCGTTTCGCTCGGCGGTACTTTTGGTGGCGTTGACGTAACCCTGAACGCTGGCAACGTAAACGACGTTGACCGCATGGGTCTCGACCTCGGCTACACCGTTGGTGACGTTGTTCTCGGCGCTTACTACATGCAGGACGACGCTGCTGGCGCAGAAGACATGTACGGCGTTAAAGCGACCTACACCGCTGGCGCAGTCACTGTAAAAGGTTACTACACCGAGAACCGTGGCAACGTAGACGGCGACAACGAGTACTCGGTTGCTGTTGCATACGACATGGGTAACGGTCTCGTAATCAACGCTGGCCTCATCGACGGTGAAACCGCTGGCGGCACCGACGACGACCAGTACAACTACATCGTTGCTGACTATAACCTCGGCGGCGGCGCATCGTTCCTCGTTTCCTATGCTGATGCAAACGACGACGCGACTGCAAACTCGAACGACATCGACACCACCCTCGGTGGTTACGAGCTGAAGTCGGGTCTGACTGCACAGCTGAAGCTGGCATTCTAATCTGACCTAGTCAGTTTGAATGAGAGAGCGGTCCTTCGGGGCCGCTCTTTTCTTTTGTGACCACAGGTTTACCCCTTAAGCCTTGTGACAGGCTCTGCCCCACGTTACACATTTTGCGACGTCGGCCCCAAAGCGGGGTCATGGACATGAGGGCAATACTGTGACCGCTTTCCAAAAAACGACCCGCGTGATGCTGGTGACCGCAATGGCCTTGGGCCTGTCTGCTTGTTCGGGCGGCTTTAGCTCACCGTTTAGCGGCCTATTCGGTGGCAAATCAAACGATGCTGGCGCTGTGCGTCAGGCAACGCGGACCGCTGGATCAGAATCTGTGGCCGTGAACCGCTACCTCTGGGCCGCTTCGATCGATGTTCTGTCGTTCCTCCCCGTCGAGAGTGTCGACCCCTTCACTGGCGTGATCGTCTTTGGTTACGGCACCCCACCGGGTGGTGGCCGTGCATATCGTGCGACTGTGCATATCTCTGATCCTGCGCTTGATGCTCGTTCGCTCAATGTCGCGCTGCAATCGCGCAATGGCGCGGTCAGCCTAGAGACGCAGCGCGCTGTTGAGGACGCAATCCTCGCCCGCGCTCGTCAGATCCGTATTCAAGACCGCGGCCTATAGAAACTGCCGCGAAAACCTTTTAATACCGCGCCGGGCCCTGTTGCCCGGCGTTTCCATGTCCCAAAGGACCGATCCATGTCCCGCTATACCGCCGCTGATATCGAACAAAAATGGCAAGCCGCCTGGGAACAGGCTGGCGTATTCACCGCAAAACGCGATGAGACAAAGCCGAAATACTACGTGCTCGAGATGTTCCCCTACCCGTCGGGCCGCATCCACATGGGTCACGTGCGGAACTACACCATGGGCGACGTGGTAGCGCGTTTCAAAATGTCGACGGGTCACAACGTTTTGCACCCAATGGGCTGGGACGCGTTCGGTATGCCTGCGGAAAACGCTGCGATGGCATCGGGTGGGCACCCCAAGGACTGGACCTATAAGAACATCGCCGACATGCGCGGCCAGATGAAACCTCTTGGCCTGTCGATCGACTGGAGCCGTGAATTCGCGACCTGCGATCCAGAGTATTACGGCCAGCAGCAGGCGCTGTTCATCGATATGCTCGACAAGGGTCTGGTTTACCGCAAGAACGCCGTGGTGAACTGGGACCCAGTCGACATGACTGTTCTTGCGAACGAACAGGTGATTGACGGCAAAGGCTGGCGTTCTGGTGCGGACGTTGAGCGCCGTGAGCTGACACAGTGGTTCTTTAAGATCTCGGACATGGCTGGCGATCTGCTGGACAGCATCGATAACCTCGATGATTGGCCTGCCAAGGTGAAGCTGATGCAAGCCAACTGGATCGGCAAATCCCGCGGCCTGCAGTTCTCGTTCGAGCGCACGGACGCTGGTGACGCGATTGAGGTTTACACCACGCGCCCCGACACGCTGATGGGTGCGTCCTTCGTTGGTATTTCACCCGATCACCCGATTGCGAAAGAGCTCGAAGCCAACAATCCAGACATCGCGGCGTTTGTCGCTGATTGCCGCAAGGGTGGCACGACCGAAGAAGCGCTGGAAAAGGCTGAAAAGAAGGGCCTTGATACCGGTATTAAAGTCAAACATCCGCTGGACCCGTCCAAAGAGCTTTCTGTTTGGATCGCGAACTTCATTCTGATGGACTACGGCACGGGTGCGATTTTCGGTTGCCCTGCGCACGACCAACGCGACTTTGACTTCGCGACGAAATATGGCCTCGGCATTACGCCGATTTTTGTTGCGGATGGAGCCGAAGAAGAGACCCTGACCGAAGCCTACACTCCGCTGAAATCGGAAAAGGTCCGCTATATCCGCGGCTTCGCTGGCCAAGAGCTTCAAACTGGTGAAGAGGGTGTGAATAGCGCAATCGACAAGGCCGAAGCAGAAGGCTGGGGCACGGGTGTGACCAAATTCCGCCTGCGCGATTGGGGTCTTTCGCGTCAGCGCTATTGGGGTTGCCCAATTCCTGTTGTTCACTGTGACGACTGCGGCGTGGTTCCTGAGAAAAAAGAAAACCTGCCTGTTCAGTTGCCTGACGATGTCACCTTTGACGTGCCGGGTAACCCGCTGGACCGTCACCCCACGTGGCGCGATTGTGCTTGCCCGTCGTGCGGCAAACCCGCACGCCGCGAAACGGACACCATGGATACCTTCGTGGATTCGTCGTGGTATTATGCGCGCTTCACCTCACCACGTGCTGACACTCCGACCGTTCAGGCCGATGCCGACTACTGGATGAACGTTGACCAATATATCGGCGGTATTGAGCACGCGATCCTTCACCTGCTTTATTCACGCTTCTTCGCACGTGCGATGAACGTGACAGGTCACTTGCCCGATAGCGCGCGCGAGCCGTTCAATGCGCTCTTCACCCAAGGCATGGTGACACACGCAATCTATCAGACGACCAACCCTGAAAACGGACGTCCGATCTATCACTATCCCGAAGCGATCGAGCTGCGGGACGGTAAGGCATTCGTCATCGCGACCGGTGAAGAAGCTCAGATCATTCCGTCTGCCAAAATGTCGAAATCGAAAAACAACGTGGTCGACCCGTTGAACATCATTTCGTCGTTTGGCGCTGATACTGCCCGTTGGTTCGTTCTGTCCGACAGCCCGCCAGAACGCGACGTCGAATGGACCGCCGCTGGTGCCGAAGCGACGGCAAAGCACCTCGCTCGTGTGTTCCGCATCTGTGCCGATATTGCAGAGATGGATGATGCCACGACTGAGTCCGATCTGGAGCTGCTCAAAGCAACGCACAAAGCGATCTTTGACGTGACCCAAGGCTTTGAATCGTTTGGCTTTAACGCCGCGATTGCGAAACTCTACGCCTTCACCAACCTCCTGCAGAAATCACCTGCAGGCGGAAAGGCAAAGAAAGAGGCAGCGCGCATTCTGGCCCAGTTGATGTCGCCGATGACGCCGCACCTTTCCGAAGAACTCTGGTCGCTCTTGGGCGGTGAGGGACTTGTGACCACAGCCGCGTGGCCCGTTGTCGACGAAACCATGCTGGTCGAAGACACAGTCACCCTGCCGATCCAGATCAACGGCAAACGCCGCGCGGAAATCAGCGTGCCTGCAGATATGTCGAAGGAAGAGGTTGAAAAGCTCGTCCTTGAGAACGAAGCTGTGGTCAAAGCGCTGGACGGTGGCCAGCCGAAAAAACTGATCGTAGTTCCAGGTCGTATCGTCAATGTCGTCGTCTAAATCCATTACCCGCTACACCCGTCGCGCCCTCTTAGTGGGGGCTGTGGCGGTGTTGGCGGGGTGTGGGTTTACGCCAATCTACGGCAACAATGGTTCCGCATCCAATCTTCGGGGCAAAGTCGCTTATGACACTCCCGACACGTTGGACGGCTACCATCTGCGCGAACGTCTCCAACGACGTTTAGGGCAGACGGAAACGGCTGAGTATCAACTGACGGTCAGAACGGCTCTCAGCAGCAGTTCGGTTGGTATTGCAGAAGACTCTACAGTTCTGCGAGCGACATTGACGGGAACGGCAACCTTCTCTTTGGTTGATAGCGCGGGCGCCGTCATCACAAACGGCACGGTCGAAACATTCAGCGGCTACTCGACAACTGGTAACGTTGTGTCGACTCGTTCGGCTGAACAAGATGCCCATGAACGTCTGTCCATCGCGCTAGCCGACCTCATTGTAGCCCATATTCTTGCGGCTCAAGTCGCTGATAAGCCATGAAATTAGGTGCGCGCGAAGCGTCTGGTTACTTCCGGAAACCAGACCCGAGCAAGGCTGGCCTACTGATTTATGGCACCGACGGCATGCGCGTAGCTCTTCGCCGCAAAGAAGTCGTCGACGCCCTCGTAGGACCACAAGGCGAAGCAGAAATGCGTTTCACTCGCATAGCCGCTGCCGATTTACGTAAAGACGGCGCTCTGCTGAACGATGCAATCAAATCCCAAGGTTTCTTCCCAGGACAACGCGCGGTTTTAGTGGAAGACGCCGCAGACGGTCTGGCAGAAACGATCCGCGTCGCAATGTCGGATTGGAGGGATGGCGATGCGCAAGTGATCGTGACAGCGGGTTCGCTCACGGCAAAGTCGTCGTTGCGTAAATATTTCGAGGCCCACCCGAACGCCTTCGCGATCGGGATCTATGACGATCCACCTGCCCGCGACGAAATCGAAGCCAGCCTTGCCGCAGCAGGACTTAAGGCGATTGGACGCGACGCGATGGACGCTATCGTCGCGTTGTCGCGGACTCTTGATCCCGGTGATTTTCGGCAGACCATTGAAAAGCTGGGCCTCTACAAACTCAACGATAACAGCGAGTTAAACGTCGACGATGTCGATGCCTGTCGACCACAATCTGCAGAGGCTGGCGTTGATGATTTGCTCAAAGTTGTTGCTGATGGACAGCCCCAGTTAATTGCCCCGCTGCTGCGCCGGCTTTACGCGCAGGGCGTCAATCCCACCGGTTTATGCATCAACGCGAACCGTCATTTTCGCGCTCTTCACACAGTCGCATCGGACCCTGGGGGACCGTCATCGGGGATTGGGCGACTTAGACCACCAGTGTTCGGCCCTCGTCGTGACGCAATCCTTCGACAAGCCAGCACATGGGGTCGTGATCGACTAGAACGCGCTTTGAGCGAGCTGCTGACGACTGACCTGACACTGCGTTCATCTTCAAAGGCCCCACAGCAAGCCTTGATGGAGCGTGCTTTGGTCCGCCTCGCGATGATGGGGAAGCGGTAAAATAAAAAGGGCGGACCATTGGCCCGCCCCTTTCGAAACTCTATTCGGACCGATTAGGTGCCCGAAGAAGAAGACGAACCAGCAACTGCAGCAATTGCGCCCAGTGCCAGCAGTGGAAGTACAAACTTCGACAGGCCTGGCTTCGGTGCCACGGCAACAACACCAGTGTTAACTGGCTGTTGAACAACAGCGTTCATGCCACCAGCGTGAGCAGAGGTTGCTGCAACTACGGCAACAGCCGCTGCGAGAAATACTTTACGCATTAGATATGCTCCAATTGAATACCAAACTACGCTTTGAATACCTCGAAAAACCCTCACAATCAACTTTCAACTTTGAATTGTTCTTAAAATTGCTGCGTTGTGGCATGTCCGACGCTTTTGCCAAGCCATTGCTGTGATTGAACAACGTCGCGGTACCCATTCACCCAATAATAATTGGCGAATGCGACGTCTTCGCTTCGGCAGGTCTCCTGCAACTTTGTTGCCCCAAAGCTACGGTCAAGGATCGTGACTTGATCCTGTCCGACCGGTTCAAGCTCACATGAGAATTCCATTCGGATAACTTCATCCGAAGAATCAAGTTGTTCGATGCGGCGGGAATAAGATCCTACACCACGGCGCAAAGCCGCCGAAAGTCCGCGAGTATCAGCTGCGTAGATGTCTTCGCCAAATCCACGCGTCGCTACGACAATACCGTTCTCAAGCGTGATAGTCATCCCGATAGACGAAATCCATGTCTCTTGATTTCCGTTGGACCCGATCTTTTGAAAGATGTCTGCAACCTCCAACGACGGAACGGCAGCCAAGATAACAGGTGTTTCCGAGGCAGTTAGATCGGCGAAAGTGTAGGTCGGAATGGCCTCTGCATCAGGTTGGTCAAAGCGTGACTTAACCGCTGCCGAAACTTTCGAAGCCGTGTTTCCATGAGCCAATGGACCGCAGGCGACGAGCGCTGAAAATGCGACAAATTTTAGTAGATTTTTCATCGCCAGAACCGTCCCCAAGAATCGCCAAAGTCTGAAATGTCACCAGACCGAATTGCATCGTAAAGTCGCCCATCCACATCAAGCCGCGCGCCGCCGTCACGTGTAAGCGAGCTCAATCGAGTATCAACCAACTGAGTTGACGGCATACCCGTTGCCCAATCCATCGGAATGGTCAGACGAATACCTTTATCGAACGATCCCTCACCAAAGTCTTCAAACGGAACATCGGTAAAGGTTGCATAGGCCCCGATCCGCCAGCCGTTTTGAAACTCTCGTTCCACAGAAACGGTCGCGCCCCAATCTCCGGCCAAATAACGACCAGCGTCGACTTGAAGGTGGAAGTCATTTTGCATTGCCCAATAGGCAGACAGATGACCCGTGATGACATTGTAGTCTTGGAACCCAAGGCCCTGATCAAAATCGCGCTGCGCGGTGTAGTTTAGCTCAACTCCAAATGCGAGGTCGCTATCGACTGGCCTCCAGAGTAGCTCTGTCGAAATACCGCCGAACATGGGTTCTAAGTAACCAAGGGTTACCCGTGAATAGAGTTCCGAGGCGGGACGCCCATACCAAGCAAACGTGAGATAATCGATTCCACCATCACCTTGATCCGCATAATAGGGCGCATAGCGACGAACGGGTTCGATCGTCGAAGCCGAAATCGAGGGATTGTCGATCCGGTTGTCGTAGACCGATTTACGAATTGAACCCGCAACGACAATGTTGGGGCGAATTTCGTACCGCATCGCCGCTTCAATACCGACTTCGACTGTTGCAGGGTTCTGGCTATCGAAAAGCGTCAGCTCTCCATACGGCATGATGCCCCACTTAAAGTTACTCGTTTGGGTCGGAACAAGAGCAGCGTCGTCACCGACCATCGCCTCTGACACATCGGCCCGAGCGTAAATTGCTTTGGCAGACCCGATTTGGTTCTCAAGGCTCTCCAAGTCGCTACGCTTAATCGTCGTCGTAGAAGTCGGAACGCCCAATCGGGTTGGCTCGAAGATGAAAGTTTCAATCGACGGAGGGAGCGCATAGGTCAAAACGCGCGAAATACGCCCGACGGCCTGTGCCTCGGATCTGTATTGGGTGTTCTCATATCGAAGTCGGATCGAAGTATCAGTGAGTTCAATGCCTTGAACAACAATCCCGTCCTGACCGAGGGCCTCAACGAGAGCGGTCTGAAGGGTCTCATCTGGTAACACTGACCGATCCCATGTCCGCGCAGCTCGCAAATCCTCTGGCCGAACGACGACTGGCATCGGGGCGGTATCGTAACCGCCAACCGCAGGACGGCGGTTTGGGTTCAAAACCGAAGTAGCCGTGACGCCGATTTCGCTACCGTAGAGCGCGTAAATGCTGAGTTCATAGTTTTCGTTCGGGTGATATTTGAGACCAAAGTTGAGCGGCAACTTATGATCGAACGTCCCGTTGGCTACTTCGCGCTCGTAGGCATCTGAAGAATACTCAGCCGCGAAAGTCAGCGAAGGGTTAATCTGCCATTCGACCCCGCCGAACAAAGCGGCGTCACCACGAAAATAGAGGTCATATGCAGGAACACCGCCTTTGCCAAATATACTGCTGCGCGACGGACGCGTCTCCATTGCGTTCACAATCGCGCCGAGCGGGTTGGTAAAGCCGTTATAGCTCCCCATTCGGCCCCAACCGATACCAGCTGTCGCCCGCAAATTGGTGCCAATTGTTTTTGTTCCGACGACGTACTCAGAGGTGAGGACGCCCGTCCCCATAAAGTCACGCAGTCCGACAGCAACAGCCGGGAGCCATTCGGATTCATCCCGCAGCCGATATTGGAAATCAAAACTGCGATCATAAAGCGTACCAGTATCCACGCCAGTGTATTCAGGGATGATCGAATAGCGGAAAGTCCCCGACAACCTCGGCAAAATCTGAAAAGTGATAGACACGCGGGCTTGATCTTCGAAGGCCGATATCTGGCTCGACAGGTCAGCATCCTGCGCGGACAAAGCGGATGGCATTTCAATGATGCCGATCGTCCCATACATCGAATACTCAGGACGCCAATCCTGCGCCATTGCTGTGGTTGACCCAACAACCGAGGCCATCAGTGCGAGAAATCCGCGCAAAACAGTCATTAAAACTCTCCTAAATTCAGAGTTCTTCTACCTTTCGAAACCTAAAATACAAACATCGCATGAAGTCTTGATGCGAGTAATCTCTTATGGTTGCGAAACTGCATCCATCTTGGGCTTTTCTCGTGAACGAAAATTGCTGGTCCCAAGCCACCTCAAACAGGTCGGCTAGTGCCCGCCCACGTCGAGCTGCGCTGCATAATCAATCGCCGCCAGCGCAGCATGCCGGCCCGTCGCCAGGCATCCTGTGATCAAATACCCGCCCGTTGGGGCTTCCCAATCGAGCATTTCGCCAACACAAAACACGCCCGCGCGGTCCCGCATCATCAAACCATTGTCCATAGCGTCGAACCTCAGCCCACCCGCTACAGAAATTGCTTCATCCATGGGGCGGGGACCATCGTGCCGAATGGGGAGGTTTTTAATCAAAGTCGCCAGATCATCAGGGAATGGACGACCAAATTCATTCAAGAGGGCAATTTTCACTGGATCAAGGCGAAACGTTTTACGTAGGACATTTGAGAGTGACTCTTTGCCTCTCCGAAAGAGCTTTTTTCGTATGCCCTCAACGGTCAGCGATGGCAACAAGTCGATAGTCAATGGTGCGCCATCACGTACCGCAGCCGAGAGCATATAAATCCCACCGCCTTCGATCCCACGAGACGAGATCACGAATTCTCCGCTGGATCTGTGGGCGCCTGCTATAAGCGTACACCCCTTAACAGGCGCCCCGAAATGGGCCGTCATGTGGTCCGACCATGAAACGATAAACCCCATGTTGGCGGGTTTAAACGGCGCGATACTGCCATGGAATTGTTCAGCCCATCGCCCATCAGACCCAAGCCGCGCCCAACTCGCCCCACCAAAGGCGAGGATCACGATGTCTGCCGAAACCGACTGAGAGCCATCGGGCGTATCGAATAACCAATCGTCACCGTCCCAACCTGTCCATCGCCACCGTGTTTGCAACTTAACCTGCTGCGCATCCAATCGCTTTAGCCACGCCCGCAGCAACGGTGACGCCTTCATCACCACCGGAAAGACGCGCCCAGTCGAGCCTATGAATACCTCTTGGCCAAGCCCATTTGCCCACTCAATCACTTGGTCAGGGCCGAAGGCAGACAAAGCTGCAACCATCGAGGCCGGAATGTCACCGTAGGCTTCTAGGAACCCAGCCCCAACTTTGGTCAAGTTCAAACCTGATTTACCCGCCATCAGGAATTTGCGCGCGGGAGACGGCATCGCATCAGCGATCAACACGGAATGCCCAGCAGCCGACAGAACATCTGCCGCCATCAAGCCCGCAGGACCCGCGCCGATCACCAGTGCCTTTGCCAAATGTCTGCTCCGTCCGAAAACACTTAACCGACGGGTAACATGGGGCAGGTCAGGTTCCAACTACTGGTGATTAACCGACAAGACCTTTGATGCCCGCAATATGGCTTGGCTTGGCGGCCAATGCATCTGTAGCGATCTCGCAGACCATGGGCATCAAATCTTCAACCTCGACCAAACGATCGACCAGACCAAAGGACAACGCCTCGTCAGAAGTGATCTTTTGACCGCCCATTAGGATCAGTTTCGCGCGGCTTGGACCGACTAGTGCCGCCATCCGTTTCGGGTCAGACGGCTGCGGCAAAAAACCAAGCTTCATGACAGGATAAAAGAACTTTGCCGTCGGAACCGAAATCCGCAGATCACACGCCAGAGCCATCCCAAAGGCACCGCCAGCCAAAGTGCCGTTGAGCGCGGCAATCGTCATGCACGGCAGTGCGGCAATCGCACCTGAAAGGCGTTCCCAAACAGGACTAGTGGCCAATCCTGCGCGGGCCTCATCCAAGTCGGCACCTGCGCTGAATACCTTGCCTGCGCCCGTGATAACGAACACCTTGGCAGCAGAGGCAGATTCCGCAAATTCCGCCAGTTGGGTCAGCATCTCCTCGGTCAGAGAATTCGCTTTCTCTTGGCGATCAATCGTGGCGATCCAAAGATCACCCTCTTGGTCAAAACGGATCATGCCACACCTATAGCCTTGCGTATTTCAGGATCTCTTAGTTTCACATCCTGCCCGAGATAAACATCGGCCTCTTCGCCGCACATCCAAACCAAAGCCTTGGCCGGCCATTCGGGTGGAATATGGTCGGACCATTCTAGTTCCGCTACGGGACCCAAACCAGACGATTTGATATCACGCTGCATTTGGGTCGCCACTGTACCAGGCGACAAGCCCAACGCGCGGATACCTGCGGCCCGATATTCAAGGTCGATGTGGCGGGTCAACATGTAGGCTCCGGCCTTAGACGCACAGTAGGCTGACCAAACTTCGTACGGGTTATGCGCAGCGCCCGAAGAGATGTTCAAAATGGTCCCGCACCCTTTTGAGATCATGCTGGGCAATACGGCGCGTGCACCATGAAATACGCCTTTGAGGTTCACATCGACAGCAAGGCCCCATTGATCCACGTCGGCCTCGGCAAGCGGTGCCATAGGCGCAATGACGCCCGCATTATTGACCAGAACGTCGATGCTGCCGAACTGCGAAAGCGTGCGATCAATGGCAGACTTCACGGCCTCGAATGACGTAACATCGCAAAGAATGGCCAACGCGGTCTCCCCGATCTCTGTGGCGATCGCTGCAATCCGATCCCCATCGCGCGCCAAGAGAACAACATTCGCGCCTTTTTCCGCAAATTCTTTTGCTGCTGCCTCACCAATGCCTCGGCTGGCACCTGTAATAACGACCGTTTTGCCTGTCATCTTCATGTTTTCTTTCTCCGTCATCTTTATCGCAGCCGACTGAATGGTTACTTTTAGACATAAGTGATCACTGCCATGACACTTTAATGGCAAAATATTTTTCAAGAGTTGTCTGGGAAAGGATACCCACCATGAATACTAGCAAATTTGGCGCAAGCGTTTGCCTTGCCGCACTGTTCACCGCTCCCGCAGCTTTTGCAGATGTTACCGCCCAAGAGGTTTGGGACAATTGGAAGTCCCAAATGGCGATGTACGGCACCGATATGATCACATTCGGTGCGGAAACGATGTCGGGCAACACGCTGACGATCGAAAGCACCACATACGATGCTGATCAGGACGGCATTACGATCAAAGCGGAGATGGGGCCGATTAGCCTGACCGAAAACGGCGATGGCACTGTTTCGGTCATGATTCCTGAACAATACCAGATGTCGATGGGCAACTCCGAAAACTTCGCCGAAAACCACGGGACCATTTCCATCACTGTTGCCAACTTTGATATGGTCGCCAGCGGAACCGCGGACGCGATCAATTACGATGTCTCGGCGGATTCTTATTTGCTTGAACTGGCAGAAGCGTTCGACGGCGGAAAACCAGTGCCGGTTGAGGCAAGCCTCAAGCTCAACGGATTGTCGGGCGTCTATTCCGTCCTCACAGGCGATCTACAGACTGTCGGCTATGATTTGTCGGCGTCCTCTATGGACGTATATTTTGACCAGGACGAAGAGTTCGAAAAGATAAACGTCTCGGGCCAAACGACGGGCATGTCCCTCGCCTCTAGCATGATCATGCCAACTGATTTTGAACAGAAATCGCCTGAGACAATGTTTATCGACGGTGCAGAGATGTCGTTCGATTACACCGCAGGCCCGTCGACATACATCATCAGCGTCACGGATGGTTCTGGCACGCTCAACATGGCAAGCGCGACCGAGTCTGGCCACCTCAGTTTTGGTTTGGATAAGGACGCGATGTCGTTCGCTGCGCTCTCAACAGGTTTGAAATTCCAAGCCATGGGTGGGCAGGTTCCGCTGCCGCTAGATATCACCGCGGACGAGTACGGTGTGAGCTTTGAAATGCCTCTGGCTAAGACCGAAGAACCTGCTCCGTTTGCGGCAGGGATCACCCTTACGGACCTTGGCCTCAACGACATGCTTTGGATGATGGCAGACCCGCAGGGCATCCTGCCCCACGACCCGATCACCTTCCAAGTCGCTGTGACAGGCGCGGCAAAGCTGTTCTTTGACGTAATGGACCCGAAACAAGCCGCCGCGCTTGAGCAAACCGATGTTCCTGGCGAACTACACGCTCTGACCCTTCAGAACCTGAAACTCGCCATTGCTGGCGCAGAGATCACAGGGACGGGTGATTTCACCTTTGATAACACCGATCTGCAAACCTATGACGGCTTCCCACGCCCCGAAGGCAGTCTGTCTTTGGTCGGCAAAGGCATCAATGGGCTCTTGGATAAAGTGGAACAAATGGGTCTGCCCGTCGGTGATCAGATCATGACCGCACGGATGATGTTGGGCATGTTTACTCAGTCCACTGGCGACGATCAGATCGAAACAACCATCGATATGAATGCCCAAGGCAACGTGATGCTGAACGGTCAACGTATCAAGTAAATCAACAGCCCGTCCCAGTGACTTTGGGGCGGGCACACCATGCCGGACTTGCAGGGACAGGCCCTGCGGTCTAGGTCATGGGTGACCAAAGGTGTGCCCATGACAAAATCGCTTTCTGACCTGACCAGCCTACTTCTCGATCTCGCCCGTAAAAGCGGTGCCGATAGCGCCGATGCGTTGGCCGTTGATGGAACCTCGGTTCACATCGACGTACGTGGTGGCGCGTTGGAATCCGCCGAACGATCTGAAGGCGTCGATGTTGGTTTGCGCGTGTTGGTCGGCCAACGGCAGGCCTGCGTATCGACCTCTGACACACGTCCCGATGCGCTTCGCGAATTGGCAGAGCGCGCAGTTGCGATGGCCTGCGTGGCCCCCGAAGATCGATATGCTGGGTTGGCCGATGTCGATCAACTTGCCACGGATATCGATAGCAGCAGACTAGAGCTGTTCGACCCAACGCCTGAGCCTGATCCCGCCATGCTACAGGACGATGCAGCCCGCGCCGAAGCGGCAGCACTGGCCGTCAGCGGCGTAGAGCAAGTGATCGGCGCATCCGCAGGCTACAGCCATCGCCGCGTTCACATCGCTGCAACGAACGGCTTCGCGGCAGGATATGAGCGTTCAGACCGTGGCATTTCCTGTGGCGCACTCGCTGGAACTGGCAGCGGGATGGAACGTGATTACGATCATGACAGCCGCATTTTCCAGTCCGATATGCGCGACGCGGCGGACATTGGCCGCACCGCAGGGGAACGCGCGATTGAGCGCCTCAACCCACGCCGCCCCAAAACAGGCAGCTATCCAATCCTATTGGACGAACGCATCTCTTCATCACTGATCACCCACCTCTTGCAGGCGGTAAACGGCAGCATGATTGCACGTGGTTCGTCATGGGCACGTGAATTGAAAGGGACACAAGTCCTCCCCGAAGGTCTGTCGCTGATCGAGGACCCGCACTGCCCGCGTGCGAGCGCCTCGCGTCTCTTCGACGCCGAAGGACTGCCGACAGCCCGTCGTGCGATTGTAGAGAATGGTATCCTAACCGAATGGACGCTCGACCTCGCCACGGCACGGCAACTCGGACTGGCCAGCAACGCACATGCGGCACGCGGCACATCCTCAACGCCCAGCCCCTCTGTGACGAACGTTGCCTTGACCCAAGGCGACAAGTCTCGCGCCGACCTCATCCGCGATATGGGCACTGGACTGTTGGTGACCTCGTTCATCGGTTCGACGATCAACCCGAACACGGGCGACTATTCCCGCGGGGCAGCTGGTTTCTGGATCGAAAACGGTGAGATCACCTACCCCGTCAATGAGATCACAATCGCGGGCAACCTGATCGATATGCTCAAACGGATCACCCCAGCCAATGATGCTCGCCAACACCTAAGCCGTGTTGTGCCATCGCTCTTGGTCGAAGGGCTGACGCTTGCCGGTGACTGATCTCGACCTCCTGATAGACGCGGCCCGCAAAGCAGGGGAAATCGCAGCGGACTTTTTCAAGTCTGCGCCAAAGGTATGGGACAAACCCGCTGGCCAAGGCCCCGTGACCGAAGCGGACCTAGCTGTCGATACCATGCTGCGGGAATCGTTGACCGCAGCGCGGCCCGATTATGGTTGGCTGTCCGAAGAGACCGATGACACCTCGGATCGCCTATCAACAACCCGCCAGTTTATCGTCGATCCAATCGACGGCACACGAGCGTTTATCGACGGCTCCAAGGACTGGGCTCATTCGCTCGCCATTGTCGAAAACGGACTGGTTTTAGCGGGCGTCGTTTATCTACCGATGAAAGACCAGATGTTTGCTGCGGGGCGTGGCGAGGGCGCAACGCTGAACGGTGAAACCCTGCATGCCGGTGAAACCGCAACGCCGCCAACGATCCTCACGAACACGCCGACGATGGATGTGACCAATTGGAAAGACGCGCAGCCCCCCAAGGTTGACCGCCATTTCAGATCATCACTTGCCTACCGCATGTGCCTCGTCGCCGAGGGTCGTTTCGACGGCATGATTACCCTCCGCCCAAGCTGGGAATGGGACATCGCTGCGGGGGCTTTGATCCTGACCGAGGCAGGCGGCACCGTGACCGACAAAAAAGGCATCCCGCTTCGATTTAACAATCCCCATCCGCAGGTGAACGGAGTGATCGGCGCAGTGCCGACCTTCCACCGAACCCTCGCAGATCAACTGCTCTAACCAAATTCCGCGTTGTCGTCTGCGACTGCCTTTAGCATGTCCGTCAGGATCGCAGGATCGGCAGCGTTTACGCGGCTCCAATTCGGGATGAACGGTGTTTCCATCGGGTTGTCTAGGAACACGCTCCCCGCCTGCATGATATTCGCAGCGAACAGCTCAACCGCAGTCTCTTCGGCGTGCCGATCAAGGTCGAGACCGTTCATTCTCGCGTCGTTGTAGTAGGTATCGATGAGGTCGAGCGCCATTCGGTAATAGGTCGCTTTAATCGACCGAAACACCTCCTCACTCAGCACCGTACCGTCGGCAGCAAGCTTTCGGTATAGGGCTTTGCAAATGTCGACCGACATCCGGCTGAGCCCTTTGTTTGCATCATCAAGGGAAAGATCCTGATGTTTATGGTCATATCGATCGCTGATCTCGACCTGACAAACGGCCTGCGGCGATAGGTTCCGCCAAGCCTCGGACAAGAGGCCGATCTCTAACCCCCAATCCGATGGAATGCGCATGTCTGGCAAGATCGCGGTCCGCATCGCGAACTCTCCTGCCAGCGGGTAACGAAACGACGATAGGAAATCGAGGTAGTCTCGCTGTCCCAAGACCTTCTTGAGCGCCTGCAAAAGAGGCGTAACCAGCAAACGACTGACCCGTCCATTTAACTTTCGATCCGCCACTCGCGGATAGAACCCTTTGGACATTTGATAAGGAAATGCAGGGTTGGCGACGGGATACACAAGCCGCGCCAACATATCTGCCGAATAGGTCACGACATCACAGTCATGGACCGCAACGACTGCAGCCTCTGCTTGGGCCAAAGTGTAACCAATGCAGAACCAAACATTCCGCCCCTTCCCTGGTTCGTTCGGCGACAAGGCCAGCTTTTTCAAACGCTCATCAATCGCCTGCAAACGCGGGCCATCGTTCCAAAGGATGTCGTGGTTCACCTTGAGACACGAAAAGAACTGCCGTGCGTATCGGTATTCCTCTTCGGTCGCACGGTCGAGGCCAATGACGATTTTATTGAGGTATGGCACCTTATTCAGTTCATCAATGATTGCGGGCAGAGCCTCGCCTTCGAGTTCCGAAAACAACGACGGGAGGATAAGGTTGATTTTGCGGTTCATCCCGAACGTAGACAGCTCATTCGTCATCGCTTCGGTGGATGCGGTCCGCAAATTGTGCAGGGTCGCGATGCTTCCGCTCTGGTGAAAATCGGCCAAGGGTCAAACCTCCTGTTGTTTTCTGTTCAGCTCCGGATTCCAAATCTCAACATATTTCAGAACCGCTTCGTTCCAGCCCGCAGGCCCGACGAGTTTCGTGCGAATAATGCGCCCATCCGCCTCTCCTACGAGCGGCGGCAGCGGCGCAGCGTGGGGGTTCTTCACCACCACGCCCAATGACGCTGCCTGCAACATTTCAACATCATTCGGCGCATCACCCAGCGCGATCGTTCGACAAGGTGCAAATCGCGCGGATAGCTCTCTCATCCGATCCGCCTTGGTCGCACCGAACGAAAGTGTCAGGAACCGCCCGCCACGCCGTGCGTGCACTCCATGCTCAGCCAAAACCGCTATAAATTCCGCTTCGGCTTGCTCACTTCCGCGCCACAACCCAGGTTCAGAAAACTGACGAGCATGAGCCAGTCGAGCCCCAGATTTGGACAACCCAGTTTCACGCGAAATGCCCTCTATACCCCAATCGGTGAACCCTTCAAAATCACGGCGCAGAGCACCAGGTATCTGTGAGAGGACCCACATAATCCTGTCATGATAAACGCGATCAGATCCAGCGGTCGCTCCACCCTCAAGAATGCCAGCGCCATTCTCGACGATTGCAGGCATATGGCCGAACCCGATTGCATCCCGAAGCTGTTCAATTTCGGCTGCAGTCTTTGAACTCGCTATGATCAGCGGAATATTCCGCGTTCTCAATCGGTCCAGTGCAGGCGCGGCTGGCGCCCAAGAGTAAGTTTCATGATCCAGAAGAGTTCCATCCAGATCGGTGAACACGGCGATGCAGGGCAATGCGGTCCCCTTTTCTTCACCTACAGGGTTGGCCATCAACGACCAGAAGGCAAGTAAAAATTTCTGCACCGCAGCAAACCCTTGAGTTGCAGTATGTTAGGCGACATCTGTATCGGAACCATGACGGTGGTTCTCTTGACCCTTTGCCGCCAATGCTTAGGGTGGCGCACATCCAACACAGCGGAGTTTCCCCATGGCCAATCGTCTGCATCTCGTCTTTGGTGGCGAACTTGTTGATCCCAGCACCACGACCTTCAAAGACGTCAACAATATCGACATCGTCGGCATGTTCCCTGATTATCAGTCCGCCCATGATGCATGGAAAGCAGCGGCTCAGCGCACCGTTGATGACGCTCATACACGCTATTTCATCGCTCACATCCACAGGCTCCGGGACGAAGGCCTTGCGGCTTCCCCGACTGAAGAGCTGGGGCTGTAATCCCTAAATGGCATCGTCATTGTTCCTAAACCTCTACCTCTTGGCCCGCCCCTGCGGGTCAGGCGAGGTCATAGGCGCAAACGAACCTACCCCCCCTTCCCAGCCCGTCATTTGGGTGCACTGTCGCAACACGGCAGATGCAGATCACATTCGACGGGTCATGCGACAAATGCAGGACGACCTCGAACAGGTCGCATTTGTCGTGACGGGATCGTCTCTAGACACTGACACCTCTCCAGACGGGATGATCACAGTATCAAAAGGACCAGGTCGAAACCTGCGAGATATTTCGCGGTTCATTGATCACTGGAAACCCATCGGACTGGTGTGGATTGGGGGACAAATTGATCCCGCGATCATAACCGCAGCCGACCGATATTCGTTTCCGAAATACCTGATCGCTGCGGACGCAAACGACTTTATCCCTGAAGGACGAAAGTGGTTCTTTGGGATGCGTCGTTATCTTCTTTCGGTTTTCGACGACGTCCTCGCCGCTGATAAATCGAGTGCCGAACGGTTTCGCCGTTGGGGTGTCGCCTCGGACCACGTCGAAGTCATCGGACATTTCGATGATCAAGCGCCCGTTCTGTCATGCAACGATGCAGAACGTGCCGATTTCGCAAGAACCATCGATACGCGCCCGATCTGGCTCGTCGCAAATGCGATCCCCACTGAGATCAACTTGATCATTGAGGCGCACCGCAGTGCATGCCGCAGATCACATCGGCTGCTTTTGATCCTCGTTCCTCAGGATACACGCCAAGCACCCGAACTCGCCGCGAAACTCATCGATGCTGGGTTTGAAACCGTTCTTCGGTCCGAAGGCGACCCGACCGAGACAACCCGTGCGCTGGTCGCCGATCTCGATGGTGAATTAGGTATGTGGTATCGGATTTCGCCGATTACTTACATGGGCGGCACGTTGACCAGGGGAAGTCGCCATCCGTTTGAGGCCGCAGCACTCGGCTCTGTTGTTGTGCACGGACCTACAACGGCACCCTATGCCCGCTTTTATATGCAACTCGACAACGCGGGTGGCGCGGCACCAATTGCAAACGGCGCAGCACTGGCCAAAACAATCGAAGACCTGCTATCCCCTGACCTTACCGCGCAGATTGCCCATGCAGCATGGGATGTCACATCGCGCGGAGCAGAGGTAACAAACCGGATTGCCGCTCTCATTAGCACAATCCTAGACAAGGCCGAAGGATAGGATGCGCGCGCCCAACTATTGGTTTACCCCCGCAGACAAACCTGCGCTCATGGCGCGGATACTGTGGCCTATTGGGGCGCTCTATGGGTTTGTGACTGCGCGCCGCGTGGCTAAGTCGGGGTATCGAGCTTCTGTCCCCGTGATTTGTGTCGGCAACATCAACGTTGGCGGGACTGGCAAAACACCAACGACAATCGCACTGGTCCAACGGCTTATTGCCCTCGGCTATACCCCTCATGTTGTGTCGCGTGGGTATGGCGGCAAAACCATTGGCCCGGCCCAAGTTCAGGAGCGGGACCACAACGCCGAAGATGTAGGCGACGAACCCCTTTTGCTCGCAGCCTTTACCCCCACATGGGTCGCACAGGATCGGGCGGCGGGCGTCAAGGCCGCAGAAGCTGCAGGTGCGGACGTTATTTTGCTCGACGATGGGTTTCAGAACCCGTCGGTCACTAAAGACCTCAGTATCGTCGTCGTCGATGCGGCGCGTGGCTTTGGCAATCGGCGCGTCATGCCCGCTGGTCCCTTACGTGAAACGGTTGATGCAGGTCTAAAGCGCGCACAAATCGTCCTGTCGATTGGAACAAACGGTGTGCCATTGGGCGAAATTCCCGTGCCGCTTGTTCATGGTCGATTGGCACCCTTACAGACGGGAATGCCATGGGCAGGAATGCCAGTTCTCGCCTTCGCGGGGATCGGTAACCCAGACAAGTTCTTTGCCACCCTTCGCGAACTAGGTGCGAATGTCATTCACGGTGAACCGCTGCAAGACCACCAACCACTGACACCTGCCCTCATGCTCCGCCTAGAGGCAGAGGCGCAGTTGCGTGGAGCACAGTTGGTTACGACCGAAAAAGACGCGGTTCGTCTGCCAGACTCGTTCCGCTCAAAAGTGCTGACAGTTCCCGTGAGACTAGAGCTAGAGGATTGGGGACCAATCGACAGCGCCCTATCCGCGATCGGCATCACCAAAAAATAAAGGGCAGCCACCGGCCGCCCTTTGGACTGAAACCATGTTCCAGATTTATTCTGTATAGCCAGCCTCGGTCAGCTTTTCGTCGAGGATTGCTGCAAACTCTTCATAGCTCATGTTCGAATACTTCTGACCTTGGATCAGGAACGACGGCGTTCCTTCGATGTTGTCACGAACGCGGTTCTCTTCGTACCAAGCGACCAAAGCCTGCGCGGTATCGGCATCCTGCATACAAGCGTCCAGCGTCGTATCATCAAGGCCTGCGACCTTACCAATATTGCGTAGGTTTGCAGCGATCTGCGCTGGTTCGCCCTGTGCCCAATCACGTTGGCGTTCGAACATCATCGACACAATCCCGTGGAAGCGCATTTCGCCACCACAGCGCGCAATCATCGAACCCCATAGGCCGTAGCGGTCGAAAAAGACCTCACGGAAGACAAAGCGCACTTTGCCAGTATCGATGTAGTTCGCTTTGATCTGCTGGAACTGGTTGGCGTGGAAGTTCGCACAATGCGGGCAGGTGAAGGACGCATATTCTACGATCTCTACTGGCGCATCAGGATTGCCCAGCACCATATCAGGAATACCAGCGGCGGCCTCTGCCTCTTGGGCAAATGCAGGGAGGGTCATACCGCCAGCCATCATGGCTGCACCGGCGGTGGTGAGGAAAAGTCGTCGTTTCATTACTGCCTCTGTCAGGTTTTCCGTTTGCTTAACACATTGGTTGCCAAAAGCTCTAACGCTTGGCGCAATCCATCGTCACCGACACCCTGCCCGATATCGCGGGCCAGTTCGACCAGTTCAGGGGCGGGTGCGGGTTTCTCGGCTTTGGGTGCATGGCTAAATGCCACCTGCCCATCGCTAAATCCTGTTGGTGCGGTCTGCGTGACCTTCACTCGCGCAATGGCACGGTAGCCATAGCATCCGTTCACTTTTTGCAGGATTTGTTCTTTCTGCATCTCAAGGATCGGCGCCATCGATCCCGTGGTCAAAAGCGTGAGCGTCGCGCCCATTCCGTTCCGCCCGTAAGACACATTCACAGGTCGCGCCATTGAGGCCGTCTGCTGCCCCACGATTTCTTCCCAATGGGTCAAAAGACGCGACACGGCAAAGCCACGCGATTCGCTCGCCTCGCGGATGCGGGTCTGCATCAGGCTTACGGCGCGGGAAAAACCGCGAGTGGTTCCATTGGAGCGTGGCTGTTTCATCTTAGTGACCTATGTTACCGACCGAGGCGGCAGTTGCCAGCGAAACCACTGTTACAGGAGCTAAAGATTGCGTGACGGCCTAAGTGATATGCTTTTGGATTGGTATGACCACCATGCCCGCGTCATGCCATGGCGCACATCGCCCGCAGATCGCAAGGCGGGCGTTATGCCTGATCCCTATCGGGTGTGGCTGTCAGAGGTGATGCTGCAACAAACAACAGTCGCCGCCGTCAAAGACTACTTTCGCCGCTTCACAGAACGCTGGCCCACGGTTGTTGATTTGGCCAATGCCGCCGACGCCGATGTAATGGCTGAATGGGCAGGTCTCGGCTACTACGCCCGCGCACGGAATTTGCTAAAATGCGCCCGCGCGGTGGTGACGGATCATGGGGGAACATTCCCTGACACGCGCGAGGGTCTGCTGACCCTCCCTGGCATTGGCCCATACACCGCAGGTGCAATTTCTTCGATTGCGTTCAACAAGTCTGAGGTCGTCGTGGATGGCAACGTCGAACGTGTGATGTCTCGGCTCTACAACGTCCACACACCGCTACCTTCTGCTAAACCTGAACTTACGGAGCTCGCACGTGACCTGACTCCAAAGGATCGCGCTGGAGACTATGCTCAGGCCGTCATGGACCTCGGCGCAACCATTTGCACACCAAAAAGCCCAGCTTGCGGGATCTGTCCGTGGCGCGATCCGTGTCAGGCTCGCGTCGAAGGGACTGCAGCAGAACTGCCGAAAAAGACTCGAAAACAGCCAAAACCGGTCCGATTTGGCATTGCCTACGTCGCCCGCAAGCCCGACGGCACTTTCCTTTTGGAGACACGACCAGACAAAGGGCTTTTGGGCGGGATGCTCGGCTGGCCCGGATCAGACTGGAACGATGCGCCAAAAGCGGCGCCTCCCATGGAAGCCGATTGGCAAACGCTCAATGTCGAAGCACTGCATACGTTCACCCATTTCCATCTGCGCCTCAGAATCGAAATCGCGCGTGTTCCTACCAAGGCCGAGGCAAAGAATGGGGTGTTCATGACATTGGACCCAAGTGCGCTGCCAACTGTCATGCGCAAGGTCTATGACCTCGCTTGGGGTGCTTTCGGCACTGATTGAAACCCTAAACCGATAGGCGTAACATTCAGCCAACGGTAGAGGATCGATCATATGACGCCCGCACAATCGGTTGGATCATTCACAAAAGCCCTGCCGTTTTGGCTCTCATTAGCTCTCGTCCCGCTGCCTGTTCTTGGCGCAATTTATGGCGGTTGGACCTTGGCACTGACGCCACTACTCGCGTGGCATATCTTTACCGTCGTCGATGCCGTCGCTGGTCTAAACGAAGAAAACCCTGACACCGAAACCCCAACGAAAGACCTGTTTTGGTATCGCTTGATCACTATGATATGGCCGCCCGTGCAGTTCGTGATGATTTTCGGCCTTCTGGCTTACGTCACCTCGACAACCCATCTGCGCGTCGGCGAAAAAATCGCAGTGATGATCGATGTTGGTATTCTGTCGGGCACGATTGGGATCGTGTACTCGCATGAGTTACTGCACCAGAAAAATACGTTCGAACGGTGGCTCGGGGATATTCTTCTGTCCATGGTTCTCTATTCGCATTTCCGAACCGAACACCTGCTGGTTCACCATATCTACGTCGGCACGCCGAAGGATGCGGTGACGGCTCGTTACAACGAAGGGTTCCACCGTTATTTCGCCCGAGTGCTCGTGACATGTCCGCCCTCAGCGTTTGACGCGGAACGCAAGATGCTCGCCCGTCGGAACCTGGCGTGGTGGCATCGGAGCAATCCGTTTTGGCGCTATGCCGTCCTGCAGTTGATCATGCTTTCGATTGCGTTTGCGATTGGCGGGATTGCTGGCCTTGGCCTCTTTGTTGTTCAAGCCTTCATGGCCATCCTCGCCCTCGAACTAACCAACTATGTTGAACATTACGGACTAACGCGTAGGCATTTGGGTGATGGGAAATACGAACATGTCAAACCACATCATTCGTGGAACGCGTCTCATACCGGCACAAACTGGTTGCTGATCAACCTTCAGCGCCATTCGGATCACCACTATAAACCCGACCGACGGTTCCCACTCTTGCAAACCTATGATGAGAACGAAGCGCCACAGTTGCCGTTCGGGTATCCGCTCATGGCAATGGCTGCCCTAGTGCCCCCAGTTTGGCGGCGCTGGATGAACCCCAAGGTTCGCGCTTGGCGTCGGCAGTACTACCCCGACATAACCGATTGGTCGGCTTATAAAACTGCCAGCAATCCAATGCCTCGATAGCAAAAAGCCCCGCCGAACAAACGGCGGGGAGGTATGAGCCTACAACAGCCGAGCAGGGCTGGTGGCTCTGGCGGTAACTCTTGATCAGCTTAGGCTGACATTTCCGAGCGGATCTGCTGGCGCAGGAGATCAATCGGAACAGTCTGCCCGTCCCGTTTAAAGTGCCAGTAGGTCCAGCCATTGCACGACGGCGCGCCTTCGAGATGGGCACCGACCTGATGGATCGACCCCTTCATGTCCCGACCGACAATTGACCCGTCCGCACGCACTTTGGCCGTGTGACGACCGTTGATGCTGAACAGCTCTTCGCCTGGACGCAGCAAACCACGTTCAACCAGAACGCCGAAGGCAACGCGCGGCTCGGCCCGTTTGGACTGCGAAACCTCAAGCGCTTCTTTGTCGAATTTGCGCACGGCTTCGATGCGTTTCTTCGCAACCAAACGGTACGCTTCTTCGCGCTCAATGCCGATAAACTCGCGACCCAGCATCTTGGCGACTGCACCCGTAGTGCCCGTGCCAAAGAAGGGGTCCAGAATCACATCCCCTGGATTTGTCGTGCCGAGCAGAACACGATGGAGGAGCGATTCCGGTTTCTGTGTCGGATGCGCCTTATCGCCTGCATCATCTTTGAGACGCTCATGACCCGTGCAGATCGGAAGCACCCAGTCAGAGCGCATCTGCACACCTTCGTTCAAGGCCTTTAGGGCCTCGTAGTTGAAGGTATATTTGCTGGCCTCTTCTTTAGACGCCCAAATCAGGGTCTCATGTGCGTTGGTCAGACGTTTGCCGCGGAAGTTGGGCATTGGGTTCGACTTGCGCCACACCACGTCATTCAAAATCCAGAACCCTTGGTTCTGAAGTTCGGCACCCATCCGGAACACGTTATGGTAACTGCCGATCACCCAGATCGCACCGTTCGGTTTCAGCAAACGGCGCGCCGCTGCCAACCAATCACGTGTGAACTGGTCATAGGCCGCGAAGGACGAAAACTGGTCCCAGTGATCATCAACGGCATCGACTTTGGAGTTATCGGGGCGATGAAGATCGCCACGAAGTTGGAGATTGTAGGGCGGGTCCGCAAAAATGAGGTCCACGCTATTTGCGGGAAGCGAGTTCATTATCTCAATGCAATCGCCCGCAAGAATACTATTAAGAGGGAGCGCTGCCGCGCCCTTCTCTTCTGCTCTGATCATTTTACTGCCTCGTATAACCGGCGGATTTTTCCGCTCTATGGTTGGCCTTAAGATGAGTCAGAGGGGGGGCGGTGTCAAAAAGTTTTTTGAATCAAGCCTTTAAGTTTTATTCTTGATACAAGATGTTGTGCACGGGTTTAAACGATCGCCTATGATGTGGTGTAACCCCTTTTTTTACGAGTGCTTCGAGGTGTTCTTTCGTCCCGTAGCCCGCATTTCGCTCCCATCCATAGCCCGGAAACTGTTGCGCTAAGTCCACCATAATTTGGTCTCGACACATTTTTGCCGCAATTGAGGCGGCCGCGATCGAGACGGAACGGGCATCCCCCTTCACGATAGCTTCGGCTGGAATCTGGATTTCTTTGGGAATCTTATTGCCGTCGATCAACGCGTAGTCAGCAGGAACAGACAGTCCATCGAGAGCACGACACATCGCCAAATGCGTGGCGTGATAGATGTTGAGGCTATCCACCTCTTCTACAGATGCATGGGCGATGGATACGTCCGCCACGCCCAAAAGCGCTTCCAGCAGCACCGCCCGCTTTTTCGGGGTTAGTTGCTTAGAATCATTCAGGCCGTCGGGCACCTGCGCGGGATCCAGCACGACAGCACAGGCTGTCACAGGACCACACAAAGGTCCGCGACCCACCTCGTCCACACCAGCAATACGAAGATAACCACGATCCATCGCGGCGCGTTCAAATGAAAAATCAGGAGCAATCTTTGTCATGGCTCCAACTAAAACGGGGCGAGGGTAATTGTCCAACCCTCGCCCCATCCACGGCACCTTTGGTGCCTACTGCTCGACCCTATTATCGGCGCTCTGCTCGGAACCCGTATTGGCGGAGGCACGACGCATCCAAGCCATTTCGCGTGTGTCCATTATGACGATAGGTCGTCTGGCAATCGCTGGGGAGTGCGTCGAAGTTCGCGTAGGTCCGACGCAGACAACGGCTGTTATACAACTCTCGTGTTTCGCCATGGCGGTTCAGTTCGATGCTGCATGCTTCGGGCAAAGGCGCGACACGACGGGCGTTATGGCCCCAATTGTCACGGCGATGATCATCATGACCGCGAACACCTTCCCTGCGATTTGTGTAGGTTTGGGGCGGTGTGACCTGAACTTGCGCTCGTCCGTTGTTGTCAGAAAGAGCCGCACCGACGATTGCGATCAAGGCCAATCCTGCGAGTGCCTTTGCGACATCATCATTGCCAGCTTGGGCTGTGGTGGGCACCGAAAGCGCCAGAGAAAGTGCGGTCAGTCCCGCGGTTACTGTCTTGAACATAGTGTGTCCTTTCTTCGTCTGACGCGATGGTGCGCCGTGATGAAAGGACGATGGGATCGTCGCGGTGTGTTGCTCAATATCAGTGCTGAGCCATTGGATAACACACCCTCACACTCATTCGGTTATTGAATAGCGCCGCACCTTCTGGTGTTCTGATCTCATCATGAAACACGCTATATCCTTCATTCTTTTCCTGATGGCGTCGGTTGCGCAGGCGGATTGCTACGCAGACTATAAAGCCAAACAGGATTCCCCATTGCGTCTGCAATACGGGGTCGCTCGCATCGACGGGCCATGCACTGCCACGCAAGCCGAGGCAGAACTCTCACCCCGTCTTGAAACTGCGGGCTGGGTATTATTGAACGTCATGGATGTATTTGACGAAACCGGGCTCGAACAACGACGGGACAGTGCAGGTGAATTCTATCTCCGCTTCTGAGACACGCGCGACAGGCAACAAATTCGTTCTCGGCGGGATCGCCGCTGTGGTGCTGATCCTACTGATCACCGCAGTGGTGATGTTCGCGAACCTGCCCGACGCAAATGCGTTCAACGCACGGGTCGAACAGATCTTTGTTGAGAATGACAGTTTCACTTCACAGGCCGAATTGAAACTTCTTGAAATCCTCGCCCAGTCGGGCACAGCATTTTCCGATACAATCGCATCCTATCAGGTGCTGATTTACGTTCTGCTGGTTTTTGCGACCGCCCTTCTGATCGCAGCGATCACTTTCCTGGTCATGCTTGTTCAGTTCAATCGACGCATGGGACAGATTGAACGCAAAGGGATCGAGGTGAATTCGTTGCTGATCAGCCGCGACCAAAACACCGTCTATCTGAATAACTTTGAATTCAAACTCACCGAAGCTGCGATCGAAACGCTCTCTGTGCTTGCCGAAGCACGCATGGACGACGATGTGCTTTCGGGCGCAGAGATTGAGGCCGTAATTTCAGGCCGAAACGCATCTGACTGTGACGAGGCAGCAGGCGCGACCCGCATCAAACGCCTCCGCGACACCTTGGGCAACCAGATGGTCAGTGAACTACTGGTCAAAAACATCGCGCGGCGCGGCTATATGCTCGCCATCGATAAAGACGTCATACGGATGGTGTGATCGTCAGCTCAAGAAGTAGGGATCGGCACGGCGCCAGTAATGCATCAGGTCACGCCCTTTGACGGGCGATATGCCCATGGCCTCTGCTGCCAGAACGTCACCCGCGACCAAGGCCGCCATTTTGTAGGCAATCTGAGGGCCGCGTGCTGCGCGACCATCCTTAAACACGTCTTCGATTTGTGCAGCGGCCGAGGTGAGGGCAAAACATAACATCAGCGCTTTTTGCTCGGGCCACCGTTGCGCAATGTGCCGCACGACGCCTCTGATCCGCTCTGGATCACCAGCCGCCAATTCGCCGATGGCGAACTCAATCATATGATCTAACTCTGAACCGTTCATACCCACCTAGCCCCCAAGGCTTTACCATTTCTTAACGATTCTCAGCTCAATCAACTAGTTACAATTCAGAAACTTACTGTATCCGCAGGAAATTCGGATCAACCCGACGCCAGAAATGCAGAAGGTCCTCGGCAACAGAAGGGATCTGCCCCATCGACTGGACGGCATGTACATCCGCCGAAATCAAAGCGGATAGACGATAGCCCAATGGGATCACAGGATCAGAGGCAGCCGCCTCGCCAAAACTGTCTTCAATCGCTTCAGTTGCAGAGGTGACCGCATATACAAGCGCCAAAGCGGGTTGATCTGGCCAACGTTCGGCCATTTTGCGCACCATGGCACGTTTGCGATCCTCGTTCCCCGACAGGAGTTCCTCCATCGCAAATTCAATCATTTCATCTAGTGGCGCCGCTCTCGTCATTGCCCCGTGTCCTCGTCAAAATTTGCCCCACGCGACGACTCTATTCAATCTTTCCGCGAATGTCCTGCATTTGTTAATATTTTGATTAATTCCTAAAATACAGAGACTTTGCTGCTTCATAGTGGAGCAAAATCACCAAAGCACCCGTACACATTTGTATCGTTTAGGTTGTGTAAAAAATGGGAATTTGGTGACCCCGACAGGACTTGAACCTGTAACCTGCCCCTTAGGAGGGGGCTGCTCTATCCAGTTGAGCCACGGGGCCATCGCTACCTTGAATGCCTCCCTTTGTTTCGGGCGTCAATCGTTCGGGCTTGGACTGGCGATGAATGTGTGGATAAATGCAGACTAATAATACTGTTACAGGACGAATGCCGTGAAAGCTCCTAGCAAACGCCCCCTTACACTTCGCGACGTGTCCGAGGCATCTGGCGTCAGCGAAATGACCGTCAGTCGCGTTTTACGCAATAAGGGGGACGTGAGCGATGCGACCCGCAAACGGGTACAGGATGCTGCAAAGTCTCTCGGATACGTTCCGAACAAAATCGCAGGCGCACTGGCGTCACAACGTGTGAACCTAGTGGCGGTAATCATCCCCAGCCTTGGGAACATGGTTTTCCCCGAAGTGCTGTCTGGCGTTTCAGAGATTTTGGCCGACACCGACCTGCAACCTGTTGTGGGCGTGACGGACTACCTTCCCGAAAAAGAAGAGAAGGTCCTGTTTGAGATGCTGTCGTGGCGTCCATCGGGCGTGATCATCGCAGGCCTTGAGCATTCTGATGCGTCGCGCGCAATGCTTCGTCAGGCTGGCTGCCCAGTGGTAGAGATCATGGATGTCGACGGCCACCCTGTTGATGCCTGCGTCGGTATTTCCCATCGCCGCGCCGGTCGGAAAATGGCGGAATCGATCCTCCAGAACGGCTATCGCAAGATCGGCTTTATCGGGACGAAGATGCCGCTCGACCACCGCGCCCGTAAGCGGTTCGAAGGCTTTACCCAGACGCTCGCCAAGGCTGGGATCGAAATCTCGGATCAGGAATTTTATTCGGGCGGATCAGCGCTGGCTAAAGGGCGCGAACTGACTGAAAAGATGCTCAAGCGCAGCCCCGACCTCGACTTCATGTATTTTTCCAACGACATGATCGGTGCTGGTGGTCTGCTCTACCTCATCGAGCAAGGCTATGACATTCCGGGTCGCATCGGCATTGCGGGCTTTAACGGCGTTGAATTGCTGGATGGTCTGCCGCGGAAATTGGCATCCATGGACGCCTGCCGCCGCGAGATTGGCCGCCGTGCGGCGCAAATCCTCGCCGACCGCGTGACCAACCCAGACGCCGACGAAGGGCTCGTCGTTGAGCTAACGCCAAAGCTGCAGCCTGGCGACACGCTCAACCGCTCGTAATTTGATCGATTGCAAAGAGAATCAGCGCAAAAATTTTGCGCTGATTTCTTTTTCAGCCCCAGACAGTGCATTCACAGGGTTGGGGCTGCCTATTTTTTAAACAAAAGTCCATTTCGCATGCGCAACCAATCATGGTTCCAATTGTGCGCCCCATGCTCGCTTCTAAGATCGAGCCTATGGAAAAGCCCAATATTTTTGACGAAATGACAGGTGTAAACGGGGACGATATTCGCGCCCCATACACGGATTTCAACGCATGGTTCGATGGCGAAGATCCAGCCCGACTGCGTAAAAAACAGAGGGAGGCGGAAGACCTCTTTCGCCTCACCGGCATCACCTTCAACGTCTATGGGCGCGCTGCCGCATCAGAACGACTGATCCCTTTTGACATCGTACCGCGCGTTATTTCAGGACGCGAGTGGGCCCGACTATCGCGCGGGATCGAACAACGCGTTCGTGCAATAAACGCCTTTCTTTACGACATCTACCATCGCCAAGAAATCGTGCGTGCTGGACGTCTTCCTGCCGAAATGATCGCGAAGAACGCGGCCTTCTTGCCGCAAATGATGGGCGTCAGTCCCGCGGGTGGTGTATACACGCATATTGTCGGCATCGACCTCGTCCGCACGGGACCTGACGAATTCTACGTCCTCGAAGACAACGCACGTACACCGTCTGGCGTGAGCTACATGCTCGAAAATCGCGAAACGATGTTGCAAATGTTTCCAGAGCTGTTTGCACGCAATCGGGTTTTGCCTGTCTCGAATTACCCAAAGATGTTGCGCCGCTCCCTAGCCGCTTGCGCACCAGCCGCGACCTCCGACAAACCGACGGTCGCTGTTCTGACACCGGGCATCTACAATTCGGCCTACTACGAACACAGCTTCCTCGCCGACAAAATGGGCGTTGAGTTGGTTGAAGGCCACGACCTGCGAGTCGTCGATGGTCGCGTGGCGATGCGAACGACCGAAGGGTACAAAGCGATCGATGTTCTGTATAGACGCGTCGATGATGACTACCTCGATCCACTAAATTTCAACCCTGACAGCCAGCTCGGCGTTCCAGGTATCATGGATGTCTACAAGGCAGGCGGCATAACAATCGCCAACGCACCTGGAACAGGGATCGCCGACGATAAGGCAATTTATAGCTACATGCCTGACATCGTCGAATTCTACACTGGCGAAAAGGCAATCCTTCAGAACGTCCCGACATGGCGCTGCAGCGAGCCTGATAGCCTCGCCTATGTCCTCGACAACTTGTCAGAATTGGTCGTCAAAGAAGTTCACGGCTCTGGCGGCTACGGGATGCTCATTGGACCGACCGCGACGAAGAAGGACATTGAGGCGTTCCGCCGTAAGCTCAAGGCGCGGCCATCGAACTATATCGCTCAGCCGACTCTATCGCTCTCAACCGTGCCTATTTTTACGCGCTCTGGCCTAGCACCACGTCACGTCGATCTTCGGCCGTTTGTTTTGGTCAGCCCTGACAGGATCGACATCACACCGGGGGGACTGACACGCGTCGCCCTCAAGAAAGGAAGCCTCGTCGTGAACTCTTCGCAAGGTGGCGGCACCAAAGATACTTGGGTTCTGGAGGAGTAAAAAATGCTGGGAAAAACTGCCGGCGGCCTCTTCTGGATGTTCCGCTATCTCGAACGATCTGAAAACACGGCACGCCTGATCGAAGCGGGACTACGCATCGCCCTGACCCGCAGCGGATCGACGGACGAAGAATGGATCAGCGTCATGCAGACCGCTGCCGTTCTTGATGGATACAATGCGGCTTACGACGGTGTCGTCACCCGTGATCAGGTTATCGACTGGATGCTTCGCGACCGCGACAACCCGTCGAGTGTCCTGAATGCCGTCGAATACGCTCGCAACAACGCGAAAACCGTTCGCACAGCCCTGACCCGTGAAGTTTGGGAGGCCGTGAATGAATGCTGGATGTCGCTCAAATCCGCACTCGCCCGCAAAGTCGCGGAACGTGACCTGCCGCATGTCCTTCAGTTGATCCGACAACGCAGCGCTTATGTGCGCGGTGCGCTTCACGGGACGATGCTGCGGAACGACATATACAACTTCGCCCGCATCGGCACGTTTTCAGAGCGGGCAGACAACACGGCGCGCATCCTCGATGTGAAGTACTACGTTCTGTTGCCATCCGCGATGGCAGTTGGGTCGTCGCTCGATAACGTCCAATGGCAAACGATCCTGCGGTCCGTTTCTGCCGAAGGCGGTTTTCAGATGGCCTATGGCCAAGACCCACGTCCTCGCGAAATCGCGCAATTCCTCATCCTAGATCGTCGGATGCCCCGAAGCCTCGCGTTTTGCATAGAGAAAATACGGGCGAACCTTGGCTACCTGATGTCGGACTATCAGACGCGATTGCCCTGTCACGATCTGGCCGAAAAGCTCGCACTCCAAACCATGCAGTCCAGCATTGACGAGATTTTCGACACTGGCCTGCACGAATACATCCAACTTTTCCTCAAGGACAACGCACTACTCGGCCAGCAAATCGAAGTTGATTATCGTTTCACACAATGACCCAGACGCTCTCAATTCAGCACACAACGACCTATCACTACGACGAGCCAGTGCCCTACGCGCTACTCCAGCTTCGGTTGCGGCCAAAAGATCACCACGGGCAGACCGTGCGCAAATGGGTTGTCGATGTCCAAGGAGGAAAGATCGAGGTCGAATACGATGATCAGAATTGCAACCACGTGACCTTGATCAGCTTTGACGCGGATGTGACTGAGGTCAAAGTTACCAGCAGCGGTCAGGTCGATATCAAAGAGACGAATGGTATTACGGGTCAGCATCAGGGCTTCGCGCCTCTGTGGCTCTTTGAACAGCAAACACCCCTCACCAAAGCAGGATCAGCCTGTCGGAAAATACTCGGGCAAGTTTCCGGCGAAGTGGGCACGTTGGCGTGGCTACACGACTTATCAAACGTGATCCGCGCCAAGGTTGCCTACGAAATCGGTGCATCCAACGTTGGTTATTCCGCCGAGGACGCAGCCCAAGCAGGGCACGGCGTGTGCCAAGACCACTCGCATATCTTTATTGCCTGTTGCCGCGCTATGAACCTGCCGAGCCGCTACATCTCGGGCTATCTGATGATGGACGATCGCACGCATCAGGACGCGACACATGCTTGGGCCGAGGCCTATGTCAAAGGCCTCGGATGGGTTGGCTTCGACATCTCGAATGGTATTTCGCCTGATCGTCGGTATGTTCGTGTCGCGTCAGGGCTGGACTATGCGGACGCTGCCCCTGTATCGGGAACGCGATTTGGCACCGCTTCCGAAAGCATGGCGGTCCAGTTGCAAGTGCAGCAGTAACGGACGAGTAAGATGACCTATTGTGTCGGGATGCAGTTGAACAACGGTCTGATTTTCATGTCGGACACGCGGACCAATGCGGGTGTCGACAACATTTCGACCTTCCGCAAAATGTTCACCTTCGAAGTTCCTGGGGAACGTTGCATCACCTTGATGACGGCCGGAAACCTCGCCACCACTCAAGCCGTGATCTCAATGCTCGAAGAGCGAACGAAGGCACCGGACAATCGGTCGCCCTCCATCCTCGAAGCGCCTTCGATGTTTCAAGTCGCCCGTTTGATCGGGGACACATTGCGCGAAGTGATCGCGCGCAATGCCGACGCGGGGCAACGCGCAGACTCGACCTTCAATGCCACGGTATTGGTCGGCGGACAGATCAAAGGCAGCCCTCCGAGGATGTTTTTGATCTACCCCGAAGGCAACTTTATCGAAGCGAGCGATGACACACCGTTTTTCCAGATTGGCGAGACGAAATATGGCCGACCGATCCTTGTTCGGGCTTACGATCCCGACATGAGCTGGGAACGGGCGGTTAAGCTGCTGCTTGTCAGTTTTGACTCGACCATCAAGGCAAACCTTTCAGTGGGTCTCCCGCTCGATCTCCAGATCTATACAACCGATAGCTATCAGCGGGGCCTTTCGAAGCGGATCACGGCAGAAGATCCGTCTTTTAGATCAATCACAGACGGCTGGGGCGATGCCCTAAAAGCCGCATTCGACAGCCTTCCTGAAATCTCACTTTGATATTTTTTATCGTTTGATGGAGCGAAATGCTCAGATGTGTGTTACAATTCCAAAAACGCGTCCAGAAATTTACGGTGATTACCCATATTAACCACCATCTACGTCTTCTGAGCACGCGTAAAACACTGCGCGTTTGCGGTATCAGCACCAGACGCAATATCGAAGGTACGTAATCGGCCATGTCTAGTCTCAAAGCAATCTCGCAACTGCGCGTTCTTCTTCGGGATATGGAACGCTCACTCGGGCTAAGCGAACTCACTGACGTTGAGCGTGACTTGCTCTCTGCAGCGGCCGAAGTTTCGATGTCCACAGGGACCCTAAAAACCGCAGACCTTATGGCTCACAAGCTGACGTCGTCAGTCCCCCGCGCGTCTTTTTTCCGTGCGCTCCGCGTGTTGGACATGAAGGGCTATTTGGTGTCCGATGCTGACCTCGGAAAAGGCTGGTATCGTTTGAACCCAGAACTCAAATAGTGACTCTCCGAGTCGGATTATATCGGAAGCGGTAAGACGTATGAGAAATGAGGTCCTGAGAACGGTCGTCGTTTCCGCCTGCTTCCTGGTTGCCTTTTGGATTTCGATTTTTGTTCTGGGCCCGATCCAGACCTATTTTCTGGGTAATCTTCCCAACTACTTGAGCCTCTTATTTCTACCGCACGGCGTCCGCCTACTGACGGCATGGCTCTATCGCGAAAAGTCGATCCTCTACATTTTTCCAGGCGCTTTGCTGTCGCACATGTCGTCCCAAGGAATCGGGTCGATCACAGAATCCTCTGTTTTGACAACGCTCGTCGGATCAGTCGTCGGAATCGGAGGGATACTCGCCGTCGAGGCCGTAAGCGGCACGAAAATCACCTCCCTCAAGTCAATGTCCCAGTGGAAATTGCTCCTCGTCGCAGGAGGAATCGCATCATTGGCCAATTCGATTCTCAATTGTTTGGTCTATGGGACCGACGTGATTCAGGGGATTGGTTATTTGATCGGCGATATTTCCGGTCAATTCTTCCTGATGGTGATTTTGGTATTCGTGTTTCGAATCGAACGCCGAATGGCGTGAAAAGCTCGGAAACCCAGAAAAACCTGTAAAATTAGGTTAAAGAAACAAAAAAGGCGCCCGGAAGGCGCCTTTTTTCGTTCTCTTTAGAGAAAGTGGTGAGCCGTGCAGGATTCGAACCTGCGACCCACTGATTAAAAGTCAGTTGCTCTACCAACTGAGCTAACGGCCCACTGTGGGTTTATACCAATAAAATAAAGCCATATTGCACTTTACTTACATCGCTATGCCCCGCTAACTTGCGGTAACTTCCACCGTTTTGTCTCGCTGGGTGTCTCGCTGAAAATGGCTTCTCATACTTTCGAATGCAAGATTGATCGCACTCAAATCGAGCGGTTTACCAAGGAGCAGAAGCTCTCTGGCGATCGGATTACACTCGCAGACACGATATGCAGTGGCTTGAAGCTTGTGATTAACAAAGAAAGTGCCAGCTGGACCTATGCTTACCGCAAGCGCGGTTACATTGATGGTGGCAAGAGACACCCCCAGCGCACCATGAAACTCGGTGACCCTGTGACCATGACGCCGTCTGAGGCGCGCTTGGCGGCTGAGCAAATCAAAGCGCAAGTTCGGAATGGCGAAGACCCAGCGTTAGTTGTTCGGAAAGAAAAGGCTGCAAAGCGAGCTGAGGAGGCGCGGCTCAAGTCCTGTATCGAGTGGCTGGACCGTTATAATGAGACGCAGATGGCCAACGGTCGAACGAAGCACCAGCGCGACGAAGTTCGTCACGTGAGGTTTGCCCTCGACGAAATGGGAATGGCGGATGCCTTTCCTGCTGAACTTACGTCACGACATATTCGTGGTTTGGGAGAGATGCGACCGGAACAACCTGCGACGGCTCGTCATCGCTTTGGGGCTTTATCTCGGTTTCTGGATTACTTGCTAGACGAGGAGGTCATTCCTCTCAATCCAGCGAATTCGGTGTCGAGGAAGCGTCGGCCGAAGCCAGCTGCACCTAGATCTAGGTTCTTCACGCCCGACGAACTGAAGCAATTATGGCATGCTAATGGCTTGAAGCCAGAGTATCTTCGATATCTCCGCTTCATGATATCTACGCCGCTACGAGCGAATGAAGGGGCGGCATTACGACACGACCAACTGATCCTCGATCGAGACGAAATTCGCTTCTCCAATGAGGAGACGAAGAACGATGAGTATTTTGTGATGCCCCTCTCGGGCATGTCTAAAGACCTACTCTTGGCAGGACCAACTGGCGGTCATTCCAAAGTGTTTCAGCTTTCATCCGTGCCAGACGGTGACATGACTGCGTGGAGTTTCTTTAACAAGAAAGTCCGGGCCGCATCAGGAGTTCAGGACTTTTGTATGCACCACCTTCGTCGAACCTTCGCGACCTTGATGGCGGAACATTCTGATGTCTCCGAAGGCCTGATTGATAGTTTGCTGAACCATAAACAAAGTGCGACCCGAACCGGTGTTATGAAGCACTATCAACACTCCAAGCAGCTTGAGCAGCGTCGGGAGGTTATGGCGAAGTGGCACGGGCTATTAGCGGGTTGGGTATGACGGAGGATAGCGAGAGGCCCAATCGGCAACATGGGGGTCGACGAGCGGGCGCAGGACGTCCCAAGATCTTAAATGACGATATGATATTGGCTGTAGGATGGGCTTGCGAAACACTTCAGCGCAAGGCCTATGACCGTCAACTTGCAGCAGCCAAACAGTCGATATTTTCAGATGCGACTAACCTTTCCGAGTTCTTTGGTGAGATTGCTTCAATTCCGATACAAGAACGATCCGATTATCTTCTAAGCCAAGAATTTGAGGAGCATAGATCTTCTATTGATGAAGAGCTTCGAGTGATTGGGCAGCCAGCAGGCGTAGATGGAAAGCCGTCGAGAATTATAACCTTTAAGCTGAAGCGCATATACGGCGTGAATGAGGGTATCTACGTCGTCGTAGGGGAACTCTTTGGTCTGACTCGTAACCAAGTGAAAAAGTGTTGGAGAGAATACAGAAAGCTAAACTTCTGGAATATATAGGAAACTTGATTTTTATCCAATCAAGTCTGGAGGGGGATATGGCTAGGTTATTTTGATTCGCAGATCTCGCAATAAGGAGCGAAACGATGCGAAGACCAACTTGGCTACCTGACCAACCCCTGCCGCAATATGCTGACAAGCAGACGGCAGCAGCGATCATCACTCACTTCTACTTCCCGATCAGCCCGCGCACGCTTGAGCGTTGGCCGCTGATTGTGCGCCGCCCGAACAAGGCTGCGATCTATGCGGTTGACGAGCTTTTGGCCGTAGCAAAGCAAAAGTTTGATGATGCTAGCGTGTATAAACAGGAGGTCTGCTAATGTTAGACCTTCATACAAATGCTGCCCCATCAGATAACTGTAATGGGGATACTTCCGAACTGACCACATCATGCCATGAACGTGATGCCGCCTACGTGGACGTCATTGTCCATGTATCGCCTCGCATTCGGATCATCCTCGACCGTAAGGGCATCCAATATGTCGTTCAGCGCATGTTTGCTGAGACGGCACATGGAGAGGTGTGGCGTGGCTTTAGCTATCACGTGACCCAGCAGAGCCTCTTCAAGCTCTGTGTGAAGCGCCAGTGGCTCTGTGACGCTGATGTGCGTGGGGTAATCACCGGACTGCCGGACACGGCCGCCCAATTCGCCACTCAGCGTCCTTTCGGAACTGAGTAATGCAAAACCGCGCGCCCGAAAGCACGCGGTTAGGGGTTACTGCTTATCTATTTGCGATGGATCCACAGTGGCAACTCCATAGCACGTGTAAGGGCGCGCTCCAATAGTGGAGCATAAACATGCATCCGACACTAAACTTTGTCCTCATCGAGGGCCAGAAAGACACGCGCCGTGATAGCGGCCGTGATTACGGCACGATCAGCTATGCTGAGATAGTGCAAATGGCCAAAGCCCCACTGGCTTTGGAGAAGAGTAAGGCACATGCCTTTATTCCCTCGGCTTATAGCGGACCAGATGCACGCTCACATGCCGTGCAGCGCGAAGTTGGGCAATTCCACGCCCTCGTTCTGGATGTCGATGACGGAATAGTCACGCTTGATGAGCTGGATCAGGCCATCGTGAGTGTTCTTGGTGAGTGCCGGCGCATCATCTATTCGACCAGCAGCGCAACGGCAGAGGCGCCTAAGTGGCGCGCTGTAGCGCCAGTCCGGAAGCCCATGTCCGGTTCAGACTATGGCTGGCTGCAGCAGGCTCTTTTCGAGGGCTTGGATGCGCATGGCATCTGCTGCGACTATGCCTTGGCACGTGCAGGACAGCTCTCGAACCTGCCCAATGTGCCGCCAGAGCGTCGAGACGCGAATGGAACGCCATTTTTCTATGACTTCCGCGTGTCTCAAGCCGATGTCTTGGAGGTGCCGCCATCTGGCCTTACGACGCGTGCCTCCCAGCTCGCTCAGCAAGCAAAAGCCGCTGAGGAGCTGGCGCGTAACGTATCCGCTGAGAAAGCTGCGGAAAGGCTGCGCAAGCGCGAGTTTGATGGCCTGTTGACGCCGATCGAGCAGTTCAAGCAGGACCATGACCTCGTGGGGTTGATGCTTGAATGTGGTTGGCTGCACCGTGGTGGCAACTCTTACGCCTCGCCATTCTCGCAGAGCAAAGGCCCTTCAGTTCAGGTCTTCGGTGATCGTGCTGTGAGCTACACCAGTAGCGACATAGGGCAGCTTGGGAAGACGACGGCGAATGGATGGACCACCTATGATGCATGGGACGTCTATGTGCGCTGCATCCACGGCGGTAATGAACGTGCCGCACTGGAGGACTACTGTGAGGCGTCGGGCTATAACCAAGTGCGCCTTCACTCAATCATCAAAAAGTGGGGGCTGTGATGACTGAGATTAAACGGATCCAACATCCGGATGTTGATACGTCACAGCCACTTGTGGAGTTAGGGAGTGGCACCTTCGCGTCCTCTCTCGACGGCCTGAAGCTCATCGTCGTCAACGATCGCATCTCTGATGCTTTCATGAATGTGGTGACAGTCCTAGCCTGTTTGGAGGACTGGTATGGCGTCTTCGCCTATGATGAGCTGTCCGAGCAGATCATGATTCTACGCCCCTTTCCAAAGAGCCGAGGGAACCCAAACCAGTTCAAGCCAAGGCAGTTGCGCGATGATGACGTCAACCGAGTGCGTGGATGGTTCAATGCCCATTTAAAGTGGTTGAAGGTCACAAAGGGCGATGTGCAAGATGCCATCCAGCTTGCGGCGCGCGAAAACATCATCTCACCCGTGCGCCACTACCTCGAAGGTCTGCCTCCTATGTCAGCTGAAGAGGCGCGAGCGTTACTGAAAGAGGTGCTGAACGATCACTTCGGTCTGCGTCGGTTTGGTGAACATCCGGAAACGCTGATCTATGCGGAACTGGTCTTTCGTAAGTTCCTGATATCGGCCGTTGCTCGTATGATGGAGCCAGGGTGTAAAGCTGACCACGTCTTGATACTCGAAGGTCCTCAGGGGGCAGGGAAGTCGACTGCCGTGCGAGTTCTGTTTGGAGAAGCTTACTTCGCTGATAGCTTGCCTCGTTTGGACTCAAAGGACTCTGCGGACTTTGTGCGTGGTAAGTGGGGTATCGAGCTTTCGGAGTTGGCTTCAGTTTCAAAAGTGGAGATTGAACACGTCAAAGCCTTCATCACGCGTCCCGAAGACAAGTTCCGTCCACCCTATGGGCGATGTGAGATAACCTACCAGCGTCGCTGTGTGTTTATCGGCACGACCAATCGCACGGACTATCTGCGTGATGAGACAGGCAATCGTCGCTTCTGGCCGATCAAGATCGAGAAGGCTGACATTCTGGCCATCGACCGTGATCGTGACAGGATATGGGCGGCGGCGATGACGCTTTATCTCGCTGGTGAGCAGTGGTGGCTGACCGAAGAGGAAGCTCAACTTGCGAAACAACAGCAGATGCAGCGCACGGTCGTTGACCCGTTGTTCGAAGAGGTTGCAACATGGCTCACCAATACGGGTAAGACCGAGACTTGCATGCGTGAGGTCATGGAGAAGGTGTTAGGTGCAACTGAAACGTATCAGCAGAGTACCCTGCCGCGCCAATTGCAGCATTCCATCCGTGGGGCGCTAAACGCAGCTGGTTTTGAAAGCACGGGCAAGCAGTTTACGTCTGGTGACTACAAGGGCCACACGATCTTCGCGCGTGTGCAGGAGCCACCCTTCTAACCCCCCCAACGTCAAGCAAAAGAGGGGAGCCGCCGTGGTAGAGTGAAAGGCCTACTGTGGCGGCTTTTTTCCAATTCAGGTCGAGTAGTAGAGTAAGTAGAGCTGATACATGGCAACATTCTGAAGATATCTAAGTCACTGTATTTGTTTACATATTCAGGGTTAATTGGAGTGGGATGTTATCCGTATTGCCGGCGGCTACAAAGTTATGTGAGATTTGCTCTACTCACTCGACTACTCGACAGAGGTCCGCGGAAATAGTCACACAGACGCGCCGGCTCGTGTCGGTCTTTCAGTCGACTTTGCACGGTGTTGGTTACTGTAAATGCCGTAGATCAACCTTGATTGCATTGGCTACAATATCGACACGATCCTTGAGCGTGTTGGGGAATAGATGTGCGTATCGCTCTGTCATTGATATGTGGTGATGGCCGAGAAGTTGTTGAACTTCATAGATGCTGGCCCCATGATTGATGAGAAGGCTGGCGTATGTGTGCCTCAAATCATGCATCCGAACTTGAGGTAGGGCCGCGGCAATTCGAGCGCGATCAAACGCTATGTGAAAACTCGTGTAGGGCTTGCCCGTCCGTGGGTTTGGAAAAATCCAACTGTCTGGGCTGATATCTTGTCCCAATTCCGTGGTTGTCTGTTTGACTTGTTCCAGAACGACTAACGTATCGTCACTGAGCATCACTTTTCTGCTTCGCCCACTCTTGCTAACGGCAACAAATAATTCTCGGTTCCGTAAGTCCACATCACGCCATTTTGCTAACCTCCATTCGCTCTTTCGAGCGCCAGTCAGGAGGAGGGTAACCGCGAATAGATACAAGTAGGGGTGATTGCTTCGCTTGCATTCTCCAAGGAGTCGGCTGATTTCAGCTTTGGACAAGAAGCGTTGGACATGATCGCCTACGGGCAATTTCTTGATTGCGATGCCATGGAACGGATTGCGGTCTAGATAATTCCAATGAACAGCAACATTCAACATACGGTTCAGCATAGAGGAATGCTTATTCACGGTCGCTGGCTTGTAGCCCTCGTTGATCTGCATCAGCTTCCATTGATCGATATCTTCACTCGTGATGTCAGCTAATTTTTGGTCGCCTAGGACAGGTCGGATATGTTTGTTGAAGACATACAAGTCGAGCTGGCTGCGGCGCTTAGTGGCTTTGGCAAAGGCAAAATATTTAGTGTCAAAGAAAGTGCTTAAGTCGGTGTGCGATCGATCTAATGCTTTGTTTTTATTTGATTTTAAATCTGTGTGCATTCAGATTTGCCCTTGATCCGATTCTCGCTGAACTCGGGGGCGTATAGGCGATTGATGCAAAAAAGGAAGTTTTTTGTCTCACAGCGGACGCAGAACATTCATCACCAAGCTGGCAAACAGCGGAGTAAATGTGCGTGTGTTGGCTGCTTTGGCTGGGCATCGCAGCATCGTAACAACGCAGCGATACATCGACGTAAACGAAGTGCAGTTGGCACGTGCAGTGGAGCTGGTTTAGTTCAGCATCCCACCCAAGCTACGCACATCAGTTGCCATGCCTTCAAGTACACTGCCTGTGCCATCGAGGAAGCCTTTAGCTGTGCCACAGCTGCTGAGCAGTAGCACTGCAGTCAATAGTAGGGCGATCTTATGCATCACTGCCTCGTCGAGTGTTGGTTGGAGCAAAGTTAGAATCAGCTATGCCAAAAGAAAAGAGCGGCCCCGAAGGACCGCTCTCTCATTCAAACTGACTGGGTCAGATTAGAATGCGAAGGACAGTTCAACAGTTGTGCCGACTGCGTAACCCTGAGCGCCGATATCGTCGTCGCCAGTGAGTTCGTCATTGTTGGTGTCGTCAGCGTACGAAACGAGCAGCGATGCGCCACCGCCGAGGTCGTACGAAGCACCAACGTAGGTGTCATCGGTATCGCTGTTCTTACCGACATAACCGGCATAAACAGTCAGGCCGTTGCCAGCGTCGAACGAACCCTCGAGTTTGGTAACGTCGGTACCCTGTTCGTCAGCGTATGCTGCGGTAAGAGCCATACCGTTTGCTGCGTAGGCGAAGGTGATACCCATGTTATCTTTCGCGTCAACTGCAGTGCTGTCGTCTTCAGATACGTAGTATGCAGAGACAGTTACGTCGCCCATCGGGTAAGAAACCGAGATACCAGTCGAGTCGAAGTCGGTGGCTGTACCCGATGTAGTTTCCGAAGCGTAAGCTACTTTGATGTCTGCGCCAGCTGCAGCGAATGCAACCGATACACCCATTGTCTCAGCGTTGTAGAAATCGCCGTTGGTGGAAGCAGGGTTCGCAGTGGTAGTTGTGAAATCAGTTGCTTTTGCTTCTTCCTGATAAGCAACTACAACAGTCGCTGCGCCAACAGTTGCTTTAGCACCGAAGGACATCTGAGCGATGTCATCAGCAGCTACAGCGCCTTTGTTGTTGTAGGTGACGCCGGAGACAGCCATGTCTACACCGCCGAACGAGAAGGTACCTTTGAGTACGCCTTCGCCGTCTTGGATCGAGAAGCTGTCAGCTTCCATATCGCCAGCAGCCGACCACATCGACTTTGCGGCGAACTCGGTGTCGCCGTATACGAGCGAAGCAGCGTCCGAAGAAAGAGTTACAGTAACACCGCGCGAAGCATTGTCTTCGGCGTCAACTTCATCGACGTCAGCCGAAGCGGAAACGGTGATGCCGTTGTCCAGAGTAGCGGACAGAGCAACGTCAACGTTCAGGTCAGAGTAGAAACCGTTGTGATCGCCGAAAGTAGCGTTGTTCGCCAGACGACCGTTGTCGTCGTTGTAGCCCAGAGTTGCCGAGCCGGAGAAGGAAACTTCAGCAGCAGCTGCGCCAGCGAAAGCTGTCAGTGCGACGGAAGCGAGAAGGATAGCGGAATGGTAGCTGGAGTATTTTTCACTATCTAAATCAAGAACTTGGTCGTCCTTGTGTGCAGCTGACATTAGCGTTGTAGCAAGGAGATATTCGATATGCGACCGATTTCGAAGTTATTCGGCAAGGACAAGAAGAGCGTCGCTGTGAGCGAAGCTGCAGAGCCAGCTGTAACGCTCGCAGACTTCTTTGATGCAAAGTACTATGCGTTTGCAAAGGCTACCAAGCGTCGTAGTCAGCTGGACTACTATGTGTTCAACAAACACATCCGCTCATCACTGGGTCAAAAGCCCCTGAGGGAGATTACCAGTGAGGACTTGGATAGCTGGGTGCTGCATCAGATTGATGCTGGCTACAAACCCGCAACGGTAAATAAGCACTCATCGATGCTGAACCGTATCCTAAACATCGCTGTGCATTGGGGATACTTGGACAAGAACGTGTTCAAGGGCGCAGCGATTAGAAAGTTGCCCGTTGGAGACTACGTGCAGCGGTTCCTAACTGAAGCTGAGATACGACGCTTGCTCAGTGCCTGTAAGCGCAGCAGTCACCCGTATCTGCATCTATTCGTAAAGCTGTTGTTGTTGACGGGTGCGCGGAAGAGCGAACTTAGACTTGCTCGGTGGACTGATATTGATGAGCGCAAGAAAGAACTGTTTGTCGCTGTCAGTAAAAGTGGACGCAGCAGAACAGTTATGTTGAGTGACAAGGCGCTGTCAGTATTGCAGCAAGTCAAAGCGCGATCAGAAGTTTTGGGTGTGCCGACAACACGTGACAGTTGGATCTTTGCCAATCCCCGTACTCGAGCCCCATATACAAGCCTGCATAATGCCTTTGTAGAAGCACGAGAAAGTGCTGCTTTGCCGTCAGTGCGTATGCATGATCTTCGTCATACATATGCAAGCCTACTGATCAACAATGGCGCCAGTATCTACGAAGTGCAGCGACTGTTGGGGCATTATCATATTTCGATGACGGAACGGTATGCTCAGCTGTTCCCTAATACCTTGCAGGATCGCGTAGATATTATTGCAGGCGCTATCGACTTGGATCGTATTTGATCCCTGCATCACTATGCCAGTTAGCCCCAACTGCAAGCAGATATTGAACAGCTATAAATCGCAACAAATACGCCAAAATCGCACAGATGATCCTGTGTTCTGTTGCTGAGTAAACGCCTCAGTCCAGCCCCGTGCGTAAGAACTTGAGTAGCTCTGCATTGGGATTGGATGATGCAGATACAGACTGTGTCGTCTCATAGTCAGCGGGATCATATTCTTCAGTCCAGCGATCAATGCGACGTATGCTCTCATAAGGCTGTGCCATTAGGGCTTCATGATCAACTTCATAAGTGTCAGCGATTATGCCATCACGCCAGCCAGTCAACGCCATGCGTTCATGCTCTGTCAGCTCACCCAAACGCTCAGCGATTTTCTCACCTAACTGCTCAAGCCGTCTATCCAGCTTGCCACGTGTACTGGCTCTTGCAGTTGCCATGCGTGCCGCAACGGATCTGTAGGTACTCAACAACTGGACCGCTTGGTCATACAGCGGCCCAGTGTCAACTTGCTCATACATTCGTACAACACGCCGTATTACTTTTTTCTGCGGCGCTCTTCTTCTTCAGCCCAAGTCTCATCGGTGCTGTCTTTGATGATAGCGTGGAAGTTCTGCAGTGCACCACGCACACCTTCGAGACTATTGTCGGCATAGGTAATAAAGCCCTCTACCACTTTGCCGCCGTAGCGAGCACTTAGACGGCGCTTGCCATCAACGCTTTGTGGCGCCCACCAGTACTGCGTTGTGTCGCCATTTAGCTCACTTACATCCTTGTAAGTATCAATCGTGGATAACATACGTTCTACTTGCACCAGTAGCTTCGAGCGTGGCCCAGCACTTGGGCTTTGCATTGGTGTTACATTATGTTTCTTCATCAGTTCTGCGAGTGTCGGCATTGTATCCTCCATTTAGTGCCATAATGATACTTAGAGCCGCACTGAAGTTGGGCAAGTTTATTTCTCTGTAGCGATTTCTGGTTCAGTAAATGGGCGAGGAGTAGGCTTTGGCGGATTGGGGCTTTGTGTCGAAGGAGCGGCTGGCTTAGGCACGGGCATAGTGGGCGGCTTAGGAGCGCGAGGACGAGGCTGTGCTTTGGGTTTGCCAGTGTCGCGCAGCTTCGTCAGCACATCTCCCATCGCATCATGCATAAGAGCCAATGCAGACAGCTTGGTGCTATAAGCCTCTTCGTTTGCTATGCGTCGCACCACGTTCAACGCACGCTGTATATCTGACAGCGCACTCACAGCTTGCGCCTTGCTGGGGCTGCTAAATCACCACCCCAAATAGCTAAGTACTCCACCAGCAGATTTTGCAGCACTGCTCTCATTGATGCAGTACCCCATTTCGGCTGCGCCACTTGCGCTCTGCTTGGGTTTCAATCGCTTTGATGCACTGCGTGTGCAGTTTGCCAAACACCCCAGCCCAATGCACATGATGACTTTGTGTGCTCTGAGACAAATGTCCTTCATGCCACTTGAGCTTGCTGGCACAGACACTGAGTGCATCAGCACTGGGCGCTGTGCCCGTAAATCGTAATGTACGCATATAACACGCACTCTTCCCCAGCCATTGCTCGCAGAACTCGCGTTCACTGCTTACAGCATTACAGCTCTTCAACTGATCACGTATCTGTTCCAGTAATCTAACAGTCATCCATACCACCTCCTTGTTGATGTATTTATCAATCAACACATGATGGCAGTTATTCGTGCTCAGCTGTTTCAACACATCCGCTATAGCGTCTGTGTATCACCTTCACACATCGCGCTTCGTATGCACTTCGCTTGCTGTGCTTGGTGATCATTTAGACATCTATTGATGATCTATTATCTAAATCCCTTTCGCCGAGCAGTTAGATCAACGCCCCTTTGGGCATCGATCTAAACACGCACGCCTTTCGCGTCGCTATGTCAGGCTGTATCGCTGAACCATTACAGGAAGAGCAGGTTTTGCTATCATCTCTATTACCAGCGCATCATACGCACACATGAGACCCATACAGCTGAGCTATCTCATGTGATAACGGGTCTCTCATCGAGGCTGTCATCCGTTTCACTTGCTGACTGTGCTGCACATACATGAGCACACATCATTCACCACACTATTACGACAATCAAAGCTGCTGGCTGGCTGAACATTTATGCCTTTGCAACTTGAAGCATCCCACCGACAAGGATGGGGTAGTTGATTGAAGCGTACAACGAGCAGTACGTTTACTCACCGTCTCACATCAGAACGGATTTGCGGCACTATTACAGTCGGCGTGCTAACCTTCATCTCGTTTGTAGTTGTGCCTGTAGTGTTGCCTGCCAAATCTAAATCAGTGCCTACCCTTGTTTGTGCGCCTATGTGTTGCCTTACATAGTTATTTATCAACTTCGCTAGACAACCGATTTTTTTCTGGTTCGATACTGCTGTTCAGTTTTGCGGCATTTATTGACACCCAACCTCTCATAAAATCGTGTTTTGCTGAGAGAACACGCTAAGTGTTTGAAGTTATTGAGCCCTGCAGTGGTGCCATCTTCGGTCGTCCAACCAGGCTCTCAGAGCTTATGCTGTCTGTACTGCCAGAGATGAGAGAATGGAGCAGAAGATGGCGCAAGCACGTACACTGAGCGAAGACGAGATCAAGATGGTATTGAACTACTGTCGAGCACGGAGACACTGCGTACGTGATCGCACGATCCTACAGCTGAGCTTCCTTGCAGGCCTCCGTGTGATCGAGATTGCAGGGCTCAAGATAGCAGATGTGTACGAGGACTCAGGCAAAGTACGCGACAGCTTCGTACTCGCAGCAGAGCAAACCAAGGGCGGATTTGAGCGCAGAGTGTTTGTAGGACGCAAGCTCAACAAGGCGCTCGCTGACTATTACCCAGTCATTCGCAAGCGCAAACCAGACACGCCGCTGTTTCAAACACAGATAGGCGGTGCTTTCTCAGCCAACACCATGTGTCAGCTGTTTCTAAACATCTACAGTGCAGCTGGGCTAAAAGGGGCAAGCAGTCACAGCGGACGCAGAACATTCATCACCAAACTGGCAAACAGCGGAGTAAATGTGCGTGTGTTGGCTGCTTTGGCTGGGCATCGCAGCATCGTAACAACGCAGCGATACATCGACGTAAACGAAGTGCAGTTGGCACGTGCAGTGGAGCTGGTTTAGTTCAGCATCCCACCCAAGCTACGCACATCAGTTGCCATGCCTTCCAGCACACTGCCTGTGCCATCGAGGAAGCCTTTGGCTGTGCCACAGCTGCTGAGCAGTAGCACTGCAGTCAAGAGTAGGGCGATCTTATGCATTACTGCCTCGTCGAAGTGTTGGTTGGAGCAAAGTTAGAGTCAGCTTTGCCAAAAGAAAAGAGCGACGCCTAAGCGCCGCTCTCTCATTCAAACTGACAGGGTCAGATTAGAATGCGAAGGACAGCTCGATGGTGGTGCCGTCTTGGTAGTCAGGGGTACCAACTTCGTCAGCTTTGATCGCACCTTTGGTGTCTGCATTTGCGTAAGCAACGAGCAGCGAAGCGCCGCCGCCGAGGCTGTACGATGCAGCAACGTACGAGTCGGTGCCGTCATCTGCTGCAGTTGCGTTACCGTCTTCGTCGTACATACCAGCAAGCAGGCTCAGACCGTTGCCCATATCGTAGGTTACGTCGAGCGAAGTTTTGGTTACGCTCTGGTCATCTTGGTAGTCCAGAGTAACAGCAACGTCACCAGCAGCGTATGCTACTGCGATACCGTAGTTCTCGTCGCCATTGTGACCGGAAAGGTTTGCAGCCGACGGGTTTTCGTCAACGTAGTAAGCAGTAACAGTTACGTCACCTACTGGGTATGCAACTTTGATACCAGTCGACGAGTTAGTGCCGTTAGCACCAGTATCTTCTTCAGCGTATGCAACAGTCACGTCAGCGCCAGCAACTGCCATCGCAGCGGATACACCCCAAACAGCGTTAGCGTTGTAGTCGCCCGCAGCTGCGCCGAGAACAGTGGTGTTAGCTTTTTCTTGAGTAGCTGCAGTGATGGTCACGCCACCCAAAGTGGTACGCAAGCTTGCCGAAGTCTGCTCTTGAACCGAGTTGGTTTGGTCCGACTGTACTACGATAGTCGAAGCCGACAGCTCTACGCCGCCGTAGTTGATGTCAGCGCGCAGTACTGCGTCAGCGTTAGCTGCGTCAGTGTAGTCAGAGGTAAAGCCGTCGGACTCCATGTCGCCAGCAGCTGCCCAGTATTTCGAGCCTGCAACGCCAGTGTCACCGAAGTAGATCGACGCGTTTTCTGAAGTCAGCGACAGGACATAGTCGTCAGCGTTCAGGTTGGTGTTGCCGTTAGTAGCATTGCCGTTGTCGTCTTGGATGTCGAAGTTGACTTTCGCGCCAACAGCGATGCCGTTGTCGAGGTCTTGCGACAGAGATGCCGACATGGTTGCCGACCAGTAGAAGCCGTCGTTGTCGTCAGTAGCGGTACCAGAGCGTGCAGTGATTGCAGCGGTAGCGTCAGTGTCGTTGTAGCCCAGAGTTGCCGAGCCCGAGAAGGAAACTTCAGCAGCAGCTGCGCCAGCGAAAGCTGTCAGTGCGACGGAAGCGAGAAGGATCTTTTTCATGGTTTACCCTCGTGTTTTTGCATTCACATGAATGCCAGTGAACCTAGCATTGGGAGGATATGTGCGCCCAAAGCCCCCACCACTCAAGTCATTTGCCCCGTTCATTCGGTGCCTTGATCAAAAATGATGCACGAAGGACACACCCGTTTATCGCGGAAATGGCGGGTGACAGGGGGGCTTGATCGTCCTATGTCCTGCTGAGCCGCCTTAAAACAAAAGACGATCAGGAGCGCGTTATGGGTTTGTCGGACATCAAAGACCACATTGCAAAAGCTGAGGCCGAAAGTGGTCGCGCAGAGGGAAGCGTCACTTTGATCGCTGTCTCAAAAGTACAGCCTAATACCAAAGTGGAGTCTGTTTTGCGCGAAGGGCAGCGAGTCTTTGGCGAAAATAAGGTTCAAGAGGCGCAGGGAAAGTGGCCAGCGTTTCGGGAACAGTTCGAAGGAATCGATTTGCACCTGATTGGGCCGTTGCAAACCAATAAGGCTCGGGCGGCGATGGAGTTGGTGAATGCGATTCACTCGGTTGATCGTCCGAAGCTGGCACATGCGATTGCACGTATTGCTCAAGAGATCGGGTCCTGTCCTGATTTGTTCATCCAAGTGAACACGGGCGAGGAGCCGCAGAAGGCTGGAATTTTACCTGCAGATGTCGATTCCTTTGTTGCTGAATGTCGTGCGCTCGATCTGCCGATCAAAGGTTTGATGTGCATCCCGCCTGCGGATGAAGAAGCGTCGATGCACTTTGCGCTGTTGCGTAAGTTTGCAGAACGGAACGGCCTTGAGGGGCTTTCCATGGGTATGAGTTCTGATTTTGAAAAGGCGATTGCCTTTGGTGCGACGCATGTTCGCGTCGGCTCGGCGATCTTTGGTGAGCGCGACTACGGCTAAGGGCTATAGTATATAGACTCGGCTTTGGTAGTTGATGCGGGGTGCGATCCAATGCAGGTCGCGCCGCGAGAGAGCCACACAGCCTTCGGTCGGATAAACGGGGCGGCGCCATTGATGGATGAAAATGGCAGATCCGCGTCCTTTGACGGCGTAGGGCCAGTTCCAATCTAGAATCAGAACAAGGTCGTAGAGCGGATCAGCGCGCCGTAGTTTTTCGTGGCTATGTGGGTAGGGTGCGCGAACCATGAGGTTGTAGTCCTCATGGTTGGGATCGTCGGACCAGAGATCAGTGTGACCTATCGGCACGGCCCAGTCGGTCGGTTTTGCGATCCGATCCGGGCGATAGAGCATGCCGACAATGCAGTGTTGCCCACGTGGGGTCGCGCCATCACCTTCGCGTTTGTTGTCAGTGACACCGCCGCGCCCAATGTTACAGGCGAAATGGCGGTTCATGAAACGCAACCCAGTTGGGCCGACGACCAGATCGAGCGGTGTCACAGGAGGTGTCCTGATTTCGATGCCTTCGTTGCAAGGTAGTGGTGGTTGTGGCGGTTCTCGCCGACCTTGAGGGCGACGCGTTCCACGACTTCAATCCCGCTATCGTTCATGCGTGCAACTTTCGCAGGGTTGTTGGTGAGCAATCGAACCGAGCTGAACCCCATGCGGCGCAAAATCTCTGCTCCGATGCGAAAATCACGTTCGTCGTCTTCGAACCCTAAGCGGTGATTTGCTTCGACGGTGTCAAAGCCCTGATCTTGAAGTGAATAGGCACGCATTTTGTTGGCGAGGCCAATGCCGCGTCCTTCTTGATTGAGATACAAGAGCACGCCCGCGCCTTCTTGACCCATCTGAGACAACGCGCCACGCAATTGCGGACCGCAATCGCATTTTAGGCTGCCGAGAACGTCGCCCGTAAAACAAGCGGAATGAAGGCGCGCCAAAACGGGCTTGTCCCGCGGGGGCTGGCCGATCTCTACGGCATAGTGTTCCTCGGCGCCGTCGTGAGGGCGGAAGATGTGCAAACGACCTGCTTCTGAAACATCGAGCGGCATACGGGCAGCGATAATTGGGTCGAGTGGCGACAAATCGGTGGCAAGAGTGGCGGAATCGGGGACGACTGTAAGGTTGTGGGCCTGCGCAAAGCTCGTTGGATTGGGGAGGTCCACCATGACCGCTGCTGGCAACAAGCGAGCGGCTTTGGTCAGGGCAATAGCAGCACGGGCAGGTTCTGCAGAACCCTCACGACGTGCGTGGAGCGGGCCTTTCATGGGGTGCCGTAGGTCATCAGCTGGATCCGCGATGCCACGAACCCATGTCAGCGCAGCATCAACAGGTAGCGCGATACGTGTCAGATCGCCGTCGTAGGCTGCGACCTTGAGTGTCGAAGCGCGGTGAGATGTGATCGCAATACTGGCGGCACCCATTGCCCTCACCTCGGCCAAACGGGCGGCGTTTAATGTTTCTGCCGCTAGAACGAGAGCGCCGCTTTCCAGCACAACAGGAACACCCATGCGTAAATCTGCACGGGCACGCGCTAGCCGTTCTGTAATATCGGGTGCAAATCCCATCGTCGAAACCTTTGCTTTGTCTGACTTAACTAGGGTGATTTGAAGGGAATTGAAACATTTCCCTTCTCTACGACACGACCGCGTGAATTTTTGTCGGAATCCTTGCCCTAAAGCGTACCAAGTCACAGATGTTCAATCAGACGTGAATGGAGGCCAAAAACGCTATGGCACAACTCAAACGCATTTTGCTTGTCGATGACGATGATGACCTGCGCGAAGCGCTAGGCGAACAATTAATTATGACCGAAGACTTTGACGTCTTTGAGGCTGGCAACGGCCACGACGCGATCGGTCGCGTCAAAGAGGGGATCTACGACCTCGTGATTCTTGACGTAGGTTTGCCTGACACCGATGGGCGAGAGCTCTGTAAGGTGATGCGCAAGCAAGGGGTCAAATGTCCGATCCTTATGTTGACGGGGCATGACACCGACAGCGACACGATTTTGGGTCTGGACGCTGGGGCGAACGACTACATCACTAAGCCGTTCAAATTCCCAGTGCTGCTGGCTCGTATCCGTGCGCAGCTTCGCACCCATGAACAGTCCGAAGACGCTATGTTCCAAATCGGGCCATATACGTTCAAGCCAGCGCAGAAACTGCTGCTGACCGAGGACGACAAAAAGGTCCGTCTGACGGAAAAAGAAACCAACATCCTCAAGTATCTTTATCGGTCGACAGACGGTGTTGTGCCGCGCGATGTGCTGCTTCACGAGGTTTGGGGGTATAACGCGGGTGTCACGACCCACACGCTTGAGACGCACATCTATCGTCTGCGTCAGAAGATCGAACCCGATCCATCCAATGCTCGCCTTCTGGTCACAGAAAGCGGTGGATATCGGTTGGTCGCCTGATTTGAGTATAAAATACGACCAAAATGTCGTATAGGTTGAATCGTTCCCTTGATGGCAGGGTTACGCCGTCATCCTCCCTGTTGGACTTGCCCCCGCATCTCGCGGGGGCTTTTTTCTGCGTGATACTGGTGGTCGTGGGCGCGTGATCGCGCTACACATCTGTCCGAAATATGGAGACGGATATGACTTTTACGCTGGCCACTTGGAACATCAACTCTGTCCGCTTGCGCGAAGCTCTCGTGTCTCGGCTCATGACTGAAGATATGCCAGATGTGCTCTGCTTGCAGGAATGCAAAAGCCCTGTCGAGAAAATCCCGTTCGAAGCGTTTCAGGCGCTTGGCTACAACTACATGATCGCACGTGGCCAGAAGGGCTATAACGGCGTGGCGATCCTATCGAAGATGCCCATTGTCGAAACCGATGCCCAAGATTTCGCATCGCTCAATCATGCGCGGCACATCGCAGGTCGGCTTGAGAACGGCGTGACGATCCAGAACTTCTACATCCCTGCGGGCGGTGATGAACCTGATCGTGAAAAGAACGAAAAGTTTGGTCAAAAACTCGACTACCTGACCGAGATGCGGGATTACTTTCACCATACCAAGCCAGAAAAGACGGTGATCGTTGGTGATTTCAACATTGCCCCGCGCGAAGATGACGTATGGGATCATAAGAAGCTGTTGAAGATCGTCAGCCACACTCCGATTGAGGTTGAGCACCTTGCACAAGTGCAGGAGTCAGCGAATTGGGTCGATATCACACGACAGGATATTCCTGAGGGGCTGCTCTATAGTTGGTGGTCCTATCGTGCGAAGGATTGGGACGAAGCCGACAAAGGTCGCCGTTTGGACCATATCTGGGCAACACCCGATATTTCGAGTGCCGCACATTCCAGCCGGATCAGACGCGATGTCCGTGGATGGGAACAACCCAGTGACCACGCGCCAGTTTTCGCGACCTTCGACATTTAAAACATTTCAATAACGGGATGTAACTTGTCTTCCCGTTACAGGCTGCTCATATAAGGGCAAACAGAATTCTAGGAGGGCATGATGCTCGAACTTGGCGGACAAAAAACGACTGGCGATCTGGTCATTGATACAACCGACGCAACCTTTGTGCAGGATGTTATTGAAGCGTCCAAAGAGGTTCCGGTCATCGTAGACTTCTGGGCGCCTTGGTGCGGCCCTTGTAAGACGCTTGGACCTGCGCTTGAGGCTGCGGTGAACAAGGCTGGCGGCGCCGTGAAAATGGTCAAAGTCAACGTAGATGAAAACCAGGGCTACGCTGGCCAGTTGCGCGTTCAGTCCATCCCGACCGTTTATGCGTTTTTCCAAGGGCAACCTGTTGATGGGTTCCAAGGTGCCATCCCACCGAGCCAAATTGAAGAGTTCGTTTCGAAACTAGCTTCTTTGGGTGGTGCGGAGGGCTTAGAGGCTGCGCTGGAAGAAGCTGAAAACATGCTCACCGAAGGCAACGCTGCCGACGCGGCTGAAGTGTTCGGTGCGATTATTGGTGAAGAAGCTGAAAACGCAGCGGCTTTTGGTGGTCTGGCGCGGTGTTATGTTGCGATGGGCGACCTTGATCAGGCTGAGGCCGTGTTGAACGGCGTTCCCGTATCAATTTCCAAAGCGGCCCCAATCGAGGCAGCGTTTGCACAAATTGCATTGGCCCGTCAGGCGGAAAAGGCAGGTCCTGTAGATGATCTGCGTGCTGCAGTTGCTGCAGACCCGGATAACATGCAGCTTCGCTTGGACCTCGCGCAAGCATTGCATGCGGCAGGCCAAGTCGCCGAAGCAGTAGATGAACTCTTGGAAATGTTCCGTCGTGATCGTGAATGGAATGATGGCGCTGCCAAAGCCCAGATGTTCCAAATCTTTGATGCGTTGAAACCAAATGATCCGATTGTTCTGAACGGTCGTCGTCGTTTGTCGTCGATGATATTTGCCTGACGGACGGAGCGTCCTACCTTGCGGGTCATGAGGACATCATCCGATCTGCCGCTTTCTATTCCGGTATTCCCGCTTCCGGGAGCTTTGTTGCTGCCACGCGCAAAGCTCCCGTTGCACATCTTTGAACCTCGATATCTTGCAATGATCGAGGATGTGATGAAGACGCCTGAGCGGCTGTTAGGAATGATCCAACCAAATGGCGGGCGAGGGTTGCATCGCATCGGTTGCGCTGGGCGTCTAACCGCGTTCTCCGAAACCGAAGATGGTCGCTATATGATCACCCTTACTGGCATTTCGCGGTTTCGTTTGGCCGAAGAGGTCGAAGGCTTCACACCTTATCGCAAGTTTAATGTCTCGTGGGATGGTTTTGGCAGGGATCTTGGTCCCGTAGAGCACGACCCAGACATGGATCGAGACGTGTTATTGTCGTTATTGGAGCGGTTTTTCGATGACAAAGGTTTGTCGACCGATTGGGACGGAATTCGAGATGCCGAAGACGAGCTCTTGATCAATTCGCTTTCGATGTTATGCCCCTTTGAGCCCGAGGATCGACAAGCGTTGTTAGAAGCGCCAGAGTTGGCACAACGGCGAGAAACTTTGATCACCTTGATCAGCTACGCTTTGCATGGCGGTGGTGAAGAGAGGCTACAATGAGCGAAATGACTTTTGATCCGAAGATGATCGAAGCCTTGGTCTGTCCTCAAACGCAAACCCGTTTGGACTATGATGTGGCGCGTCAGGAACTGATTTCGGTCGCTGCGAAGTTGGCCTATCCGATCCGAAATGGCATTCCTGTCATGCTGGTTGATGAAGCTCGCGCGATCGACTGAGGCGTAAGGGGCTCTTCCCCTCTTGGCCTACGGCCAATTCACCCCGGGATATTTCAAGCACAAAGGCAGGGCGGGGTTGCTCTGACCAGGGGCTTGTGATTCTTTAGGCAAAACGAGCAGCCAGAAATTGATCTTATGACCGCAGCCACGCTTTTGCGCGACGTATTCGGATTCGACGGGTTCCGTCCGGGTCAAGAAGAGATTGTTGAGGCGGTGTCTCTGGGGCAAAACACGCTTGCCATTATGCCGACAGGCGGCGGTAAGTCGTTGTGCTTCCAACTTCCAGCCTTGGTGCGCGAGGGTGTAACCGTCGTTATTTCGCCACTTATTGCCTTGATGCGTGATCAGGTGCGAGGGCTACGTGAAGCTGGGGTTGAGGCTGGCGCGCTGACCTCTGGCAATACTCAAGAAGAAACCGATGCCGTTTGGCAGGCGCTGGAAGAGGGGCGTCTCAAGCTCTTGTATATGGCGCCAGAGCGGTTGGCCGCGGGCGGTGTACCGCAAATGTTGCGTCGCATTGGCGTGAGCATGATTGCGGTCGATGAAGCGCATTGTGTCAGCCAGTGGGGCCACGATTTTCGCCCAGACTATTTACGGATTGGCGAATTGCGGCGGGCGTTGGACGTGCCACTTGCGGCTTTTACCGCGACGGCTGACGCGGAGACTCAAGCGGAAATCGTTGAAAAGCTGTTTGATGGCGTTCCCCCCGTTACGTTCCTGCGTGGATTTGATCGTCCGAATATCCACCTCGCCTTTGCCGTGAAGGATCAGCCGCGCCAGCAGATATTGTCGTTCGCGGCGGCGCGAAAAGGGCAGTCTGGGATTGTCTATTGCGGCACGCGAGCCAAAACGGAAACCATCGCTCAAGCGTTGCGAGAGGCGGGACATGCCGCCTGTCATTATCACGGCGGGATGGAGGCGGAAGACCGTCGCGTTGTTGAGGGGCGCTTCCAACAAGAAGACGGACTGATCGTGGTTGCGACGGTCGCTTTTGGTATGGGTATCGACAAGCCAGACATCCGTTGGGTTGCCCATGCAGACCTGCCGAAATCGATTGAGTCTTACTACCAAGAGATCGGTCGCGCAGGTCGTGACGGAGCACCGGCTGAGACACTCACGCTCTTTGGACCCGATGACATTCGTTACCGTCGTCAGCAAATCGATGAGGGTCTTGCGCCGCCGGAACGTCGTATGGCTGATCACGCGCGTCTCAATGCGCTTTTGGGATTGTGCGAGGCGCTTGAATGCCGTCGCAAAACCCTGCTCGGCTATTTTGGCGAAGAGGCGACGGCCTGCGGTCATTGCGATCTTTGCGACAAGCCTGCCGATGTGTTCGATGGAACAACGCCTGTGCGGATGGCGCTGTCTGCGGCTTTGCGGACAGGGGAAAGCTATGGATCCGGGCATCTGATCGAGATCTTGTTGGGCTCTGATCTGGATAAGATCAAACAGCGCGGACACGATCAGTTGCCGACCTATGGTGTCGGCAAAGAATATAGTCGCCGTGAATGGCAGGCGATTTTTCGGCAGATGATGGGGCATGATTTGTTGCGTCCTGATCCTGAACGGCATGGTGGTTTGCGCATGACCGAAAAAGCGCGACCCATTCTACGTGGTGAGGATACGATCCAGCTGCGGCGCGATACGATTAAGGCCGCGAAGACTGGCAATAAGATCAAAATGCTGGTGAGCGAGGACGACGCGCCGCTGTTGTCCGCACTCAAGGCGAAACGCCGTGCACTGGCGGAGGCGGCGGGTGTGCCTGCGTATATCATCTACAACGACAGCACTCTGATCGAAATGGCGCAGAAGCGCCCGATGAGCTTAGACGAGATGGCAAAGATCAGCGGTGTAGGAGCAAAGAAACTGCAGAGCTACGGTGATGCGTTTCTTTCGGTGATTGCAGGTGAGGTGGCACAACTTCACCCCGCGCGTCGCAAGATGGCGGGGCGCAGTGAAGGTTCGGTTTATGATCGACTACTCGAAGTTCAGGCCGACCTCAGTCGAGGCGAAGATGGCACTGGTAAACCGATGACCTGCTCAGCTTCTCTGTTGGCGAAAGTCGCGCAAATGCGCCCTCGGGATATGGCGACGATGGAGCGTGTGCTCGGCGCGAAATATGCCGAACGGTTCGGGGATGCATTCTTGGGCGTTTTGTCAGAAGCATCCTGATAATCATGTGCATTTGAGCAGGGGATTAACTGCGTTTGGCCCTTTAGTTTTGAGAGGTGAGTGCTAGGTTCCCCTTTGCAAGAAGGAGCCATAAATGCTGATCGTCGTTTCCCCCGCAAAATCTTTGGATATGTCACCTGCTTCGGCCGAAATGACCGACCTGATGTTCCCTGATGATGCGATGCGATTGGCCAAGGCTGCGCGGAACCTCACACTTTCGGACCTGAAAGGTCTGATGTCGATTTCGGATAATCTAGCGAAATTGAACCGCGATCGGTTCAAGGCTTATAGCGCCGATCCAGAGCCCGAGAATGTAAAACCAGCGGTTTTTGCGTTCGATGGGGACACCTACAAAGGGTTGGAAGCAAAAACCCTTGATCCAGACGCACTGCGTTGGGCACAGGACCACTTGCGGATACTTTCGGGGATGTATGGGTTGCTGCGTCCGTTGGATGGCATGCAGCCTTATCGGTTAGAGATGGGGAGCAAGCTCAAGACCCGTCGCGGCAAGGATTTGTATGACTATTGGGGCACACAAATTTCCAAGCGCCTAAACGCTGAGGCGGAGGCCATTGGGACGGATATCTTAGTCAATTGTGCCTCACAGGAATATTTCCATGCGGCGGACAATAAGGCCCTAAAGCTGCGCGTTGTGACGCCACAGTTCTATGAGGTCAAAGGCGGCAAGCCAAAGATCGTGAGCTTTTTCGCTAAACGGGCGCGGGGTGCAATGGCGCGGTATATCATCGAAAACCGCATCACTGAAGTGGAGGACCTCAAGGGTTTCCACACGGGTGGATATGCCTTTGATCCAGATATGTCGCAGGATAACACCTTGGTGTTCTCCCGCGACTATCCTGAGGAATGATCAGAGGCGCTCAATCACTAGTGCGATGCCTTGGCCACCACCGATACACATGGTGATGAGGCCATAGCGGCCGCCGATACGGTCGAGTTCAAACATCGTTTTGACGGTCAGGATGGCACCCGTCGCGCCGACAGGATGGCCAAGTGCAATAGCGCCGCCATTCGGGTTCACCTTGGCCGCATCAAAGCCAAGCTCACGAGAAACCGCGATAGCTTGCGCCGCGAAGGCCTCGTTCGATTCAATCACGTCGAAGTCGCCGATTGAAAGGCCAGTGCGTTCACACAAGGAGCGAACGGCTGGGATCGGGCCAATACCCATGACCTCTGGCGCGACGCCAGAATGGGCGTAGCCTGCGATGCGGAATTTCGGCGTGAGGCCTGCTTTTTCTGCCGCATCAGCGCGCGCAAGAATAACTGCCGCAGCCCCATCGTTAATGCCACTTGCGTTGCCAGCGGTGACAGAGCCGTCTTTTTGGAACACTGGGCGTAGGCCAGCGAGGGCTTCTACGGTGGTCGGTTTGGCGTGTTCATCGCGGGTAAAGGCGACCATCTCGCGTTTTACCTTCACCTCAACGGGCACGATTTGGCTGTCGAAATACCCTGCCTCCATCGCGGCCAATGCGCGGCGTTGGCTTTCTGCGGCAAAGGAGTCTTGGTCCTCGCGGCTGATGTTATAATCCCGCGCAACGTTTTCAGCGGTGACGCCCATGTGACCTGTGCCGAACGGGCAAGTCAGTGCGCCGACCATCATGTCGAGGCCGCGAATGTCTCCCATTTTTGCACCCCACCGTGCATCGGGGAGGATGTAGGGCGAGCGGCTCATGCAGTCCGCGCCACCAGCCAATGCGAAATCCGCATCGCCGAGCATCAACGACTGCGTGGCCGATACAATCGCCTGAACGCCCGACCCACACAGGCGGTTCACGTTCATGGCGGGAGTTGTCTCAGGAACGCCAGCCTGCATTGCGGCAACCCGTGACAGATACATATCACGCGGTTCGGTGTTGATGATGTGGCCAAAGACCGTCGTGCCGATCTGATCTCCAGTGACGCCCGAACGCTCCAAAGCTGCTTTGGCTGCGATTGCGCCAAGGTCGATTGGAGCCGTGCCTGCGAGGCTACCGCCGAATGTGCCAATTGCGGTCCGTGCGCCGCCTAAAATTACGATATCAGTCATAGAGGTCCTCCCGTTGGACGAAGGTTACTCATGGTCACGTGGGAAAACAGTGAAACGTTCCGTCACTTCGGGAAATCAATGATGGTGGTGCGGTGGGATGTCCGGTTGCCAGTTGAGAGGCCAAATGTCAGTCTCGTTGGATCGGTAATCGAACTGCGAACGAGTCATCCATCATGAACGATCAAATCCCTCTGACCCGCGACCTCGTTTTGATCGGCGGTGGGCATACGCACGCCCTCGTTCTGCGGATGTGGGGAATGAACCCATTGCCTGGCGTTCGTGTGACGGTGATTAACCCTGCGCCCACGGCAACATATTCTGGAATGCTGCCAGGGTTTGTGGCGGGACACTATTCCAAAGATGAACTCGATATTGATCTGATCAAACTGGCACGATTTGCGGGTGCTCGGGTCATCGTGGACAAGGCTATTGGGATTGATTTGCGTAGACGGACCATCAGCCTCAAGGGGCGTGGTCCGATACCATATGACATAGCGTCTATCGATATCGGGATCACATCCGAGATGCCTGATCTGCCGGGATTTGCTGAACATGGTATTCCGGCAAAACCGCTCGATACATTTGCGGCGCGTTGGGATGTCTATCGCAAAGAGGCCAAGAAGCCTCGTGTTGCGGTTTTGGGTGGTGGCGTTGCAGGTGCTGAACTTTCTATGGCGATGGCGCATGCGCTGCGAGGCAAATCGGCCGAGGTTCGTCTGATTGATCGCGGCACAGCGCTGTCCGAATTTAGCGATACGGCTCGGTCTCAACTGCTGAAATCGCTAAAAGAGGCGCGTGTCGAACTGATCGAGAACGCGGATGTCGTTGAGGTGACGGCGGATTCTGTGGTCCTCAAGGATGGCACGCGTATTCCGTCTACTTTTACCAATGGTGCGACAGGCGCACGCCCGCATGGTTGGATCGCTGAGACGGGATTGAACCTTTATCAAGGGTTCATCAGCGTCGGGCCAACCTTGCAGTCGAGCGATAGTCACGTTTTCGCGGCGGGCGATTGTGCCTATCTCACCCATGCGCCACGCCCAAAGGCGGGTGTTTTTGCTGTTCGTGAAGCGCCAGTTCTGTTCCATAACCTTCGGGCCGCTCTGTCGGGTGGAACCTTCAAAGGATATCAACCGCAGAAAGATTACCTCAAGCTCATCTCACTCGGGCAGAAATCCGCTCTGGCCGAAAAGCTCGGAACGGCTGTTCGGGGGCCGCTGTTGTGGTTGTGGAAAAACCGCATCGATACGACGTTCATGGAGAAATTCCATAACTTGCCCGCAATGGCGCGGCCAAAGTTACCTGCACTGGTCGCTGACGGTGTCCGCGCGGTCTTGGGCGATGTCCCGATGTGTGCAGGATGCGGGTCCAAGGTAGGACGAAGTGCATTGCGTGCAGCCCTTGCCGACTTGCCCAGCAGTGACCGCGATGACGTTCGCTATGTGAAAGGTGATGATGCAGCAGTGATTGAGGTCGGCGGTGAGACCCTCGTTATGACCACCGATCATCTCAGAGCCTTTACCCATGATCCCGATCTCATGACGCGCATCGCTGCGACCCATGCGCTGGGCGATATTTGGGCAATGGGGGCTGAACCTCAGGCTGCTACGATGTCTGTGATCTTGCCGCGCATGTCGTCAGAGCTTCAGCAACGCACAATGGTAGAGATTACCTCGGCTGCGGCGGATGTGATGGGGCGGGTAGGTGCGGTCATCGCGGGGGGACATACCTCAGTCGGATCAGAATTCACCATCGGCTTTACCATCACAGGCCGCACGACAGGAGACGTGCGCACGATTGAGGGTGCAAAAGAGGGCGACGTTCTCATCCTCACAAAACCATTGGGTACGGGTGTTCTCTTGGCCGCCGAAATGCGTGGGCTCGCAAAGGGGCGCGATGTATTGGCGGCCTATCAGCGTATGGCTGAACCACAGGCTGTCGCGAGCCGTATCCTAGCGTCCGAAGCGCGAGCGATGACGGATGTCACAGGCTTTGGTCTGGCAGGGCATTTGTCAGGTATTTGCGAAGCATCAGGCGTTGGCGCAGAAATCACCTTGGCGAACCTGCCAGTGCTGCGTGGCGTCGAAGAACTGATCGCCACGGGTGTGAAATCCACGCTTTGGGAGGAAAATCGCGAGGGGGCTGGCGGCGTCTTTGGGGCGCAAGGGCCGCGGTTCGATCTGTTGTTCGATCCGCAAACCTCGGGCGGTTTGCTGGCTGCGGTGCGTGCCGATCTTGCTGACGAAATGGTGCGGAAATTGAAGCTCTGTGGTTATGGCGCTTCGGCTATTGGCCGGATCACCGACACACCAGCAATCAAAGTGATTTGACGATATCTGCCACGCGCTCTGCCAAGTTCGCCTGTCCGATGTCGTCTAGGGTGTCGCTGTGAAGCGAGCCAAGAACGGTCGGTGCATGCACCGATCGGGATTTTGTATAGGACGGATCATAGTGATCGACGATCAAAGCCTTTGCGAGCGCGGTAAAGTCACCGTCCCGTAGCAGGGTTTCCCAGTGATCGACGGTCGCATGGCTGCGATGTTGTCGAAGCGGCTGCAATAGAGCGGTTAAGCGGTCGGTGTCTGCGATGACATCGGCGTAGGCACCCTGTAAATACCGCGCCCGTTCTTCGACAGGGGCTTCGATATCAATACGAGGTGCATCGCACATAGCGGCCCATACTGTCGGCGGCACATTCAAGCGTCCGATTTTGCTGCTTTCGGCTTCGATGACGACTGGGTGGTTTGGGTCCAGTGTCGATAGTTTGCAAGCCAATCGGGACTCAAAGGTTTTCTGATCAGGCTGACCACCCGCAACACCGCCCAACATAGAGCCGCGATGCTGCGCCATCCCCTCGAGGTCGAGTGTCTGGATGCCGTGCGCAGATAAACGGTTCAGAATATCGGTCTTTGCTGTTCCTGTATTCCCATCCAAGAGCACAAAGCGGTGCGGGACTTGGGTCTCATACATGTCGTTGTATACGAAGCGACGGTAGGTCTTGTACCCACCCGCGATGGTATCCGCCCGCCATCCGATCTGTTTGAGGATGATGGCTACGGACCCTGAACGTTGTCCGCCGCGCCAGCAATATACCAACGGCTTCCATCCGCCATCCTTGTCCGAAAGGGCGGTTTCAAGGTGATGCGCCACATTACGGGCAACAATTGCCGCGCCGATTTTGCGGGCTTTGAATGGGCTTTCTTGTTTGTAGATCGTCCCGACGATTGCCCGTTCTTCGTTCGACATCGCGGGCAGACTGATCGCACCTGCAATGTGATCCTCGTCGTATTCGGCAGGGGAGCGCACGTCGATCACGGTGTCAAAACCGTGTGCCATTAGGTCAGTAAGGGACGAAAATTCAACGGGCATTTCAGGTCTTTCAGACCGACGATAGTAGCGGAACGCGCCCCTGATCGGTCAAAGTAAAACAAGTGGTCCCATCAAATACCGCAGGAACGAGCGGACGGCCATAGCCAGCGCCGCCATCGAGATCGACCCGATTGCCAAGATGAGTTGGCGTATCCAGTGCGGTGTGACCGTGAACGATCAGTTTCTCGAATGGACCTTCGTGATCCAGGAAACCAACGCGGATCCAGATCAGGTCGTCCTCAATCTGGTCCTCCATCGCAATGTTGGGGCGAATGCCTGCGTGAACAAAGATCAACGCGTCCGTTTCGAACCAGAGCGGGCGACTTTCCAAGAATGCGAGGTGTTCGGGGGGGACGGCTGCTTGGGCACGTTTGAGTGTGTCGGTGCCGCCAACGTCGACTCCATAAGACCGTAGGGTTTCTGTCCCACCGAGGGCAGGATCGAACCAACCTTTGCCAGACTTAATCTGGGAGTCGTGCTCGGTGCCATCCGCGAGATAACGACAGAACATTCGGTCATGGTTGCCGCGCAGAACTGTCCAGTTCCGACCTTCGGCAATGCCATTCAGCAGTCGCTCGACGACGGCGCGGCTATTGGGACCACGGTCCGTATAATCCCCGAGAAAGACGATATGAGCGTCTGCACCACCATCAATTTCAATAAGGCGAAGTGCGTTTTCGAGTTGGTCGATTTGGCCGTGAATATCGCCAATAGCATAGGTCATTTTTTGTTCCGAAAAGGTCATTCGCTCTACCTATCGCGCAACTTTGTAAAGTCAGGGCATCAAAATGAAAAAGGGGCGGAAAACCGCCCCTTTTTAGGAATGTCGTGTGGATTAGGCCACGTCAAATACCAGCGGTTTAACCTGCTTGAATTTACCTGTTTCAGACAGGGCCTTCAGTGTCTCAGCGTTCAATGCTTCGTCGACGTAGAGAAGCGCGATTGCCTCACCGCCAGCGCCAGCGCGACCAAGGGTAAAGTTCGCGATGTTGACGCCATTGTTGCCAAGCGTCGAACCCAGCGTACCGATGATACCAGGAACGTCTTCGTTGGTGGTGTAGAGCATGTGTTGACCAACTTCGGCGTCCACGTTGATGCCTTTGATCTGGATAAAGCGCGGCTTGCCATCAGAGAACACCGTGCCAGCAACCGAACGCTCGTAACCATCGGTGACAACGGTCACTTTGATGTAGCCTTCGAACGCGCCTGACTGATCCTGAGTGGTGGTCGAGAGTTTGATACCGCGTTCTTTTGCGATCACAGGTGCGGACACCATGTTCACGTCAGGGTTCGCTTTCTTCATGATGCCTGCAATCACGCCGCAATCGAGCGCTTTGAGGTTCATGTCGGAAACGACACCGTCATACATCACGTTGATCGCTTTGATCGGTTCGTCGGTCATCTGACCGATAAAGTTACCGAGGTGACCAGCCAACTTGATCCACGGGCCCATGACTTTTGCTTCTTCGGCGGTCACGGACGGCATATTGAGCGCGTTGGTAACAGCGCCAGTCAGCAGGTAGTCAGATATCTGTTCCGCAACCTGAAGTGCCACGTTTTCCTGAGCTTCCGAAGTAGCTGCGCCCAAGTGCGGGGTGCAGACAACGTTCGGCAGGTTGAACAGCGGGTTTTCTTTCGCAGGCTCGACCGAGAACACGTCGAACGCAGCACCAGCAACATGGCCCGATTTCAGCATGTCAGCGAGAGCTTCCTCGTCAACCAGACCACCGCGAGCACAGTTCACAATGCGAACGCCCGGTTTGGTTTTCGCGAGGTTTTCGCGCGACAGGATGTTACGGGTCGAGTCGGTCAGCGGAACGTGCAGGGTGATGAAGTCAGCACGTGCAAGCAGCTCGTCGAGCTCCAGTTTCTCAACGCCGATTTTCGCAGCGCGTTCTTCGGACAGGAACGGATCGTATGCGACGACCTTCATTTTGAGGCCCTGAGCGCGATCGATCACGATCGAACCAATGTTGCCTGCGCCAATAACGCCAAGTGTTTTGCCGGTCAGCTCAACACCCATGAATTTCGACTTTTCCCATTTGCCAGCATGGGTGGATGCAGACGCTTCGGGGATTTGACGTGCGACAGCGAACATCATCGCGATAGCGTGCTCAGCTGTGGTGATCATGTTGCCGAACGGCGTGTTCATCACGATGATACCTTTTTTCGAGGCAGTCGGGATGTCCACGTTATCGACGCCGATACCAGCGCGAGCGACGACTTTGAGGTTGGTCGCAGCGGCGATGATTTTCTCGGTTACTTTGGTCGCAGAGCGGATCGCGAGACCATCGTAATTGCCGATGATCGCTTCGAGCGCTTCTTTGTCTTTGCCAAGCTGAGGCTGGAAGTCGACTTCAAGACCGCGATCTTTGAAGATCTGAACGGCTGCGGGGGAGAGTTCGTCGGAAATAAGAACTTTGGGGGCCATGATGGGGCTCCTTTGTTTGTGGGCATCTGCCCGAAAATGGGGGGTAAGGGCGCGGTTAATCGCGCCCCGCAAGATTACGCTTGTGCTTCGATTTCGGCTTCGAATGCCCACTCGAGCCACGGAAGCATTGCTTCGATGTCCGAGGTTTCGACGGTTGCACCACACCAGATACGCAGACCAGCAGGCGCGTCACGGTAGGCACCCACATCCAGCGCAACACCCTCTTTCTCGAGGCGTTTTGCTACGGCCTTGGCAAATGCAGCGCCGTCTTGGATGCGGTCGTCGGTGAACTTCAGGCAAACCGAAGTGTTCGAGCGAATGTCGTCGGAAACAGCAAGGTTGGCGATCCAGTCGCGAGTTTCGCAGAAGTCCCAGATGGCCTGAGCGTTGGCGGTCGAACGTGCGATCAGTGCATTCAGGCCACCGAGGTTTTGCGCCCATTTCAGCGCAACAAGGTAGTCCTCAACAGCCAGCATCGACGGCGTGTTGATGGTTTCACCAACAAAGATACCTTCGATCAGCTTGCCGCCTTTGGTCATGCGGAAGATCTTTGGCAGCGGCCATGCAGGAACGTAAGTTTCGAGGCGTTCAACAGCGCGTGGGCTGAGGATCAGGATGCCGTGGGCACCTTCGCCGCCCATAACCTTCTGCCAAGAGAAGGTCACAACGTCGAGTTTGTCCCAAGCGAGGTCCATCGCGAAAGCAGCGGAGGTCGCATCACAAATGGTCAGGCCAGCGCGGTCCGCAGGGATCGCATCGCCAGACGGCAGGCGAACGCCCGAAGTGGTGCCGTTCCAAGTAAAGACAACGTCGTTGTCAAAGTTCACTTTGGTGAAATCGACGATTTCGCCATAAGCAGCTTTGTGAACGTTTGCGTCTAGTTTCAGCTGTTTCACCACGTCGGTGACCCAGCCTTCGCCGAAGGATTCCCAAGCGACCATGTCGACGCCACGAGCGCCGAGCATCGACCACATGGCCATCTCAACAGCGCCAGTATCAGACGCTGGAACAATGCCGATGCGGTAGTCGGCGGGAACGCCGAGAATTTCACGGGTGAGGTCGATTGCCTCTTTCAGCTTCGCTTTGCCAACAGCAGCGCGGTGCGAGCGACCCATCGGGGCGTCGGCGAGCATGTTGAGTTCGAAGGCTGGAATCTTGGCGCAGGGGCCGGAAGAAAAACGCGCATTTGCCGGACGCGTTGCCGGAGTCTCTTTGACCATTTCTGGTACCCTTTCAGATAAGCGCCTCTCGTTGGGGAGAGGTGTCCCGCTGCTGGACATATGCGGCAGTGCAGAAAGCTGCAATGGGGAAAATGACGCTTGATTTCGGCAAAAGGTCGTAATTGGACCATCCGCGACTACTATCGGAAACTTCGGACCTGCTTGGCAGCGGCTTAGGGATATGCGAAACGCTAGCAAAACCAGTCGTAACCGGAGCTGTCCGATGTTCACCGTCACCCTTCTTTGTGCGCCGTCCGAGCGGAAAATCGAAACGCCATTGGTGGAATCGCTCCGTAATGCGTGGGGCGGCGGCGACGCGATCTGGTTGTCGGTTGATGAGGCAGCGGAGTTCGAAGTGCCTGTAGAGCCGTCGAATTTTTGGGATGTTTGGTCCGACCTGCAGTCGAATGGGATCGATTTGGTGATCCAGCCGACCGAAGAACGTCGCAAAAAGATGCTCCTTGCCGATATGGATTCGACGATGATCCGTCAGGAATGCATCGATGAACTGGCCGCCGAAGCTGGCGTAGGTGAACGGGTCGCAGACATCACAAAGCGCGCGATGAATGGCGAGTTGGATTTCAACGGCGCACTGGAAGAGCGTGTTGGCCTTTTGGCAGGGTTGGATGAGGCTGTTATCGGACACGTTCTGAATACCCGCATCACCCATATGCCAGGCGGTTATGAACTGGTGCAGACAATGAAAGCACAGGGTGGTTATGCGGCCTTGGTGTCTGGCGGATTTACCGCGTTCACATCACGCATCGCTGCAGCGTTGGGGTTTGATGAAAACCGTGCGAATACCTTGATTGCCGAAGATGGTAAGCTGACAGGCAAGGTCGGCTATCCAATCCTTGGTCGCGAAGCCAAAGTTCAGGCGCTGGAAGAGATCACAGCGCGTCTGGGTATCTCAGAGGCCGATGTGATTGCCGTTGGTGATGGTGCAAACGACCTCGGTATGCTCGGTCGTGCGGGCACTGGCGTGGCGCTTCACGCGAAGCCAAGTGTGCAGGCAGAGTGCAACGTTCGTATTAACCACGGCGATTTGACCGCACTCCTCTATCTTCAGGGGTATAAACGCAGCGAGTTTGTATCCTAAGTGCTAGAACATTCTGTCGAACTTCTCGTTCTGCTTACCGGCGCTGCGTTTGTGGCGGGCTTTATCGATTCGATTGCGGGCGGTGGTGGATTGATTACCATTCCTGCGCTGCTGATAGCTGGTCTGAACCCGATTACGGCACTCGCAACGAATAAGGTCCAAGGTCTATTTGGCGCAGGTATGGCCGCGATTAACTATGCGCGGGCTGGGCATGTGAACCTGTTGGCCCAAATGCCCTCAGCGTTGATGTCATTTGCAGCATCGATCGCAGGTGCGTTGCTTGCCTCGTTCCTACCAACGGACGTGATCCGTTTGGGCTTGCCCGTTTTGCTGATCGCAGTCGCGCTCTTCTTTGCATTTAAACCCGGTTTGGATGATCTGGATCGAGTGCAACGCATCAGCCCAGCTCTGTTCATGATCGCGTTCGTGCCCGTAATCGGGTTTTATGATGGCCTCCTCGGGCCAGGCACGGGGGCGTTTTTCATGCTCGGTTTCGTCGCCTTGGGTGGCTATGGCGTGCTGAAAGCGACGGCGCATACAAAACTACTGAACTTCGCATCTAACGTGGGCGCGACGCTTGCCTTTGCGTTGGTGGCTAAACCGCTCTGGGTGACGGGGCTATGTATGGGCGCGGGGCAGATGGCGGGGGCTTATCTGGGCTCCAAACTGGCAATGAAAGTCGGCTCGCGCGTTATCAAACCCGTTCTAGTGATCGCCTCTACAGCGATGGCGATTAAGCTGATTTGGGATGCAATGGCCTGAGTTCGGGGTAGTCAGGCGGGAATCCGCACAATTTCGTGCGCCAATAGGACTTTCCCATAGGCCTCTTTTCTTGGTAAAGATACAACATCGAGAGAATAGATCCGCTGGCGGAACGGTGACGGTAGAGCATCGGGCGAGTGGAAGAAGAGGCAAAAACAGCTTGGAGGCTGTCTAATGATTTCTGGAATGATGCGTGCGGCAGTTGTCGCTCTTGCGCTCGGTACGGCTAGTGTTGCTGTCGCGCAGGACTCTGACAATCGCGTAGCCGCCAACACCGACTGGAGCGTCTTCGAGGGCAATGATCCGCGCGAATGCTGGATCGTTTCGGCACCCAAAGAGACAGTGAACACACGCGATGGCAACGTGGTTGCGGTGCGCCGTGGTGATATCCTGCTCTACGTTTTCTTTAAGCCCTCTGCTGGTCTGAATGGCCAAGTGGTGTTCACGGGTGGGTATCCGTTCGCAGGTGAATCAACTGTGAAGATGGAAATCGGTGGACGCGAGTATGATCTCTACGTTCAGGGCGAAAACGCTTGGCCTGCTAATGCCGAAGCCGATGCACAGATTGTTGCGGCGATGCGTGCTGGCTCTGAAGCGGTCCTGACAGCGCGTTCCGCACGCGGCACCGTAACCAAAGATAGCTTCTCGCTTTTGGGTTTCACGGCGTCGCTGGAAGAGGCTCAGCGCCGCTGCGCTGGTTAATTTCGACCCGCTGCACCATTATTTGACTTATATTGGGGCGGAATTCTTTTGAATTCTGCCCCGAATCCTATATGAGCGCCCATCTACCCGCACCCGAGGCTGCTATGACCGCGACTGCTCCGATTACCCAAGACGTCCTGACAATCCCCCGCAAACTGCCGGAGGGAGCCAAAAACCTTGCTGGCATGACCCGCGAACAAATGCGTGAGGCATTGATCGAAGCAGGTACGCCCGAGAAGCAGGCCAAGATGCGCCTCAATCAGGTGTGGCAGTGGGTCTACCACTGGGGTGTGACCGATTTCGACGTCATGACCAACCTGTCCAAAGACTATCGCAAGATGCTCTCTGAGAATTTCGTGATTGAGCGTCCTGAGTTGGTGACAAAGCTCGTGTCCGAGGATGGCACCCGCAAATACCTCGTTCGTATTGCGGGCGGCCACGAGGTCGAGATTGTCTACATTCCTGAGGAAGGCCGCGGAACGCTGTGCGTGTCTTCCCAAGTTGGCTGCACGCTGACCTGTTCGTTCTGCCATACGGGCACGCAGAAATTGGTGCGCAACCTCACGGCCTCTGAGATCGTTGGTCAGATCATGCTGGCGCGCGATGATTTGGATGAATGGCCCGAGCCAGGCACTGGCACTGGTGATGATGGCCCACGTTTGCTGTCTAACATCGTTCTGATGGGCATGGGCGAGCCGCTCTATAATTTCGAAAACGTCCGTGATGCGATGAAGATCACCATGGATGGTGAAGGCATCGCACTGGGCCGTCGCCGCATCACGCTGTCGACCTCTGGTGTTGTTCCCGAAATCGCACGGACTGCCGAGGAAATTGGCTGCCTTCTCGCGGTATCGTTCCACGCAACGACCGATGAAGTGCGCGATAAGCTCGTTCCAGTGAATAAAAAGTGGAACATTGAGACCCTGTTGGACGCACTTCGCGAATATCCGAAGGCGACGAACAGCGAACGGATTACGTTTGAATATGTGATGCTCGACGGTGTGAACGACACGTTCGAGGACGCCCATCGTTTAGTCAAACTGCTCGACGGTATTCCAGCCAAAGTGAACCTGATCCCGTTCAATGAATGGCCGGGTGCGCCGTATAAACGGTCGTCGAACAACCGTATCCACGCGTTTGCGCGGATCCTGATGGAAGCAGGCTACGCGTCACCGATCCGTACGCCGCGCGGTGAGGACATCATGGCCGCCTGTGGTCAGTTGAAATCCGCCACGGAACGGGCTCGTAAATCACGCGCTCAGATCGAAGCAGAAGCGGGGCTCTAAAGCCCCGCACATTCGGTCAACGTCCCGGGATAGACCCGCGCTTTTGACCCACGTTTTCCCAATTTGCGAGCGCGTCCATCGCCTCTTCGGCTGTTTCAACATAGCGGAAGAGCGCCAAGTCTTGATCCGAGATGGTGCCCGCGTCAGCGAGCGCATCCCAGTTTATGATCTTTTCCCAGAATTTCTTACCGAAGAGTAAGAATGGAACTTGCTCCATTCGACCTGTCTGAATCAGGGTCAAGCTCTCGAACATTTCGTCCAAGGTGCCGAAACCGCCTGGGAACACGCACACCGCTTTCGCGCGCATCAGGAAGTGCATCTTCCGTATGGCGAAGTAGTGGAAGTTGAAACACAGTTCTGGCGTCACGTACTGATTTGGTGCTTGTTCGTGCGGCAGGACGATGTTCAATCCGATTGATTTACCGCCTGCCTCAGCCGCGCCACGGTTGCCAGCTTCCATCACGCCCGGACCACCACCAGTGACGATGACGTTCTCATGGCCCCCATTTTTCAACGAAAGCTCGGTCATCATGCGGGCAAAGCGACGTGCTTCATCGTAGTATTTCGATAGATCAGAGAGCGTCTGCGTCCGCGCCGTTTCTTTGTTTTCGGGCGCTGGAATCCGCGCACCACCGAACAGAACGATCGTTGATTCGATCTGAGCTTCGTCCATCGCCAACTCTGTTTTCAGGAGTTCGAGTTGCAGGCGGACAGGGCGGAGATCTTCGCGACACATGAAATCGGTGTCTGAAAACGCCAGTTTGTAGGTCGGCGACCGCGTTTGCGGAGTGTCAGGGATGTGTTTGGCGGCCTGACGGTCTTCTCCTGAGTGGCGAAGGGGGTGGCGTCGGTTGTCGTCTCTCATCGGTCGTGCCTTTTATTGCTCTTTGGGGGCGAAACGGTCTATAGCCCCACGGAAGGTTCAAACCACATCTAACACCGAGAGGCCACATGTCGAACGTCCAGCTCGAAGCTGCCATCGAAGCCGCGTGGGAAGCCCGCGATACGATCACCCCTGCGACCACGGGCGAAACCCGTGAAGCGATTGAAGATACGTTAAACGCGCTTGATCGCGGTGCGCTGCGTGTTGCCGAACGTCAGGATGACGGCAAATGGCATGTAAACCAGTGGGCGAAAAAGGCCGTGCTCTTGGGTTTCCGTATCAAGGATATGGAGCTTCAGTCTGGTGGTCCGCAGGGTCACAGCTGGTGGGACAAGGTCGACAGCAAGTTCAAAGGTTGGGGCGCTGAAGACTTCCAAGCGGCTGGCTTCCGTGCTGTTCCGAACGCAGTTGTTCGTAAGTCTGCGTACATTGCAAAAGGCGTCGTTCTGATGCCATCCTTCGTGAACCTCGGTGCACACGTAGGTGAAGGCACTATGGTTGACACATGGGCGACTGTTGGGTCGTGCGCACAAATCGGTAAACACGTTCACCTGTCGGGTGGCGTAGGTATCGGTGGCGTTCTTGAACCCATGCAGGCTGGCCCGACCATCATCGAAGATAATTGCTTTATCGGTGCGCGTTCGGAAGTCGTCGAAGGCTGTATCATCCGTGAAGGTTCGGTTCTGGGCATGGGCGTTTACATCGGCCAATCGACCAAAATCGTTGATCGTGAAACGGGTGAAGTTTTCTACGGCGAAGTGCCGCCGTATTCGGTCGTCGTCTCGGGTTCGATGCCGTCTAAGAACGGTATCAACTTGTACTGCGCTGTGATTGTGAAACGTGTGGACGAACGCACACGTTCGAAAACAGGCATCAACGAACTCCTGCGCGATTAATTATCTTTCGCATATTGAGTTTAGGGCGCGTCCATTTTGGGCGCGCCTTTGCTTTTGTCGCGGCCATAAAAAAGCCCCGCGAGCGGTAGCTTGCGGGGCAAAGTCGTGACGTGGGCGTGACGGAGAGTCACCCGCGTCTCTGAAAGACTGAAGCGACACCACATGCGAATGAAGTGTCTCGACACACGCATTAGGGGCTAAATAGGTGAACAGGTCTATTCACCTAAGGGTTATTTTCGGGGATCATTTGAGTAGGTTTTGCCGATTTTCGCGGTGCAAAAGTATAATGCGGTTTGCGGCGCCACTTGAAAATCATCGCGTTCGCAGTCAAACGATCTCAACCGTTAATCATGCGCCGAACAAGGCAAGGGGGGCCGAAATGGTCAAAAAAGACACCAAACAACAGGTCTACACCCTTTTGGTTCAGGTCGGTCGCAAAGAGGGTGACGGTCTGCCAGATGGCAGCACTGGCGCCGCGCTGATGTGCTATTCCAGCGGTGTTGATGAATCTGAAGCCGTCCGCGAAACGGTTGCGATCCTAAAGCAGGCCGACCTCAATCCGCTGGACGTGACGGGTTATGGCACCTTGGATGAACGTCTTGCCGAAGGTCACGATATCGACGAAGACGAACAGGAACTGATGCAGCGCGCGCTTGAAGAAAACAGCGTGATCGTCGCGCAGATGACCCCGTTCTTTGACGAGAACGACGCCTGATCTAGCGGTTCGGGATCAATACAGCTTCGAAATTTCTGAGATGCTGCAGGTCAATTGATGGGCCTGTCGGTAGCAATTCCTGTGGCACGTCGCGCAGGATGCCGTGCTGACGCATTGCAGCGTTTTGGCGGAATGGTGCAGGGTCGAGGCTGGTCAGACGAACACCTGTAAGTTCGAGGACGTCATGGCGGTCGAGCATGACATGGTAATACGTCACAAGATCGCTCTGACTGGTGGCCAGAACCTCGCGTCCGTCTGTCAGGTGGCCAACTTCAGTCAGCACATATTCTGTCAAGAACAGGTATTCGATTTTTGATCCGCCGAGTTCGACATGCTGGCGTGGACCGATGATTAAATCGGTTCTCGCTCCGTAATAGGGTGCGCGAATAATATGTGGTGTGAACATACCGCGGGCAGGCAGCGTTTGCGTGGCGATTGATCGGATCTGAGCCGTTTCTCCATCTGCAGTGACAACCGTTGCCCCTGGTTTCAGTGTTTCAAAACGGACGTGGCCGTTGGGTGTTTCGATGATCGATTGGCCCGAGAGGGTCGCGGGCGGCCCGACAGGTTCGATGCTATCGGCAATCGCAACGAATGTAGTTGCCGCGTCCAGCTGGGTTGCTTGGGGATGTATGCAAATGCGGTCCGCATCCCGAAAACACAGCGGGATCGGGGCAAAGAGATCACAGCAATAGAACTCATTGGTCGAGGTTAGGACAGCCAACAGACCCTTGCGGGCTGGTGCGTCCCATGTGAACCAGATTGCGGCGGTGCCTTTGTGGGTATGTAGGTCGGTTTTCAACGCAAAATCTGCGGTGACCTGTCCCTGCGCCATCAGCAACCGCAAGGTCCCATCGGGGTCCAGCGTCAGCCTTAGGGCGCTGTGCCAAGGTGTATTCGCCGCAAACCGCAACATATTCCGCCTGACCTTGTCGGGGTCGTGGATGGTTTCGATAAGCAGCGTGCCCTTGGCGATCGGGGCATCGGCTGAAACCCGTCTCCCCTTGGTTCGATCACCGATTAACCCACTGGGGTGAAACCGCTGGGTACCGTTGTGATCGCGCAGGCCGATCCAACTCATGCAGCGGCCTCTGCAAGGAGGCGAGCCTCATACGATTTTAGCGAAAGTCGCGCGGCAGGGCCGTGTTTCATTCCAGTCTCTGGCGTCAATTCTGGGAACAGCGTGCAAATTTCTTCGAGCACTTCTGGGTCGAATTGATTTGTTGCCTGCGGGCCGGGGTGGAAACTCTCTGTCGGAAGCCCTTCGGAATAGACGACTTGATGGCGGTCAAACAGGATGTGGTGGTAGGTGACCGTTCCGCCTTCAACGTGGCGAATGGTTGATCCGTTCACCAAATCGCGCGCTTTGACTAACACCTCTTCTTCGCCAAAGAGCAGTGCGGCCAGCGGGTCCCGCATGAGAACACGGTGCTGCGGTGATACCATTAACGCGTCGTGCTCACCGATTGCATTCGCTTCGATCAGGACGGGTGCCATTTTCCCTGTGGCTTCGACTTCGCGATTGCCGATCCAGCGTAAAGGCTGCGGGCCTTCGTCCATGGTGAGGACCATGTCACCAATGGAAAGGTCTTCGACCGGCACCATACCCCGCGTTGTGGAAATCAACGTGCCAGAGACAAAACAGGGAATAACGTCAAGGTTGACTATACCCGTCGAAGTTCCGACGACAGTCGAACCGTCCAAGGCGTCAACTTGGTAGGTAAAGTTGACTGCTTCCCCGTCGCTATCGGCAACAACCGTGATTGTGCCGTTAGCGTTTAAAGTGATCGTTTGGCCTGTTGTCAGTGTGAGTGTGCTGCCTGCCGTAACCGGAACACCGTTGATTTCTGTGATCTGAAGGGTGCCTGAGGTGGCGTTCGTATCGTTGCCAAGCAGGTCAAACGTTTTGGTTCCGTTGGCATACATCGACACATCATCAGTCACGGCGATGAGGGTCGTTTGACCTGAATCCGCAGCGATCAGGATGTTTGAGTCGTAGCTGCTGTCACCAACGTCCGCGATCCCGATCTTAATCGTGTTCAAGATGTTGGGATCGACGGGAATGTTCAGAGTCATGGTGACGGTAAAGCCATCCATTTCCGTATTGTATTGGTCTTGGGTGTTGTCGACGTAAAGGTTGGAACCCGTCGGTCCACCTACGTTGTTCACAGAGGTCGTGCCGTCCCCGATCGATAGGGGAACGTGGACACCATTGACCCATACGCCCACGGCGTCGTTGAACGATGACGTGGTGTATTCTGGAAATTCTTCGGACGCGAAAACAAAGCTCAGCGTTAGTGTGTCGCCTGTCGGGATAAAGCTTACATCTAGCCAAGCCGCATCGTAGGTCGAACCGCCGCTAATCGCGTTGAAGTCGGCGTCATTGTTGACGCCAGACGTGTTCGTTGTGGTGCTGGTGGATGTGTTCGATTGCCATCGGTTCGACGTGGTAAAGCTGGAGGCTTGACCCGTAGACAGGATGACACCCGTGTCTGACGGCGCGACACCGCCAGTGAGATCACCGTTTGTGTAGATCGCAGATGACCTGTTGTCGCCCGTGTAGGAGGCGGACACCACTGTGACGCCATCGCCGAAAATTGTTTCGGCCATCTGCATGGCGCTCGCACCGGTGTTGTAACCGATTTCGACTCCACTAACCATTTTTGCCTCAGCTCTCTGCCAAGGTCAGCGCATGCTTCAAGACGGACACAAAATCCGAACTCTATAAATGTGGCTTTACTGCTCGCCACTGACCATCTTGGGGTCTGCCCTGCCTCGGGTCTCTATTTTGCGACAACCATAACCTGTGCAAAGATTTTTTGTTAACACTTTTGTATAGGTAAATTTACCCATGTGGCATTTTTGTGTTCCAGTCGCCACATTCGCCTGATTGCATCGCCTTTGGGGCTTGGGTAGGGCTGGTGCAAAGGAGACGCTCATGACTGCACCTATCGATCCCGTTGATCTTACCGCTCAACTTGTCCGCTGTCCCTCTGTGACGCCCGCCGAAGGTGGCGCTTTGGTGCTGCTCGAAGAGCTATTGAGTGCATCTGGATTTGACTGCACGCGCGTGGACCGTGGCGGAATTTCGAACCTATACGCGCGATGGGGCCGTAAAGGGGCGAACCGCACGTTCGGGTTCAATGGTCATACGGATGTCGTACCATTGGGTAATCGGGACGACTGGACCGTTGATCCTTTTGGCGCAGAGATCAAAGACGGGTTCATGTATGGTCGCGGTACGACGGATATGAAGTCTGGCGTTGCGGCATTCGTGGCTGCGGCTATTGATTTTGTGAAACAAACGCCGCCCGATGGCGCGATTGCGATCGCCATCACAGGTGACGAAGAGGGTGATGCCGATGATGGCACGGTCGCTCTTTTGGATTGGATGGATCAGCAGGGTGAATCCATGTCGGTCTGTCTGGTTGGTGAGCCGACCTGCCCGAACGAAATGGGCGAAATGATGAAGATTGGGCGCCGCGGATCGCTGACGGCATGGTTCACTGTGACAGGCGTTCAAGGTCACTCGGCCTATCCGCATCGCGCGAACAATCCTATCCCTGCGCTGGCGCGGCTGGTTGACCGTATGTCGTCGCATGAGTTGGACAGTGGCACCGATCACTTTGATCCATCGACGCTGGCTTTCGTCACAGTCGACACGGGCAACCCCGCGACGAACGTGATCCCTGCGCAGACCCGCGCTGCGGTAAACATTCGCTACAACGACCTTCATACCGGTGAAAGCCTGACCGCTTGGATGCAGGGCGAAGCCGATAAGATCGCCGTAGAGTTCGGCGTCAAAGTCGATATGCGCGTGAAGATCTCGGGCGAAAGCTTTGTCACGCCTCCGGGTGAGTTGTCGGATCTGGTGTCAAAATCGGTTCAGGCTGTGACGGGCAAAACACCCGAGCTATCGACTTCGGGTGGCACGTCGGATGCGCGGTTTGTCAAAAATCACTGTCCCGTGGTCGAGTTCGGCCTTGTCGGGAAAACAATGCATCAGGTGGATGAACGTGTCGCGGTTGACCAGATCGGTCAGTTGAAATCCATCTACACCCGAATTCTGAACGATTATTTCGGCTGATCCCTGACTTTCGCAAGACGTTAGATCGGGACCAGAGTAAGGTTTCATCAAAGAAGGCGGGTGCGCTGTGCCCCGTCTGGTGTTAGGGCTGTCGCATGACACGTATTCCTTCAAAAGAGGAAATCCTCGAATGGATTTCCACGAACCCGACCCTCACAGCTAAGCGCGATATCGCTAAGGCCTTTGGCATCAAAGGCTCTGCGCGGATCGATCTCAAACGCCTCTTGCGAGAGTTGGAAAATGAAGGTGCGCTGACCAAGCGTCGGTCGTCGTATCGCGACGCTGAAAAACTACCGCCCGTTGCGGTGCTCCAAGTGATCGACCCTGATCACAACGGTGACCTGTGGGCGCGTCCGCTTGAGTGGCGTGGTGATGGTGCGATGCCGCGCATCCTCATGATCCAGCGCGATACGGATCCCGCTTTGGCACCTGGCGACCGAATTTTGGGTCGGATGACCGAGGTTAAAGGCGAGGACTACGATTACACTGCGCGCATGATCCGTCGGGTTGGGACAAACCCGTTGCGGATTGTCGGTGTATTTCGGCAGAGCCACGAGGGTGGCCGTATAGTCCCCATCGATAAAAAAGCCGACAAACAATGGATCGTTCCAGAGGGCGCGACCGCAGGGGCCAAGGACGGCGAATTGGTCGAAGCAGAGCAGAGCGGCCCAAAAGGGCGGCTTGGCCTGCCAAAAGCGCGCATTATTGACCGACTGGGTGACCCATCAGCACCCAAAGCGGTCAGTCTAATTGCGATCCACCAACACGGCATTCCCGACGCATTTCCTGACGATGTGATCGCGGAAGCGGACAGCGTTAAGCCAGCGGAACTCAAGGACCGCACCGATCTGCGTCATCTGCCGCTTGTCACTATTGACCCAGCCGATGCTCGCGACAGGGATGACGCGGTCCTAGCAATTCCAGATAGTGATCCCGACAACGAAGGCGGTTTCTATCTCTGGGTCGCGATTGCCGACGTCGCTTATTACGTGCGCCCGAACTCCGCCTTGGATCGTGAGGCGCGTAAGCGCGGAAACTCGTCTTATTTCCCTGATCGTGTTGTCCCGATGCTGCCTGACCGTCTGTCGGGTGATCTATGTTCGCTGCATGAAGCCGTTGATCGCGCTTGTATGGCCGTCGAGATGCGGATCGATGCTGAGGGACGAAAGATCAGCCATAGGTTCGTGCGCGGATTGATGCGGTCGGCGGCCTCTTTGGCCTATGAAGAGGCACAAGCCGCCATCGACGGCATGCCGAATGAGAGAACAGGTCCGCTCCTCGAGCCCGTTTTGAAGCCTCTCTACGCCGCCTATGAAGCGTTGAAGAAGGCGCGTGCGGTGCGTCAGCCTCTCGAATTGGACCTGCCTGAACGTCAGATCGTGTTGAATGACGCGGGCGAGGTCACGTCGATCGCGTTCAAAGAACGGTTCGATGCGCACAAATTGATCGAAGAATTCATGGTGCTGGCGAACGTTGCCGCCGCTGAAGAACTGATCAAACACCGCACGCCGTTGTTATTCCGCGTGCACGAAGAACCAAGCCCCGAAAAGCTGGACAGCCTACGTGAGGTCGCACAAGCAAGCGGTCTGGTGCTGGCCAAAGGTCAGGTTTTGCAGACCCGCCACCTCAACCAACTGCTCCGTCAGGCTGAAGGTACGCCGCAGGATGAGTTGATTAACATGTCGACCCTGCGGTCGATGACGCAGGCCTATTACGGGCCGAATAACTTTGGTCACTTTGGCTTGGCACTGCGCAACTATGCGCATTTCACCTCGCCGATCCGTCGATATTCCGACCTCATCGTGCACCGTGCTCTGATCAAGACGCATAAATGGGGCAATGATGGTCTCAGCGATTGGGACATCGAAATGCTCGAAGCGACGGGGCAGCAAATCAGCGATACCGAACGCCGTTCGATGATCGCTGAGCGCGATACGACTGACCGTTATCTCGCCGCGTTTATGAAAGACCGCGTTGGGACGGAGCTACCTGGCCGTATCAGTGGCATTCAAAAGTTTGGCGTTTTCGTGAAATTAGATGAAACTGGCGCAGACGTTCTGGTGCCTGTGCGTTCACTCGGGAGCGAATTTTTCCACTATGATGCCGAAGCCCAACAGCTCTTTGGGTCGCAGTCGGGCATGGTCATCGGCCTTGGCCAACGGGTCACTCTGAAATTGACCGAAGCCGCGCCGATTTCCGGTGGTCTTGTCGGCGAAATTATCTCGATCGATGACTTCATCATGCCGAAGGGCCCAATGCGCGGTGGCCGTGGCCGACCTGTTCGACGCAAAGCGAACGCTGCCAAGAAGAAAGCCGATAAGGTGCGCCGTAAGGTGAAACGAACGCGTAAGTAGATCGGCGTAATCTCGCAGGTCTCTGAGGCTTTTGTTGTAAGTTTTCAGGAGTGATCTACCTTGAAGCTAGGTTTCAAGGTGTGAGTAGTCCTATGGTTTTGTCCCGTCGCGCGATGGTTTTGGGTGCTTTGTCTGTGCCGAGTTTGGCCTATGCGCAAAGCGGTTTTGACGGCTGGGTTGCCAGTTTCAAATCACGAGCGCGTTCGCGGGGTATATCCCAACGAACCATCGACGCGGCCTTTGCAAACGTTCGCTATAACGCCGAAGTGGTCGAGCGGGATCGCAATCAGGCGGAGTTTCAGCGCGAGATTTGGGACTACCTCGACCTTGTTGTGTCGGAGAGCCGCGTCACTAATGGACGCAGGGCGTTCCGCGACAATCGCCGTCTGTTGGCCGAGATTGAGGATCGTTACGGGGTTCCCGCTGCGATCGTTTGTGCGATTTGGGGGATGGAAAGCGCATATGGCGCCCGTCGCGGTGACATTCCAGTGATAGAAGCAATGGCCACTCTTGCTTATGACGGACGGCGCGGTCGGTTCTTTGAGCAACAGCTGATGGCAGCGCTGCGCATCCTTGAGGCTGGCCATGTTCGGCAACGAGATTTCGTGGGCAGCTGGGCCGGCGCGATGGGTCATACTCAATTCATCCCGACAAGCTTTGAGGCTTATGCCGTCGATTTTCGCGGTGATGGACGGCGGGATATTTGGTCCGATGATCCGACTGACGCTCTAGCATCGACGGCTGCTTACTTGGCGCGCTTCAATTGGCGAGGGGGAATGCCTTGGGGCGTCGAGGTGCGTTTGCCATCCACTTTCAATTTTGCTCATGCGGGACGCAGCACCATGCGGATGCCGTCAGAATGGGCGCAGCAAGGTGTTGTTGGTGTCGATGGGCGAGCAGTTCCTGATTACGGGTCGGCAGGGTTACTTTTGCCAGCAGGCGCGCGTGGCGTCGCGCTGATGACATTCGCGAATTTCCGAACGATTGAGCGCTACAACGCATCCGAGGCCTATGTGATCGGCGTCGGGCATTTGGCAGACCGTATTGCAGGGGGCGGTCCGTTTGTTGCGTCGTGGCCCCGTGGCGATCGTGGTTTGACCTCTGCTGAGGCTGCAGAATTGCAGCGACACCTGAATGCTGCGGGGTTTAACGCTGGGTCTGTAGACGGCAGGCCGGGACCGCAGACTAGGGCAGCTCTTAGGGCATGGCAGAGCAGCGTGGGGTTACCTGCGGATGGGCGCCCAACGCTCCATATGCTTGAACGACTGCGTTAGATTTTGGGGCCGAGTTCAGCAAGCACCTGTTCATAAACGGCACGTTTAAACGGGACGATGGAGGCCACAACGTCAGCGGGATCGATCCATTTCCATTGGGTGAACTCTGGATGCTCGGTCGCGATGTTGACCTGATCATCTGATCCGTTGAAGCGCAGCAGGAACCATTTCTGTTCTTGCCCTTTGTAACGGCCTTTCCAAATGTTCGGGACCACATCATGCGGCAAATCATAGGCAACCCAGCCTTCGGTTTCGGCATCGACGGTCACGAGGTCAGATGTAACGCCCGTTTCCTCCCACAGCTCGCGCAAGGCGGCGTCACGTGGGTCTTCACCTTTGTCGATGCCGCCTTGTGGCATTTGCCACGCATCTTGATCGCGGTCGTTGCGTTGACCGACAAAAATCCGCCCCTCTTGATTGACAAGCATAACGCCCACGCAAGGACGGTAGGGGAGTGCAGCAATCTGTTCAGGGGTCATCGGAGGAGCCTTTCAACGGTTTGGCAAAGTCTATCGCGCGGCCACCATAAGGCCAAGCAGACAAACGAAAAAGGGCAGCACGATTAGGTGCTGCCCTTGGGTTTAGAAGAGCGCGAAATTACTCGCGATTGCCTAGTGCGCTCAATCCTCGAAGGATGTCGATTGCGTAGGCCAACTGGTAATCCTCTTCGCGAAGGGCTGCCGTTGCTTCGGCGCGAGCTGCGTCTTCTTCGATTTGGCGGATTTCGTCTTCGGTCAGGCTATCGTTGTTCAGCGCGCCGCGCAGGTCTGCTTCGGACCGCATGTTTGGTGTATCCTCGGTTACCTCATCTGCAGGGCGCGGGCGCGGCTGTTGAACGATGATGTCTGGTTGGATGCCGAGCGACTGGATCGAGCGGCCCGACGGCGTGTAGTAACGTGCTGTTGTCAAACGCATTGCGCCATCATCGCGCAGCGGCATGACGGTTTGTACCGAACCTTTGCCAAACGATTTGGTGCCGACCACGATCGCGCGGCGGTGATCTTGGAGCGCACCTGATACGATTTCCGATGCGGATGCAGAACCGCCGTTGATCAGAACAACGATGGGCATGCCATCAGTGATGTCACCTGGCGTCGCATTGTAGCGGTCGCCGTCAGCCGCGTTGCGGCCGCGGGTCGATACGATTTCACCAGCATCAAGGAACGCGTCAGACACATAGATCGCCTGGTCAAGCAAGCCGCCAGGGTTGTTGCGCAGATCAAGGATAACGCCGCTGACGTTCTCCTTGCCGCCAGCTTCTTCGATCTGAGCCTCAAAGCCAGAGACAAGGTCGTCGTAGGTCTGACCGCTAAAGGTCGCGATGCGGAGGACGACAGCATCGCCTTCGGTCCTTGCGCGAACAGCCGTGAGTTTGATGGTGTCGCGGATGATCGAGACTTCAAAGGGTTCTGTTTCACCTTCCCGCACGACGGTTAGGATGATCTCGGACCCGACAGGACCACGCATCAGGTCAACCGCTTGATCCAGTGTGAGGCCCAAAAGGCTCTCGCCATCGACTTGCGTGATAAAGTCGCCCGAGAGAATGCCCGCAGCATCCGCTGGCGTTCCATCCATCGGGGAGACGACTTTGATCCAGCCTTCTTCTTGGGTCACTTCGATCCCCAAGCCACCAAATTCACCCGAGGTTTGAATGCGCATATCTGCGGCAGCATCGGGGGATAGGTAGCTGGAGTGCGGGTCGAGGGATGTGAGCATCCCATTGATCGCCGCCTCTATCAGCGCGGTTTCATCGACTTCTTCGACGTACTGCGCGCGGATGCGTTCGAAAATATCGCCAAACAGATCAAGCTGTTCATAGACCGTTGAATTGCGGTCTGCCTCTTGAGCGATCAAGGGGCCAGCGATCTGCGTTGTAGCCAGAAGACCAAGAATGGTGCCCGACGCTGCCGCAATGGCGAATTTCTTCATAGTATACCTCACTCCATCGCGAACCAGATCGCGGGGTCTACCGGAGATTGCCCTTCTCGTACCTCAAGATAAAGGGTTTCCGTGGCCCGAATGCCTGATCCGTTCTCTAAATCGGTCAAAATCTCGTCAACTAGGGGTGAATCTCCACCCATCATGCCGACCGGTGATCCAGCGGGCAGGACTTCACCCACTTGGCCAAACGTTTCAGCGAGGCCCGCGTAAACAAAAAGGATGTCTGCGGCGGGCTCCGTTATCACTACGTTTCCATAATCAAGCAGCGGTCCTTTGAACCGTAGCGTGGCTGCGACAGGTGTTGTGACGAGCACGCGTGGCTGCGTCGCCAAAAGGACCCCCGGGCGGCTAATTCCTGCGAGGTCTTCTTCGTTAAAGCCACGAAGGATACGTCCTTGGACAGGGAGCGGGATGTTGCCCCGCATCGACAGTGCGTCGGGCGATGGAATGTCCATTTCCTCACCAATGGTGTCATTCAGACCGCTCGCAAACGCATCGAGTGTTTCGGCAGAGGAAATGAGGAGCGCGGTTTGAATAGCGTCTTCGGTGAAACGCTGCGGTAGGTCGGTGCGGTCGGATATTGCTGCGCTTAATGAGGCGCGAGCGGTCTGAGCTCCGTCCAGCCCTTGGCGCAATTTATCGGCTGCGTTGTCCTGCAGATCGCGCAACAGTGCGACTTCTTCGAGTTGAGAGCGCAGTTTGGTGACGTCTTGTTGCAGGGCAGGGGTCACATCTGCGAGGATCATACCTGACCGCGCTGTTCCCGTCGGCCCGCTTGGGTGCAGCAACAGCACTGGCGCAGGTGCACGGCCCATTGAAAGCAGAACGCCGAGCAATTGCGCGACTTCATCCGATTTTGCGTCCAGTTCGGTCTCGAGCGCTTCTTGCCGAATGGCGGCTTGGCGAAGCCCCGCGCGAAGAGCGACGAGGCCGTCCTCGTAGGCTTTGACCGTTTCAGTCAGAGCGGACACCCTGTCGCGCGCTGTGTCGGCCTCTTGGAGCATAACGCTTGCACCCTCGATCCGTGCCGCGGCAGCAAGGGCTGCTTGGCCCGGATCTGCCTCAGCAAAGGCAGTTCCAGTCCATAGCGATAGGACGAGAGTGGTCGTGCGGATCATCGGATGAGCAGGCTCTGTCCAGTCATTTCTTCGGGCTGCGGAAGTTCCATCAGGTCCAGCAGGGTTGGTGCGAGGTCAGCCAAACGTCCATTGCGCAGCGTCGCACCTTTGGGCCCGCCAAAGACGGCCACTGGAACTGGGTTCAGTGTATGCGCGGTATGTGCGCCGCCTGTTTCTGGATCGATCATCATTTCGCAGTTGCCATGATCCGCCGTGATCACCATCGCGCCACCAGCTTTTTCCAAGGCTTCGACAACTTTAGCCAAGCCTTGATCGACGGCTTCGCAGGCTTTCATCGCGGCTTGCAGGTCGCCAGTGTGTCCGACCATGTCAGGGTTTGCGTAGTTGGTGACGATCAGGTCGTAACCTTGTTCGATCGCTTCGACGAATTTTGCTGTCACCTCGGGCGCTGACATCTCTGGCTGAAGATCATAGGTCGCAACCTTCGGCGACAACGGCATAAAGCGGTCTTCACCGATTTCGGGCGTTTCCTTGCCGCCGTTTAGGAAGAACGTGACGTGCGGATATTTCTCGGTCTCTGCCAGTCGGAACTGGGTCAGACCCTGCTTTGCAACCCATTCACCCAAGGTGTTTACAATCTTGCGTTTGGGGAACACGGTTTCGAACCATGCGTTGTGATCGACGGAATATTCGACCATGCCCAGTCGCGCTGCAAACGGCGGCAGCGCGCCGCGATCAAACCCAGAAAAGTCTGGCTGTGCCATGGCTGCAAGGATTTCGCGGGCGCGGTCGGCACGGAAATTCAAACAGAACAACCCGTCGCCAGATTGAACACCAGTAAATCCTTCGATCACGGTTGCTTGGATGAATTCGTCGGTTTCGCCGCGGGCAAATGCGATTGCAACAGCGGTTGCCGCGTCCGGCGCGGTGAACGCGCCTTTGGCGTCGACCATCGCACGATACGCGGTCGACACACGTTCCCAACGGTTGTCGCGGTCCATGGCAAAGTAGCGACCAGTGACCGACGCAACGGTGCAGCCTTTGGGCAGTCGCGCCAAGAGATCAGCCATGAAAACGTCTGCCGATTTCGGTGCAACATCGCGCCCGTCAGTGATCGCATGGAGGACGACCGGAAGGCCCGCGTCGGTCAGAACCTTCGCGGATGCAATGATGTGTTCGATGTGACCGTGAACGCCGCCGTCCGAGACGACACCCATCAAATGAGCCTGCCCGCCTGTTTCTTTCAACTTGGTAATGAAGGTCAAGATGCCTTCGGTTTTGCCAAAGGAACCGTCCTCCATCGAAAGGTCGATCTGGCCTAGGTCCATAGCAACGACACGGCCTGCGCCAATATTTGTGTGACCGACTTCGGAATTACCCATTTGCCCGCTGGGGAGGCCGACATCAGGACCGTGGGTGATCAACTCTGCCGTGGGGCAGGTTGCCATGATGCGGTCAAAGGTGGGTGTGTCTGCGAGTGCAGGTGCGTTAGCAGTCGCGTCAGGGCCATTGCCCCAGCCATCCAGAATACACAGAACAACGGGTTTGGGTCGGGTCATGGTATGCTCCTCTGGGTTCGGCTCCGTCTTAACGTCCCCTAAAGCCAAGGAACAGCCCTCGCCGCTATGATCGACAAAATTCGGTGTGATCTATCCCGCGCCGATCAAGGCACCTGCTGCAAACACAAGCGCACCGCCAAGGACCACTTGGAACGCGGCGCGCAAGAACGGCGTATCCATATAGCGGTTCTGAATCCAAACGATGGCCCACAGTTCAACAAAGACCACGGCGAAGGCGATCATAGTCGCGGTCCAGAAATGCGGGATCAAATAGGGTAGCGCGTGTCCAAGACCGCCCAAAGTTGTCATCACGCCTGCCGCGATGCCGCGCTTCACTGGGGAACCTCGGCCCGAGATTTGACCGTCATCCGATGCGGCCTCGGTAAAGCCCATCGAGATACCAGCGCCGATAGACGCCGCGAGACCAACGAGGAAAGTCGTATGCGTGTTCTGCGTCGCAAAAGCCGTCGCAAAGATTGGCGCGAGGGTGGAAACCGAGCCGTCCATGAGACCCGCAAGGCCAGGCTGGACCCACGTGAGAACGAACTGGCGGTGGGCTTCGTCTGCTTCTTCGTCGCGCGTCGTTTCCGTCAGGTGCGTTTGTTCGAGCGTGACCGCCGACTCTCCGTGATTGGCCTCGGCCGCGGCGAGATCACCCAGCAATTTACGTGTGCCCGCATCCGAGGTGCGCTTGGCTGCTGCAAGGTAGAACCGTTCGGCTTGTTTCTCCATTGCAGCTGCTTCTGACCGCATGGTTTCGAGGCCTAGGTTTTCAACCAGCCAAATCGGGCGCCGCGCGTAATATCCGGAAACGTGTTCACGACGGATGAGAGGGATCACACCGCCAAACCGACGTTCATGTTCGTCGATTAATCGACGGCGGTGGTCATCTTCTTCTGCTGCCATGCCATCAAAGATCGCCGCGGAGGCAGGAAAGTCCGCCCGAAGCCGTTCGGCATACATGCGATAAATCTGCGCATCATCCTCTTCCGAGGAAATGGCGAGGGCCAGAATTTCTTGCTCTTTGAGGTCGGAAAAGCGGCGTCGGCCTGAAAACCCGGGGATCATTGATCGCTCCATTCTCTGATTGAGGCCACCCTAGACCTTTCTGAGGCAGGTGCAACGGAGACCAGTTGCCGCACGAACTGAACTGATCGGTTCATTTTTGTATTTACAAAACCAAACAGTTTAGTTTAGAAATCGACTCATCCCAGTTATGAGGTCTGATATGAAACTCCTTCCTGCCCTTACCGCTGCCACACTGATGTTCGTCTCTTCGCCTGTCTTAGCGATGGGTGGACCGATGCAATTCCCGAACCTGACGTGGCCGCAGAACCCTGCGCCTGAGACGACGCAAGGTTGTTTCGATGCCACGTCGCTACAAGCTGGCGTTTGCGCTCAAGAATAAGGCGATGCCTTGTTTGATCTGAACCGAGCGGTTTATAATGTGGCTCGGTTCAGACGGAGGCATCATGCCCGACGACAGTCAGGAAATTAAACGAGGACGTAAGTTCGAGCAGGTCCTTGAAGGTGCCCGCGAGATATTCCTCAAAGACGGCTTTGACGGCGCAAGCGTGGATGACATCGCGAAAGCCGCAGGCGTGTCAAAGGCAACGCTTTACAGCTATTTCCCTGACAAACGCCTCTTGTTTATGGAGGTTGCGCGGAACGAATGCGCGGTTCAAGCGGATACGGCGACGGCCAAAGTGAACGTTTCTCTGCCTGCGCGCGACGTTCTGCGCTTTGCTGGGTATGAGATGATCACTATCATGTCTCAGACGTTCAACACGCGTATGTACCGGATGTGCATGGCTGAATCCGAGCGGTTTCCCGAAGTGGGTCGTCAGTTTTACGATTGTGGCCCAGCGCTAGTTCGTTCCCGCATTGTCTTTTTTCTAAAGCAGTACGTTGAGCGCGGTGAACTAAAGATCCAAGATTTTGAGCTAGCCGCCGATCAGTTTCAGGCTCTATGCAAAGTTGAACTGATGGATCGCGTGATGTTTCTACACGATGTGCCTGTCGCTGAGGCTGACAAGGCGCGTGTCGTTGATGGAGCCGTTGAGATGTTCATGGCCCGCTACGGGGCCTAGATCGCCAACTGAACAAATGAAAAGCCCCGCTAGAAGCGGGGCTTTTGTGTTTTAGAATATCACGACCGAACGGATCGATTCACCCGCATGCATCAGGTCGAAGCCTTTGTTGATGTCTTCGAGGGGCATCGTGTGGGTGATCATTGGATCAATCTCGATCTTACCGTCCATGTACCAATCGACGATTTTCGGCACGTCAGTGCGGCCTCGAGCTCCACCAAATGCGGTGCCGCGCCAGCTGCGACCAGTGACAAGCTGGAACGGGCGGGTGCTGATTTCTGCGCCAGCAGGTGCCACGCCGATAATGATCGATTCACCCCAGCCTTTGTGCGCCGATTCCAATGCGGTTCGCATGACGTTCACGTTGCCTGTTGCGTCAAACGTGTAGTCCGCGCCACCTTTGGTCAGCGCAACGAGGTAGGCCACCAGATCACCGTCAACCTCTGTAGGGTTCACGAAGTCGGTCATGCCAAAGCGGGTCGCCATGGGTACTTTGTCAGGGTTCAGATCAACGCCTACAATCTGGTCTGCGCCTGCAAGACGGAGGCCCTGAATTACGTTGAGGCCGATGCCACCAAGACCAAAGACGATTGCGCGGCTGCCGATTTCGACTTTTGCGGTGTTGATAACCGCGCCGATACCCGTCGTGACGCCACACCCAATGTAGCAAATCTTGTCGAACGGCGCATCAGGGCGAACTTTCGCCAGTGCAATTTCAGGCAGAACTGTGTGGTTCGAGAAGGTCGAGCAACCCATATAATGCAGGATCGGCGTGCCATCGAGCATCGAGAACCGCGATGTGCCGTCGGGCATAAGGCCCTGACCTTGGGTCGAACGGATCGACTGGCATAGGTTGGTCTTTGGATTGAGGCAGTATTCGCACTCGCGACATTCTGGCGTGTAGAGCGGGATAACGTGATCGCCTGGTTTGAGGCTGGTCACGCCCGGACCAACTTCGAGAACGACACCAGCGCCCTCGTGGCCGAGAATGGCAGGGAAAAGCCCCTCTGGGTCCGCGCCAGAAAGCGTGAATTCGTCAGTGTGACAAATGCCCGTCGCTTTGACTTCAATCAGGACCTCGCCCGCTTTCGGGCCTTCGAGGTTCACTTCCATAATCTCTAGTGGTTTGCCGGCTTCTACGGCAACTGCTGCACGGGTGCGCATGCGAAACCTCCCTTTTTGCAATTTCCGCAAAGGTGAACGATGCTAAAGTCCTATTCAACGGTATTTTTTCGGTTCGAATGTGGATGCGGATGATTGAAGTGAACTAGATGATGAAAATGACAAAAATGACCCGATTGGTTTTTTCTATTATTGTGTCCTCAATGTTTCTTTCGGCCTGTCAGGATGTTGGCACATCTAAACTGCCAGCCCTCCCAGATGTGGCCCAAGATACCTGTGGTGGTGCTCAGTATGGCGGTCTGATCGGACGCGATGCGACGGTGCTTGAGGGTGTATTGATCCTGCGGCAGGTCCGCGTGTTGCGTCCACATTCCATGATGACCATGGACTATCGTGCCGAGCGTCTGAATTTCCAAGTCGGCGAGGATGGCACGCTGACACGGATTTTCTGCGGGTAGGCTTTGTGAAGAAACAGGAAACCCCGCATCTTGGGGATGCGGGGACCTATTCTTCGCAAGGTGTCCGACGCGGCGAACTGGGTGGGGGCTAAACATCGCCGCGCCGTAGCACTTTGCATAGGTTGGTTATGCGCAATGATTGCGGCGCGACTTTTGCCGGTCGAGGACCTTTGCGGGGTAATTTCTGGGCAACATCAAGGCATGCTTGATTTGTAACGAAATTGCAGCAAATCTTACCGTTATGACGATACAAATACCCACGTCTTTTGCTGCGCAGCCAGAACAGGTTGCCTTCCACCGCACAGAGCTTGCGCCGATCCTCGGGTTATATGGTCGGTTCGTCGCAGCCGGTGAATGGCGGGACTATGGGTTATCGTGCCTGCGTGAGGTCGCCATTTTCTCTGTTTTTCGGCGCACGGCAGAGCATCCACTGTATCGTATCGAAAAGCGACCAAAGCTACGTTTGAAGCAGGGCCAATACGCTGTCATTGGAGCCGAGGGGCAAGTGCTGAAACGCGGAAACGACCTGAAAGCCGTTTTATCAGTGCTCGAACGGAAATTGATCCGAGCGGTTGATTGACTACAGCCGTTTATGCGCAGTTACAGGTCCGATCCGTTCTAGGGCATCTTTGATCGGTTCATAGGCAACGGCCATGTGATGGGCGTTTGCGTGAATGATCCGTTGAGAGTCCGCGACTAGTGCCACGTGGCCGCGCCAGAAAAAGAGGTCGCCTTTTTGCGGGGCGTCATCGACCGAGTTTCCCATAGCGGCCTGTTGCTGGTCACTATCGGCAGGGCAGGGCAGCCCGCAAAGCCGATGAGCCATTTGAACGAGGCCCGAACAATCAATGCCGTCCGCAGAGTTGCCACCCCATAGATAAGGCGTTCCGAGCAATCGTGTTGCAACGGCGACGGTGTCAGTTTCGTACTCGTCACGAGGTCGCAAATGCGAAGTAGGGATGTAGCCGAGAAGGGTATGGGCAAATTCACCTACGAAGGTTTCAACTGGGACTTCCGCGCCCAAAGATAGACGGTGGAGATCCGTCGATTTCATATTCGCGTCGCGATAGGCGTGAGTTGATCTCGTCACAATGCGATGTGTCGGTCGCCATGTTTGGTTTAGCGCAGAACTAAGGACGTAGCCGACGTAGCCGTCGAGATCAGACTGAACGAACGACCAGCCGTGCAAATCCTCGTATACTGTGACCTTGGTGCCAGCCAAAAGTTGTCGATCCCGCTTGCCCCCTGGAATGTCCAAAAGATCGACAACGGGACGCTGGACATAAGTGATTTCACCATCGACGAACTCTGGCGCCTGGACAGTGCCAAGCAAATGGGACGCTGCCACGCGCTCATTTACGGCAGTCGTGCGGCGGTCTGACATGTCAGAGGTCCAGAATATCGTTCAACGCGTGTAGCAACGCCCGCGCGCCTTGGCCTGCGCCACCTTTGGGCCGTCCAGGGGCTGCAGTTGGTTGCCATCCATAGATGTCGAAATGCATGTAGGCGGGGCTTGCAAAACGACGAAGGAACAATGCCGCTGTGATCGATCCGGCCATGCCGCCCGAGGGGGCGTTGTCCAAATCCGCGATCGCTGGTTCGATCAGAGATTCATATGGCGCATGGAATGGCATCCGCCAGACGGGATCAAACAGTGCCTTACCACCACGCGTTAGCGCGTCCGCCGCCTTATCGTCATCGGTGTAGAACGGTGCGAGGTCTGGACCAACAGCGACCCGAGCGGCACCAGTGAGTGTGGCCATGGACACAAGGAAATCGGGTTCATCTTCTGCCGCATATGCGAGTGCATCGGCTAAGACCAATCGACCTTCAGCGTCGGTGTTGTTGACTTCAACACTGAGCCCTTTGCGGCTTGGCAAGACGTCTTGCGGGCGGAATGCATTGCCGGCGACCGAGTTCTCAACGGCGGGGATCAGGACCCGTAGCTGCAGCGGCAAATTGAGCGACATGATCATATATGCGAGGCCCAGCACGGTTGCCGCGCCGCCCATATCCTTTTTCATCAATCCCATTGATGCAGAGGGTTTGATGTCGAGGCCACCCGTGTCAAAGCAGACCCCTTTACCGACGAGAGTTAAGCGGGGTCCCTTTGTGCCCCAATTCATCTCGATCAACCGCGGCGCACGAGGCGAAGCACGCCCAACGGCATGGATCAGTGGGAAATTCTCGGTCAGTAGATCGTCTCCGACGACGGACTGGACGCGCGCGCCGAATTTCTGGGCGAGATCGCGTGTGGCTTGCTCCAGTTCCTCTGGGCCCATGTCACTCGCTGGCGTGTTGATGAGGTCGCGGGTGAGGTATTCAGCGTTTACAAACGCGGCCAGTCTTTCGCCATTTATCGCTTCATTGGGGGCGAGAAGCGCCGGCATTTCGGATTGGGTCCTGTAGCGGCTAAACCTGTAAGCCTCGAGTTCCCACGCAAGTGCGGCTTCAAAAAGATCGTCTCCTTCGAGGCCTTCTAGTTTGTAAGTGCCTTTGGGGAGTTTGGCCGCAGCGGCGCCGACGATAAAACGCTGTCTGATCTTTGCTTTTTCATCGCCCGCGCCGAGGAGTGCGAGGCTGACTTCACCGTGTTCGTTCGGGACGATGACGGCTTGACCAGCGCCTCCATTGAACCCGTGCTGAGTTGCCCAGCTGAGGGCGACTGGCGACAGGTTGGCAGAAAAACTTGCCCAACTTTCTGGCGATACCACCCATGTGGGAATTGGGTGAGAGTCATTTCGCGAAGAGGTCAAGATGCATCTCCTAAAATTTTAGATGACATTATCTGAGTCCGTTGCGGTATCAAGGCTGCTTTGGTCCCATGACCTCTCCAAATATGCTGTGTGCTGCAAATTGGACAGTTCGTTCCAGCCGCGCGATGACGGCGCTGAGCGCTATTAAATCTGGCCGACGTGCGCATTCTGCAATGTGACCTGCGATCAAAGCGGCGTCCCCAAGTCCGATTTCTATGAGGCGTTTAGCTAAAACGTTTGCTAGGTCCGGCAAGGCCGCATGGGCACCCGCCTTATAAAATTTCTCAATTGAAACAAGGAGCCGATCCAGATGCTCAAAGGTTTCGATCAACTTGGCTTCGGCCTCTTCATCGTCGCAATCCTGCAAGATGCGATCGAGGGTTAAGCTAACAGAGAAACATTGGTGTCGTGGCACAAGGCGGACAACGCGCTGTGACCTCGGCATAGCATCAAGCCTATATGAAAACGGATCTTGCATGGGTTGGGTTTACCCAGAGGCGATTGGCAACTGGTTTACAGCAGAATGAAAAATGTCTCGAAATTCGGGAAAATGCCGCCTATTTGTGAAACCGTTCAGAAAGGGAGAAAAGATGGAATTCGTTCGACCACTGCCGGATTACTTGGTGCGCCGCTACCAAGGTTGGAAAGCGACCTCGTATACCGAAAACCGTGCGTGGTATCGGCGACTGGCTGATGAAGGGCAACGCCCGCGAGCCATGGTCATCTCGTGCTGTGACAGCCGCGTTCATGTGACGTCGATCTTTGGTGCAGATTCGGGCGAGTTCTTTATCCACCGCAACATCGCAAACCTTGTCCCGCCGTATAATCCCGATGGCGATCACCACGGCACGTCTGCCGCGGTCGAATATGCTGTGACAACGCTAAAAGTCGCGCATGTGATCGTTTTGGGTCACTCTCAATGCGGTGGCGTGGCTGGATGCGAGGCGATGTGCATGGGGCATGCGCCTGAGCTCGAAGACAAAACCTCTTTCGTGGGCACATGGCTCAACCTGTTGCGCCCCGGCTTTGAGCGTGTTCGCGAACTGCCAGACGAAGATCGTACGACTGCACTGGAGAAAGAGGCCGTTCTGGTCAGTTTGGAGAACCTCGCGACCTTCCCGTTTGTGAAAAAGGCTCTCGATGACGATATGCTGACGTTGCACGGACTTTGGAACAATATCGGCGACGGCACGTTGGATGCCTACGACCCCGCGTCGAAGAAATTCGTAGCTGTTTAATGAAAAAGGCGACCTAAGGGCCGCCTTTTCTACGTCAGGGGAAATTCCCTTAAATAGCGGTAACGCCGCGCAGTACGACAGGCCGTGACGCAATCAATTTGCGGTATCTGGCAAGCAATGCCGCACGGCGACGTTGGCGAGCTTTCATCACAAGTAACATCGTTTTCGTCCTGTGTTGTGGATCAGTGATCCGTTGTGACTGGTGGCTGCGGCCCGAGCTGGGCTTTGGCGGGGTGCTTCACATCCGGCAGCAAGCGAGGATTGGGACACGCTTGCCACCGGACAGAAGAAGGTTCGTCTTGACTGAGGCGATCAATGGTTGGGACATGCTCGCCTCAGGGTTAATCTACCTCAGGATGTTTAATAAATTCATCTGCGCGTAGGGGTGGCTGAGTGAGGGACGTGGGTAGGGCCACCCTATTCAATTGTAGGGGGTGTTTGCCGGATCGGGGCAGAGAACGTCCGTTCTTATTCTGTCTGAGAGATCAGGGTCTTAGCTGATGGCACATTTGATTCGATCTGAAACGAAAAAAGGCCGACCCAAAAGGCCGGCCTCTCATTATGATATAGCGTGGCGCTTAGCCTTTTCTCAGGCAGCGCTGACCGAGGACTTCTGCGATCTGAACAGCGTTTAGCGCAGCACCTTTGCGAAGGTTGTCCGAGACGCACCAGAAATTGATGCCGTTCTCAACGGTAACGTCCTGACGAATGCGGGAAATGAAGGTCGCATAGTCGCCTACGCATTCGATCGGAGTGACGTAGCCGCCAGCTTCACGCTTATCGATAACCATGATGCCTGGTGCTTCGCGCAGGATGTCGGTCGCTTCTTCCCAATCGAGGAATTCTTCGAACTCAACGTTGATCGATTCCGAGTGACCGACGAAAACAGGAACGCGCACGCAGGTCGCAGTCAGTTTGATGTTTTTGTCGAGGATCTTTTTGGTCTCGGTGACCATTTTCCACTCTTCTTTCGTGTCACCCGAGTCGAGGAACACGTCGATGTGTGGGATCACGTTGAACGCGATTTGCTTCGGGTAAACCGACGGAGCGACCTCTTGACCCGGGACATACATCCCCTTGGTCTGGTCCCAAAGCTCGTCAATTGCCTCTTTGCCCGTGCCAGAGACCGACTGGTATGTCGAAACAACAACGCGTTTGATCTTAGCGCGGTCGTGCAGCGGTTTCAGAGCGACAACCATCTGCGCGGTAGAGCAGTTCGGGTTCGCAATGATGTTTTTCTTTGTGTAGCCAACGACATCGTCAGCGTTCACTTCGGGAACGATCAACGGAACGTCTGGATCGTAGCGGTAAAGCGAGGAGTTATCGATGACAACGCAACCCGATGCTGCCGCTTTGGGCGCGTAGGTTTTGGTCGCGTCAGAACCGATTGCAAACAGAGCAATGTCCCAACCTGCGAAATCAAACGTGTCGAGGTCTTGGGTCTTAAGGGTCTTGTCGCCAAAGCTCACTTCGGTGCCCAGCGATCGACGGCTGGCCAGAGCGGCGATTTCATCAACCGGAAACTCGCGTTCAGCGAGGATATTGAGCATTTCGCGACCCACGTTGCCCGTGGCGCCAACGACGACGACTTTATAGCCCATTGGCTTCTCCTTGGTTTAACCAGTGGGGCGTATAGCTGCAAAGGGGGCCAAGTGGAAGAGGTCGATAAAGCCGCACTAGTCCTTTGTGTCTTTTGACCAGAGATAAACGATCAAACCTGCTGCCAAAAGGGCGGCGAAAAAGGCGAAAAGCCTGCTGTAGGATTCGGCGGCTGTCGTCGTCCCGCTCCAAAGTGCGGCGGTGAGTGGCTTTGCTGAGGTTTGGATGAGGCCGACCGCGCCGATAGAGCACAGGTTCATAAGCGTTACCCCGCGACCAACGAGGTGCGGTGGAAGGAACCCGCGTCCATGTGCCATGATCATTGGGTAAGACGCGCCAAAGAAGCCAATTGCAGAGAGCAGGATCGTTGCGCTGAGTAGTCCTTGGTCTGGCCAAATCGCGAGGGCGACGCATGCCAGCATCCCCATAAAGTTCCCGACCCAAACAATCCATTTCCGTGTGCCAAATACGCGGTCCAATGGACCGTAGGCAAAGCTGCCAATGATCATCGCGATGGCCATGAAAAAGGTCACGTTTCCGATGACTGCGCCGTCGACGTTGAAAACCGATTGCAGATAGGGGCCTGACCATAGGCCGCGCAACGCTGCAGACGGCACATAGATCACCATCAAGAACAATAAGATCGGCCAGAGTGCTGGTATCTTTAGAACATCCATCACGCTTCCTTTTTGGCTGTGCGTGACGCGTTCTGGGTTTTCGACAATTACTACGATCAGGACCGCGATTGAGAGCGTCAGTGCCGCTAGCCCCAGCACTGTAGGCCGCCAGCCGAATGCCTCAATAGCCCAAGCAAGCGGCGCAGAACTCATAATATTCCCTAGTGACCCTAGCCCCACCATCATCGCGGCAAGTGAGGCGAACGCGGCGGGCGAATAGGTGCGGGCAAAGATATAGTATGAGGCCATCAGGACTGGAGCGCAGCCGATCCCGATGAGGCCCATCGCAACCGTGATGTGCCACGGCGCGGTCGCCATTGAAAACAATGCGGCGCCCCCAGCACCTCCAACTGCAAACACGACAGCGGCAGTCAGTTTTGGTCCAATACGGTCGAGAGCTTCGCCGATCGGGATCTGCATTGCTGCAAATGTCAGAAACCAAACACCAGACGCCGTGGCGAGTTGTTCGACAGTTGCGCCAGTTTCGGCGGTTAAGGTCGGTGCCAGAACCGCCATGAAAGCTCTGAAGAACTGGCTCATTCCGTAGGCCAAAATCAGGACGATGATGCCGAGACGCATTTTTAGCTGTTTCCCGACGGCAAAGCCGCGTTCCAGTCAGCCTGAGAGACCGTGTAGCATTTCCACGGTTGCACGGCGCCGTCGCCTAAAGAGAGATCAGCGTCATAGCGCCACCTCGCACCGATTTTCACGCTCGCTTTTTGGGAGCGGATATTTGATGGCGCAATATGCAACCAAACCTCGTCGAAGATTTCGAAAACATACTCCAGCATCAGCCGCTTGAACGCCCGATTGGTCGCGCCACCCCAATATTTGCAGTCGATAAAGGTATAGCCGATGGAAATGCTGTTGGGCACATCGGGGGCGGGATAGTAACGAGAACAGCCAATGACTTCCCCTTGTTCCGTGCGGAGAATGACCGTTTCCTTGCTCGCAAGAAGGCTATCGAAATACGGATCAAAGACCTCGCGCTTGTAGCGGTCGCTGGCGGGGTGCCCTGCCCAAGTCACAGGATCCGACGCAGCATGGTAGAGGGCATCGCGATCAGCTTCGGTCATCGGGGAAATAGAATAACCGTAGCCAGAGCGGGTAGGTTGGGGATCAAATGCCATGATGTCCTCAATTTGATCAAATCAAGGACATCATTAGCTGGCAAAATCGAACAGGTCAAAGGGCGCGACTGTGTCGCCCTTCTGGCATCTGATACGCGTCGATCTTTTGAGCGCACAGGCGCGCGATCAGGCGCGCATGTTCGTTCAGGCGGATCACGTTGTTCTTGACTACCATTTGGTCGTGGAACTGATCGATCATCGGTTGGACCATCTTTTGAATGGTTGAAAGCGGCAGGCCATGTTCCGCGGCAATTTCAGCGAGATCGAGTTCAAAGCTGCACATCAACTTTTCAATTATATCGCTGCGCAAAGTGTCATCGTCGCTCATGGCGTGACCACGCGCCGTTGCCAGCTGCCCACTTTCAATCGCAAAAGCGTATTTCGAAGAGGTCGAAATATTCTGCGCGAAACCTTGCGGATATTTCGAAATTGCCGACGCGCCCAAGCCGATTAAGACCTTAGCGGTATCGTCCGTGTAGCCTTGGAAGTTGCGATGCATCGTCCCTGCTTTGTCTGCCGTTGCAAGGCTATCTTCGGGGCGGGCGTAGTGGTCAATGCCGATCTCTTGGTAGCCGTCCCACATGAACAAATCGCGGGCGATGTCGAACAGGTCGAGACGTGTTTCCGCGTCCGGGAGAGCCTCTGCGGGGATCATAACTTGACGCTTAGCCATCCACGGAACGTGGGCGTAACCGTAGAGCGCAACTCGATCTGGCGACAGCGATAGAACGCGCTGAACAGAATCCGCCATCCGTTCGCGGGTTTGGTGCGGAAGGCCATATAGGATGTCCATATTCACCGATTTGATGCCCGCATCACGAAGCATCGTGACCACATCACGCGTTTGATCAAATGTTTGCTGACGGCCTATCGCGTCTTGAACGGCTGGATCAAAATCCTGAACGCCAATTGACGCACGTGTCATGCCGATTTTAACCAAGGCGTCGATGCGGGCTTGGTCGACCTCCGTCGGATCAATCTCTACCGAGAATTGAAGATCGTCGGCCATTGGGCGGAAGGAGTTTACCGCTTCGCCGAGTTCGAGGATCAAATCAGTAGGGAGCAACGTCGGTGTGCCGCCGCCTAAGTGGATTTGACTGATCAGCACATCCTTTGGCAGGTGTGCATCAATCAACGCCAGCTCTTTTTTCAACAATTTCAAGTAGGGAACCAACGGACGGTCCGTGCTTGTCCCTTGTGTGCGGCAAGCGCAGAACCAACACAGTCGTCTGCAGTACGGGATGTGTAAATACAACGAAACCCGTTCGCCCGAAGGAACGGCCTGCAACCATTGCGCGGTCGTGTCGGGAGAGACATTCCCGTTAAAGTGATTGGCAGGTGGGTAGCTCGTATATCGTGGCGCGCGAGCGTCAAAGAGTCCCAATTCCCGCAATCTGCTACGGGTTTCCATTGTGTATCCCTCCAAAAAATGGGTTATAGTAGTTCCTTAATAACTGCGCGAACCAGGATTGTTTTTGCGATGAGTCAAATCTCGCTCGATATTCAGTGCCAAGAATGTCCAATTCGTCATCGGGCCGTATGTGCCAAATGCGATTCAGACGAACTCGAAGCACTGGAGTTGATCAAATACTATCGGAACTACGAGGCCGGTCAGTCGATCGCGTGGGCCGGTGATGAACTGACGTTTGTGGCGTCGGTCGTGCGGGGCGTTGCAAGTCTGAGCCAGACACTTGAGGATGGTCGGACCCAGATGGTTGGGCTGTTGTTGCCGTCCGATTTTATTGGTCGCCCGGGTCGTGCACATTCGCCCTATGACGTCATCGCAGTGAGCGATGTGACGCTTTGTTGTTTTCGCCGCAAACCGTTCGAACAGCTCTTGATGACGACGCCGCACGTTGCGGAACGCCTTCTAGATATGACGCTGGACGAATTGGACGCGGCGCGTGAATGGATGCTGATCTTGGGTCGCAAGACTGCACGCGAGAAAATCGCGAGCCTTTTGGCAATCATTGCACGGCGTGAATCTGTGATTGGAATGTCTTCATTGTCAGGTCAGATTAATATCAATCTGCCGCTCACGCGGGAGGCGATGGCGGACTATTTGGGTCTAACACTCGAAACTGTGAGCCGTCAGATTTCCGCGCTGAAACGCGAAGGTATTATTCATCTAGATGGAAAACGGCGCATTCGTGTCGATGATTTTCAAGCCTTGTTGCTCGAAACGGGCGACGACATGGATGGCGGGATGATCCCATAAAAGAGGCGGCCACTGGCCGCCTTTTTCATCTTTAATGTGACATCAAAAGTGGGATTTCTGTCCGCTCAAGGAGGTCGCGCGTTGCTCCTCCCAAGATTGATTCGCGGAAACGGGAGTGGCCATAGGCGCCCATCACGATCAAATCGCAGCCATGTTCGGTCGCAAACCGTATCATGACATCAGAAACACGCGGCATTGTGCGGGCGAGGATGGATACTTCAGCCCGAATTCCGTGACGCGACAGCATCATGCAGATTGCACCACCGGGATCGGACCGCTCAGGTGAATGGCTTGGCGGATCGATCATTACGATATCGACCTGATCAGCCGCAGCGAGAATCGGAATAGCTGCACGGATCGCAGCAAAACTTTCGCTGCTTTCGTTCCACGCAATCGCAACGCGCTTGAAGGGTTCAACACCTACAGGACCCGTTTCGGGCACCACAAGAACAGGTGCGCCGGTGCCAAAGAGTTCGGCTTCGAGGACATTGACCTGAAGTGGGCCGCGGTTTTTGCCGTAGGGCTTCGAGGCAACGATAAGATCAGAGTAGCGGGCAAGACGCGCAACCAGTGTGTCCAGACCCATCTGAGGAATAACGACCGCTTGCGTTGAAAGCGCGCCCTTTTCGCCAGGTAGATGCTCAAGCGCCCATTTTTCAAGGCTTTCAGCGCGGGCGCGGGCTTCGGCGAGGCCGGTTTCGACCATGATGGCAGAAGTGCCGCCAGGCATTGGGTCGTAGCGTGCGGGGTCGATGCCAACACAATGTACATCTAGATGCGCGTCTAACCGGCCCGCGATTGTATGAGCTGTCACCAGCGCGTCTAAGTCAGCCGCGCTATCAGTTATAACGACCGAAATGGTCTTGTAAGGCATTTCATACTCCCGTGATGGTCATGCTCTATCGGCACGTTTGGACCTGTATTGGGTAGCAAAAGAAGGCTCACGATAACTTGACATGGATCAAGGCAGTTGAGCCGGATGGGTGGGAAACCCCAACCAGAGCAAAAGTCCTGCGAAACGAATCCACGCAGGCAGAAGAAGGGAACGTTTGATATGTGGGATTGGATTAAAATAGTGGTGTTGGGGGTTGTCGCCCTTGCCGCCGCAGTTGCCGCGAACTTCGCGCGCGACCTGGCTTATCAGGTCCATGCGTTGATCGTGATGGCCGTCGCTGCCGGCCTCTTTATTTGGTCGGTGCGTCGCGCCGGCGAACCTAAATCTGCGCCCGAGACCGGCTACATGGACGGCGTCGTGCGGTATGGGGTCATCGCGACCACCTTCTGGGGCCTTGCTGGCTTCTTGGTGGGGACGTTTATTGCGTTCCAGCTTGCGTTCCCTGCGCTTAACTTTGAATTTTTACAGGGCTTCGGCAACTTCGGTCGCCTGCGTCCGCTGCACACCTCTGCAGTTATTTTCGCATTTGGTGGTAACGCACTTATCGCGACATCGTTCTACATCGTTCAGCGCACTTCGGCTGCTCGTCTTTGGGGCGGCAACCTCGCGTGGTTCGTGTTCTGGGGTTACAACCTGTTCATCGTTCTGGCCGCAACTGGCTACCTGATGGGCGCAACCCAGTCGAAAGAATACGCAGAGCCGGAATGGTACGTTGACCTTTGGTTGACTGTCGTTTGGGTCGCATACCTGCTGGTGTTCCTCGGAACGATCATCAAACGTAAAGAGCCGCACATCTACGTTGCGAACTGGTTCTTCCTGTCGTTCATCGTCACCATCGCGATGCTTCACATTGTGAACAACCTGGTTGTTCCAGTGTCGATCTTCGGTTCGCGTTCGGTTCAAGTGATGTCTGGCGTTCAAGACGCGATGACACAGTGGTGGTACGGCCACAACGCTGTGGGCTTCTTCCTGACCGCTGGCTTCCTCGGCATGATGTACTACTTCGTACCAAAACAGGCTGAACGTCCCGTTTATTCTTATAAACTGTCGATCATCCACTTCTGGGCGCTGATCTTCCTGTACATCTGGGCTGGTCCGCACCACCTCCACTACACCGCTCTGCCTGACTGGGCTTCGACCCTTGGTATGGTGTTCTCGATCGTGCTGTGGATGCCGTCGTGGGGTGGCATGATCAACGGTCTGATGACCCTGTCTGGTGCATGGGATAAACTGCGCACTGACCCGATCATCCGCATGATGGTTATCTCCATCGGCTTCTACGGTATGTCGACTTTCGAAGGCCCGATGATGTCGATCCGCGCAGTGAACGCACTGTCGCACTACACCGACTGGACCATCGGTCACGTTCACTCTGGCGCTCTTGGCTGGAACGGCATGATCACCTTTGGTGCTCTGTACTTCCTGACACCGCGTCTGTGGGGCCGTGCATCGCTCTATAGCCTCCGCATGGTGAGCTGGCACTTCTGGCTCGCAACGATCGGCATCGTTCTCTACGCCGCGTCGATGTGGGTAACCGGCATCATGGAAGGCCTGATGTGGCGCGAAGTTGATGCGAACGGCTTCCTTGTGAACTCCTTCGCTGACACCGTTGCTGCGAAATTCCCGATGTATGTGCTGCGTGGCACAGGTGGCATTCTCTACCTCGCTGGCGCACTCATCATGGCCTACAACCTGTGGATGACAGCATTCAGCAAGCGCGTGCCTGCTGCCGCTGCTGTCGCCGCTGCAGAATAAGGAGATCGGGAAATGGGTATCCTTGATAAACACAAGGTTCTGGAAAAGAACGCCACCCTGCTTCTGGTCGGTGCACTTGGTGTAGTTACCATCGGCGGGATCGTAGAAATCGCTCCGCTCTTCTATCTGGAGAACACCATCGAGGACGTAGAGGGCATGCGCCCCTACTCCCCGCTGGAGTTGGCGGGTCGTGAAATCTACATCCGTGAAGGCTGCTATGTCTGCCACTCGCAGATGATCCGCCCGATGCGCGATGAGGTCGAACGTTACGGCCACTACTCGCTGGCAGCGGAATCGCAGTATGACCACCCGTTCCAGTGGGGCTCCAAACGTACAGGTCCTGACCTTGCACGTGTTGGCGGTCGTTACTCGAACGAATGGCATGTGGATCACCTCGTGAGCCCGCAGTCGGTTGTGCCTGAATCGGTTATGCCGAAATACAGCTTCCTGCTGAATCGTGAGCTGGAGCCGACCTATATCGCTGACCTCATGTCCACCCACGCGGTTGTTGGTGTTCCTTACACCGAAGAAATGATCGCAAGCGCTACCGCTGACTTTGAAGTTCAAGTCAATCCGGATGGCGATTGGGATGGTCTGGTAGAGCGCTATCCGGGTGCAGTCGTCGCAAACTTCGACGGCCAACCCGAGCTGACCGAGATGGACGCATTGATCGCCTATCTCCAGATGCTTGGCACTCTGGTTGATTTCTCCACCTTTGAACCTGATGCGAGCCGCTAAGGAGACTGTGAGATGAACTATCACATTTTCCGCGAAATCGCAGACAGCTGGGTGCTATTGGCGATGTTTGTCTTCTTTGTGGGTGCGATTGTTTTCGCTTTCCGTCCGGGTAGCCGGACGGTCCACGACGAAGCGGCAAGCGTGCTGTTTCGGCACGAAGATGCCCCTGCACCTGACACAAACGTTGATCTGGAGGCTCGGACATGAGCACGCGTAATGATAAAAAAGAGGTCGAAACGACCGGCCATTCTTGGGATGGCATCGAAGAGTACAACAACCCGCTTCCGCGTTGGTGGGTCTGGGTGTTCTATGCAACGATCGCATGGGGCATCTGGTACACCGTCGCTTACCCTGCTTGGCCGGGTCTAAAAGAAGCAACTGCCGGTTACCTCGGTTTCTCGACCCGCGCACGGGTTGCGAATGAGATGGCAGCGGTTGATGCAGCAAACGCTGATATGGTCGCCGCGCTGGAGACTGTTGATCTGGCCGCTCTGAAAGACGACGAAAACCTTCACGGCTTTGCTGTGAACATGGGTTCGGCTGTCTTCAAAGCGAACTGCTCTCAGTGTCACGGTTCGGGTGCAGCTGGTGCCAAGGGTTACCCAGCTCTCATCGACGACGACTGGATCTGGGGTGGCCGTATCGACGAGATCGCATATACTGTGACCAACGGTATCCGTAACGAACAGTCGTTCTCGGCTCGTGGTTACGGCGGTGTGATGCCGTCCTTCGCAGACGTTTTCTCTGGCGAAGAAACCAGTGCGGTTGTTGCATACGTTCGCGGTATCTCGGGCCAAGAGCACGACGCAGCTTTGGCTGCTGAAGGCGAAACCCTGTTCCTCGACAACTGTGCATCGTGCCACGGTGACGCAGGTATGGGCAGCCTTGCCGCTACTCGTGAATACGAAGATCCGACCGCACTTTACCCTGATGGTGAAATGACTGGTGCTCTGAACCTCACAGATGCCATTTGGCTCTACGGCGGTGATGAAGCAGCGATCACTGAAACCCTTGTCAAAGGTCGCGCAGGTGTCATGCCTGCGTGGTCCGAAGAGTTCCGTCCTGGTTCTGGCCTGTCGGCTGCTGAAATCAATGCAGTTTCCGCCTACGTCCACCAGCTTGGTGGCGGTCAGTAAAAGAATTTTCGACGCGGTGTTGCAGCCGCCGCGTCGAAATCCATCGGTCTAGCCCCCTGTTCGCGCATGACGCCTGACCGATGACTTCCCTCTGGCGAAAGGGCCACACCCTCGGCTGGTTTCACCGCCGAGGGTGTTTTCTTTTGCGAATTACGAAAAATTTAATCCTGAATCGCTCGTGTGACAATTACTGTTGATCTGAGTCAAAGCGACTTGAATGCTCTCGTTCCAAAAGGGGACAATGCGAACAGCCATATTAGGATTTAATTATGTCTTCTCCTGAGGCCCCAGAACAACTTTACGCCGCCCGCGAACCTGTATTTCCGCGTCGTGTTAAGGGGAAATTCCGTAATCTTAAGTGGCTGATCATGATCGTAACCTTGGGGATCTATTACCTGACCCCATGGATTCGCTGGGACCGTGGACCGGAACTGCCAGATCAGGCGGTTCTCGTTGACCTTGCCAGCCGTCGCTTCTTCTTCTTCTGGATCGAAATTTGGCCGCACGAGTTTTATTTCGTGGCTGGCTTGCTGATTATGGCGGGCCTTGGTCTGTTTCTTTTTACCTCTGCGTTGGGGCGGGTTTGGTGTGGATATGCTTGCCCGCAAACCGTCTGGACCGACCTGTTCATCCTTGTTGAGCGATGGGTTGAGGGCGACCGCAACGCCCGTGTCCGTCTTTGGAATGCAAAATGGAGCGTGAACAAAGCGCGCCTTCGTCTGACGAAGTGGGTGCTTTGGGCGTTGATTGCTCTGGCAACTGGCGGCGCGTGGGTCTTCTATTTCACCGATGCGCCGACGCTTCTTGTTAATCTGGTGAACGGTTCCGCGCACCCGATTGCCTATACCACTGTGTTCATTTTGACCGCGACGACCTTCTTCTTTGGCGGCATCGCGCGTGAACAGGTTTGTATCTACGCTTGCCCGTGGCCTCGTATCCAAGCTGCAATGATGGACGAAGATACCATCACAATCGGTTATCGTCATTGGCGCGGTGAGCCTCGCGGCAAACTCAAAAAACAGGCTGTAGATGCTAATCAAGGTGATTGCATCGACTGTATGGCTTGCGTGAACGTTTGTCCGATGGGGATCGACATTCGGAACGGTCAGCAGATGGAGTGTATCACCTGTGGTCTGTGTATCGACGCCTGCGACGAGATGATGGACAAGATCGGTAAGCCGCGTGGTCTGGTCGACTATCTCGCTCTCAAGGACGAAGAGTCCGAGACGCAGGGCAAACCAACGATCCCGGTGCTGAAGCATATCCTGCGTCCACGCACGATCCTCTACACCGCGCTGTGGTCTATCGTTGGCTTTGCTCTCGTGTTCGCGCTGTTCATTCGTTCGGATATCGATATGACGGTATCGCCTGTGCGTAACCCAACCTTTATCGTGAAGTCTGATGGCACCATCCGTAACGTTTATGAGGTTCGCCTCCGCAACAAACACGGTGAAGCACGTCCATTTGGGTTGGCTCTGAATAATGGCTCCGAACTTAACTTGGATGTTGAGGGCTCTGAGGGCACCATCATCACCGTGAATGCTGATGAAATGAAAAACGTTCGTGTCTATGTTGAAGCTCCAGCAGGCAGCGAGGCCGCCTCGTCCGAGCGTGTGCCGTTCACGTTCTGGGTCACTGATCTGACCAATCAGGAACGTGCGTCTGTCGATACGATCTTTAACGGAAGGAACAATTGATGCTCGGTTTCTTTAAGGCCCCAATCACAGGCCCAAAGTTCTTTGCAATCTTTGCGTCATTCTTTGTGGTGATTATTGCTGTGAACTTGGTCATGGCTTTCAGCGCAATTCGGACGTTCCCCGGTCTTGAAGTGAAAAACTCATACGTCGCGAGCCAAGAGTTCGACCGCGAACGGGCAGAGCAGATTGCCTTGGGTTGGACGGCTGAGGCGCGGGTGGAGGGTGATGAGTTGATCCTTGAGCTAATTGGCGCTGATGGACAACCTGTCGGCGACGCGCAAATCGGCGGCATCTTTGGCCGCCCGACCAACGTGCGTGATGACCAAACGCCAGAGTTTGTGTTCGATGGGCGCGTTTATCGCGCGCCGATCCACTCTGCGCCGGGGAATTGGGACTTCCGTCTCAAAGCCGTCGCCGCTGATGGCACCAATTTTCATCAAAGGCTTCAGGTGAAGTTCGGAAGTTAATCATGAGCACCGCTGAATATCCCGGAGTTGCTGCTTGTCCCGCCTGTGTGGCAACTCCAATCGCCATCCGTCGTGCCGCGAAAGACGCGACCGAAGGTAGTCGCGAATTGCATTTGTCTCTTCCGACGATCCACTGCGCGGCCTGTATCCAGACGGTTGAACGCGGGCTCCTCGCTCGGGAAGAGATCGAGGATGCGCGGGTAAACTTGACCCGCAAACGGGCAACCGTGCGGGTTCCTGCTACCACAAGCGACGAAGACGTCGTCGCGTTCATCGCGGGCCTTGGCTACGAGGCAACTCCGCTGGACAGCGCGACGCTCTCAGTGGGCGAGGCGGACCGTTCGGCGCGTGATCTGGCCATGCGATTGGGCGTGGCTGGCTTCTCGATGATGAACGTGATGTTGCTGTCGGTCGCCGTGTGGTCGGGGGCAACGGACGCAACACGCGATTTGTTCCATTGGCTGTCGGCCTTGATCGCGCTGCCGACCATCGTGTTTTCGGCTCGTCCGTTTTACACCAGCGCATGGCGCGCGCTAAAGGTCGCTCACCTGAACATGGATGTGCCGATCACGTTGGCGATTTTGCTCGCGGCTGGCATGTCATTGTTTGAAACGATCAGCCATGGCGACCATGCGTACTTCGATGCAGCCTTGTCGCTGACGTTCTTCTTGTTGGCAGGTCGTTACCTCGATCAAAAAATGCGCAGTGTTGCGCGATCCGCCGCGACAGAGCTCGCCGCAATGGAAGCACCGACCGCCCTGCGGATTGGTGAGAACGCCGCGGAAACCGTGTCCCTCAAAGACGTTGCTGTTGGCGACCTTCTGCTCGTTCAGCCGGGGGGGCGTGTGCCTGTCGACGGTGAAGTGGTCGGCGGTGCATCCGAATTAGACCGCGCATTCCTCACGGGTGAAACGGATCCCGTTGCGGTCAGTGTCGGCACCGAAGTGAAAGCGGGCGAGGTCAACTTGACAGGCGCACTGCAAATTCGGGCCACAGCTGTTGGTGAGAATACGTTGCTACACGCGCTGGCTGACCTTGTGTCGATGGCAGAGCAGGCGAAGTCCAAATACAATTCTTTGGCTGACCGTGCGGCCCGTATTTACGCGCCACTCGTCCATATACTTGCGTTCGCGGCCTTCGTTTTCTGGCTCTGGATGACGGGCGGGGATGTGCGGCATGCGATGAATATCGCCGTCGCGGTTCTGATCATCACTTGCCCCTGTGCATTGGGTCTAGCGGTTCCTGCCGTCTCGACTGTGGCATCGGGACGTTTGTTCAAAGCGGGGCTACTGGTCAAACATGCGACCGCGCTCGAACGCCTCGCAGAGATTGACGAGGTGGTGTTCGATAAGACTGGGACGCTCACAAAAGGGACGCCCCAGCTCATCACCCAGTTGGACCCTCAAGTGCATGCGATCGCGTCTGCATTGGCCCAAGGGTCGGGCCACCCGCGGTCCAAGGCGATTGTTGCTGCGGGGAGGGACCTTGATCTGCCGTCCGTGACGGTGACCGATATAACTGAGCAGCCAGGCATGGGGGTTCAAGGTCTACTCGATGGTCGGACGGTGCGTTTGGGACGCGCCGAATGGATTGGGGTTGAGGGCGAGAGCGCTACAATCCTCGATATCGACGGGCAAATCTTTGCGCTTCAATTCGAAGATGCGCTGCGCGATGGGGCGGCGGAGTTGATTGCGGGTCTCAAGGCGATGGGAATGCCAGTGACCTTGTTGTCGGGCGACACGACCGCTGCCGTGTCCAAGCTCGCAGATGAACTGTTGATCACCGATTGGCAGGCGGGCGTATTGCCGCAAGACAAGGCCGACGTTCTGCGTGAGAAAGCGGCGCAGGGTAAACGGGTCCTGATGGTTGGTGACGGTTTGAACGACGTTGGCGCGCTGGCTCTTGCTCATGTGTCGATCGCACCAGCTTCGGCGCTAGAGGCTACTCGGGTCGCCGCGGATATGGTGTTGGTGAGTGGGAACCTCTCACGGATCATGGATGGCATCAAAACCGCGAAATCGGCTCGATCTCGAATCCTTGAGAACTTTGCCGTTGCGGCGGTCTATAATATGATTGCTGTGCCGATTGCCTTTATGGGCTTTGCAACACCTCTTGCGGCGGCAATTGCTATGTCATCCTCGTCGATTATCGTTTCACTCAACGCACTACGGACCAAGTAATATGGAAGTTCTGTCACTCCTCATTCCTGTATCGCTGTGCTTGGGTGCCGTCGGTCTATTTGGGTTTTTCTGGACGATGCGGTCCAAGCAATACGAAGATCCCGATGGTGATGCAGCTCGGATTTTGCGGACTGATTACGACGATCATCCGGCAGATTGATTGAGCTGCAGAGCAGACAACAAAAAAGGCGCCCAATCGGCGCCTTCTTCGTAATTGGTCGGAGCGAGAGGATTCGAACCTCCGACCCCCTGCTCCCGAAGCAGGTGCGCTACCAGGCTGCGCTACGCTCCGACCGTGGAGTGCGGGTTACAGTTTCCATAGGGGATTTGCAAGGCCCTTGGAGCCCAATTCGTTTAGGAATTTCCGCCCTGTTTGACCTTGAGAATACGCATCAAAACGGAGACCCGAGGAGAGGTAACAGTTTCGCTCCGAAGGCGGGTTTGGGACACTGGTTTGGTGTTCGATGCGCCACGAGTTTCGCGTAAGACGATGTATATACCAGAGGCGATGATGATCGATGCACCGATGACCGTAGGCGCATCGAGTTTCTCACCGAACAGAAAGTATCCATAAACTGTCGCCCAAATGATCTGACTATATTGCATCGGTGCGACGATCGCAGCCTCACCAGAGCGATAGGCCTGAATAAAGAGGAACGATGCGACCAGACCGAAGAGCGCGATAATGCCGGTCATGCCCAGATGCTCGATCTCCATTGGTTGGTAGACAAACGGCATGGCAATCGCCATCGCCGCGAAGTTGCCCAGCATCGGGTACATCAACATGACGACAGAGCGTTCTTCTGCCCCAATCTTGCGCGAGATGATCGCTACAACGGCGTTGGTCACCGCAGCAAACATCGCTGCGAAATGACCCAGTGACAACTCCGAACTGCCAGGGCGCAGCACGATGATTACCCCGATCAAACCGACGATAACGGCCAGCCAACGATGAATACCTACTTTTTCACCCAACAGGGGGATCGCCAAAATGGTGATCAACAACGGTGAGGCAAAGAGGATTGCGTAGGTCTGCGCCAATTCGAGCACGGTGAAGGCGTAGAAGGCGCAAACGCCCGTATTTACCATGCACGCCATCCGCAGGGCCATCCAGTATGGGTGACGCGGGATGAGGTTATCAGCCTCAGTGTCGCGCATCAGGATGATCGTGACCAATGGGAAGCTCAACAAGGCCGCAAAGAAAATGATCTGGAACGCGCCAAAGCCCGCTTCGCCCAGATACTTCACAACGACGTCGTGGGTTGCGTAGATACCCATCGCGCCCAAGGCATAAAACGCCCCTTTTACGTTGCTCTTTGCGTATTCCGCCATGGTGCCTCCGTTTGCGCTAACCCAGCTATGAAGCGGGTTTTGGCGTGGTGCAAGTGATAAACTCCTGACTTCAGGCAAAAGAAAACGGGCGCTCAAATGAACGCCCGCTTCCTAAAATTTAGATCGCGATTAGAGCGATGCGTCGAGTGCTGCGATGATCTTGTCACCCATTTCCGAAGTGGAAACAGGAACGCCACCTTCAGGGCCGAGCAGGTCTGCAGTACGAACGCCGTCCGCCAGAACCTTCTCAACAGCCTGTTCCAGACGGTCAGCTTCGGCGCCTTGGTCGAAGGAGTAGCGCAGAGCCATTGCGAACGACAGGATACAGGCGATCGGGTTTGCTTTGCCCTGGCCAGCGATGTCCGGCGCAGAACCGTGTACCGGTTCGTAGAGTGCTTTCGGACGGCCATTCGCCATCGGAGCGCCGAGCGATGCGGATGGCAGCATGCCGAGCGAACCGGTTAGCATAGCAGCCGCATCCGACAGAAGGTCGCCGAACAGGTTGTCGGTTACGATCACGTCGAACTGTTTGGGCCAGCGGCAAAGCTGCATTGCGCCAGCGTCTGCATACATGTGCGACAGTTCAACGTCTGGATATTCAGCATCGTGAACTTCGGTCACAACCTGGCGCCACAGGATGCCCGATTCCATAACGTTGGCCTTCTCCATCGAGCAGACCTTGTTGCCGCGTTTGCGGGCCAGTTCGAATGCCGAACGTGCAACGCGTGCGATTTCGGATTCGGTGTAACGCTGGGTGTTGATGCCAACACGCTCGTTGCCTTCTTCGATGATGCCGCGCGGCTCACCGAAATAGATGCCCGAGGTCAGTTCGCGTACGATCATGATATCGAGGCCAGCAACGACGTCTTTTTTCAGCGACGAGAAATCTGCAAGTGCGTCAAAGCACTGTGCTGGACGCAGGTTCGAGAACAGGTCCATTTCCTTGCGAAGGCGCAGAAGGCCGCGCTCTGGCTTCACCGAGAAGTCAAGGTTGTCGTACTGCGGACCGCCAACAGCGCCGAGCAGCACAGCGTCAACGTCTTGCGCTTTGGCCATTGTATCGTCGTGCAGCGGGGTGCCGTATTTGTCGTAGGCGCAGCCACCAACGAGGTCTTCGCTTACGTCAAAAGCGAGGTCGCGCTTGTCGCCGTACCAAGTGATGATCTTCTTAACTTCGCCCATTACTTCAGGGCCAATACCGTCGCCGGCGAGGATCAGGATCGAGGGGTTAGACATCTCGTACTTCCTTGTCTGAAAAGGTCTGGGATGGCCTATCTGTTTGCTGCCCAAGGGTCAAGAAACCAAGGGGTTTATGGCGCTGATAAAACATCTACCCAAACGGGGCGATGCGGTCCGATAGGTGTGTCCTCGATTCCTGCGTTTTGAATTGTCAGAGTGGCGGACGGCAGGACGTAATCGACGCGTAACGCGCCGATGGGATCGGGCCAATACGCTGTGGGCTGGTCGGGAAGTGGGTCGCGTATCCGTGGGTCGTTCAACAAATTAATTATGGCCTCCCGCCGTCCGTCCCCTCGGTCAGGGTCAAGGTTGGCGATGCCTAATGTGACGAAGTCGTCGGGTGGAGGACCAAAGTCGCCGTCCAGAACGTTCCGCCAAAAGCGAATTTCATCCGCGTTTCGCCGCCCATTTCGATCTTCAGGCCCATCGAAAACGGGCGGAGTGGCTGAAAACGCTAGGAGTGTGAGGGGGCGGTTGGGCGTCAAAATCTGAACCTGCCAGTGTCCTACGCTCGATAGCCGCTGGACGCCTCGAAGGGGATCATCTTTGGCCATGAGTGTCTGCGGAAGGTCCGCCCAAAGCGCATCGCTATAGTCGGTGACGGTTCCGATGGGGAAGTTCGACAGAATAGCCATTCCCCCGTCGCCGCTGAACCGCCCATAGCCCATGGCATCACGCGCTTCACCTAACCGTCCGTTTTGATCGGCATCGAAGCCCGTTTGCATGCCGCTGTTTGGTCTCAGTGCAAAAATATGAGGGTAGGGGGTGGACAGGCGGTCATTGAGTGCGCTCAGTGCGCGTAGGTCGAGGTCGTAATCGATATCAGTCAACAGAAGGACATCGGCGGCCAACGCTTCGATTCGCTCGGAAACCTGCACGATCTCAGGTGTTTCATTCAGGATGTCGGCAAGCAAAAGCCCCGGTCCATTTCTGGACAGGGGCGCTGCATAGGTTGCGATACGAATGGTGTCCGCCCAAATGGGCGATACACCGAGGGAAATCAGGCAAGCTGCAAGGAATCGTCGGACAAGGTGCGACGACGTTTGTCTTCGATCAGTTGTGCCACGCGCCCCATCGCGATCCCGCGCATTAGGAGTGACGCAGGTAAGAACGCCCATGCCGAAACCGTCCAAATCAACGTGTGCGGCTCTGCTAAGCTGATCGGGTCAATAAAGTCCGACGCCAGCTTTACGAAGGCCGGAAGGACAAATGGCAGGAGAAATCCAAAGATAATGTTAACTTGGCCATCGCGTTGAAGGCGTTCCACAATGTCCCCACCTGCTGTCGGATCGAACGTCGGCATGTTGGTCCAGACGTTGAAGCCACTTGTGCGCGACGGCCATTGGTTCATGCGCAGGGCGAGAACAAAGCTCGCCAAGGACACGATGGAAACAAGGTATGAGATGCCCGCCGCGGTGCGTAGCGATTGGATTAGGTCCAAATCGGCGTCTTGGGGTAGCATCAGAACCATCAAGCGGACGGGGGAATACGGGAAATCGATCATCTCGGACAGGCGATGCCCGACAGCCGAGATAAACAGTGTCAGCGTGGTTTGTTCGAACTTTCCGCGTGCGATCAACGTGATGAAGAACACGCTCAGGAACAGTGCGATGAATCGGATGCGGTTGAATGGCGGTGCATCGCGGAATTCGACCAAGCTCGGATAGTCCGAGTTGTATTCCACGAACGTAAAGACAGCCGCGATCAGCGCCACAAGGGCGACGATTTGGGTGGTGTCTGAATGGGTGCCCGGTAACAGCATTGACGGAGTCGCAACAAGCAACACCACAAACGCTGCACGCAGAACTGCCCCTGCAATTCGCGAAAACACTACTCTTTTTTCCTCAATCCGGCCGGACCCGATGCTTTGCCGTGTCCTGTTTCCAGTTTGACCTCGTGCGAGATGCACGATCTGCCTCATCTTTGACATAATGTTGCCCATTTTCGGACCCCGCTGCAACTAACGGGTTAATATGACGAAATCTATTGGGCGGTTTTGCGGCATGAGTGGTGCGAGAATGCAACCATTTCAAAGCGGTGCTTTGGCGGGCGAAACTGTGGCACGAAATGTGGCAGACTACATTTGTCCTGTATCCAAATGTATAGCGGGGACCGCCTTTTGGACGATCCCCGCTAAAGTAACGCTATATCTTGTGGCTTAGAGCCACGGACGCTCTGCGTTGGACTTTGCTTCGAACGCGTCAATCGCCGAAACATGCTCCATGGTTAGGCCGATATCGTCCAAACCGTTCATCAGGCAGTGTTTTTTGAACGCGTCGACTTCGAAGGCGAACTCTTGGCCGTCCGAAGTGGTGACAACCTGATTCTCAAGATCAACGGTCATACGAGCGTTAGAGCCCTTTTCCGCGTCTTTCATCAGAACATCGACAACATCCTGCGGGAAGACGATCGGCAGGATGCCGTTCTTGAAGCAGTTGTTAAAGAAGATGTCTGCGAACGAGGTCGAGATCACGCATTTGATGCCAAAGTCAGCAATAGCCCACGGCGCGTGTTCGCGCGACGAACCACAGCCGAAGTTGTCGCCAGCGACAAGAATCTGTGCGTCGCGATACTGCGGTTTGTTCAGGACGAAATCAGCGATTTCGTTGCCCTGACGGTCGTAACGCATTTCGTCGAACAGGTTTACACCCAGACCCGAACGTTTGATCGTCTTAAGAAAGATCTTTGGGATGATCATGTCGGTGTCGATGTTCACCAACGGCATCGGTGCTGCGATACCCTGAAGTGTTTCAAACTTTTCCATTACATCATCTCCCGAACGTCGGTGAGTTTACCGGTGATTGCAGCAGCTGCAGCCATTGCCGGCGAAACGAGGTGGGTGCGGCCTTTGTAGCCCTGACGGCCTTCAAAGTTGCGGTTGGAGGTGGATGCGCAACGCTCGCCCTCGGCCAATTGGTCGGGGTTCATCGCGAGACACATGGAGCAACCAGCCATACGCCATTCAAAGCCAGCATCGATAAAGATCTGCGCGATGCCTTCTTCTTCTGCCTGAGCGCGGACGAGGCCCGAACCCGGAACGACCATAGCACGCATGCCGTCTTTGACTTTTTTGCCCTTCAGGATTTCTGCAGCGGCGCGAAGGTCTTCGATACGGCCGTTGGTGCAGGACCCGATGAACACGGTGTCGATTTCGATATCGGTCAGTTTCTGACCAGAGGTCAGACCCATGTATTCGATCGCGCGTTTCGCAGCTTCGACTTTACCGCCTTTGAAGTCTTCCGGCGACGGAACGACAGCAGAGATCGGCAGAACGTCTTCGGGCGAGGTGCCCCAAGTTACAACGGGTTCGATCTCTTCACCTTTGAGGGTCACAACTTTATCGAAGTGTGCGCCTTCGTCGGTGAACAGGGTTTTCCAGTATTCAACAGCTGCGTCGTAGTCAGCGCCTTTCGGAGCATGCGGACGACCTTTGACGTAGTCGAAGGTTTTCTGATCAGGAGCGATCAAACCAGCGCGTGCGCCGCCTTCGATTGCCATGTTGCAGACAGTCATACGGCCTTCCATCGACAGATCGCGGATCGCTTCGCCGCAATATTCGATGACATAACCAGTACCGCCAGCGGTGCCAGTTGCGCCGATCACAGCCAGAGTGATGTCTTTCGCGGTCACACCCGGCATCAGTTTGCCAGTGATTTCCACTTTCATGTTCTTCGACTTCTTCTGGATGAGCGTCTGGGTCGCCAGAACGTGCTCAACCTCGGACGTACCGATGCCATGTGCCAATGCACCAAATGCACCATGGGTCGCAGTGTGGCTGTCGCCACAAACAACGGTCATTCCCGGAAGGGTCCAACCCTGTTCTGGGCCGACGATGTGCACGATGCCCTGACGAACGTCGGACACTGGGTAGTAGTTGATACCGAACTCTTTTGCGTTCTTATCGAGCGCAGCAACCTGAATGCGGCTGTCTTCGGTCATGGTCGCTGGGTCCGCACGGTCCAGAGTGGTCGGAACGTTGTGATCCGGAACAGCGATGGTTTTTTCCGGAGCGCGCACTTTGCGGCCAGCCATACGCAGACCTTCGAATGCCTGTGGCGAGGTCACTTCGTGAACGAGGTGGCGGTCGATGTACAGCAAGCAGGTGCCGTCTTCGGATTGTTGGACGACGTGTGCGTCCCAGATTTTGTCATAGAGCGTCTTGGGCGACATGGCTCTTACCTTTGGAAATGTTGAAAGTCAGATCGTGAGGACAGGCGCAACGGTGCTGCGCCTCGCGCAACATTACAGTCGGGCGAGGATCGAACGGCTTTCGCCGTAAAACCGTTCACGCAAACGCGCGCGGTCATCCATGTCGAAAACTTGGATCATGGGCGGTCACATAGTTATTTTTGGTGAGTCTCGCAAGGAAACTCTGCGTGGGTGGAATGTCACATATGTGAATCTATGCGTTGTTTGCTGTTGCGGTCCTGTTCTGTTGAAAATAAAGCGATGCGCTGCTACCTTTAGCACAGGCCCAGCGTCGGGGTTTGGACGACGCGCAACCCCGGAGGACAATGACCTGTCTTTCAATACCTCGGCAGATGCGACTGCCCACATGGAGCCAGCGATGACCGTGGCTTCTAATAACGTAACGAGCGATGACATTCTCGCCGCTGTCGTTGCGTCTCTCGAAGACGACAAAGCCGAAGATATCGTGCAGATCCCTCTGCGCGGTAAAACTGAAATGGCTGACTTCATGGTGATTGCATCTGGCCGTTCGACCCGTCAGGTCGCTGCGGTTTCGGAAAAGCTCACCGAACGAATGAAGCAAGCGTTCGGCATTATTTGTAAAGTCGAGGGCGCAGAGATTGGCGACTGGGTTCTGGTCGACTGTGGCGACGTAATCGTCCATGTCTTCCGTCCCGAAGTGCGCGAATTCTATCAGCTGGAAAAAATGTGGCTCCCGACAGGGGCTGCTGAAGCCTGAACTGATGCGCGTTCATATAGTTGCGGTCGGTCGCCTTCGGGCGGGGCCGGAACGTGACCTTATCGACGATTATCTAACACGGTTTGACCGAACAGGACGAGCGCTTGCGCTCGGTCCTGCGAACGTCATTGAGGTGGAGGATAAAAAGAACGCGGGTATGGGGGCTGAGGCCGCCCTGCTTGAAAAAGCGATCCCGAATGGCGCTCTCATTTGCATCATGGATGAGCGTGGAAAGGTCATGACCTCTCCCGACTTTGCCGACCAACTTGGGGGCTGGCGCGATCAAGGGCGTCAGGACATCGCCTTCGTCATCGGTGGCGCGGATGGTCTGGACCCTGCCTTTCGTGCCAAAGCGGATGCTGCGTTGTCCGTTGGCAAGATGGTTTGGCCCCACATGCTGGTGCGCGTGATGCTGAGTGAACAGCTCTACCGTGCCGCGTCGATCCTGTCTGGTTCACCCTATCACCGCGCCTAATCTGGCTTAGCAAAGAAGGCGGGTTCCGTTCCTTCACATGCCATGCTAGCCGTTTCGCATGTGGGCAATTCTTCTTCAAACACTCCCGTTCTTTATGTTGATCGCGCTGGGCTATGGGTCAGGGCGAACGGGCTTCTTTTCGTCCGAAGCGACCTCGTATCTCACCAAGTTCGTTTTCTATTTTGCCCTATCGGCGATGCTGATCCGGTTCTCGGCAAACCTGTCGTTTGACCAGTTGATCGATTGGCCGTTCATGGGGGCATATTTGGTTGGATCGATGGCGGTCTATTTGCTGGTAACGACGGTCGCCATAGTCCGAAAGCTTGGCACCGCTGAGGCCGCGGTAGAGGCACAGGTTGGTGTGATCGGGAATACGGGCTTCCTCGGTATTCCGATGTTGTCCATGCTCCTCGGCGAGGAAGCCATCGGCCCGATTATGATGGTGCTGGTTGTCGATCTGATCGTCTTTTCGTCGCTCATCGTGATCTTGATCTACGGTAGCCGCCACGGACGTTTGTCGTGGAGCGTGTTTGGCACCGTCGGCATTGGTCTTCTGAAGAACCCGATGATCGTTTCTATTGTGGTTGGCATGTTGATCTCGGCATCTGGCTGGTCGATCCCGCGGCCAATCAATGATTTCCTGACCATTCTTGGCGCTGCAGCTACTCCAGGTGCTTTGTTCGCGATCGGTGCGTCGCTGGCGAGCAAATCTGCGGAACGGTTAGTTGTCGCGGGTTGGCTCAGCTTTGCCAAGTTGGTGCTGCATCCAGCATCCGTTGCTTTCGCTGCGTTTGTCCTGTTCCGAGTTGATCCCTTCCCGGCCTCGGTTATGGTTGCGGCGGCATCGCTGCCCGTTGCGGGCAACGTTTATATTCTAGCGCAGCACTACGGGGTTGCCCCCGCGCGCGTGTCAGCGTCGATCCTTGTTTCGACGGCGCTTAGCATTTTAACGGTCTCGGCTGTGATCGCCTGGGTCCAAGTCTAATCGGAGGTCATCAATGGAAACGATTTCGCAAAGCAAATGCTACGGCGGTGTTCAAGGTGTGTATCGGCACGCATCAGACGCGACTGGCACCGATATGACATTTGGTCTGTTCCTGCCCGAAGAGGCTGAACATGCGCCCGTTCCCGTCCTTTGGTTCCTTGCGGGTCTGACCTGCACCCATGAGAACGCGATGATCAAAGCGGGTGCGCAGGTTTGGGCAGCAGAGCACGGTATTGCGCTGGCGTTTCCTGACACCTCGCCGCGTGGCGAAGGTGTAGCGAATGATGATGCCTATGACATGGGGCAGGGCGCTGGGTTCTATGTGAACGCAACCGAAGCGCCGTGGGCACCGCATTTCCGTATGTTCGACTACGTCACGGAAGAACTGCCGCGTATCATTGCCGCGAACTTCGCGGTCGATGAGGACCGCCAGTCGATCACTGGACACTCAATGGGTGGTCATGGTGCGCTGACAATTGCGATGAACGTGCCGCGCTATCGCTCGGTCTCCGCGTTTTCGCCGATCTGTAACCCTACCGCTGGCGACTGGGGCCGCCCGCAGTTCACGGCCTACTTGGGCACCGATGAAAGCAAATGGGCAAAGCATGACGCGACCCTGCTGATGCGCGACGTTGGCCTCAATATCCCGCTGCTGGTCGATACGGGCGCGAATGACCAATACGCCGACTATCTGATGACCGAGAAGTTCTGGGCCGCAACCGCAGAGCGCCGGATCCCAGCAACCCTCCGTCTGCAGCCGGGATACGACCACAGCTATTTCTTTGTGACCTCGTTCCTCGAAGATCACATCGCATTCCACGCAGAGGCTCTCTACGCGTGATCTACGTTGATGCCGATGCCTGCCCGGTTAAGGCCGAGGTAGAGCGGGTCGGAACCCGTCATCAGACACGCATGTTTATCGTGTCGAATGGCGGGCTTCGTCCGTCGCAAAACCCTCTGGTCGAAACGGTGATCGTTCCCGAGGGACCTGACATCGCCGATATGTGGATTGCTGATCGTGCAACCAAGGGCGATGTGGTTGTTACAGGCGATATCCCACTGGCCGCCAAATGCGTCGCAGCTGGTGCGCGGGTCCTTAAACACAACGGCGAAGCTCTAACCGAGGCCAATATTGGCAACGTCCTCGCAACACGGGATTTGATGGCGGATCTACGGTCGGCTGATCCCTTCCGTCAGGGCGGTGGTAAACCATTCTCCAAGGCAGACCGATCACGGTTCCTCGACGCCCTAGAGCGCGAGCTGCAACGTATAAAAAGAGGCTAATCATGGGTATCGAAGCCGTCGTTTTTGACATTGGCAACGTGCTGATCGAATGGAATCCCGAACGTGTTTATGACCGCGTGATTGGGGTGGAGCGTCGCAAGGCGATGTTCGAAGCCGTCGACCTGCACGGCATGAACGATCAGGTGGATCGCGGTCAGAATTGGTATGATGCTGTGTCGGAATGCGCAGCGCAGAACCCTGACTGGCACGACGAAATCATGATGTGGCACGAGCGTTGGCTCGAAATGGCGTCACCAGCAATCGACCACTCGGTGCGTTTGTTGCGAGCCCTTCGATCTAAAGGTGTTCCAGTGTTTGCGCTGTCGAATTTCGGCATTCAGACTTTTGAAATCGGCGAGCGAGAATATCCGTTCTTGGAAGAGTTCGACCGTCGCTACATCTCTGGGCACATGGGAGAAGTGAAACCAGAGCCCGAGATTTATCGCATGCTAGAAGACGATTGCGGTGTTGCGCCAACGGCGCTTTTATTCGCCGACGATCGGGCTGATAATATTGCTGCGGCCGCTGCGCGTGGGTGGAACACGCATCTCTTTACTGATCCGCAGGGATTTGCAGATCGCCTTGTTGCCGAAGGGCTGTTGAGCGATGAGGACGCGAAATGATCGACATCGTTCCTTTCGACGAAGGTCAGGCGTTGCTTGACTGGATTGGACTAACGGACGCTATTGCTGAAGGTCATACTCTGCCCAAGGCAGAGATCGCCGATACGTTTCTCTATCGCGGTGATGATACGCTCCTCACACGTAGCGCATGGATTGATGGTCTTGGGATTGCGGTCAAAGCCGCCACGATTTTCCCAATGAACAATGAAAAGGGACTGCGTAACGTAAACGGCGCAATGAACCTTATGTCGGATGTGACTGGCGACCTAGAAGCGGTTATTGATTTCGGCCTTGTGACAAAATGGAAAACGGCAGGGGATAGCTTGTTGGCGGCTCGACGTTTGGCGCGACCAGAGAGCGAGAACATCGTGATCATTGGCGCAGGAACGGTCGCTGCATCGTTGCGCGAGGCATATGGCGCGTTATTTCCGAACGCTCATTTTATTATCGCAGGGCGTCGGTTAGAAACCGCATCGGCCCTTGCTGCACAGTATCCCGCGACTGAGGCCACTACGGATGTTGAGGCCGCCGTTCGTGCCGCCGATATCATCACCTGTGCGACACCAGCCAAACAGATCGTGCTCAAAGGCGAATGGCTCCACGCGGGTCAGCACGTCGACCTAATCGGCGCGTTTCGACCTGACCTGCGTGAGGCAGACACCGAGGCGCTTCTGCGGTCACGTGTGTTCATGGATAGCCGTGACACCGTGCTCCACGATATTGGCGAACTGCGCATCCCTATTGAGTCAGGGGAGTATGATCCTGCGAACGTCGTGGCCGACTACTATACGTTGGATGCTTTTACCCGCGCTCCCGATGACATCACCCTGTTCAAGAACGGTGGTGGTGCTCACCTCGATCTTATGACTGCGCGGTATATCTTGGATCGGTGGCGCGCGCGTTAAGCCGCGAGCGCCGTCCGCTTTTCTTTGATTGGAAGGTGGACCAAGGCCGAGAACGCGCCCACGCCGACACCAACCCACCACACGTAAGTGTAGGTGCCATAGATGTCGTAGAGTTTGCCGCCGAGCCATACGCCCAAGAAGCTACCTAGCTGGTGGGAAAAGAACACGATCCCGTAGAGCGTACCCATGTAGCGCAGCCCATAGAGGTGCGCGACGAGACCCGAGGTGAGCGGAACAGTGGCGAGCCAGAGGCTGCCCATAACGATCGAGAATACGATAACGGTGAGGGGTGTCATCGGCGTGAGGATGAACCATGCGGCCACGATAGTCCGCGCGGCGTAAATGCTCGCCAGCAGATATTTCTTTGAATACCGTTTGCCGAGGTAACCCGCCAACAGCGTCCCCATGATATTTGCCAAACCTATCAGAGAGATCGCAGCAGCACCGAGGGCAGAGGTCGAGTTGATGCCCATTCCAGCCAAGAAAGTGCCCCCTGCAATCGGTCCGCAGCTTTCCGCAACGAAAGCTGGGAAGTGGGCGGTGACAAAGGCGAGCTGATATCCGCAGGAAAAGAACCCAAGGAAAATCATTGTGTAGGACGGATCGCGGAATGCACGGCCCAAAATGGTGCCCATGCTTTCTTGAAGTTCAGCCTTTGATGCGACCTGAGGTGCGCGCATGAACGGCAAAAGGAAAAGCGTGGCGAGGATTGCAGCGGCAAACCACAGGAACACGTTTTGCCATGACATGGACTGCAAAAGGAACTCTGCAACTGGGGCACCGAACACTTGGCCCGCAGATCCTGCAGCCGTCGCAATCGCGAGGCTCATGGAGCGGTTTTCATCCGAACTGGCGCGACCAACAACGGCGAGAATGACGCCGAAGCCCGTGCCTGCAATGCCAAAGCCCACGAGAATTTCATACAGCTGATGCTGAATCGGGAGCGTCGCACCCGCTGACAGGATCAAACCAGCAGCATAGGCCAGCGCGCCCAGAATAATGGCCTTACGATCGCCGACCTTTTCGGCAACAGCGCCGAAGATCGGCTGCCCTATGCCCCATGCGAGGTTCTGGATCGCAATCGCGAGGCTGAAATCAGACCGAAGCCAATTGAATTCCGTGGCGATGGGAATTTGAAACACCCCAAACGACGCACGAATTGAGAAGCCGATCATGACGATGATGCAGCCAGTGATCAGGACGGGTGTAAAGAGGGGTGCGCTTTTGTTCATGGCGCGACAGTGTCGGGCCGTTTGATCGCCGTCAATCGGCTGCTTTAGATTTTCGATGACATTTTGTGCGGCCCTACATTGCCGTCCGAAATGCGGCGCGGCTTTTCTTTGGCCATGCTGCGGGCTATGTGCGGTTTATGACTGGTATCATTGATGCATATCGTACGGGCGTTGCCGAAGGCCGCCTGAAACCCGACCCCGCTCAAGAAGCGGTTTTGGACGCGCTCGAACGTGTTCAAACTGAACTAGCGCAGCCGCCAGTTAAAAAGGGCTTCTTCCGTAAGGCCGCTCATACACCTGTTCGCGGACTTTATCTCTGGGGCGGCGTCGGGCGCGGAAAATCCATGCTCATGGACCTGCTCTATTCCTTGGTCGATGTACCGAAACGGCGTGAGCACTTTCATGCGTTTATGCAATGGGTCCATTCTGAAATGGCAAAGGCGCGTGCGCAGGGCGTGGATGATGCCATCGTTCCTGTTGCCGATGCCTTGGTTAAAGATGTTCGGCTCCTCGCGTTCGATGAAATGCAGATCAGCGATATTACTGATGCGATGATTGTTGGCCGTTTGTTTGAAAAACTCTTCGAGGCTGGTGTTACGGTTGTGACCACCTCGAACCGGGTTCCAGATGACCTCTATAAAAATGGTCTGAATCGCCAACTTTTCCTGCCCTTCATTGATCTGATTAAGGATCAATTGGAGGTGCGCGAGTTAGTCAGCGAGACGGACCACCGTCAGGGTCGGTTGCATGACGAGAAACGGTATTTCACGCCGATTACGCCAGACGCACGAGCATCAATTCGGGCGATTTGGACCGATTTTGCTGGGGATAGTGCGCACCCTCTCGTTCTTAAAGTTAAAGGTCGTGATGTGACGCTGCCCGGTTTCTGCAACGGCGTGGCGCGGGCGTCGTTCTTTGACTTGTGCGGGCGGATGTTGGGGCCAGCAGATTACCTTGCTGTTGCAGATGCCGTTCGTGTGCTGATCCTCGAAGATATTCCTGCGCTCAGCCGCAATAACTTTAACGAAGCGAAACGGTTCGTCACATTGATCGACGCGCTCTACGAGGCCAAGGTTGAACTGATTTGTTCCGCGGCATCGGAACCAGAAACACTCTACCTCGAAGGGGAGGGGGTCTTCGAATTCGAACGCACCGCCAGTCGCCTGAGGGAAATGCAGGACAAGACTTGGGGCAAACAGGTTGACGAATAAATGAAGGGCGGGGATTTCCCCGCCTTTCTTCTTTTACCCTAGCTCTGGGATAACCAATCGCTGGCCCGTTTGGATGCGATCAGGGCTGGATAGGATGGTGCGGTTCGCTTCGAAAATGCGGGGGTAGTATTCAACCGACCCGTAGAATTTTACCGAGATCGACCCCAAGCTGTCGCCCGAACCAACGGTGTAGAACCGGAATTGTTCGGTTTCACCCGCGCGCTGAACCACGCGAACCTCAACGCCATCCGACGGCCCCAACGGTGTGGTTGGAACGGCTGCGCGTTGGCCTGTCGTGGCGGCGGTGGCCTCTTGAACAATCGACGCAAGGAGGGTGGCGGTATCTACACGACCGTCAGAAGTCACAAGCATGTTTGGAACGGTGATCTGACCAGCCGATGCGGCCTCGTTCAAAAGCGCATCGATATAGGAATCCGACTGACCTTCTTTCAGCGCCCACGCGACCAGCGTTTGCAGATCGTTTTGTTGAGGTGCTGCGGCGGCGGGTTGTCCCGTTGCGCCGCGGATGCCCGACAGAACACTCGCGGTCATGTTCATCATTTCATCCCCGCCTAGCTCTGCGGGAGTTGGCGCAGGTGCCGCGCCTGTTGCCAGACCAAGTGCCGCCAGAACGCCGGCGGTCGTGTCACCGATAGAACTCGTGTCGGTTTGGATCTTTAGCTCTGGTTCTTGTCCCGCGCGGGATGCCGCCAGAATGCGGGCCGCAGCCTGACCCGCAACACCAGGGGCTGGGGCGATGGCTTCGGCGACGCCAGGTGCCAAAGTGCCCGTTGACCCAATCGGCGTAGCCACGGGCGCAGTCACGTTGCCAGTTTCATTGCGTGTTACGTCAATCGTGGCAGGTTCGTCGTCTGACGAGAACGGTGCCAGAATAATCACGATGCAGATCGTCAAAGCCGCGATGAAAAAACCTAATACGGTGCGGATCATAATACTCTTCTCCTAAGCGGCTTAGCCGTCATTCGACGGCGTAACAGTTGTCAGGCCAAGCATGACCCAATCTTGCACACCACCACGGTAATAAAACAGTTTTTCGGCGGGGTATCCCGCCTCTAGTAGTCCTCGGATCGCGCGGGGCGATTGATCACACCACGGGCCGTTGCAATAGAGCATGAGGTCGAGGGCGTTTGTGAAATCCAAACCACCGCCAACCTCAACTGCGCCGAGCGCTTTGATGATGTCAGTGCGATAGGGGTTCGAGGCTTCCAGTGTTGTGAACGGCACATTGATCGCACCGGGAATTGCGCCGCGAACGAAAAAGTCAGGGACGCGGCTGTCGATCAGCAAACCACTGCCAGCGGCGACTTTGGTCGACAGGAAGTCGATGACCTCCAGTTCGCCAACAGTTTCCACACCATCCGCAATGGTTATCGGGTGAATACAAAACGGTGGGCATGGGCGAGATGTCTTCGTGAAATCGCCCGTCAAAAGGTTCTCTGTATCTTGAATACGGCTGATCGTGACTGTCGTGCCGTTCAGGTCAATGACCGCCTCGGGCAAATTGTCGGTGATCTTTACATCTTGAGCCTGCGCGGCGCCAAAGCCCACGCAGAGCCCGATCGCTATACTGCTAAACAGTCGCAACATCTTCTGTCCCCCAATCTTCGAAACACATCTTGTTGTTATGCGCTGGCAGGCGCTGTGTGTTCCGTCGCTTTGACCGCATTTTGGAGAATCAGGTGACGCAAGTCAAACGTGCGAATCGCCTCAACGGGTTCATCCATAAAGAGATTCACAAAAATGATTCGGTATCAGTGTGTTACAAACAGAAAGACGAGCCAAAAATAGCCCGCCTCCCCGCCCTGCCTGGCCGGTATGCTGTCGCGCGTTGGCGTCTAACAGCGAATTCTACCGTGAATCTAGCGGTCTAGGTGATTCGCGGTCAAGGGGAGCGATTCGAATCGAACGTATATTTTGACGCTGGATTTCGTGCCATCCGAGTAGGGGCAGCCGCCCTTACCCGTTGCTGCGCAGAATGTGACCCGCCAAATAGAGCGAGCCGCAAATCAGAATACGAGCAGAGGGATCGGTTTTGACGATCTCTGCGATTGCGTCGGCTGTCGAATTTGCGGTTTTCACTTTGGCGAAACCTGCCTCACGTGCTGCATTCGCTGTTGTGTCTGCGGGAAGAGTATTGATCTCATCGGGGATCGAAATTGCGGTGAGACTTTGCGCGACATCAGCCAGCGGGCGCATGTAGCCCGTTACGTCCTTAGTGTTCAGCATGCCGCAAATCAGATGGGTCGGGCGCTGCGGTAGGCGGGACAGTGTTTTAGCAACGGCTTCGCCACCCGCTGGGTTATGCCCGCCGTCCAGCCAGAGCTCACAATTGCCAGCCAAATCGATAAGCGGCCCCGTTTTCAGACGCTGCATCCGTGCGGGCCATTCGGCTTTGGTCACAGCGGCCTCAGTCGCAACGCTCGACATGCCAAGCATTCGCAAAGCTGCAATCGCTGCGCCAGCGTTCTGGATCTGGTGCGGGCCAGGCAGGTTGGGGAGCGGTAGATCGCAGAGGCCCTGTTCGTCCTGATAGACGATGCGGCCATGCTCTTCGCCAATGTGCCACTGTTGGCCGTAGGCAGAGATCGGCGCGCCGATGCGGCCAGCCGTTGCTTCGATCACGTCCATGGATTCATCTTGCTGCGGGCCCACGATGACAGGCACGCCGCGTTTAATGATGCCTGCCTTTTCGCCGGCAATCGCAGTCAGGGTCGAACCGAGGAACTGTTCGTGGTCAATCGAAATTGGTGTCAGGATCGAGAGCGCTGGTTTCGCCACAACGTTCGTTGCGTCCAGACGACCACCTAAGCCGACCTCTAGCAGAGTGTAGTCCGCAGGTGTGCGTGCCATCGCTAGGATCGCGGCGCAGGTGGTGATTTCGAAATAGGTAATCGGCTCACCGCCATTGGCGGCGTAGCATTCGTCCAGAACTTCGGTGAGGTAACTTTCCGAGATCAGCTCACCAGCCAACCGAATGCGCTCGTGGAACCGTGCGAGGTGCGGCGAGGTATAGGCGTGAACCTTTTTACCTTCCGCCTCTAAGCCAGCGCGGATCATGGCCTGCGTCGACCCTTTGCCGTTCGTTCCAGCAAGGTGGATGACGGGCGGCAAATCATCCTGCGGATTGCCAAGAGCATCCAGCAAACGCCAAACGCGGTCCAAAACAAGGTCGATGACCTTGGGGTGCAAGGCCATCATCCGTTCGAGGATCACATCCGAAGTCGGAGCAGTCATTTGATTTGGTTATTCCGCTTTTGCAGGTTGTTCAGCAGGCGCAGGAAGGTCAGCCGCGACAACAGCATCCATGCCCATAAGCATTCGGATGATTTGCGCTAGTTCTTCCTTTTGCTTGCCACGCGGTGTCACGCGGTCGAGCATGCCGTGGTCCAGCAGGTATTCAGCGCGTTGGAACCCTTCGGGCAGTTTCTCGCGAATAGTCTGTTCGATAACGCGCGGGCCTGCGAAACAGATCAGTGCGTTCGGTTCTGCGATATGGACATCGCCGAGCATCGCGTAAGATGCGGTGACGCCACCTGTGGTTGGGTGTGTCAGAACCACAATGTAGGGCAGGCCCGCTTCTTTGAGCATATCGACCGCGATGGTCGTGCGGGGCATTTGCATCAGCGAGAGGATACCCTCTTGCATACGTGCGCCACCAGCAGCGGAAAACAGAACCAGTGGACGGCCAAGCTCGACAGCGCGTTCAGCGGCAGCAATGATCGCGTTGCCGACATACATCGACATCGAACCACCCATGAAGCTGAAGTCCTGAGCAGCAGCCACGATCGGTGTGCGGAAAATCTCGCCCTCGGCAACCAGCATGGCTTCTTTTTCGCCAGTGGATTTTTGCGAGGCTTTCATCCGGTCCACGTATTTCTTTTGGTCGCGGAATTTGAGCGGATCGTCGATTGGGGTTGGAACCTTCACCTCTGTAAAGACGCCGCCATCAAAGAGAGCGGTGAAACGGTCGCGCGGTGTAATCGCCATGTGATGATTACAGTTTGTGCAGACGTTCTGATTGTCAGCCAATTCACGGTGAAACAGCATGGTTCCACATTCGCCGCACTTCGTCCAAAGGTTCTCTGGAACCTCACGACGAGAAAAGAGCGAGTTGATCGTCGGGCGGACGTAATTCGAAATCCAGTTCATCGCGCTTGCCTTTGTTCGCTATTGGTGACCGAAATAAGCCGCGCCGCCCTGAATTGCAATCAACGCTTCTATTGGTTGATGCCAAAGGTATCGTCGCCTAAACCGCAATGGGCTACGACCCGGAGGCGATTATGAATTTGAAGATGCGCGTAATGGCTGCTTTTTGGGGCGCTTCGCTACTGGTGTCTGCATGCACTTTGGACGACGGTTTGGCTTATGGGCCCAAGTCTATTGATGTTTTGGGCGGCGAAATCGCCGTTGTTGCACCTGAAGGCTACTGTTTCGATCGAAGAGCAAGTCGTCTGGTAGAAGGCTTTACAGTGGCAACTCCCTGTGGTGCGTCTCGCCTTGCTTTGATCACGACACAAATCGGTGAAGCGGATAGCGCCGCCGTCTTTGGGGCAGAAAACGCGCTGTCGCAGTTGATTCAGCATCCTGATGGTCGAGCTTTGCTGAGTGGGGCAGGTGATCCTTCGACGATATTTGTGCATCACGTTCAAGTTCACGATCACCGAGTTGAGGTGTTCTTTAGCGATACCGCGTCGTCCTTGTCGGATGGGTTTCAGGCGACCCAGTGGCGCGCCTTCTTTGATTATCAGGGCAGGATGGCCACGGTTTCTGTGCGGTGGTGGGATCAATCGCCTCTTGATCAATCGCAGGGGCTGGCAGTTTTGCGGGCGGCGGCGACTGCTCTGATAGGTGATTGATGTTTCGACAAAAGTGCCGACTGTGGCTTGACGGCATGACCCAACTCGGGGGATTGTCGGCATGGTTGTGCCAAGACAAAAGGGACATTCGGGCAGGATGAACCTGATCGACAAATTCATGATGCGCCGCCTGATGCGCTATTTGGCGCAGATGGTCAAAGACGCGAAGACCAGCAAACTGGACTTGGTGCGGCGGCGGCTGTTCTCGGCTCTCGAAGTGCGCGCACAGATGGATGAGTTCATCTATGTCGCGAACGAACGTCTTGCTTTGCCGATGATCGGTGCAAACCGCTTTCCGACCCCTCGTGGCACGGATTGGGCGTGGCGCCCGCAATTGTGGCGTGGTCCTTTGGGTGTCAAAGGCATGGCCTCGGCGCCGTCTAAGACGATGATTGGCGAAGAGGTCACGCTCTATCACGATTGCCAAATTAGCGAACTGACGCTCCGCCAATTGCGCAATACTCGCGAAGCCGATCTTGCCCCGTACGGATTGCGTATGGATGTTTTCAAATTTGACGGCACCTATCTGAGCCTCGCCATCGATTTTCCAGATGAGGCCTGCCACGGCCTCACGATGAAGCATCTTGTCCGCTGTGACCCGATTATCGAGACGGAAAAGCCGCTCGAGATATTTGCGCGTTTGAACATCAAACACGGCCCCAACGTTGAACAGATTGTCCGCGAACTGCCGTTGGGGACAAACAGCCAAATGGTCGAGTTTGATCTTGGGTATTCAAAGCTCAATGAGAAGCGGATCGAGAAAGTTTGGATGGACCTCATTTTCGAAGGTCCGTCTATGAATCAGGTAACGGTGCGTGACCTCACGCTCTGCCGTTATCCTCGTGCTGAATTCTAATCAAAGGGACCGCGATGAGAACTCCAGCCCTGACAAAAACCCGCTTGTTCGAAGGCGTCTGGGAAGGCGTCCTAACCGTCTCGACACAAACAGCGCCGTCCATTGTTGTTACGCATTTGGCGCGTGAGATTTCTGGCGTTGACGTGACTGGTGCCGAAGGCGGCTGGGTTGTCCGCGTTCCTGTGCCTGCGGATGTGCTGAGCGATGGCGTGCAGACCTTTATCATCGCAGACCGAGATAGCGGTGAAACCCTCGCCACCTTTTCCGTCATCTGCGGTGAACCCGTAGCCGAAGATATTCGTGCAGAGTTGGACCTCTTGCGGGCCGAGCTCGACCTTCTGAAAAAAGCGTTCCGTCGTCATTGCGTAGAAACGATGTAACTCGGTGACGCCGCGTTGTAGGTGACGCGCTGGGAAAGTCGCTGCATTGTGCCCCCGAATAGGGAGGCCACTATGACGAAATATCCGCACCTGCTTGCTCCACTTGATCTGGGATTTGTGACCCTAAAGAACCGCGTTCTGATGGGGTCGATGCATACTGGGCTGGAGGAGACCAAGGATTGGAACCGCGTTGCCGAGTTTTACGCAACACGGGCGCGGGGCGGTGTGGCTCTGATGGTCACAGGTGGCATGGCCCCAAACAAAGAGGGCGGTGTTTTCCCCGGTGCGGCCGGCCTATTCACTGACCAAGACATCGCCAATCATCGTATCGTGACGGACCGTGTGCACGAGGCGGATGGCAAAATCGCAATGCAGATCCTCCATGCGGGTCGGTATGCCTATGGACCAGACTGTGTGTCTGCTTCTGCGATCAAATCTCCTATTTCGCCTTTTCCTCCTAAAGAGATTGATGAGGAAGGGATCGAAAAACAGATCGCCGATTTCGTAACCGCCGCGACCCGCGCCAAAGAAGCGGGCTATGATGGGGTCGAGGTGATGGGGTCCGAGGGGTACTTCATCAACCAGTTCCTCGTCTTGCATACCAATAAACGCACGGATCGCTGGGGCGGGGACTATGAGAACCGCATGCGACTGCCCGTCGAAATCGTGCGCCGCATCCGCGAGGCCGTTGGGACTGAGTTTATCATCATCTATCGACTGTCGATGATCGATTTGATCCCGAACGGATCATCCTTTGATGAGGTGATCCAACTCGCCAAGGCGATTGAGGCAGCAGGGGCAACGATCATCAACACTGGGATCGGTTGGCACGAGGCTCGTATTCCGACGATTGCGACCAGCGTACCGCGCCGTGCTTTCTCTTGGGTCACAAAAAAGCTGATGGGTCATGTGAGCATCCCCGTCATCACATCGAACAGGATCAATACGCCCGACGTTGCAGAAGAAGTCTTGGCCGATGGGTGCGCGGATATGGTAAGTATGGCGCGTCCGTTCCTCGCTGATCCGAATTTCGTTGCCAAAGCGGCGGTGGATCGGGCCGATACAATTGCGCCCTGTATTGCCTGCAATCAGGCCTGTTTGGATCATACCTTTGGCGGCAAGCTGAGCAGTTGCTTGGTGAACCCGCGTGCTTGTTTCGAGACAGAGTTGGTTGTTGCGCCTGCAAGTGAGGCGAAAACGATCGCTGTGGTCGGCGCTGGTCCTGCAGGACTATCAACTGCTTTGACGGCCGCCGAACGTGGGCACAAGGTCACAATTTTTGATCGCAGTGACCGTTTGGGCGGGCAGCTCAATCTCGCAAAACAGGTTCCCGGTAAAGAAGAGTTTCATGGCCTCGTCGATTGGTTTGGTACTGCGATTGCCGAAGCGGGCATTGAACTACGTTTGAATGAAACGGCTACCGTCGATACGCTGCGGTCATTTGATGAGGTCGTCATCGCAACGGGCGTTGTGCCGCGTGATCCAGAAATCGAAGGTCAGGATTTGCCGCATGTTCTGTCCTACATTGACGTCCTTCGTGGTGCCGAAGTGGGCAAGCGCGTTGTTGTCATCGGTGCAGGTGGCATCGGTTTTGATGTCTCGGAATTCCTCGTCACGGGCGAAAGTCCCACGATAGACCTGCCAGAATGGCTCCGTGAATGGGGCGTGACGGACCCGTCGGAACAGCGGGGTGGTCTCGCCCCCGAAGGCCCGCTGCCTGATGCCGCAATCCGCGACGTGACCCTTCTGCAGCGTAAGGCTGAAAAGCCAGGGCGCCGTTTGGGTAAGACGACGGGTTGGATCCATCGTGCCACGCTCCAGATGAAAGGCGTTACGATGAAGGGCGGTGTAAACTACGAACGCATCACGCACGAGGGTATCTGGGTATCGACGGGTGAAGCTCGTGAAAACCCAACACTGATCCCATGTGACAACGTTGTCTTGTGCGCTGGGCAGGTGTCCGAAAGGTCTCTGGCGGATGCGTTGGAAGCCGAAGGGATTCCCTGCCATGTTATTGGTGGCGCGGATGTTGCGGCAGAATTGGACGCAAAACGGGCAATTGATCAAGGCACGAGATTGGCTGCAACCCTCTGATTTCATAAGGGATGATCTACCCGATCGGCCTTGCGGACTATTCCTATGCATTAGGAATTGTCCGCGAAAATCCCCGATATTGTCCGCTCATGGCCCAGATTGTGCCCGATTTGGCGACGATACCATGAGCCTAGGAATTAGTATCAAAGGGTCGAGTAATGGATCGCCTTACCGAAATGGAAGCCTTCGCCACTGTCGTGGATCAGGGCGGTTTTACGGATGCCGCCAAAAAGATGGGGATTTCGAAATCCGCTGTCTCGAAGCACGTATCCGCACTCGAAGCTCGCCTTGGCGCGCGCCTTCTGAACCGAACGACGCGGCGTGTTAGTCCAACTGAGATTGGTCTAGCCTATTACGACCGCGCCCGCCGCGTTCTCAACGATGCTGGCGAAGCGGATTCACTCGTCACCTCGATGCAATCTGCGCCGTCAGGTCTGTTGCGGATATCTGTGGCCACCGATTTCGGTGTGAACCACCTGTCGCCGATCTTAGGTGAGTTCCTGCAGGAATTCCCTGACATCACCGTCAATATGGTGCTCAACAACCGTTATGTAGAGCTGATCTCCGAAGGCTTTGACATGGCGATCCGTATTGGTGAGCTAGAAGACAGCACACTTCGGGCGCGCAAGCTGACGGAAACCAACCGTCGGATGATCGCATCACCGCATTACTTCCAGAAATACGGTCGTCCGCAAAAGATTGATGATCTGAACGATCACAAACTGCTTCACTATTCGAACCAAGCAAACAGCGCGGTTTGGAAGATCACAGCGCCAAGCGGTGAGAAACGTCAGGTTCGAACTGCTGGTTGGCTCACTGTGAATGATGGCCAATCGCTTTTGAACGCTTGCGTCTCGGGCCTTGGCATCGCTTACCTCCCGTCGTTCCTATACGCGGACGCGATGAAGCAGGGCCTCGTTGAAGAAGCTATTCCCGATCTGCCTGTCGAAACTCAAGGTATCTATGCCGTCTACCCGCCGGGCCGCTTTACCCAACCGAAGGTGCGCGCGTTCATTGATTTCCTCGTGCACGCCTATGCGGAAAAAGGGCCAGATAGCTGGTAATTTGCTATACAAGTCGATCCATTCAGCGGCGTCAGGGGCAAACCTCTGGCGCCGTTTCCAATTCAAGCGTCACCATTTCGATCCCATGAACGTCGTGAAGCGTCGTGCGGATGTTCTGCCTGATCCAAGCGACATTCCCCCAAGCGCTTTGTGCGATGACGATATGGGCGGTGAGTGCGGTTTCGTGTTCTTGGGCGGACCAGAGCTTCAGGTGATGGAGGTCGCTCACGCCCTCTACCGCCATGATCGTTGCCTTCACGTCTTGGGGTGACAGATGCTCTGGCGTGCCGAGCATTAGGATGCGGATCACGCCTCCCATTTCGCCCCATGCCATCCACAGAATATAGGTGGCGATGAGCAGCGTGATCGCAGGGTCAATCCACACCCAGTCGAAAACAAGAATGGCTATTCCCGCAACGATGACGGCAACTGACCCTAAGGCATCAGCGACGTTGTGCAAGAACGCAGCGCGGATATTCACGCTGTCTTTTGCCATGTGAAACGTCAGCCATGCAGTTACGAGGTCTATCACAAGCGCAAGGCTGGCTAAACCTACAACCAACCAGCCATCAACGGGCTGGGGATCCAGAAATCGCATGACCGCCTCAAAAGCCAGCCACAGCCCGACGAGTATCAGCGAGGTGTAGTTGATCAACGCGGCAACGACTTCAGCGCGTCCGTAGCCAAAGGTCATGATGTCATCGGCGGGCCGACGCGCAATCTTGCGTGCAAAGAACGCGATGAAAAGCGATAGCGCGTCTGATAGGTTATGCAGTGCATCCGCGATGAGGGCGAGGCTGCCCGATAGAATGCCGCCAATGATCTGAGCCACCGTGAGCAATATGTTCACACCGACGGCCAGCGCCATACGGCCATCACCGGATTTGGGATCAATGTGATGGTGATCATGGTGGTGAGAATGGGCCATTTTATACCTTGAAATACTTGTCTCCTTCCATCCTAATTCCTCTAGTCACTAGAGGTTCAAGGGTAAAATGTACTCCATCGGCGAATTATCAAAACGCACGTCCGTAAAGGTCCCAACGATCAGATATTATGAGGAAATCGGGCTGATAGAATCGTTCGATAGGACGTCAGGAAATCAGCGGCGCTACGATGCTGAAGGTTTGCGTCGGTTGACGTTTATCAAACACGCGCGGGATTTGGGGCTGCCTTTGGATGCCGTGCGCGACTTGATCGCGATGGAGGATACGCCGAGGCGGCCCTGCGCGGAGGCTCATGCAATTGCGCGAACACATCTGGATCATATCCGTGAACGCATTGCCCGCCTACAGCGGCTAGAAGCGGAACTGGCGCGGATCGCGATGACCCATGATCATGGGACTATTGAGACTTGTGGGGTGCTAGAAGCTCTCGGCGACCATCACGGTTGCTCGACAGATCACGGTTTACTCGGTTGAGAGTAGTACAGCCTCAACGCGCCGATTGGCTTCGCGTCCCTCAGCGGTCAGGTTGGATGCGATTGGGGCCAGATACCCCGTTCCATCCGCTTCGAGTTGGGTCGCAGGCACGCCATAGGCTTCGATAAGGCGGGTCTGGACCGAGGTTGCACGTTGTCGGGACAGGGCAATATTCCCCTCAAGCGAGCCAGAGCTGTCGGTGTGGCCAACCAAAGCAATCCTTCGATCTGGGTTTTGGAGTAGATAGTTCGACAGGGTCGCAAGGCTATCGAATGGACCAGCTCCGAGGGTCGAGGATCCGCTTTCAAACCGCAGATCCGAGAGCGCCACATGTCCCGTATTTTCCAAAATTGCTGCCAAACCCTCTTCGGTTGGGGCCACTAATTCAGGTAAAACCGATTGAAGCGTTTCTGTTGTCGCATCAGCCAATGGTGCTTCACCAGCTCCAATGCGTGTGATCTGTACAAACCCTGCTGCTGCTGTTTTGCTGATAACAAGAGCGACCGTGTCCGAAGGGCCTGTGGCGGCGATATATCGGAAATCACCCAAATCGACGCGCATATCGGGCGGCGCCGCGACATCGATTGCAAAGCGGAAATCGAAGCCGCCGCAATCTTCGGTGCGGCATTCATAAATCACGTCATAGCCTTCGGCGTCCAACTGCTGCCTGAAGGGCGACAGGATTTGGAGCGTTGTCAGCCCAGCGGCATCAATCGTCCACACCTCTGTCTTAACGGTGCCATCAATGATCTGCATTGGGACGGATTGACCATCCCAAGGACCCGTTGCGACGTTAAAGCTCTGAAGTGGGGTGTCCACCAGAGCGGTCCGCGACGCATTCGCAGGCATATCTATCGACAACGCTAAACCGAACGTCGGACTACACAACAAAACGAAAGATAAGAAACGGATCATCGGGCCTGCGAATGGTATTCGTCGTTAGGACGCATATCGGTGGCCGAAGCGATCCGGTTGGTCATGTTAAAGAAGCCAGCGACCGACGCGATGTCCCAGATGTCACGGTCTGTAAAGCCAGCATCGCGAAGGGCTTGGCGATCGCGCTCGGTTACCTTGGCGCTGGAAACGGTGATGAGTTCGGCAAATTCCAACATCGCGGTTTGCCGCGCATCCAAATCTGCCGCTCGCCAGTTCATGACGAGCATTTCACCCAAAATCGGATTGCCTGACAGTTCGCGAACGGCAGCGCCATGCGCCGTAAGACAGTAGAAGCATTTGTTCACCGATGACACCACAACCGCGATCATCTCACGCTCTAACTTGCTGAGGCCAGAGGCGGCGAGCATGATGTCGTTATACATCCCCGTAAAAGCATTTAGCTTTTCGATATCAAATGCATAGGCTTGCAGGACGTTAGGGATCATCCCCAGTTTGTCCTGACAGATATCGAAATATTTCTGAGTTGCCTCGGGCAGCGGATTGACCATTGGCAGGTCGAGCGCGGTCGGTTTTTGTGTCACGGTCTACTCCGGTAGAATTCGATAATGGTAGTGTCCCACAACGTCGAACCCGAGGGAAGCATAGAGCGCGTTTGCCCCCACATTTGCCTCGGTCACGACCAAGGCAAAATGGGTCGCGCCGTTGGCCTTTGCCCAGAACGCCATCGCGCGGATCATGTGGGCGGCCAATCCCTGACGGCGGAATCGCTGCGCAACTTCGAGCGCGTGGAACATTGCGATGCCGTTGCAGATCCCGACATAGGCCGTGCCTGCCGGAGTATCGTTTAGTCGCCCGAGGATAGTAGTCTTCTGGCAATCGGCTCGTTCCATCACGGCAAGGCGGGCAGGCCCAATTCCACCCTCTGCCCAGATGTCAGCTTGGATCGCTAAGGCAGGCCAAACTTCAAAGGTTGTGACAGGGGGCGGACGATGCGTGGCGATCCGATCAATCGGCGCGGCGTAGAGCGTCACTGGATCCTTGATCCGATACCCTTTGCCCGCCAGCATCGCGTCAAAATCAGCCTCCCCGTCGCGTATCATGAACTGGCATGGTTGCCCCAATGCGCGCATCGCCTCTTCGGCGAGGGGGAGGTCTGCTTCGCCAGCAGGCCCCGTTGCAGCAGAAACGCGGCTTCCCCCACCTTGGCCTTCGCGAATGATAAAGGGGCCGACGGTGGTGCGATTGGCAGTGGGCCAAGTGTGTTCGATGACGTCGTAGAGTTCGGCAGCTGTTGGGTTGCTCATGCTGGAAACAGTCCTGCGAGTTTAACGATAGCCTGATCGACGCGTGCACCGTCCGAGCCACGTATCACGATATTTGACCCGTGAACGCCATCGATGATGAACGGATAAGAGCCGATGGAAAGGTCAGAGAATTCGGCGGCCAATTCCGAGAGCGGCCCCGCAATGGTCCCTTCACCCTGATTGATCCGGTAGGTTTGGGATAGCAATGGCGCACCGCCAGTCAGTGATGGCAGGACGGAGGCCACCATGGCTTGAAAGACTGAGGGGACCCCTGCCATGACATGCACATTCCCAAGGCTGAACCCAGGCGCAGTAGAAACAGGGTTTTCGATAAGGCATGCCGTGTCAGGAATGCGAGCCATGCGTTGGCGGGCTGCGTTAAATTCTTGCCCGCGGGCATCGTAGTGCACTTTGAGCAGGTCATAGGCATCCTGACGAATGTCGATCTCCACGCCAAACGCGGCTGCAATACAGTCCGCCGTAATATCATCATGCGTTGGCCCGATTCCGCCAGATGTAAAGACCGAACCATATGTCTCGCGCAGAGCATTGACCGCAGAGATGATCGCCTCGCGGTCGTCAGAGACAACGCGGACTTCTTTTAGGTCGATGCCGACTTCGGTCAGCCGCCCAGCCAGATAGTGCATATTGCTGTCGCGGGTGCGCCCTGACAGGATTTCATCTCCAATGATGAGAATGGCGGCAGTTGGGTTTGGCATCGGCTTCTCCATATCCTTCAGAATGGGTATAGAACTGGACTATGCAGTTTTCCACACCATTGATCCCCGCTCGCCTCATCCGCCGCTACAGACGGTTCCTCGCGGACTGTCGTTTGGAAGATGGGCGTGAGGTAGTGGCACATTGCGCCAACCCCGGTAGCATGATGGGCCTTGCGAATGAGGGGAGCAAGATATGGCTCGAACCCAATGACGACCCCAAAAAGAAACTCAAATATGGTTGGCGTCTCGTGGACCACGAGAACGGACATTTCACGGGCGTTGATACTTCGGTTCCGAACCGTGCGTTGAAAGAGGCGCTCGAAAAGCGCGAGATTGCGGCGCTTTCGGGTTACTCGGTGGTCAGGCCTGAAGTGAAATACGGCGAAAATAGCCGGATCGATTTTCTATTGTCTGGCGACGGTGTGAGAGACGCTTGGGTTGAGGTCAAATCGGTTACTCTGTCCCGACAGACGGGACTAGCCGAGTTTCCCGATAGCGTGACTGCGCGCGGGGCAAAGCACATGGGGGAGCTGGCTAAAATGGCAGAGGCAGGAGACCGCGCCATTGTTTTGTTTCTCGTTCAGAGAACAGATTGCGACCGCATGGTGCCAGCTGCCGATATTGACCCCAAATACACAAAAGCGCTGGGCGATGCGGTAGCAGCTGGCGTCGAGGTCGTCGCGCTTTCGACCCGCATTTCACCAAAAGGTGTCGAGATCGCGGGCGAGATCCCGTTTTCGCTGTCAGTCTGAGGTCTGGCCCTTTTCGGGGAAGGCTAATAAAGAGGTCAGCAGAAACAAGGAGACTGACCGTGACCGAAGATCTGCGTGGACGACTGACCAAAGACGGAATTCGCATTTATGAAGATGCCGATTTTGCTGGTATGCATGCGGCGGGCAAGGTTGCAGCACAGATCCTTGATGACATCATTCCGTTCATCCAGCCGGGTGTGACGACGGCAGAACTCGACGCAAAGATCACCGAAATGGTGAACGACAGCGGCTCGACCTCGGCTACGATTGGTTACAAAGGCTATCAGCACGCCAGCTGTATCAGCATGAACCACGTTGTTTGCCACGGTATCCCGAGCGAGAAGAAACTCAAAGACGGTGATATACTGAACATCGACGTGACCGTGATCGTTGATGGTTGGTTTGGCGATACGAGCCGCATGTATGTTGCGGGTTCGATGTCGCGTAAGGCCGAACGCCTGATCCAAGTCACCCACGACGCGCTTATGTTGGGCATTGAGGCAGCAAAACCGGGTAATCGCTTTGGCGACATCGGTCACGCGATCCAGAGCTATGTCGAAAGCCACCGTATGTCTGTGGTGCGCGACTTCTGTGGTCATGGCTTGGGACGTGTTTTCCATGCTGCGCCGAACGTGCTGCACTACGGTCGTCCAGGGACTGGACCGCTTCTCGAGGAAGGCATGTTCTTTACCATCGAGCCGATGGTGAACCTTGGTCGTCCTGAGACCAAAGTGCTCGCTGATGATTGGACCGCTGTGACCCGTGATAAATCGCTGTCTGCGCAGTTCGAACATTCGGTTGGTATCCGCGCAGATGGTGCAGAAATTTTCACGCTCTCGCCCTCGGGGAAATTCCACCCAACTTACCTATGATCGGTAGGGGAGTTTTCCTCTGCTTTTCAATCGTTTGGTAAAATAAAACTTGCGGACGGTTGCGCTAAACCACTTGCATCACCTTGCAATTTTAAGGTGCAAGGCATAGGTGAAGGGTGTCGCTAGCGGCGGCATCCCCCTGACATTCATCATCTTAGGAGGTCTGAAATGACACTAAAGAGTGCTGCGTTTGCGGCTGTGATGGGCTGTGCGGTGACGCCTGCTGTAGCCCAAGAATACACCCTACATTTCCAACACTTTGTATCGCCCCTTTCGGCGAACCCGACCTATTTCATGGAGCCGTGGGCAAAGGCGATTGAGGAACAATCGGGTGGTCGTCTAAAAATCGTTTTGCACCCGTTCATGGAATTGGGCGGTGCTGCGCCTGAAATGTACGACATGATTGCTGATGGCATCGTGGATGGCGGCTGGGTGATCCCCGGATATGAGGCTGGCCGTTTTCCCGAAGCTGAGGCGCTCGAATTACCTTTCATGACGACCAAATCGGCGGAAGAAGCCTCGGCGGCTGCGTGGGAGTATACTCAAGAGTTCCTGTTGGATGATTTCGCCGATGTTCATCTGATCGCCGCGCACATGCACGGGCCCGGTCTGGTGCACAAACGTGGCCCGCTGATTGAAACGGTTGAAGACTTCAACGGCCTGACGCTCCGCGGGCCGACCCGCACGGCGACGATGCTTTTGGAAAAATTGGGTGCAACAGCGGTCGGTATGCCCGTGCCTGCGTTCCCTGAGGCGCTTGCGAAGGGCGTCGTTGATGGTGGTGCGATCACGTGGGAGCAATCCCCGTCGCTCAAGCTCGATGAATTGACGGACAGTCATTCGGATGTCGCTGGCGATCACGCGCTCTACAACCTCTACTTCCTGTGGGCGATGAACCAAGACGTCTACGACAGCCTGCCTGCTGACCTTCAGGCGATTATCGACGCCAACTCGGGTCTCTATGCGAGCCGTTGGGCGGGTTATGCGCACGACACAGGTGACGCGCTGGGCCGCGAGATCATGGCTGCCGCAAACGACATTGGCGAAATCAGCGAGGCGGAAACCGCACGTATGATTTCACTGGGTGACGAGGTTGTTGCGGAATGGATCGCTGAGATGGATGCTAAGGGCTTTGATGGCGCGGCATTGGTCGAGGCAGCACGGTCCGATGTTGCTGCAGCGGCAGGAACCAAAGGTGCCTTTGTTCAGAACTGATTGTGTCTGAAATGACGAAGGGGGCCGCGCTTGCGGCCCTTTTTATTTGACCAGCCGTGCGCGAAGGTCTGCCATCGAATAGGCGATATCGACCCCAAGAGGTTCGAGCTTATCTGCTCCCCCATGTTCAGAATAGCCGATAAACTGGGTTCCTGCCGCGACGGCTGCGCCTGCCCCAGCGGTGCTGTCGTCGATCATGAAGGTACGCTCTGGCGATGCGTTCGCTTGCTTCATCGCGGCGACCAACATACCCGCTTTGGGTTTTGGCTCTTGAACGTGGCCTGAATACATACGGTCTTTGAGGCGATCGAAAAGCCCGTATGGCGACAGGGTCACGCGCATTTTGTCGATGGCCCCGTTCGACGCGATGGCGATGCGGGTGCCTTGTGCTTCGAGCGCGTCAAAGAGGTCAATCACACCGTCCGAAAGCGGAACACCTTGGCCCAAGACTTCGAACATCTCGGCATAGAGATCACTGACCCAATTGTCAGGCAGTGCCAGCCCACGTTCACGTCCTGCCCGATGAATGTCATGCAGTGTCTGCCCCACAAACAGTTCATGAACTCCAGCTTTGTCCAATGGAAACCCAAAGCCAGTGAGGTTCTTCGCGATTGCGTCACAGGTCGGACCTTCACTGTCGACGATCACACCGTCGCAATCGAAAATAACCAAATCAGGGATCATAACTGTCTTTCGAGAATAGAAATATACGTGTCGCCATACCGTCTTTGATCCAAAAGCGCAAAGCCAGCAGGTGTGACCTGCGGTGCGTTTTCTTCCCAAACGATGATGGCATCATCGGTGATCCAGCCGCCGTTCAAGGCCGCGTCGAGGGCTTTCTGGCCCATCGCCTTTCCATAGGGCGGGTCGAGAAAAACAAGTTGAGCGGGCTCGCCAACATTGGGGCCCAGCTTTGTCGCATCGCGTCCAATGAGCGTGCAATCAGCCGAACGTTTTAGCTTGGCGATATTCTCGCGGATGAGCTTTTGTGCGACGCGACCATCATCGACAAAGCTTACATGGGCAGCACCGCGTGACAGGGCCTCAAGCCCCAATGCTCCGGTGCCCGCAAATAGATCTAGGACATGTGAGTCTTCAATTGGATCGCCAAATTTTCCTCCAAGTAGGACATTGAACAAGCTTTCGCGAACGCGATCCGTCGTCGGGCGAAGGTGCGCGCCTGCGTCCCCTTTCCCAACAGCGGCGAGGGCGTGACCTCTATGCGCTCCGCCAATGATCCTCACTTCAACAGTGCCTTCAGGTCGGTCGTTTCATCGACCATGACCTCGGGCGCGGGTGATTTGCCGGCTTCGATGAGGCGTTTGCCGACCATGTAGTCGCGGCCGGCGTTGATGGCGTCGACGGCGATGAGGGTGTCGCCTTGGTAGTACCAGTGGACGCGGGCGTCGGGGGTGTCGGCGTAGGTTTTGACGTGGACGGCATCGTAGCCGATGTTGAGGCCCGCGATCTGCAGTTTCACATCGTATTGGTCCGACCAGAACCATGGTTTGGGCGTGTAGTCGACCGATCCGCCCATCATGTTTTTGGCGACAACCTCGGCTTGATCGATGGCGTTGCCGACGCTTTCGATGCGCAGGCGCTGGCCTTTGAAGGTCAGGTTCGCGCAATCGCCTGCGGCCCAGATATGCGGAACGGTCGTGCGGCCATGGGAGTCGGTGTCGATGCCGTTCGAACAGGTCGCCCCTGCAGCCTCAGCGAGGATGGTTGCGGGCATGATCCCGACGCCAACAATCGCAAAATCAACGTCGAGTTCGGTACCATCCGCGAGAACCGCACCCGTCACGCGGTCGGTGCCCACCAGATGATCGAGGCCGACGCCTTCGACGATGTTCACGCCATGTTGGGTGTGGAGATCGCGGAAGTAGTCGGACGTCTCAGAACAGGCCACGCGCTGTAGAATGCGCGGCGCCATCTCAACGAGGGTAACTTCGCAGCCCTTTTTCGCGGCAACGGCGGCAGCTTCGAGACCGATATACCCGCCGCCGATGACCAAGAGCTTGCGACCCGCCGTGAACTCTGGCGCCATGGTGTCCGCGTCCTTGAGGTCACGAACCGTGTAAACACCGTCCAAATTTCCACCAATCGCCGAAGGCAGCGTACGCGGGTGTGACCCCGTGCAGATCGCCAATTCGTCATATGCCATCTCGACCTCACCCTGCAGGGTGATGGTCTTGGCCTCGGCGTTCACACCCACAACGCGTGTGTCGAGCATCAGGTCGATGTTGTTCTCCGCATACCACTCAGGCGCACGCAGCAAGAGGCGCGAGAGCTCCATCTCGCCAAGCATATAGGCTTTGGACAGAGGCGGGCGCTGATAGGGATGGACAGGCTCCGCCCCGATCAAGGTGATCTTTCCCTCAAACCCATCGGCCCGCAAACGCGCAACAAGCGTTGCACCCGCTTGGCCTGCGCCAATCACGACAAAATGTTGCATCGCTGCCTCCGATTTCTATGGTCTCTTTTTAAGCGGAGCCTATATCTTAGCGCGTGCTGCATGCAATTCAGAACAGGGGAAATAACATGTCGATTTCGGTAGGGGATAAGCTTCCCGAGGCAACTTTGTTGCGTATGGGCGAAAACGGGCCAGAGCAGGTTGCTCTGTCGGGGCTTACTGCTGGCAAAAAAGTTGTAATTTTCGGTTTGCCGGGTGCCTACACAGGCACATGTTCGACCGCCCACGTGCCGAGCTTTGTTCGCAACAAGGCGGCGTTGGACGAAAAGGGCGTCGATGCCGTGATTTGTGTGTCCGTGAACGATCCATTCGTGATGAAAGCATGGGGCGAAGCGACCGGCGCAACGGCAGCAGGTTTGCATTTCTTGGGTGACGCGTCGGCTGAGTTTACCAAAGCGATCGGGCTTGACTTCACGGCCCCACCGGCTGGTTTCTACGATCGCTCCAGACGGTTCACGCTATTGGCTGAAGATGGTGTTGTGAAGATTCTCAACCTCGAAGAAAGCCCGGGGGTTTGTGAGTTGTCGGCGGCTGAAACGCTTCTCGACCAGCTTTGAAATGACAAAATGGCGGGGATTTCCCCGCCGTTTTCATTTAAGCCTGATTGTTCAGAACTGTTCGTGTCGGGAATGGAATGTCGATGCCAGCTTTGTCCAGCGCTTCCTTCACCTGACGCTTCATGTCGGCCTGATATTGGAAGTAGTCGCTCGATTTCACCCAAACTCGGCAGAGGAAATCGACTGAAAAATCACCCAAGTTGTTGACCTGAAGAAATGGTGCAGGGTCAGCCAATGAGCGCGGATCGGCTAGAATGGTATCGCGGATCACCTGTTCAGCCAGTTTCAGATCAGCCCCATAGCCGACACCGAAAACCCACTCTGCGCGACGTGTTTGGTTGACCGAGAAGTTGGTGATCGTGTTCCCCCAAACCTGCGCGTTGGGCACGATGACCTGAACGTTTCCAGCGTCGGCAAGCTCTGTGTAGTTCAAGGAAATGTCTTTGACGGTGCCAGACACGCCGCTCACTTGAACGAAATCACCGATCTTAATCGGGCGGAACAGGATGATCATTACGCCCGCGGCTACGTTCGATAGCGTGCCCTGAAGGGCCAAGCCAATTGCCAAACCTGCCGCACCGATTAGAGCAACGAGCGATGTTGTCTGGATGCCGAATGTGTTCAGGACAAAGAGTGATGCAAATGCGAGGATCAAGTAACGCACGATGTTGCCCAAGAAGTTGAACAACGTGACATCGAGATGTTTGTTTCGGCCGCCGATCGCAACGATACGCCGCCGCACCCAACCCGACAGCACAAACCCCAACACGATGATCAGTACGACTGAGAGGATATCCCCAGCGAGGCCCGCGACAAATTCGAGTGTTAGGTAGTCGGCAATGGTTTTGCCGTTGTAGATTTCGGTTTGCAGCAGGTCTTGCATCATCGTCCTTCAAGTTCTTCCATTTTTTCGGCCAGCTTGATGTCCTTCTCCGTCAGACCGCCGGCATCATGTGTGGTGAGTTTCACAGCCACCGTTTTGTAAGAGTTAGACCATTCGGGGTGATGATTCCACTTTTCCGCCCAAAAAGCGGCGCGGGTCATGAAACCAAAGGCATCGACAAAGTTGCGAAACACGAAAGTTTTTTGGATCGCAGTGCCGTCATCGGTCTTCGTCCAGCCTTTGGCGGCAAGGGTGGTGATGTCCATTATTCTTGCTCCTCGATTGTCGTGGATTTGAATGGTCCGTAGTCCGTCAGGATCTCCATTTCTTCGTCGATCAGCTGACGTTCATGGTCGAGAAAATCTGACACGGCGGCGCGAAACGATGGGTTGGCGATCCAGTGAAGGGAATGTGTCGGAGTCGGTAAATACCCGCGCGCCAGTTTGTGTTCACCCTGGGCGCCAGCTTCGACCCTTAGGCCGCGGGCGATCGCATAGTCGATGGCTTGATAGTAGCAGAGTTCGAAATGAAGGCAGGGGTGATGTTCGGTACAGCCCCAATATCGGCCAAAGAGGGTGTCGCGACCGATGAAGTTTAGTGCGCCAGCGACAGGGCGGTCATCGGATAGAGCCAGTACCAGCAGTATATCGTCCCTTAGTGTATTATGGGCAATGTCGAAAAACGCGCGAGCCAGATAGGGCGATCCCCATTTGCGACTGCCCGTGTCTTGGTAAAACCGCCAGAAATAGTCCCAGTGTTCGGCCTGTATCTCATCGCCCGTGAAGCTTTTGATCTCACCACCGAACCTCTGCGCCTGTTCGCGTTCTTTGCGGATCGCTTTGCGTTTGCGGCTGGAGAGGTCGTTCAGGAAATCGTCAAAGCTGTCATACCCGTGATTTTCCCAATGGAACTGCTGTCCAACACGGTGGAGCAATCCCATTGATTGACCCGCGATGGCCTCGTCCTCAGTGCAAAACGTGACGTGCATGGATGACAGACCATTGTCAGAAGCCAGTTGAACCGTGCCTTGTATCAAAGCCGAGAGTGCCTCTACCTCATATCCAGCTCTTGTTAGAAATCGCCGACCTGTGGCGGGGGTAAACGGCACCGCGATCTGAAGCTTTGGATAATACTGACCGCCCGCCCGTTGCAGCGCATCGGCCCAGCTGTGGTCAAAGACATATTCCCCTTGAGAGTGGCTTTTGACGTAGAGCGGCGCAACACCAATAATCTGGTCTGCTTTAGTCGCGACGAGGTATCGTGGGTCCCATCCTGTCCCGCGTCCAACCGAACCGCTTAGTTCTAAGGCTGACAGAAACCGATGTGTCGTGAATGGATCAATAGGGCGGCCACCAGACGGATTTGCGCAGGCATTCCAGTCCTCTGCTGGGATGTCGGCTATGGCGCTTCTCATTGATATTTCAATCACGTCGGTCATGGCTACAAAACTGTGCGGCCTGTTCGCGTGGTCAAGCGAGATACCCTTCGAAAGTGATGTTATCCGCGATTTGGCGGGCGTTTTTTTCCTGTTCGGCGGAACGGATCGTCCAGCACAGGATTTTTGCCCCCATTTCGGCCAACTCCGCTACGCGCTTGGCGTCCAATTCGTCGTGCTGATGACTAATGAAACAAGCGCCTGCCGTTTCATAATCAGGGATCAACGCAAGCCGCTCTCGTGTGACCTTGGGGATCGTTGGCCAATCTTCGGAAACATAATTGCAAGTGGTTAGGCCGCGAGGAATATCGGGCAAGACAGTCGCCATATGGGCCACGGAATGTGGGTTGAACGACATGACCGCCACGGGGCCTTTGTAGCCTTTCAGCAGCGCCGCAGTTGCGTCTTCCAACGGGCCGACCTTGGGGCCTAGCGCGCCATCCTGATCCTTAATCTCGATCAACAGGGGCACACGGCCAGACACTTGTTCCAGAACCTCTGCAAGGGTCGGAATAGTGTCTGTGCTACCTGTCAGGGTGATCTGTGACAGCTCGTCTGCGGTTCGTTGGGCGACTGCACCCGTTTCATTTGTCAGGCGGTTCAGCGCGTAGTCGTGAAAAACCATCGGCACGCCATCTTTGGACAGTTGGAGGTCGATCTCGATCCCGTAGCCCTTGTCGATGGCGGCCTGAATGGCGCTTGGGCTGTTTTCGACCCGACCGGCCGCTTTGTCGTGCAAGGCGCGATGAGCAATAGGGCGGGTCAGAAAATCAGCCGGTAGCATTATGCGATCTCGAATACAGCGTCGATTTCGACGGCGACGCCCAAGGGCAGCGCAGCAACGCCCACGGCCGAACGTGCGTGGCGGCCAATGTCACCCAGAGCTTCAACGAGGAAGTCAGAGGCGCCGTTCACGACCTTAGGCTGGTCATGGAAATCGGGGGCCGATGCGACGAAGGCGTTCAGTTTTACAACGCGCACCAGACGATCAATGTCACCACCGCAAGCTGCTTTTAGCTGAGCGAGGAGTGCAATCGCGCAGGTCTTCGCAGCCTTTGCGCCATCCTCGACCGACATGGTGTCACCCAGACGACCCTTGATCAGCCCGTCTGGGCCGTTCGAGATTTGGCCAGACACATGGACGAGATTGCCCGACTGAACAAACGGGACATAGTTCGCAGCAGGAGCTGGTGCGTCGGGTAGGGTCACACCCAGTTCAGCGAGTTTGGTTTCGATGGTGCTCATGGTTCACTCCGGTCATCTGATTTGGCGTGACGCTAGCTTTGGTCGGTGCGGGGTGCAATCGTTCCGATGCGATAAGGCGCGTAAAACTGCCATTCTTTGGCTGACATGTTCACGTTACAGGATTGGTATGATAGTAAGGGTTATTGTCTCCTTTGGGTCACGGTTAGAGCGTAGTTTCTAGTGGGCTGTTGGATTGTTTAGATTGGCGCTATTTGGTGCCGCAAAGACGTGAAATCAGAATCGATAAGCCATTGACCAAGTTATTGACGATCACTGCCGTGTCGGCCTCGCTTTTCCTTGTTGCGTGTTCGCAAGCGCCCGAAGGTGTTGCGATCCATGACCCTTACGAGGCAACGAACCGTAAGGTGCATGAATTCAACGTTGGACTGGACCGCGCCATTTTGCGCCCCGCGTCCCGTGTGACCGCTGCGATGCCGATGGAGATCACTGGTCCCGTTACGAACTTTGCCGAAAACGTCGCTTTGCCTGGGATGATGGTAAACGGCGTTTTGCAGGGCGATATCAAAGGGTTCGGTACGAACTCGATGCGGTTTATCGTGAACACGATCTTTGGCATCGGTGGTTTGTTTGATCCTGCGGATGCGATTGGCCTTTACGAAGGAAAGACGGACTTTGGCGAAACGCTGTCGGTCTGGGGTGTGCCTGAAGGCGCATATGTCGAACTGCCCGCGCTCGGCCCATCGACTGAACGTGATGCTGTCGGTGAGTTGGTGGATTTCTTCATCAACCCGCTGGGCAATTGGGTCCACGACGATGTGAAACCTTATCTCCCTGCTGCGCGTGCTGCGGATATCGTGATCGCGCGGGGGCAGTTGGGGTCAACGATCGATTCCGTGTTGTATGAAAGCGCGGATAGTTACGCTCAGACACGGATTATTTACCTCGACAACCGTCGGTATGAGCTCGGAACTGTGGTACAGGACGCCTATATCGACCCATACGCCGACCCCTATTTCGATCCATATGAGGACCAGTAATGGCCACGCTTGTTACCCGTCGTTCCCTGTTTGCCGTTGCAGCCGCCGCAGCTGTTTTCCCCCATGCCGCATTCGCGTTAAGCACAGCGCAGGCGACCACATTGGTCGATGCACTGGTTGGCGATATCAATAAGGTCATCGGCTCAGGTAAATCCGAGGCAGCGATGATCTCGGATTTTGAGACGATTTTTGACACCTACGCTGACGTGCCGATCATTGCACGGACCGCATTGGGTGCGGATTGGCGTCGCGCTACCGATAGCCAGCGCACGCGGTTTGTCACTGCATTCCGCAGCTATGTCGCGTCGAAATATGGTCGCAGGTTCCGTGAGTTTATCGGTGGCCGTATCGAGGTGCGCGAAGCTGCCACCGTTCCGAACGGTGTAGAAGTTCGCGCAATGGCAATCCTGCAAGGTCAGGCGCCGTTCGAGGTGAGCTTTGTGATTTCAGATGGCTCTGGACGTCCAAAATTCATCAACCTCTTTATCGAGGGGATCAACATGATCACCTCAGAGCGCACCGAGATCGGTTCGATGCTCGACCGCCGTCGCGGTGACATTGATGGTCTGATTTCGGATCTGGAGGCGCTCTGATGCGGTGCGGCCTCATCGCCGCACTAATCATGTTGCCGATGGTAGCTGCGGCTAATCCTTTCGATGGCGTTTACCGTCAATTTGCGAATGCGGACTGCGGGTTGGTCGGCGTCGACGGTGGTGCGCTTAGGATCGCGGACAACATCTTTTACGGCGTCGATATGGAGTGCCGCATGACCCATCCGGTTAATGTGGTCGATATGGATGCGACGTTGTTCACCATGCAATGTTCGGGCGAAGCCGACATTTGGACCGAACGCGCCATGATCATGGATGCCAAGGACACCAATGGTATCATCATGGTCTGGAACGGTTACGCGTTTAAATACGAGCGCTGCCCCGAATAGGGCAACGCTAGCCTCCTTTTAGAGATGTGCGTCGAAGGTCGCTTTTGCGCGGCCCCATACATCGTGGTCGATCTGGTCCAAGGTCGCGAGGTGAGCGAACAATTGTCCCGCGTAATCTTCTGAACTTTCACGAGGTAAAAGCGACGGAAGGTTGTCGATAGCCATAACGTCCAGCGGTGGATTGTCGTGCACGCGGATGATTGGCGCGTCCCAAGTGGTCGTGCGATCGTAGACCTTGATCGGTGAAAAATCACTGTCAGGATCACAAGCAATATCGCCAATCGCGCGGAGTTTGCGGGGATCGGTCGGTGTGCTGGCGGGCACAAAAACGGGCGTCCCCGGTCGTGCTAAAATGCAGTTAAAGAACAGATCGTGGTCGAGAATTTCGGGGAACGGTCCGCCGCTTGCTGTTTCAGCCATATCCCATTTTGTGACGCTAATGCCCGCAGCTTCGCAGAGCGCTGCAGCACCAGACCCAACGCGACCCAACGCGCCAATGATCAACGCTGTCTTTGGGCGACCATTCAGTGCATCGCGCACCGTATTCGCCATGTCTGTCGCACTCGAAAATGTGGTGACGGGCGCACACTCAGCAGGTTGCGCAGCGAGGGCAAGAGCAGTGACAGCCGCCCCTGCATAGCCAGCCCAATAGCCAAATGCCGCCACACGACGGCCATCCTCGAAAGTGAGGTATTCGAGGTCATAGAGCGTGCCGCCGCCTGCTTTAAAACGGTCAAGGAGAACACGCCCAGAAGGCTGACCCTTGTAGGCGTGACCGAACATGATGTGGCGATGCCGTAGCGGCGTGCCCGTTTCGGGTAACTCTTTTAGCCCAAAAATGATTGCATCGCTCGGGGCGGTTTCCCACGACCCTTCGGGTGCGATGTCGCAGCCAGTGTCGCGGTAATCCGAAATTGGAATGACCCGCTGAGTGCTTTCTTCGACCGTGACTTTGAACCCTTTGGCCAAGAGTTCAGCGACCCCATTTGGGGTAATCCCAACCCGTTCTTCGTTTTGGCGCTGCTCGGCGCGGACCCAAAGATGGACGTTAGAAATGAGTTCGGGCGTGGGCACGAGAAGAGGCCTCCAAATGGGGAATAGAATTAAACCCTGCTAGGATAGGCCCGACCGGCGAGACATGCACGCGGTGAATTGACGTATTGAAGATCGGAAGCGTCATGTAGGCCATTCGCCGTGGATCGAGGTCGAGAAGGTGCCGCATGATCATCGCAATCACTCCGCCTGATGTGACACAGAGCACGTTGCGACCTGGTTGGAGCGCTTCATCCAGAATGCCGCTGACCCGATCTTCGAACGATTTAAAGGTTTCGTTGCCCATGATTTCCGCGCGATGCCACGCCTCCATCACTTGCGGGACATGTTCGGCAAACCCATCGCCGTCAGGCATCGGGACCCCATGAACGTCCTCCATGGCACGACCGAGGTTGAAATAATCCATCTCGTTCAGGCGGGGATCAACCAGCGGATCGGCAAACCCCATACCCGCAGCGGTTTCTTTGTGACGGCGAAGGCTCCCCGCGATGACCTGATCAAAGGCTTCACCTTGAGCGCTGAACCAATCACCTAGCCATTCTGCTTGCTGATGGCCCAGTTCTGACAGTCGGTCATAGTCTTCTTCTGTTTTCGCGTGCGAATTGGCCTGTCCGTGGCGAATAAAGGTGATCGTGCCCATAAAAATCTCCGTACTCTGAAACGGAGGGGTAGGGGGCAGGCCTGCGAATGGCAAGTAAAGCTTCGGTAACAGTGGAATGTGGTAACCCGATATACCGCAACGTAAATAATTCAAATAACCATGTAAATTAGGGCTATTACGATGGTTTGGAAATTAAATGAACGCATGTTCAAAAAAACTAATTGACGGAACCGACCTGTCCGTTTCAGTATCCTAACAAGACTCGGCCAAAGTGTCGGGCACGCTGGAGGGAGACCAGCGAAGGGAGGATAATCTGTGACGAAATCATCTGCGCCTAGCGGGGCGCCGATCAATGTCCCGCAACTACTTGCACGGAACGTGGCTCGGTTCCCGAACAAAGCCGCCTACCGTGAAAAAGAATTCGGGATCTGGCAAAGCTGGACTTGGGCACAAGCTGCCGAAGAAATTGAAGCAATTGCGATGGGTCTTTTGGCTCTTGGCCTGAACAAGGGCGACTATGTTGCTCTTATCGGTCGAAATCGCCCCGCGTTCTATTGGTCTATGGTCGCAATCCAGAAGTGTGGTGCGGTTCCCGTTCCGCTCTATCAGGATGCTGTGGCCGAAGAGATGGCCTATGTTCTCGAGCACTGCGGTGCACGTTTTGTGATCGTTGGCGATCAGGAACAGGTCGACAAGGTTCTTGAAGTTCAAGAAACCGTCCACGGGATCGATGAGGTTATCTACCTCGATAAACGTGGGATGCGTAAATATGACCATACCCACATGAACGCGTTGGATGACGTTGCCGCCGAAGGGCGCGCGGGTCACCACCGTTTCGAAGCCATTTTGAAAGAGCGTGAAGCAGAGCTGGATTATGACAGCACCTGCGTGATGCTTTACACTTCGGGCACCACGGGTAAGCCGAAGGGTGTGGTTTTGTCGAACCGCAACATTATCGAAACATCCAAAAACAGTGCTGATTTCGACCATCTAAAAGCAGACGATGAAGTGCTTGCTTACCTGCCGATGGCTTGGGTTGGTGACTTCATCTTCTCGATCGGTCAGGCCATGTGGACAGGGTTCTGCGTGAACTGCCCAGAGAGCGCTGAAACCATGATGACCGACATGCGTGAAATCGGGCCGAGCTACTTCTTCGCTCCGCCGCGCGTGTTCGAAACTCAGCTAACGAACGTTATGATCCGCATGGAAGATGCGGGCGCCCTTAAGCGTAACATGTTCAAGCGCTACATGGATGTTGCGCGTCGCGTCGGTCCTGCGATCTTGGATGGCAAGCCTGTTAGCATTGGCGATCGTTTGGCCTATGCGCTGGGCAATATCTTTGTATACGGCCCATTGAAGAACACGCTCGGCTTTAGCCGCGTTCGTGTTGGCTACACCGCTGGTGAAGCGATCGGTCCAGAGATTTTCGATTTCTACCGCTCGCTTGGCATCAACCTGAAACAGCTCTACGGTCAGACCGAAGCGTCGGTGTTCATCACGCAGCAGCCTGATGGCGAGGTTCGTTCTGACACTGTTGGTGTTCCGTCTCCAGGTGTTGAGATCAAAATCGCTGACAACGGTGAAGTCTTCTACCGTTCACCGGGTGTCTTCGTGGAATACTATAAGAACGCAGACAGCACCGCAGACACCAAGGATGCAGAAGGCTGGGTTGCAACGGGCGATGCAGGCTTCTTTGAAGATGGCTCTGGTCACCTGCGTATCATCGACCGCGCGAAAGACGTCGGTAAGATGGCTGACGGGTCTATGTTCGCGCCAAAGTTTGTTGAGAACAAACTGAAGTTCTACCCGAACATCCTTGAGGCTGTTGTCTTTGGTAACAACCGTGATCGCTGCGTTGCCTTTATCAACATCGACCTCACGGCTGTTGGGAACTGGGCTGAACGCAACAACATTGCTTATTCTTCCTATCAGGAATTGTCGCAGCACCCCAAAGTGCTTGAGATGATCCGCGAGCACGTCGAAGAAGCGAACGCGAGTGTTGCGCAAGACCCGATGCTGGGTGGCTGTCAGATCCATCGCTTCCTCGTTCTGCATAAAGAACTGGACGCAGATGATGGCGAACTGACCCGCACACGTAAGGTGCGCCGTCGGATCATCGAAGAAAAGTTCGATGACCTGATCACGGCTCTCTACGACAACAAAGACAGCATCTATACCGAAACCGAAGTCACCTACGAAGACGGCCGCAAAGGCAAGATCAAGGCAACGCTCGATTTGCGCGATGCTAAGGTTCAGCGGGTCGCTCGTGCGATGGCAGCAGAATAAGAGGGAGGAGAGATCATGTTGGATGATACGGAATCCTATGTAACCGCTGACGGCCGCACGATTGGTGGTGTTGTTCTTGACCTCAAGAGCATCACCCTGCGTTTCGGTGGTGTTGAAGCGATCAAGAACATCAGCTTTGACATTCGCGAAGGCGAGATCCGCGCGATCATCGGCCCGAACGGCGCTGGTAAGTCGTCCATGCTGAACGTCATCTCGGGCTTCTATGTCCCGCAAGAGGGCGAAGTCTGGTTCCGCGGCGAGCGTCGCCCCCAGATGAAACCTTATCAGGTTGCACAGCAGGGCATCGCACGGACCTTCCAGAACATCGCTTTGTTCGAAGGTATGTCGGTTCTCGACAACGTTATGACTGGTCGTCTGAACAAGATGAAAACGGGTCTTTGGTCTCAAGCTCTCTGGAAGGGCAAGGCCGAGCGTGAAGAAAACGAAAACCGCGAAGCTGTCGAAAAGATCATCGACTTCCTCGAAATTCAGTCGATCCGTAAGACACCAGTTGGTCGTCTGCCCTACGGTCTGAAGAAACGTGTGGAGCTTGCTCGCGCATTGGCGGCTGAGCCGACCATTCTTCTTCTCGACGAACCGATGGCAGGTATGAACGTCGAAGAAAAAGAGGACATGTGCCGCTTTATTCTCGATGTGAATGATGAATTCGGCACCACAATCGCGCTGATCGAACACGATATGGGCGTGGTTATGGACCTCTCTGACCGCGTCGTCGTGATGGATTACGGCCGTAAGATCGGTGACGGAACCCCCGATGAAGTTCGCAACAACCAAGATGTGATCGACGCCTACCTCGGCGTTTCGCATGACTAAGGAGACACGTCATGGGTGCTGATTTTTACTACACGATAGAAGTTATCCTGAACGGCCTGATGGCTGGCGTTCTCTATGCTCTGGTGGCATTGGGCTTTGTTCTGATCTTCAAAGCGTCGGGTATCTTCAACTACGCTCAAGGTGTGATGGCGCTGTTCGCGGCGCTAACCCTCGTGGGCATCATGGAAGGGCAAGTCCCTTTCTCTCACTTGATCAACGCGGTCTTTGGAACGCAAATCCACGACTTCGGTTGGCACATTCCAGCATTGCTGGCGATCATTCTGACGATGGTTGTGATGGTCGGCTTTGCGTGGCTCGTTCAGAAATACATTTTTCGCCATCTCGTTGGTCAGGAACCGATCATTCTGTTCATGGCGACCATCGGTCTTGCTTACTTCCTCGAAGGCGTGGGCGACCTGATGTGGGGTTCCGATATCAAAACTCTTGATGTTGGCCTGCCACAGGGTGCGAGCCTCTGGATCGAAGAAAACACCGCGTTCCTTGGGGGTGATGACTTCTACGGCTTCTTCATTGACCAGCTCGACGTTGTCGCTGCAATCGTCGCGGCGATCCTTGTGGCTGTTCTCGTTATCTTTAGCCAATACACCAAACAGGGACGTGCGATGCGCGCTGTGGCCGACGATCACCAAGCAGCACTGTCTGTTGGTATCTCGCTCAACTTCATCTGGGTTCTGGTCTGGTCGCTCGCTGGTTTCGTAGCTCTCGTGGCTGGTATCATGTGGGGTGCGAAGTCTGGCGTTCAGTTCTCCCTGTCGCTCATCGCTCTGAAGGCTCTGCCCGTTCTGATGCTCGGTGGCTTTACCTCGATCCCTGGTGCGATCGTTGGTGGTCTGATCATCGGTGTGGGTGAGAAACTGTTCGAATACTCCGTCGGCCCAATGATTGGCGGCGCGACCGAGAACTGGTTCGCTTATGTTCTGGCGCTGCTTTTCCTCGTCTTCCGTCCGCAAGGTCTGTTTGGCGAGAAGATCATCGAAAGGGTCTGATCATGCAGAAACTCGTCGCAATCGTGAACGTAGTTGCATGGTCTGGGTTCTGGGCATTCGGCTACCTCGCACTGTCCGCGGACATTACGAACAGCGGACAAATGGTAACCGCGGCTATCCTTGCCTTTGTTGGGGCAGCAATTGGGGTCGTCGCATACTTCTGGCTGGTGCGTCATTCGGAAATGACCGGCTATTCAAAATGCAGCAATCAAGTGCCGCGTGAGCACCATCGTGAAGGAGGAATTGTCTGATGTTCTACCGTGAAGCAGGCGACTTTAAGACAAGCTACGGTGCGGATAACCAAACCTTCCCGATCAAGTTTGACCGTTATCGCTACTACGCCGTTCTGGCGATTGCCTATCTGGTGATCCCGTTCATCATCAACGACTACTGGGCAAACGCGCTGTTTGTTCCGTTCCTGATCTACGCGATTGCTGCAATCGGCCTCAATATTCTGGTCGGTTACGGTGGTCAGGTATCGCTCGGCACGGGTGGTTTTATGGCTGTTGGCGCTTATGCCGCGTACAAGCTGATGACGGCCTTCCCTGATGTAAGCATTATGATCCACGTGATCCTTGCGGGTGGTATCACTGCAATTGTGGGCGTTCTCTTCGGTCTGCCGTCGCTGCGGATCAAAGGGTTCTACCTCGCTGTGGCGACCCTCGCCGCGCAGTTCTTCCTTGTCTGGCTCTTTAACAAGGTGCCGTGGTTCTACAACTACTCGGCTTCTGGTCAGATCAACGCACCAGAGCGCACTGTATTTGGCGTGCTCGTCACTGGTCCGAACACCGAAGCATGGGCGAAGTACCTGATCTGCCTCGTCTTCGTCACGGCTGCTGGCATCATCGCACGCAACCTGACTCGTGGTTCGGTTGGTCGTAAGTGGATGGCGATCCGTGACATGGACATCGCGGCAGAGATCATCGGTGTGAACCCGTTGACTGCAAAACTCTCGGCTTTTGCTGTGTCGTCCTTCTTTATCGGCGTATCGGGCGCACTGTTCTTTGCAGTTTACCTCGGTGCGGTCGAAGTGGGCGAAGCCTTTGGCATCAACAAATCGTTCCTTGTCCTGTTCATGGTCATCATCGGTGGTCTGGGCAGCATCTTTGGGTCGTTCGCTGGCGCAGCCTTCCTTGTGCTGCTCCCTGTTGCGCTCAAAGTCGTTGGCGTGGACGTGCTGGGTTGGCCGACAGACATCGTGTCTCACTTGCAGCTCGTTATCGTGGGTGCCTTGATCGTGATCTTCTTGATCGCGGAACCACACGGTCTTGCGCAGCTCTGGCGCGTTGCAAAAGAAAAACTGAGATTGTGGCCGTTCCCGTACTAGGATGACCACATGCGGTGACGGGGGAAGGAGGAGCCCCCGCGCCCACTAAACGACCCGATAAATCGGGCACACTTAATCGGTAACCAACTTGGGAGGAAATAACCGATGAAAATGAAGAAAATTGCAGCACTGGCATTGACCAGCGCACTGGTTGCCGGCCCCGCGATGGCGGACCTCGTGTTCCCGTCGCTGTCGTACCGGACCGGCCCTTACGCTGCGAACGGTATTCCGTTTGCGGATGGCTACATGGACTACTTCACCATGCTGAACGAGCGTGACGGTGGTATCGGCGGCGTTCGCATCGACGTTCCAGAGTGCGAAACTGGCTACAACACCGAAAAAGGCGTTGAGTGCTATGAATCGACCAAAGACATCGGCGCTGGCGCTCTGATCTATCAACCGCTGTCGACTGGTATCACTTATCAGCTGATCCCCAAAGTTTCGGCAGACGGTATTCCGCTCCACACCATGGGCTATGGCCGCACGTCGGCAATGGACGGGGCGACCTTCCCTTGGGTATTCAACTATCCAGCTAACTACTGGGATGGCGCATCCATCGCGATCAACCACATCACTGACCTCGAAGGCGGCAGCCTCGAAGGTAAGTCGATCGCTCTGGTCTACCACAACTCTGCATACGGTAAGGAACCGATCCGCACCCTGCAGGACCTGTCGGCTCAGATGGGCTTTAAACTGACCGAGATCCCTGTTGACCACCCGGGTCAGGAACAGAAATCCCAGTGGCTGCAGATCCGCCGCGAACGTCCGGACTACGTTCTGATGTGGGGCTGGGGTGTTATGAACCAGGTCGCAATTCAGGAAGCCTCGAACATCAACTTCCCGATGGATCACTTCATCGGCGTATGGTGGTCGGGTTCTGAAAACGACGTAGTGCCTGCTGGCGCAGGTGCAGACGGCTACAAAGCTCTGAACATGCACGCAATCGGCACCGATTTCCCGGTCTATGCTGACATCCAAGCCCACGTTGTAGACAAGGGTCTGGCTGCTGGCGCTGGCGACCAAATCGGCTCCGTTCTCTACTCGCGCGGTGTATACGCTGCGATGCTCGCGGCTGAAGCTGCACGCACAGCACAAGAGATCGCAGGTCATGGCGATATCACCGCTGCTGAGATGCGTGCAGGTATGGAAGCACTGTCCATCACCGACGCTCGCATGGAAGAGCTGGGCATGGCAGGCTTCGGTCCGGCATTCGACGTATCGTGCCAGAACCACGGTGGTCCGGGTCTCGCTTACATCCAGCAGTGGGATGCAGACACCCAGACTTGGAGCCTCGTAACTGACCTGATCGCATCTGATCGTGAACTGATCGGTAAATTGGTGGAAGAAGACGCAGCCGCATACGCTGCTGAAAACAACATCACACCGGCCTGTAACTAAGCCAATACGGCGCGGGCGGGCCAATCCGCCCGCGCCATTCTGACCGAACGGAGTGCACATAAATGTTGGATGCAGGCAAAACCGAAACACTGCTTGAGGTGAACAACATCGAGGTGATCTACAATCACGTGATCCTCGTTCTCAAAGGTGTGTCGCTCACGGTTCCCAAAGGGGGCATCACAGCCCTTCTCGGCGGAAACGGCGCTGGCAAGACCACAACGCTCAAAGCGATTTCGAACCTTTTGCATTCCGAACGTGGCGAAGTCACTAAGGGAAGCGTCCAGTATCGCGGCGAAGCTGTGCATCAACTGTCGCCCGAAGATTTGGTGAAGAAGGGCGTAATTCAGGTGATGGAAGGCCGTCACTGTTTTGAACACCTGACCATCGAAGAGAACCTTTTGACGGGTGCTTATACCCGTCGTGACGGCGGCTCTAAGGTCGCTGACGACCTTGAGATGGTTTATAATTATTTCCCGCGCCTCAAAACGCGTCGCAAATCACAGGCTGGCTATACCTCGGGTGGTGAACAGCAGATGTGTGCTATTGGACGTGCGCTCATGAGCCGCCCCGAAACGATCCTTTTGGACGAACCGTCGATGGGTCTTGCGCCGCAGCTCGTTGAAGAAATCTTCGAGATCGTGAAAGACCTCAACGAACGCGAAGGCGTGTCCTTCTTGCTGGCGGAGCAGAACACCAACGTGGCGCTTCGTTATGCGCACCACGGCTATATTCTGGAATCTGGCCGGGTCGTGATGGAAGGCCCTGCCGCAGAATTGCGCGAGAACCCAGACGTGAAGGAATTCTATCTGGGCGTCTCTGAAGAAGGCCGTAAATCCTTCCGCGACGTGCGGTCCTACCGCCGCCGTAAACGCTGGCTCTAAGCGCTTTGCGCGGCCTCGGCCTGCATTTCGGCCAAACGCGCAAGGGCTTCGTCCCGCGTGTTGCGAATGTTGGGCCGTGTGCCGCGGCTTTCGTGCCGCAGTCGGATGTCGGTTTCGGTTTCGCTGCCCACAGCAAACCGAACCGCACCCAAGGCGCAGGTTTCGCGAAACTGCCGCGCGCGCGCGTCGTATTGCACCCAAGCCGCCGACTGAATCCGCGTATCGTTGTAGTTCCACAGAACCCACCACGGCTGACGGGTTTGGCGGATCAACTCTTCGATCCAGTTGAAGATGTCGTTCACATCGCGCGAGTGTTCAAAGCTGATCCCATGCAGATCGATCTCGCAAATCTGCTGAGCGCGGTCGAAATGAACACGTTTGACGATCTCGGGCTTTTGGTAGTTGGGCGACCGAAAGATGCGCTCGCGACGTTTGGACGGCAAGGACTTCAAGTAGGTAACTGCGTCGTCACGCGTGGTAAAATTGGTCGGATCGTGTTGGTCGGTGCCTTTGGTCTTTGCAACATGTTTGATGTTAAAATCAGACATGTCGTAATGGGCGAGCCCCATCGCGTGATACTCTTTCATATCAGTGCCGCGCTTCGTGAACGCAAACCATGCGTCGCCATCAATTCGGTAGTCGGTCGAGTTTACCAAGAAGAACCAGAGCGGTTCGCCCGTTTCCGCAAGCCGTTCTTCGACCCGATCAAAAAAGGCGTTCGCGTCACCCGACGTATGAAAATACAGTCCTTCGTAGACCAATTCGCAGATCATCAGCGCTTCGTGCAAGATGATGCGGTTATCCAGTTTGTCCCCCATGAAATCGGGGCCGATGGGCGGGAAGGTCTGCTTCATAACTCGTCCTGTCGTTTTGGCGATCATAGCCGCAACACGAACGGCAGGAAATGGCCCAGTTTGAGGCGCCGTAATCGGCGCTATTGATAATCAACCCGCAGTTGGCCCAGCATGAGGACAGCTGCACCGATCAGGAGATGCAGAGATGAGCAGGTATTTTAGTGATTTGGAAACGCGGTCTAATGCAGATCGTGCCGCAGCGATTGCCAAAGAGCTTCCTGAACAAATCCGCCGTGCACAGGCGTTTCCAGCTTATGCGACGACTTTGGCTGATGTGTCAGCTGACGCGATTAAATTGGTCGATGACCTCGCTGCTCTTCCTGTGACACGCAAATCAGCTCTCGTTGAGGCGCAAAAACAGAATGCTCCGCTCGGTGGTTTCACGGGTCCGATCACTGGTTTCGCGCATGTGTTCCAATCGCCAGGCCCGATCTATGAGCCGGGGAATACCAGCCACGACTGGTGGCGTATTGGCCGCTTCTTGTCTGCCGTTGGCATTGGTGAGGGTGATATCGTTCAGAACTGTTTCGGCTATCACCTTACACCTGCGGGTATGATCTTTGAAAACGGTGCGCGTGCGGTCGGTGCGACCGTATTGCCTGCGGGCGTTGGCCAAACGGAACTGCAAGTGCGTGCGGCTGCTGATATTGGCACGACAGCTTATGCGGGCACACCTGATTTTCTCAAGGTGATCCTCGAGAAAGCCGATGAGATGGGCGAGACGCTGAAGATCACAAAAGCCGCAGTTTCTGGCGGCGCGTTGTTCCCGTCCTTGCGTCAGTATTACCATGATCGCGGTATTAAATGTCTGCAGTGCTACGCGACGGCGGACCTTGGAAATGTGGCATATGAGGCGATCGAAAACGATGGCCTGATTATTGATGAAGGCGTCATTGTTGAGATCGTCACCCCAGGGACGGGTGATCCTGTCGCGGTCGGCGAAGTGGGCGAGGTGGTGGTGACTTCGTTGAATCCTGACTACCCATTGATCCGTTTTGCGACAGGCGACCTAAGCGCGATGATGCCGGGGCAGAGCGCGTGTGGCCGCACCAATACTCGTATCAAAGGCTGGATGGGTCGTGCCGACCAGACGACCAAGGTCAAAGGCATGTTTGTGCGTCCGGAACAGGTCGCAGCGCTTGTGGCAAAACATCCTGATGTGGCCCGTGCACGTGTCGTTGTGGACCGCGAAGGCGAGACGGACGTCCTCCATGTCTTGGTGGAAACGCTCGCTGGTAACGTGAACGAGATTTCACAATCGGTTCATGAAACGCTCAAACTAAAGGGGCGGGTTGAGATCTGCGCGATGGGTAGCCTTCCCCGTGATGGCATCGTGATCGAGGACCGCCGTAAATACGACTGATGAGGATTATATGCGCCGTTATCTACTGACCTCCGCCGCTCTTGCCGTCATGGCAGGGGCTACATGGGCCGATGATGCGGCGCTCCTCTTGGGGAACGATAGCTACGAGCGACTGGGATCGGTTCCGCGCGCGGCTGACGTGTTGGATGCTGCGAACGGGCTAGAGGCCTTGGGCTTTAGCGTCACGGCGCTCCGCAATGGTCGGGTTGATACAACAGCAACATCGTTAGAAGAGTTCGCCACCGCGACCGCAGAGGCGGATCGCATCGTTGTCGCGTTGTCTGGTCGTTTTGTCACCGACGGCCAGCGGACGTGGCTTCTGACCGCCGACGCGGCAGAGCCGTCGTTCCTAACGCTGGGATCGACGGCGGTCTCTGTCGATAGCCTGTTGACGGTCATGGCTGGTGCGGCGGGCGAGGCCATTTTGCTGTTAGGTGTTGATGCAGAAACTGCGCAATACGATCCATGGATTGCCGCAGGTGTCGGGGCCTTGTCCATTCCGCAGGGCGTTACCGTGGTGTCGGGCTCAGTCCGCGACGTCGCATCCTTCGCAGAAACGGTGCTGACCCAACCTCAAGAAGACATTGTTCCTTACTTCAAAGATTACGGCCTCACGGTCAAAGGATACACACCACGCAGCCATGTGATCATGCCGATGCGTCCGTCTGTAGTGCCCGTGCCGCAAACTCCACAGGTGTCCGACACTGGAGCTGATGATGCCCTTTGGGAAGGGGCGCAGGCGCTGGATTCTGCGGATGCTTATCGCAATTACATTCGCCGTTTTCCGAATGGCAAACACATCGCGGATGCTGAACGGCTGATCAACGAGATCATGACCGAGCCAAACCGTCAGGATCGGTTGATCGAAGAAGCCTTGGGCCTAAGCCGCGATGCGCGGCGCGAAATTCAGCGCGACCTGTCCCTGCTCGACTACAACACGCGCGGGATCGACGGGATTTTCGGGGCAGGGACGCGGCAAGCCATCACGAATTGGCAGCAAGAGAACGGCTATTCCCAGTCGTCCTATCTGACCCAAGATCAAATTGCGCGTCTCGATGCGCAAGCCGCCCGACGGTCCGCCGAGCTGGAGGCAGAAGCCGAACGCCGCCGTCGCGAGGCAGAGTTGTTGGATCGCACATATTGGGATGAAACGGGGGCGGTTGGTGACGAACCTGGGCTGAGAGCCTATCTGGATCGCTACCCTGACGGTGTCTTTGCTGAACTGGCCGCCGATCGGCTTGCTGCAATCCAAGATGGCAAACGTCGTGCGGCTGAGGCGGCAGAAACGGCCGCGTGGGATCGGGCATCGGGCGTCGATGCTGTGGGAGCGTATCAGGAATACCTCTCGGTCTACCCTGAAGGCGAATTTGTTGGCGAAGCTCAGGCACGGATCGCCGCCCTGACCGAGGAACAAGAGATCGCGCCAGAGTTGGAGGCCGCACAGGCAGCAGAAGCTGCGTTAGAGTTGAACGCGCTGACACGTCGTTTGGTGGAACTACGCCTCGGGCAGATGGGACTATCGCCAGGTGTGATTGACGGCACATTTGATGACGATACGCGCCGTGCCATTCGCAGGTATCAAACCAATTCCGAAGTCGACGGGATCGGCTATCTGAATGAGGCAACGCTGGTGCGGCTGCTTGCCGATGCGGTTGGAAACCTCGGGCGATAAAAAAGCCCCCTGAAAAGGGGGCTTTTTAGAGTTACCGTGCTGGGACGTAGCGTTCGATCACCATTCGTACTGGTGATCCAGCGCCGTCGCCATATTCCCCAACAGCCAGCAAATAAGTGCCTGTGGTGATCCGTGCTGTTACTAGCGGGTCCAAACCGTTGGTGTCATCGTTGTAAGCAATCTGCCGCCCTAGGTCATCGAACAGCACTAGATATGGATCGCCCTCTCCATTGACCGAGATCGCTTCGGCCAGCACGAGACCACCGTCATAAACGTCGAAACTATACCACGTGGCTGTCGCGCTGTTTTGCAGGTCCACACGCTGGCGGGTTTTCAGTTCCCCGAGCGCGGTCACTGGATAGCTTCCGTCGAGTGGCGGAGCAGCTTCGGCGCGGTCGTATGAGCCACGCATTGCGGCTTCAACATCCAGTTCTTCTACGGTTAACGTGATCGGCAATGTGCTGTCCGACAGAGCCGTGAGCGCGATACAGTAGTTGCCAGCTTCGAGCGGGTTCATCAGTTCCAGACGGGAGTTCAGGCCATCCCAGTCATCGTTCTCGTCAATATAGCCACCGTCATTGCTGTAGAGGGTGATGTAGGGGTCAGCGTCGCTGTTCTCAGCGGTGATGACGACAGGCATCGCGGTATCAAGTGTGAAACGCCAGTATGGGGCGTCGTTGGCTGAGCCCGTCATTGGGGTGCCAAATGGCAGTTGGTTCGCGAGGGTAGAAGAGTCGCAGTAAGTAGACCCGCTATCACCATAGCCGCCATCCGACATGCCAGTGGTGAGGGCTTCGTGTTCATAGCGGCCGACGCGGACAAAGCCCGTCATCGGGGCGGCGTCGAAACTCCGCATTGCAACGCAATAGGTGCCTGCATCCAGTGACAGTTCCGCGCGGGATGCGCCGTCGCCACCGGAATCGTCATCCGATACCACCATTGCGCCAGTAGCATCATAAACGTCGATCACAGGGTCGCCGCCCCCGCGACCTTGTGCTTCGATACGGACATCGGTCGGTGCGCTTAGGGAAAACAAGGACACATAGTTATTACCGCCGAGCACCAGCGCCATCTGTTCTTGGAAATCAGTTGTCGTCGAAATGTCTGAGGCGGACTCATCGCCGCCGATCCATTGGCCGTTCGACCCGATGCCTCCGCAGAAATCTTGGGCAAAGGCCGCGCCAGTCGAACCGACAGCCAAGCCTACTCCCACTACGAGAGGTCTAAAGAAAGGTGTCATCGAATTACCCCGCACTGAAATGGATTTGACCAAATGGTAACGGGCGAGGTGGCGTCTGGCTACCACTTAACTCTGCTAAAGGTGGTTTTCCCGACCTCGCGCGGGGCAAAGAAAAAGGCCGCGTTCCTTTCGGAACACGGCCTCTAATCCGGTGTTGCTTCGATTAGCCCTGACGAGCTTTGAAGCGACGCTGCGTCTTGTTAATAACGTAGACGCGGCCCTTACGGCGCACGATGCGGCAATCGCGGTGGCGCTGCTTGAGCGAGCGGAGGGAGTTGCGAACTTTCATGGTTCATCTCCTAGTCGCGGCGCGGCGATTGCGCCTGTGTTTCGTTTAAGCCCGAAGGCCAGTGATTCCATGGTGGGCGGTACTGGGATCGAACCAGTGGCCACTACGATGTCAACGTAGTGCTCTACCGCTGAGCTAACCGCCCATGACCCTTGCATTTCTCATACGTCTTGAAAAAACAAGACGCGGAAATCCGCGTCGGGTGAGCGGCTCTATAAAAGGAGTCGGAGGGGGGATCAAGGGCTTTCGGTAAAACAGATTCATGCTCTATTCTATTTTTATAAGCCGGAGTGATGATGACCCTTACGCCCTTTGTCCTGAATGAGCCAGTAACGCGCACAACAAGCGTTGTTTTTGCGTCTCCGCACAGCGGAAAGGCGGATTTGGCGTTGTTCGGTGGGCAGGCGGTTTTGGACCATCAAACGATTCGGTCATCTGAGGATGCCCACGTCGATCGCCTGTTTTCTAAGGTGATTGGCTATGGTGCCCCGTTTTTGGTGGCGCAGGTGCCACGGGCATTTGTGGATTTGAACAGGGCTGCGGATGAACTTGATCCTGCATTGATCGAAGGTGTGCGCCGAAACGTTCACAATCCGCGCGTCGGATCGGGGCTGGGTGTGATTCCTCGTGTCGTCGCAGGGGGGCGGTCAATTTATCGCGGGAAACTGTCGTTAGAAGAGGCGCATTCGCGGCTTCAAACCTATTGGTATCCGTATCACAATAAACTGACGGCCCTCTTGGATCAGAGTTTTAGGCTGTTCGGAGAATCAATCTTGATCGATTGCCATTCGATGCCGCGTGAGGCGCTGGATGCCGGGCGGAAGTCAGGCGAACGGCCACATGTCGTGATCGGGGATCGGTTTGGGGCGGCGGCTTCGGCGCGGTTGGTAGATCAAATTGCAGCCGCGTTTGAGGGGCAGGGGCTTCGGGTTGCTCGAAACGCGCCATTCGCAGGCGCCTACAGCACGGTTGCCTATGGTCGCCCCGTTCGATCCCAGCACGCGGTGCAGGTAGAGATTGATCGTTCTCTTTATATGAATGAGGCGACGCTTGAGATTTTGCCAGAGTTTGACGAATTGCAGTCGAAACTCTTGGGAGCAGCGTCTGAGATTGCCGCGTTGGGATCGCGAAAAATTCCGTTAGCTGCAGAATAGTCAGCGCAGGGCACGTCCCTTTTTGATCGCGTCAGTCCCAAACTTTGCTCGGATTTTGTCGGTCGCGCGTTCCGCGTTGGCCCGACGGCCTGCATCTGGATCCAAAAGGTCCCCTTCGCGATCGGCGTCTTGGGCTGCGGTTAGGTCGCTTATGCCGACGCCAATCAGTCGAAACGGTCCTGTGTTGCCAGCCGCGTCATAAAGTGACCGCGCGACGCGATAGATCGTATCGGCCATTTGTGTGGGCTGATGAAGGCTTTGCCGTTTGGTGATGGTCTTGAACGCTTTGGTCTTGAGCTTCAGCGTCACTACGCGGCCTGCTTTGTCCTTTGCCTTGGCGCGTGCACTGACTTGTTCCGATAGCCGCCAGAGGTGGCCGTCTAGGACATCGGGGTCAGAAGTATCCTCAAAGAACGTGGTTTCTTTTGAGATACTCTTCACAGGTGCGTTCGGAGAAATCCGTCTGTAATCTTCGCCACGTGCTAAATGAAAGAGACGTTCGCCTGTTTGCCCGAACCGTTCCGTAAGTTGATCTTTTTCCCAGCGATGCAGGTCGCCGATGGTATGGATGCCTGCCTTGTCGAGTGAGGCTTGAGTGGCTGGGCCGATCCCCCAGATCAGTCGAACAGGTTTGGGTTTTAGGAAGTCTACGGTCTCCGCCCGACCGATCACCGAAAACCCACGGGGTTTGTCGAGGTCGGAGGCCACTTTGGCGAGGAATTTGTTGTGGGATAACCCGATTGATCCGCTGAGGCCCAGTTCGTCCTTCATCCGTTTAACAAGACGGGCCAGCATGATCGCTGGCGGCGCGCCATGTAATCGGGCGGTCCCCGTCAGGTCCAAGAACGCTTCGTCCAACGACAATGGTTCGATCTGGGGTGTGAGTTCATCCATCAGAGCGCGGACCGCACGGGAGGCTTCGGCGTAAGCGTCCATCCGTGGGCGGACCACCACTGCGTCAGGACAAAGCTTGAGGGCCTGAAACATCGGCATTGCCGAACGGACGCCTCGTATGCGGGCGATATAGCAAGCGGTCGAGACGACACCGCGTTTGCCGCCTCCGATGATAACGGGTTTGTCCCGCAGCTCTGGATTATCCCGCTTTTCTACGCTGGCGTAAAAGGCATCGCAGTCCATATGTGCTATCGACAAATCCCACAGTTCATCATGCATCACGACGCGCGGACTGCGGCATGATGGGCAGCGCGAGCCGCTGTCGAATTGAGTCAAGCAATCTTTACAAAGGGCTGGCATCTGGATGCTTCATGGCTATCTTCGCAGTATAGCCTTTCACCGATCCGAAGGGCCAGCGGGGCGGTTATGTTTGACGATAGTTTTGATGGCGCAAAGGTTGCTATCCTGCGGGGCAACGATGTGCTCGTTATTCGTCGAGACGATAAACCGAACATTCCGTGGCCAGATTGCTGGGACTTCCCGGGCGGTGGTCGTGAGAACGATGAAACGCCGTTTGAAACCGCTCATCGTGAAACACGCGAAGAGGTCGGTTTGACCCTCTCAGAGCATCGCGTGTTCTACCATAGCCAACAACCCGGACCCACAGGTGATACCGTGCATTTTTTTGCGGTGCTTTGGGGAGACCTGACTGAGGCCGATGTGACCTTTGGACGAGAGGGGCGGGAATGGCGGTTTATGCCTGTGCACGAGTTTCTTGAATTGCCAGATGCTATCCCGTCGTTGCAGGTCAGACTTCGGATGGCGCTGACGACTTTATACTAGTCCCTTCCGGCTGTGGGGTTGCCAGAAGGGACCAGTGCGCCGCTGGGAGGCGGGGATCACGCTTGCGGCACTGGTCCTGATACGAAAGTCGTCAAAATTTCCGGCGAGGGTTTGTGCCAAAAAGTATCGGACATTCCCAAGGCCTGACGCACCAGCCCCATTTGGACCTGATCACGTTCTAGACCGCGTGGGCCTTTGAAGAGGCAGGGATAGCGATAGGTGCCTTGATCGCGTTGCACGTCGACGCGGGCCTCGTAGGCTCCAATGGCGTCATTATAGTAAATTTCACCTAGAGTGATGGTCTGCATCACACGTCTCCGTAAACACAACTCAAACGATACTCGTCTTTCGCATAACGGTATCAGAATGAACTGATTGGACGAAGCTACCCAGTGGAGCAAACCGCCTGTCGCGGTTGGCGATGCAACTTATACGTTAGGTTAGGGGTGCGGCGACCTCAGGGTGGAAATCGCCGCGTTGTCAGTGCACTACGGTCACGCTTTGAGCGCGGCGGCGATCTCTGCGTTGACGGCGTCGGCTGCTGCGCGAGGATTTTCGGCTGTCCAGATCGGGCGGCCAACAACTACATGGTCCGAACCATTCGCAATGGCTTCGCCCGGGGTCATAACGCGTTTTTGGTCGCCCAATGCGGCGCCTGCGGGACGGACGCCTGGGGTGACGATAAGTTTGCCAGTTGCCTCGGGTAGGGCCCGGATCAACGCCGCCTCATGCGGAGAAGCGATCACGCCGTCAGCGCCAGCTTCCATTGCACGCGCTGCGCGTTCCGTCACAATGTCGGCAACTGTGCCGTCTTTGTAGCAAGAGGCATCAAGGTCAGCGCGATCAAGAGACGTTAGGACAGTTACAGCGAGGATTTTTAGGTCTTTGCCGGCAGCACCTTCTTTTGCAGCGCGGACGACATGCGGGTCGCCGTGGACGGTAAGGAAGTCCAAGTCGTATTGGGCGATGCCGCGAACGGCAGCTTCGACCGTTGCGCCGATGTCAAAGAACTTCATGTCGAGGAAAACGCGTTTGCCGTATTCCTGTTTCAGCTCGTTCGCGAGGGCCAAGCCGCCGCCAGTGAGCATCCCAAGGCCGATTTTGTAGAAAGAAACGGCGTCGCCCAATTCTTTGGCAAGCTCGAGACCTTGAATGACGTTCGGGACATCGAGGGCAACAATCAGGCGGTCGTTCGACATGGGAAAGCTCCTTGAGGATGGGTTGGCCTCTCTTGGGGCTCTGCTTTCTCTATGTCAAGGAATGGGCTTATGGCTTGGCCTGCTTGGGCATGTCTTTTGGCTTTGTTTTCGCGGGGACCTCGGCCAAGTCGGCAAGCGTTTTGTCATAGGCCGCGATAATCAGGCGGCCTTTTGGGCTAATGTGATCAGCTTGACCCATAGCACCCTCCTACCTTTGCGATACCTTGATAATAACGGCAGACCGAAGGGGTAGTCTTAGCTGTCGTGTCGAATAGAAACCCGCCGATTTTTAAGCACTGGAATCTTGCAAGATGCGCCGTTGCTCCCCATCTTATTAACGAAGGCCCGATACGATCCGTGCCGCTTAGTGGGCGGATCAAATTGGCGGGTGCTTAGAGAAGGAGAACTGCGATGAACTTAGAGAAGTTCACGGAGCGGTCGCGCGGCTTCATCCAAGCAGCGCAAACGATCGCAATGAGAGAGAGCCATCAGCGGCTCGCCCCCGAACATGTGTTGAAAGCTTTGCTGGACGACGATCAAGGTCTGTCCGCGAACCTCATTACGGCTGCTGGCGGTAATGTGGCGGCTGTCGTTGAGGCGAATGACCTATCGCTCACCAAGATGCCAAAGGTGTCGGGTGATGCTGGTCAGGTGTATCTGGACAGCGCGACGGGCAAAGTTTTGTCCGAAGCCGAGACGCTCGCGCAGAAGGCGGGCGATAGCTTTGTCCCCGTGGAGCGCATTCTGACCGCGTTGGCGATTGTGAAATCTGCCGCTGCGGATGCGCTGAAAGCTGGGAAAGTGACGGCGCAGGGCCTGAACGCAGCTATTAATAACGTGCGCAAAGGTCGGACTGCCGACAGTGCGTCTGCCGAAGAAGGCTACGACGCACTCAAGAAATATGCACGTGATCTAACCGAAGCTGCAGAGCAGGGGAAAATCGATCCGATCATTGGTCGGGACGAAGAAATTCGCCGCTCGATGCAGGTTCTGTCCCGTCGGACCAAGAACAACCCAGTTCTCATTGGTGAGCCGGGTGTTGGTAAAACCGCGATTGCAGAAGGACTCGCCCTTCGGATCGTGAATGGTGACGTGCCTGAATCCCTGCGTAACAAAAAGCTACTCGCGCTCGACATGGGTGCGCTGATTGCTGGTGCGAAATACCGCGGTGAATTCGAAGAGCGTCTCAAGTCGATTTTGAAAGAAATCGAAGCTGCTGCCGGAGAGATCATTCTCTTCATCGACGAGATGCATACGCTCGTTGGGGCAGGTAAGTCGGACGGCGCGATGGATGCGGCCAACCTGATCAAACCTGCGCTTGCGCGGGGTGAATTGCACTGTGTTGGTGCGACGACCCTCGATGAATATCGCAAGTATGTAGAAAAAGACGCAGCTTTGGCGCGGCGGTTCCAACCTATTCAGGTTGAGGAGCCGACGCTTGAGGACACGATTTCGATCCTGCGCGGTATTAAAGAGAAGTATGAGCTGCACCACGGCGTTCGTATCTCGGACTCCGCTCTGGTCGCTGCGGCAACACTATCGCACCGTTATATCACGGATCGTTTCCTGCCGGATAAGGCCATCGACCTCGTGGACGAGGCTGCAAGTCGTCTGCGTATGGAAGTAGACAGCAAGCCCGAAGAGCTCGACGCGCTGGATCGTCAGATACTGCAAATGCAGATCGAGGCGGTTGCTCTTGAGAAAGAGGATGACGACGCGTCGAAGACACGTTTGGACAAGTTGCGTCAGGAACTGTCGGACCTGCAGGAAAAAGCGGACGCTATGACTGCCAAATGGCAGGCAGAGCGGGACAAGCTGGAAGGTGCGCGTGCGTTGAAAGAAAAGCTCGACAAAGCGCGGGCTGATCTGGAAATCGCAAAACGCGAAGGTAACCTCGCGAAGGCGGGTGAACTGTCTTACGGCGTCATCCCGCAGTTGGAACGTGACTTGTCCCAAGCTGAGGCGCTGGAAGGCGAGCAAATGGTCGAAGAGGCCGTTCGCCCTGAACAGATTGCCGAAGTCGTTGAGCGTTGGACGGGTATCCCGACCAGCAAGATGCTGGAAGGTGAGCGTGAAAAGCTGCTCCGCATGGAAGACGGCCTGCACAAACGGGTCATCGGACAGAAAGCCGCCGTTCGTGCTGTGGCAAATGCTGTCCGCCGTGCCCGTGCGGGTCTGAACGATGAAAATCGTCCGCTTGGGTCGTTCCTGTTCCTCGGGCCGACGGGCGTGGGTAAAACCGAACTAACCAAAGCAGTGGCTGAGTTCCTCTTTGACGATGACAATGCGATGGTCCGCATCGATATGTCCGAGTTCATGGAGAAGCACGCGGTTTCCCGTTTGATCGGCGCCCCTCCGGGGTATGTCGGTTATGACGAAGGTGGTGTTCTGACCGAAGCGGTTCGTCGACGTCCCTATCAGGTTGTCCTCTTTGATGAGGTCGAAAAGGCGCACCCTGATGTGTTCAACGTACTGTTACAGGTTCTCGACGATGGCGTTTTGACGGATGGTCAGGGCCGCACTGTGGACTTTAAACAGACGTTGATCATTCTGACATCGAACCTTGGCGCGCAAGCTCTGAGCCAGTTGCCCGATGGTGCAGATGCGGGGCAGGCGAAACGCGACGTGATGGACGCGGTGCGGACGCACTTCCGCCCCGAGTTCCTGAACCGTCTGGATGAGACGATCATCTTTGACCGTCTGGGCCGTGCGGATATGGGCGGCATTGTCGATATCCAACTGGCGCGTCTGCAGAAACGTCTTGCTGGTCGCACGATCTCGCTCAACCTTGATGAGGGCGCACGCAAGTGGCTGGCGGATGAGGGCTATGATCCCGTCTTTGGGGCTCGACCACTGAAACGCGTCATTCAACGCGCCTTGCAAGACCCGCTGGCAGAACTTCTGTTGGCTGGTGATGTGAAGGACGGCGACACGATAGCTGTGTCTGCTGGCGCAGAAGGGTTGATCATAGGCGATCGGGTTGGCGGAAGTAATCGCCCGAAACCAGACGACGCGGTCGTTCATTAAGACATCAGACGGCGGGGAATTCCCCGCCGTTTTTGTTCTGAGGTCTGGGTACTGGTTTGTTGACACAACACACTGCATCGTCAAAGCTACTCCCGTATTTGGGGTGTTTGTGATGTCGATTGAGTTTTTCCTAACTTCGCTCGTGGTTGTTCTGCTGCCAGGAACAGGAGTGATCTACACATTAGCGATTGGTTTGGAACGTGGTTCGATGGCTAGCGTCGCGGCTGCCTTTGGCTGTACCTTGGGAACCGTACCTGCGGCATTTGCTAGTATCGTGGGGCTGTCGGCTCTCTTGCATACCAGCGCCTTAGCCTTTCAGGTGATTAAATTTCTAGGTGTGCTTTATCTTTTCTACATGGCTTGGACCATTGTCAGGGACGAAAGCAAAATCGACCTCGGCGCCTCAAAGCCTGTCCGAAGCTATCGCTCCATTGCGTTGACAGGCACTTTGATCAATGTGCTGAATCCAAAACTCTCACTCTTCTTTTTGGCTTTCCTGCCTCAGTTCACCACCCCGAACGTGACGAATGTTACGGGCGAACTCGTTGGACTTGCGGCGGTATTCATGGTGATGACCTTTGTGGTGTTCATCGCATACGGCGCTTTTGCATCGCTCGCGCGTGAATATGTCATCGCAAGACCTAGAGTAATGACATGGATTAAGCGGGCTTTTGCTGGCTCTTTTGGCCTATTGGGTATCAAACTTGCGGTCAGTGACTGACCCGCGCACTAGGCCGTAGCTGTTCGTTACAAATCCCCAACGGCATCGTGACGCGCCGAAACACCGAAATGGACTATATGTATCCAAAGCAAAACATGCGGAGGAACACATGGCCTTTCGTTGGAAAAACGACCTGACTGAAAAAGACATCACGCCCAAACAGCTTTGGCTTAATCGCCGCCAGATCATCGCGGCAGCGGGAGCGTCCTTTGTCGGGATGCCGGCTTTGGCGCAGTCGCTAGAGCCGAATACCCTCTCGGATATTCGCAGCTACAATAACTACTACGAGTTCGGCACGGGCAAAGAAGACCCCGCGCAGAACGCCCATAAGCTCGATACGTCGAATTGGACGATCAAGGTCGATGGTCTGGTCGATAATCCAGGTGACTATAGTCTGGCTGACCTCTTGGGTGGTTTGACCGTTGAAGAGCGCATCTATCGGTTCCGCTGTGTAGAGGCGTGGTCGATGGTCGTTCCGTGGAATGGCGTAGAGCTGGCGGATGTGCTGGATCGCGTTGGCGTGAAATCCTCGGCCAAGTATGTGGCCTTTGAAACGGTCGTGCAGCCTGACAACATGATTGGCGTCCAGCGCCGTGTTATTCCATTCCCCTATGTCGAAGGGCTCCGCCTTGATGAAGCGCGCCATCCGCTGACGCTGCTCGCAACAGGCATCTACGGAGAGCCGATGGCGAACCAGAACGGTGCGCCGATCCGCTTGGTGGTGCCATGGAAGTATGGGTTTAAGTCGATCAAGTCGATTGTTCGGATCACGCTGACTGATAAACAGCCACCTGCGACGTGGAACCTGATTAATGCTCGGGAATATGGCTTCTATAGTAATGTGAATCCAAACGTGTCGCATCCGCGCTGGTCACAAGCCTCGGAACGTCTGATCGGTGGAGGTCTCTTTGCAAGCCGTCAGGATACTCTGATGTTCAACGGCTATGAGGAGGTCGCCAGCCTTTACGATGGCATGAACTTGGCTGAAAATTTCTGATGGTCGTCGATCGTATCAATCGGGCCACGCGCAAGATCCCCGCTTGGCCGATATATATAGTGGGGAGCTTATGGGCGGGCTGGCTGTTCTGGCTCGGCCTAACGGGTGGGTTGGGTCCGGAGCCGATCAACGCTTTGGAACGTGAATATGGCTCGGCGGCTCTGCAGCTTCTCGTGGCAGGGCTCTGTATTACCCCCCTTCGTCGATACGCCGGATTGAACCTTATCAAGTATCGCCGTGCTTTAGGTGTTACTGCCTTCTTCTTTGTTCTGGCTCATTTGACAGTCTGGATGGTTCTGGATGTCCAATCGCTGTCCCGTGTATGGGAAGACATTCTGAAGCGTCCTTATGTGACGATCGGAATGGCGAGCTTCATGCTGTTGGTCCCCTTGGCGATCACATCTAACAATATCAGCGTCCGTCGATTGGGCGCTCAATGGCGGTCCCTCCACAAACTGACATATCCAGCGGTTTTGCTGGGCTCTATTCACTTTATTTGGCTGGTCAAAGGCTGGCCGATCGAACCCTTCGTGTATTTCGGCGCGATTGTTTTGCTGTTCGCGGTACGACTCAATGTGATTCAGCGCATGAGTCGGGGGTGATTCAGGGCGCTAACGCCGCCAATAGTATGGAGCGCTGTGGATAACTCTATATCTGGATGGGGCGAATTACTGCGGCGCAGCAATTATCGGTCGTGCGACCTTGGGTTCCGTGAAGTGAAATTGCTCAAACCTATGAAAACACACAAAAAATCGGGTGATGTGTAAGTTTTTTGAACTTTCTGTAAAAAACCGCTTGCGGCTTCTTAGTGATAACCTTAGAACCCCCTTCACCGGCGGCGCTGAGGCGCGGTTGGGGCGGACGGAACGGTCGGAAGGCTGGGAAGTTTGGAAAAAATTAGAGGTATTTCGGGCGAGGCGCGCCGTTCAAGTTAGG
>NZ_JBWKMA010000024.1:0-696 GCF_056431045.1 Aestuarium zhoushanense
TGTGAACGGCGGAGCAATACTCGGCCACGGTAGCGACGGCATAGTGTTGTCGCGGGCGGCGTAAAAGTCGTCCACTTTTGCCCTTTCGGATTTCGGGAGGGCTTGGGGATATACACCGTGGATTTGTATTTGAAGGTGCGTCACGCTCATTTCCAGGATGGATTGAGCGGACGCCAGATTGCCCGGGATTTTGGGATCAGCCGGGACAGTGTTGCGAAGATGTTGGCCTATTCGGAGCCGCCGGGATATCGGCGGACAGCGCCGATCAGGCGCCCGAAGCTGGATGCGTTCACCAGCCAGATGGACCAATGGCTTGCTGAAGACAGGGGCCGCCCTCGCAAGCAGCGTCACACTGCAAAGCGTATTTTCGAGCGGTTGCGGGACGAGTGCGGTTTTGATGGCAGCTACACCATCGTCAAGGATTACGTTCGAGACCGGAAGCGGACCGGCAAGGAGATGTTCGTGCCGCTGAGCCATCCGCCCGGTCATGCACAGGCCGATTTTGGTGAAGCGCTTGTCGTGATCGGCGGCGTCGAGCAGAAGGCACACTTCTTTGCCCTCGATCTGCCGCACAGCGACGCATGCTACATCCGGGCCTATCCTGCGGCCAATACCGAGGCGTGGCTTGACGGCCATGTCCATGCCTTTGCGTTCTTTGGCGCGGTTCCCCAGTCGGTTCTTTATGACAATGACCGC
>NZ_JBWKMA010000025.1:0-27447 GCF_056431045.1 Aestuarium zhoushanense
AAGTGGCCAGATAGTCGCCGCGAGGCGGCGCGACGGACGATTGTCCGAACCAAGCGTCGAGACACAAGTCTAAGCGCAGCTCAAAACGCGTTCTCAGGCCGACTTTTTCAACAAAATCCGCCCATCCTGGCAACAAAATACGCACTGAACGTTGTGGGTCAGAAATTGGCTATTAAGATTTTGATATTTGACTGTTTAGATGTTGATGCTAACGAAAATTGCAAAGCGAAAATAATGCTTAAGTGACTATTTAATGTGATGCAATCCAACCCAGTGGGGGAAGATTAGACCATCTTGGATCTGCGCCCTCTCAGGGAAGTCAAACGGCCATTGTCCTTAGGAGGTCAATTTACGTCGTCTTTTGTGGGTTGATTGAGAAATGCAGAACATCGGCGTGTCCGACGGCGGGTTGATGCGGTATCAAAACCATTGTCCTTTCGAGCTTTCAGTTTCAGTTGAAAACGTCTGCCAGTAATCAGGTTCAACGACTTGCAGTGCCCGCAATATTCCAGTCAAACTACTCTAGATGAATCGAAGGTGCCTCCATTTCAACTGCACCTGTGAATTACAAGGTGCAGAATGGCTATCAAGAAATCCGACATCTATCGATCCCTTTGGGACAGCTGCGATCAACTGCGCGGCGGTATGGATGCTTCGCTCTACAAGGATTACATCCTCACACTACTGTTCGTGAAATATGTCTCGGACCGCGCAGGTCAGGCAGATGCCTTGATCGAGGTCCCAGAGGGCTGTTCCTTCGAAGACATCCGCAAACTCCGTGGCACTAAAGACATCGGCGAAGGCATCGATACCGCAATTGCGGGGATTGCCGCCGCCAACGACCTCAAGACCGTAATTGATAGAGCTTACTTCAACGATACGGAGAAGTTTGGCCGTGGACCTAAGATGGTTGCGACACTCACATCTCTAATCAACATCTTCAGCCGGGAAGAGCTGAACTTCAGCCGCAACCGCGCCGACGGTGACGATATCCTTGGCGACGCCTACGAATACCTGATGCGTAACTTCGCGACCGAGTCCGGGAAGAGCAAGGGGCAGTTCTACACCCCCGCGGAGGTCTCTCGCGTCGTGGCGGCAGTGGCGGGCGTGAGCCGCGCCAACAGTCCGAAGCAAACTGTTTACGACCCCACCTGTGGCTCCGGGTCGCTGCTATTGAAGGCTGCTGACGCCGCCAAGGTCAACCTGACCATCTACGGTCAGGAAATGGACATCACCACGCGCGGCCTCGCCAAGATGAACATGATTATGCATGGCCGCGAGGATGCCGAGATCGCCCAAGGGGACGTGATTGGCGAACCGCAGTTCAAGGCCTCCGACAGAGACCTCCAGACCTTCGACTTCATCGTCGCCAACCCGCCTTTCTCGGCAAAGGCATGGACTTCTGGCCTGACCAACGACACGAAATTCGGCCGCTTCGACCTCGGCATGCCGCCCGAAAAGAACGGCGACTTCGCCTTCCTTCTCCACATCCTTGGTTCCATGAAGGCCACCGGCTCCGGCGCGGTCATCCTGCCCCATGGCGTGCTCTTCCGCGGCAACAAGGAAGCCGAACTGCGCGAGAAGATCCTCAAGCGCGGCTACATCAAGGCGATCATCGGCCTGCCTGCGAACCTCTTCTACGGCACCGGCATCCCTGCCTCGATCATCGTGCTCGACAAATCCCAGGCCAGCGACCAGCGCCCCGTCTTCATGATCGACGCCTCGCGCGGCTTCATCAAGGACGGCAACAAGAACCGCCTGCGCGAGCGAGACATCCACAAGATCACCGACGCCTACAAGCGCCAGGCCGAGATCGCGGGCTACTCCCGCCTTGTCCCTTACGCCGAGATCACGCGCAACGATTTCAACCTCAACATCCCGCGCTACATCGACGGCTCCGACCCCGAGGACCTGCAGGACATCGAGGCGCACCTGAAGGGCGGCGTGCCGAACCGCGACATCGACGGGCTGGCCGCGTTCTGGGAGGTCATGCCCGGCATCCGCGCCACGCTCTTCGGGCCGAACCCGCGCCCGGGCTATTCCGATCCGCTGGTCGAGCCGGAGGAGGTGCGCAGCACCATCCGCGACCACGCCGAGTTCACCGCCTTCCAAACCCGCGTCCATGGCATCCTCGATGGCTGGGCCGGGGCGAATGCGCCGCGGATGGATGGCATCCAGGTGGGCGACAAGCCAAAGGAGCTGATCCACACCATTGCCGAGGACATCCTCGACCGCTTTGCCGAGGCGCCCCTGATCGACCGATACGAGGCGTATCAGCGGCTCATGTCCTACTGGGCCGAGACCATGCAGGACGATGTCTTCATCATCGCCCATGACGGTTGGGAGGCGGCCAAGGAACTGCGCGAGGCCCGCAAGGAGACCGACGACAAGGGCAAGGTCAAATGGCTGGAAGAGGCCGACCTGAGCGTGAACAAGGTGCGCCTTGTGGCGGATGTCATCCCGCCTCGGCTGATCGTCGCGCGCTTCTTCCCGGAATTGCAGCAGGCCGTCGATGACGCGCAGGCCAGGGCAGAGGAGGTGAGCCGCGAGATCGAGGAACTGGTCGAGGAACACGGGGCCGAGGGCGGCCTGCTGGCCGATGCGCTGACCGAAGCTGGCAAGCTGACCGCGGCCTCGGTCAAGGCACGCCAGAAATCCGGCGATGCCGAGCCCGAGGAGGCGAAGCTGCTGAAACAGGTGGCCAAGCTGATGACGGCCGAGACGGCGGCGAAGAAGGCGGTCAAGGAAGCCGAGGAGGCGCTGACCGAGGCCACGCTGAGGAAATACCCCGAGCTGACCGAGGAAGAGATCCGCTCCCTGGTCGTGGATGACAAATGGCTGACCGACATCGCCGATCTGATCGAGGCCGAAATCGAGGCGCGGACCGAGCAGATGACGGCTCGGGTGCGGGTGTTGACGGAGCGGTATGGGCATCCGTTGCCAGAGGTCTCTGCTGAAATGAATGCGCTATCGCAGCGCGTTGACGAGCACCTCAAAGCTATGGGGTTCGTAGCGTGACCGACACGAAACTGCCCGAGGGATGGATTGAACTGCCGATTGAAAAGCTGGCTCGGATAACCACCGGATCTCGCGATACTAAGGATCGCGAAGCCAACGGCGAATATCCTTTCTTCGTCCGTTCGCAGACCATCGAGCGTATCAACTCGGTAGGTTTCGACGGTGAAGGCGTTCTGACGGCTGGGGATGGCGTCGGAACCGGAAAGATATTCCATTACATCAACGGCAAATGTGACTTCCACCAGCGCGTATACCTGATGCACGCCTTCAGCCCGGAGATAACGGGCCGATATTTCTATTACTACTTCAGTTCGTTCTTCTACGACCGCATCATGTCGATGACAGCAAAGTCATCGGTGGATTCAGTTCGTCGCGAAATGATCGCTGACATGATGGTCCGTCTGCCCATGGACTCGAAAGAGCAGGACCGGATTGTCGAGGCGCTGTCGGATGCGGATGCGCTGATCGAGGGGCTGGAGCGGCTGATCGCCAAGAAGCGGCTCATCAAGCAGGGCGCGATGCAGGACCTCCTGACCGCCAAGCGCCGCCTTCCAGGGTTCTCGGGGGAGTGGGGGACCGAGCGTGTCGGCGATTCAGCTTCCTTGATCACCAAAGGAACGACGCCAACGAGCATCGGGCACGCCTTTACCGAAAGCGGTGTGAGATTTGTTAAGGTTGAATCTCTCCTTGAAAATGGGAGAATTGACCAATCTCGAACAGCATCAGTCAGCGAACTAACTCATCGAGTTCTGAGACGGTCTCAGCTCAGGGAAGGTGACATTCTGGTTTCAATTGCAGGTGCTATCGGTCGTGTAGGCATAGTCAGCCAGAGTGATTTACCTGCAAACACCAATCAGGCTCTCGCCATTATTCGGGTGAATGATGGCGAAAGAGTCGATCAATCTTTTTTGAAGTTCGCACTTTCCTCTGAGGCTGTTCAAAATCATTGGGCAGAAATTTCGGTTCAGGGTGCTCAGCCGAATATCTCCCTGATCGACGTCAGAAGTTTGGAATTTCAGTGCCCGTCCCTGCTTGAGCAAAAGGCAATTGCCTCGGTCCTGACCGACATGGACACCGAAATCCAAACCCTCGACACCCGCCTCGAAAAGGCGCGGCAGGTGAAGGAGGGCATGATGCAGAACCTTTTGACCGGACGGATCAGGCTGGTCTGACATTTTACTTTAAAGAGTATTTTCGATAACGGAGTGATTTACATGAGCAAGATCGGCGAGGCGGAACGCAAGGCACAGAACAGGGTTATCGAACTGATCTGCGGGGACAAGTCCGGCACCTCCGGGGGCCTCGGTTGGCGCTATCTCGGCGACTGGCAGAAGCGCGACGGCAACACCAATATCGAGCCGTCCATTCTGCGCCCTTGGCTGGAAGCGCGGGGCTACACTCCCGAGGTCATCACCCAGGCCATCGCCCGCCTGACGCGTGAGGCGCAGATGGAGAGCACCAAGCTCTATGAGGCCAACAAGAGTTTCTACGACCTGCTCCGCTACGGCGTGCCAATCACCCCCGGACCGAGCGAAGCCCCCGTTACTGTGCGCTTCATCGACTGGGGTGATGCAAGTGCAAATGACCTCGGCGTGGCCGAAGAGGTGTCGATTAAGGGGAGGGACGCTAAGGCCTGGAACAAACGGCCCGACCTTGTGCTCTATGTCAACGGCATCGCGCTTGGCGTGGTGGAGCTGAAGAAATCCACCGTGGGCGTGGGCGAAGGCATCCGCCAGACGCTCGACAACCAGCGGCCGGAGTTCATCCAGCACTTCTTCACCACGGTGCAGATCACCTTTGCGGGCAATGACAGCGAGGGGCTGCGCTACGCCCCGATCAAGACGCCTCAGCCTTATTGGCTGGCCTGGAAGGAAGAGAGCGCGATCACCGGCCCGCTCGACCGCGATGTGAGTCAGATGATGGAACCGGCGCGGTTTCTTGAGCTGATCCACGATTTCACCCTGTTCGACGCAGGCATCAAAAAGATCGCCCGCCCGAACCAGTATTTCGCCGTGAAGGCGGCACAGGACCGCGTGGAGCTGCGTCAGGGCGGGATCATCTGGCAGACCCAAGGGTCGGGCAAGAGCCTGATCATGGTGATGCTGGCGCGCTGGATCAGGGAGGCCTTGCCCGATGCGCGCATCCTGATCGTGACGGACCGCAAGGAACTGGATGGCCAGATCCAGGAGGTGTTTGGCAACACCGGTGACAAGGTGCGGCGGGCGCGTTCGGGCAATGACCTGATGGCGGCGCTGGCCGACCCGACCGATCGCGTCGTCTGTTCGCTGGTCCACAAATTTGGTAAGCGGGAACAGACCGAGATGGCCGAGATGATCGCCGAAATCCAGGCGTCGAAGATCGGCGCCCCGGTCGGCGATTTCTTTGTCTTCATCGACGAGGCGCACCGCACACAGTCCGGTAAGCTGGCGCGCGCCATGCGGCAGGTGCTTCCCCGCGCGATGTTCATCGGCTTCACCGGGACGCCCCTGCTGCGTTCCGACAAGGAGACGTCGCTCGAGACCTTCGGTCCTTATATTGGTAAACCCTACCGCTTTGATGAGGCCGTTGAGGATGGCGTGGTGCTGGATCTGCGCTATGAGGCCCGCGATATCGACCAGCGCATCACCGCTCCCGGCAAGATTGACGCCTGGTTCGAAGCTAAAACGAAGGGGCTAACGCCGATCGCCAAGGCCACGCTGAAGCAACGCTGGGGTACGCTCCAGCGGGTGCTGTCGAGTAAATCCCGCCTCGAGCAGATCGCCAACGACATAATCTTGGACATGGAGATGAAGCCGCGCCTGAAGGCCGGCATGGGCAACGCCATGCTGGTGGCCGGCTCAATCCCCGAGGCCTGCAAGTTCTTCGAGATCTTCCGCAAGTCCGGCTCGGTGCTGGCTGACAAATGCGCGATCGTCACCTCCTACAAGCGTGCCGCGCCCGAGATCACGGGCGAAGAGACGGGGATGGGCGAGACCGAGAAGCAATATGTCCACCGTGTCTACACGGACCTGCTGGGCGATACCTCGGAGGAAGACTACGAAGAGGAGTCGCTGCGGCTGTTCAAGAAGGAGCCAGGTCGCATGAAGCTGCTGATCGTGGTCAGCCGCCTCCTGACGGGCTTCGACGCACCGACGGCGACCTACATCTACATCGACAAGCAGATGCGCGACCACGGACTGTTCCAAGCGATCTGCCGCGTGAACCGGCTGGACGGTGAGGACAAGGATTTCGGTTACATCGTCGACTACAAGGACCTGTTCCGAAACATCGAAAGCGCCGTCGATGACTACACGTCGGAAGCTTTCGATGCGTTCGACAAGGAAGACGTTGAAGGGCTGATCACGGATCGCGCCGAGCAGGCTGATCAGGATCTGCGTGTCGCTCGGGAGGCTTGGCTGGGGCTTATGGATGGGGTTGAGCAACCTAAGGAACTTGAAGAGTGCTATTCCTATTTCTCGAGCCCATATGGTATCGATCAGGATCCAGACGCCGAGGAAAAAGCGCGCCGCCGTCAGGCCCTCTACAACATCTCTGGCCGTTACGCGCGAGCCTATGCCAACATCGCAGCCGAACCTGAGGGATCTGGCTTTAATGATCTGGAGCTGGCTGAGATCCGGCGGGAGGTCGAACGTGCAATCGGTATCAGGGACGCTGTGAGGCTGCATAGCGGAGATGCCGTCGACATGAAGCTCTACGAGCCTGCCATGCGGCACCTGATCGACAACTACATCCGGGCTGACGACTCGGAAGTTATTTCTCATCTGGATGATATAAGCCTCATTGACCTCGTTGAAAGTAAGGGCGCTGACGCGGTCAACGACCTACCACCAGGGATCAAGCGCAATCGTGAGAACGTGGCTGAAGCGATTGAGAACAACGTCCGCAAGATCATCATCGAAGAGACACCAGTTAATCCGCGTTTCTATGAGAAGATGTCTGAGCTCCTCAAGGACCTGATCCGCGAGAGACGAGTTGGGGCAATCGAATATGCTGAGTATCTCGAACGGATCGCGACCCTTGTTCGGGATGTGAAGGCGGGGCACGGTTACACCTATCCGGGGATGATCAAGACCTCGGGGCAAAAGGCCCTTTTTGACAACCTTGACAACGATGAAGCGATGGCACTCGCACTCGATCAAGCTATACGGGACACTGCGCCGTTTGGGTGGCGAGGAAACGCGATGAAGGAACGCAAGGTCAGGCGCTGCTTAGAACAGTTGCTAAATGACCCATCGGACGTGGAGCGGATCTTTGAGATCCTGAAAAACCAGAGTGAATACTGAACACGCACAGATCGGTGGTATTGAGGTCGAGATCGTTCGAAAGAAGATCAAGAACCTGCACATTGGCTGTTACCCTCCTGAGGGACGTGTCCGAGTGGCTACACCGGACCACGTGAGTGATGACGCTATTCGCCTCGCGGTCTTGAATCGCATGCAATGGATTAGACGCAAGCAGACACAGTTCGCCAACCAAGACCGGCAGGCACAACGCCGATTCGTTTCAGGTGAAACGCATTTTCTTTTTGGGCGAGCCCTCAGGCTGGAAGTGCTCGAATGGGAAAAGAAGGTGTATCGTATCGCCAGGAAGGGCGGGGATAAGTTGGTCATGAAGGTCCCTGCAGGAAGCGATCAACTCCAGATGCGTCAATGGATGGCTATATGGCAAAAAAACGAGCTTCGGCGGTTCGCTCAGCCGCGTATCAAGTTCTGGTCAAAGCGTCTGGGAGTTCAGCCTGCGAAGTGGGGGATCCGACCGATGAAGACGAAGTGGGGGAGTTGTAACCCAGATAAGTCGATCATCTGGCTCAATCTTGAATTAGCCAAAAAACCAGAGGGTATGATCGATTACGTGATCTTGCATGAACTCGCGCACTTCGTGTCGCCACGACACGATGACAGGTTTACGGGTGTCCTTGACCGTTTTCTCCCCCGCTGGCGTAGCATGCGGCAGGAGCTCAACGCTTTGCCATTGGCCGCTTGGTCGGATTCTTGATACCGCTTCACTTTGGGCTCGCCACGCCTTGGTCCAGGTTCTCTGATCGAAGCAAATGCTTCACACTGTCCTTGCGTTGAAGCTGCAAACTTCTGGAAATCGCCCATGCAAGTGACCTGAACAGGAACGGCGAGGGCGAACCTGTTCAGGGCGAAATCAGTACGGCAAACGACATAGTTTCAAAATCACCCGGGGTTTCCACATGATATCCCAATTCTTGCCCACCATTGTATGGATCGCCAGAATAGTCCCTGGCATGGCAAACAGTAAGGTATTCGTTGGTAACTCCTTCAGAAGCCCCCTCTACAATCGCAGGCGAAAGTACCTCCCATTCGTCATCAGCATTTAAGAACGCTGGACGAACCATTGAGCAAAAAAACTCCAGATAGAAAGGGCCTTTCCAGTCTGGATGAACGGGTGTGGCCTCTGCGATTAACCGGTCGTAACCATCCTCAAATCTGGCTTCAAGGTTGAGGGCGCTGGCTTTAATGCGAATTCTTTTGCCTGGTACGGCATAGCTACCTTCGCCAATGATTTCGATGTCTTCAACCCGCGTCCACCAACAGCCGCCCATGTGGCAACGACCAAGAACCACCATCGGTAAGTCCGTTGGGTGACTGAAGTTTAGAGCTTGATTGGAAACTTTGGCCTCGATGTCATCATCTGACCAAACACAGATCGTTGCTGTATCACTTGACCAACAGGCAGGTTCACGTTCTGACCGATCTGCTGCGCCATAACTTTGAATATCACTATGAATCTCGCCGATGCTATCTCGCAGTACATCTAGTGATATGCGCGACGAACCGTCGAAATCTTGTCCATTATTCATGCGGACTTCGAAGCTGCCTCCGCCGTGCGGTTGAAAATTGCATGGCCCGACGATCCGTTCGCCTTCTATCGTGATTTCGCAGGTGGCATCTGTTGCCCATCCCAATGAGGGAACTACACTAAGTGCGGCGAAAATCAGAAATTTTGAGTTTTTCATTGCAATGAATTACCTTTTAAAACAGTCTCTTAATGGGGGTTAATCTACAAGATGCAAATAAGTCAATAAAAACTACCTGAAATTGATTTGCCGCTATGGCTTTGAGAATATTCACCGACCTAGACATGCCCAAGTAGGCTTTTCGGTCACCGAAGCTCCCAAGCGCCAGATACGTCTGGCTGCACTGGAGTTAATCCATCGCGTTCGAATTGCTCGGCCATGGTCTCCGCGACTACAGTTTGACCGATGCGTGTCGACGCCGTCAAAGCTTGTGTCAGGCCGCTAACATCTGCTGTGCTGTCACCAAGTGGCCATAGCGCCTGTTCGGCCAGTTTGCGTTTTCGTTGCATGAGGCTTTGAAGTAGGCAGTCGAAACTCTGTGCACCTAGTTCTGGATGCAGTGCCATTGGTATATGAACGGAGACTGGTTTGGTTTGGCCAATTCGATGGACACGATCATTACACTGTTCTTCAACGGCAGGGTTCCACCATCGAGATAAGTGAATGACATGTGTTGCCGCCGTCAGCGTTAGACCTGTCCCCGCTGCCCTTGGACCAAGGATAAGCATGTCAAAGCCTCCATCCACGTTTAGGTGTTGTTGAAAGCGATTTACAATTTCTTGCCTGCGAGGAATGGGCGTGTTGCCGTTGATCACGTCGATCTTCTCAAGCCCGAATAGGTGGCGCGCTATTTCGGCGAAGCGGAACTGCATTTCTCGATGTTCGATAAATACTAGAACGCGCTCTCCCGCATCTTTAATACGATGTAGTATGTCGATGACGGCTTCTAGGCGGGCACTTTGTGAAATAAACTGTTCTGGCGCGACGGAATTTGTTGCGCCAGGGTGCACCGACACTGATCTGATATGATGAAGCATTTTGAGCGCTGCACCAGGTCCGCCGTTGGCGAGTTTAATCTGAGCCAAGTTATAGGCGTCGGCCTGGATTTTTGGCATAAGACGCGGGTGCAGGTAACGACGTTTTTTCGGAAGGTCACGTGCGACCTCGTCTTTCAAGCGCCTTAGGCCCAGCGGTGGGATGGCTCCACGTGGCTTGAAAACCCTCGCGTGTAGATCGGTCATATTGTCTGCGTCAGGTTCCTGAAACTCCATTTCAAACTCTGAGCCAGATCCGAGGCAACCAGGCGCGATACGATCCATGATAGTCCAAAGGTCTATCACGGCGTTCTCAATAGGGGTTCCGGTCAAACCAATCCGAAAATCAGCCTTCATCGCTTCGACTGCCTTGGAGGCGAGGGTCGAGCGATTTTTAATGTTCTGGATCTCGTCCATCACCATCGCCGAGAATGGGATTTTCCCCAGTGAATGTTGGTAATTTGTGAGCGTCGTATAAGTCGTCAGGAGCCAGTATCGATGTGCGCGTCCGTCTTCAATTGCCTCATCCAACCATTCGAGATCCAATTTTGGTAGGCCAGATTGTGTCTCTGTCCCTCCCACGTCACGGCGTTTATGTGTGCCAAGAGACGATCCATAAAGTCGAACTAGATGTCCAAAGCCACGCGCTTCAACGTGGGTTTCAACTTCTTGTTCCCAGTTTCGTAGGAGTGAGGTCGGTGCCACTACTAAGATTGGGCCGCGGTGTGCGGCCTCAGGCTGTTTCATGTGTTCTTTCAGCCACGTCAAAAATGAGATGGTTTGTAGTGTTTTTCCCAATCCCTGTTCATCGGCGTTCAGAATACCAGGTAGGCCAGTTTGCCATGCCTGCAATGCCCATTCAAAGCTCCGCTCTTGGTGATCTCTAAGTGGAGTGCTGATGGTTTTGGGCAAGGTGAGTGGTATCGTAGGGTTTCGTGGCGTAAGTTTCGCTTCCCAGGTCAGCTCATCGTAGTTCTCTTTGGTATCGAGAATGACTGGACCGGCAACTGTGTTTTCCAGATCTTTGTCGTCTTCTGGGAGTGTCGGTATCGCTTCTCGCCTTTGGATTTCCCCTTCAATGGCAGCAAGTCGAGAAGCGGTGACTTGAACCTGTTCTCCTGCGATTTCTGCGGTGCTATCTGTCCCTGCCTCGATCGCCGCGACCATATGATCACGGAGAGCGCATAGGTCCGATGAAGACATCGACTGGATAGCCTCAACAAGGTGCTGTGCAAACGCTTCCGGTAGCCACGTTGTGCCACTACCTGCCCTCAGGTCTGTAGGGCGCTGGTAGACGACAACGCCCGTGACGCGTTCAGAATACTCACGGCTCTCAATGAGAGTTGGTCCCGCGATAGCGTCTACCATCTCGGCCTGCTGTGCGTCATCTAAGCCATCTAAACGGCCACTCTCGGAGAGGTGTTTGCTTACCGCAGCCGTAATGAACGCACGGGGGTTTTCAATGAAAGCGCGGCGTTCCACGCGGTCGGCTTTTTGAACTCGTGTTAATTCCGCAAGAACCGGCGCAGCACCTTTGTCGATCACAAGGAAGCCGTTGTTGCCGAGACGATAAGCAGGCTTTGCACCATGCTGATGCAGGCCAAATTGAAAAACCGCCAAAGCTTCACCGCTTAACTCTGCGTTTTCTTCAGAAATATTATCGTTCAGGCCTGCATTCTCGAGGCTTTCATTTGAATACGGAATGACTTCGAATTGTCCGAGAGTGGCATCAGGAGAGATAGAAAAACGGTCAGCTATCCGCACTTCTAGGCCACGCAGGAAGGCTGTCATCGACAGGCCTGCCATATCTCTGTTGGCGGACATGGCTGCTTCAATATCTGTGTCGGGCTCAATCGCGCGCCTAAATTCCGCCAATGCACGCCAATGATCTTCCAAAGGCTGATTTGCGTCGAAGCCGTCGGCCATGTCTAGGGCGCGCTTCATCCATAGTGGTAAACGACGAAGTCCTTGGGAAGTTCTAAGTATCGCGCCTGTGCGTTTAGGGGTCTCCCGTTTTCCATGACGCGACCATTCATAGGAAAGTTTGAAGTCTGGTTGTCCAAGGACACCGCTGACATCTGTCGAAAGCATCAAATCCACAGTTCTCGGCAAACCCAGAGCTTCAGCGGCTGGCGCCGAGAGGCTCGCAACAGTGTCATGAGACAGTAGGAGGTGATCAGATGCGATTTCAATTGAGCCTGGATGGCCGTCTTCCCAAGCCCGAATGTCGCCAATCGCAAAAAGCATATCTCGGTCATCTGGCGCTAGATCCGTAAAGCTACGCTCTGAAGATTTGGTTGCCAATCGTGAGAAGAGGCCTTTCTTAGCTTCAGGGAAGCGGATTTCTACCGCGTCTTCAGATATGGTTTGGATGGTGGTTTTGTCAGACATGTCGGTTTACCCAATCTTCCCATGCGGCAAGCTTGCGGGACTCGCTCCAATAGTGGGTCTGAGATAGGCGTGATGTTCGCCTAATCTTTGCAGCATCATATCTCAGTTGATACATCGCCGGCGCATTGTCAGCGTCTTTATTAAAGACATGTGTCTTATAGCTATGACAGCCGTCGACAACGATCTTATTGCCTATACGCATAATAAGAAGTGACAGGTCAGGGATGTTGGTCTGTCGGCCAAATCGTGTTCCTAGATCGCCCTTGGTTCGGATCATTCTGATTGCCTTATCGTAGGCATCGGCACTAAATGCGACCCATGCTTCGTCTATGCGACCTGCATCATGCATCTTAAGCCAGAAATCACGTCGAGGCGGCCACATATGGTTCTTTTGAGACAACGTTACAACGTTGCAGAAAAACTCCATATCTGCACGTGTAAGCCAGCCCAATAAGACGGATTTCAATTTGGGATCGAAACCTGACCATATACCGCCAGTGTGCAAGCGCGGGTCATTCCATCCCGCGATGATGCGTTCAGACAGTTCATTGCGAAGATCATCAGGTGGAGTGCGGTTCAGCCAAACTGCCAATATCGCTTCAATGGCGCGACCTGCGCCTGTTTGAAGGGTTGGACCGTTTTCGGGCGCCAGCCAGTTAAAGAGTTTTGTTCTAGCTGTTGGATTGGCTAGATCAGGAGCAATGCGATCCACGAAAATTCTGGACGCGGCCTTTGCAAGCCCTGACGTATGCGGGCTGTTGAGACCAATGGCCTTGAGTGCCAAATAAGCGTTTTCGGCGTCCAGCATCAGATTTGCTAACTGACTTGGAGCCATCTCTGGCTGGAATAAAGATGGGAGCCCATGCTTGAGGCGTGAAAATCGGCCGCCAATCTCATCGCTGCGTTTTTCGAGTGCGCGGCCCAGACTGCGAGTATGATCTGCTTTAGATTTAAAGCTATCAATGTAGACACCCACCATCCCATCAAGAAATGCACCTGGTTCTCTGGTCTCAATTTCTTCGAGATAAAATGCGCGTACGGGGGCGAGGTCCGAACGGTCTCGGCGCTCCGCATCAAAGACCGCGACCGCCGCAGAAATTACACGTTGGGTGGTTACGTCTTCCCACGACCACCTATCGACGCGGCCAAGCATTTCCATAGCCAATTTTTCGCGGTCGCGATCCTCGGGCGTTTTAACTGCATTAGGCCATCTTTTGAGGATTGATGTCACTGACCTTCCAATTTGATCGAGAGAGGGGAGGGCGCGTGTTCTTAGTGGCAACAACCTACTCAGAAGTGCACGCGTATTCTCAATCTTGGTCAGTGGCTCGGTCATGGCCGTGTTCCGGAGGCTTCAAGTGCGTCTCGTATGATTTTGATTCCGTCGGTATCTTGTGGTGTGACCATGATGAACCGAAGGTCAATTCTTCGATTGGTTGCTCGGCCTTCTACTGTTTCATTAGGAGCAACTGGACGATCAGGCCCGTAGGCGGCTACGGAAAGAACAGGCTGAAGTTTGAGGTTTAGGTGCTGCATCACGCCATCCGCTGCACTTGTCATGGCGAAGAAGGTGTTATTGGCCCGATCGGCTGAAAGCCTTCGGTTGAATTGATCTGCACCCAAGTTGTCTGTGTGCCCTTCAATCTGCACTGCTTCGACCAAGGCAAAAGATGGATTGCAGCTTTCATCAAACTGTGACGCTTCTCCCAAGGAGAAACACGGCAAAATCTCGTCTAGCCTTTCAGCCAATCTTGATACAATTGCAGCTTTATCGCGTCTTAGTCTCGACTGTCCTGATGCAAATAGGCCTTCACCCTGAAATCGAAGTGCATCACTCTCTTCGCTTAACTCGACCTTGAGATCAGGAAAATCAGCGAGGATCGCTATGCGTAGCCGAGATAAAATCTCGCGTCGCGCAGTTGTTACGTCGGCGAGGTAAGATTCAAGAGGGTCGATTTGTTCGAGTTCGCGGATCTTAGCAAGAAGTTCCTCAATTTTTACCGTCTGTTCATCGATGGTTTCTTGCATTTTCTTCATTGTCGCTTCGTAACGGGCGATGAGATATCCGCGCGCGTCCGCTAAATTCCGCCACTGATCGCGATCATCTAGGATGTCTTCGTAAATAGTCCGCGGCACAGTTTCGGTCTCACGAGACTGGCTCGCAAAAAATGCCAATAAGATCATCATGATGAAAAGGAATCCGACTGTCATGTCGGTCATGGACACGAAGGCACTTTCTTCTTCGTCCTCGCGACGAGCCTGTTTTGCTTGAGCTCTCATGCGCGGCCCCGTGGCTGCCGTGGAATGAAGGTTTCAGCTTGTTCCACGACGCTCTTCAGAGTGTCTAAGCCTGGTGCCAATGCGTCGCGCATTTGACCTACATGATCTTGCGCCGTCCCAAGCGCGGCTTCGAGCTGAGCGCCGTATTCCTTGAGTGCGCGACCTAGCATTTCGTCGATTTTGTCGAGATTGTCGGCTTCTTGAGACAATTGTGAGATCACGCTGCGTGTCGCTTCAAGATTTCGTTGAATTCCTTCTCGCTCAGTACCCAAGGCTGTTCTAGCGCTCTCTAGAACATTGGCGGCGTCTCCAGCTACAGAGGCAGAGTTTTTCATAAGTGCGTCCGACACCGTTTCGACCAAATCGCCTACGCGGCGTAGTGTGATTTCAATCCGCTCATGCGACGCTCGGATCGGTTCAGCTGCCACCGAAAGTGCCTCGCTGGCAGAACGGAAACCATCGGATGCGCCGTGAATTGCGCTCGCCCCAGCGTTAAGACCTTGAGCTGCACTTTGAGCGCCAGATGCACCACGTTGCACTGCATCCGCCATCTCTGACAGGCGGGTCCCAATGTCTTCAAGGCGCGATAGGATTTTATCGCCTATTACGTCTCCCATATCAGTGCCTAACTTGGCTATATCGGTGCTGGTTTTATTGAAACTTTCAAGGAGCGTACGCCCAGCACCAGTTATGGCCTGGCCCGCCTCGTCCGTGCTTTCTGCCATACGTTTGCGGGCAGCCTCTGCACTTTCTTGGCTTGCAGTTTCAAGCGTGGATCGGAAGCCGTCTGCCGCAGACTTCATTTCTTCGGCCGCAGCGCGCATAGCTTCTGCGCCTTGTCCAGTATTATCCTTAATTCCAGAAAGCGTTTCATTCATGACGCTGAGCAATCGATCTGCCCCTTCGTTCATAGCTTCTGAAGCGGTCCGCCCACTGGCAGCGACTTCGTTGCGCATTTCAGACATCGCACGTGCCATTTCACTGAGCGCGTCTCTTAAACCGTCGCCAGCTTGAGTATTTGAGGTGTTCATCCGATCCACCATCAAGCCGATGCGGTCGGTTGCTTCTCCGAGAGATTCACTTGCTCTAGTAAGAGCATTTCCAACAGAATGAGACAGCTGTTGGGATAAGTCTCCAACCATTCCCTCCATACTGCTTGTACCCATTGAGCTAACGCGATCGAAAATCGGGTCCATGGTATCTGCAATGGCGGACGTGATAGCTTCCGGTAAGGCATCGAGCGGTTGCCGAAGCTCCGCAATCATATTGGTGCTCAAAGCTTTCAACTGTGTTTCCTGCTCTCGCGCGGCTTTGAGTTGCCGGAAGCCGATGTCTTCAAGGCTGACAAAGACGAGACGACGCTCAATTCCTGTGCAGAGATGGTTGAGTGCAGCTTCAATTCGGTTTTGCTGTGCTCTCAAAAGGATCGTGAATAAGATCGAACAGAATAGACCAACCAACGACATGACGAATTTAGCTGAAGCAATCTGCATGAAATCCTGCATCGCCTGGTCCATGCCGCCATCACCGGAAGCCATAGACTGAGAAAATTGATGAAGGGCAGCAACCAATCCAAGAAATGTGAGGAGAAGACCGGCAGAGACAAATGTGTTGGGTAAAATTCGATAAATGCCAGGACCAAACTCAAGATCTTCAACGTTTAAGAAGTTCGCCGGACGGATAGAGTTACGGAGCCTTAGTGGACCGTCGAGGTCATCTGGCACGATAGTCTCAGAGAACTCATCGAACGCTTCCCAGATGGATCGACGATTTCGATTGGTCCTATAGGTCTCGAGTAGTGATGCTTTGAACTCATCGTATCCCTCGGCGAAGACCTCGATGCTTTCGTGGCTTCTGACTCGTGTGTCGAGTTCTTTGATAGCCCGAAATTGACGTATGGTTCTCGTTAGGTAGAGAATTCCCGCCAGCATCGTGATCATAAGGAAAAGTCCAGCAAAGTAACCGGGGCGACTGTCAGAAAGCGTTAACGCTTCCGCTAGCTGAATGATGCTGTCCTTCAAGAAAAGACCAAGGTCGCCACCGAATTCAAATTGCACGTTTTTCTCCAGTCGAAATTATCAAGAGGTCGTTTGTAGAGCGGATACGTCAGTTAGCGCAGGTTGCGCTCGATGATCGTCGAAGTATTGGTTTTGGATATTTTTGATCAATAGTGGGATTTATTACTGTGAAAATAGGTGTCACGGCATGTCTGGATACCATTCAACAATAGATCCATCTGGTGAAATGAACGTTTTTAAGGTCTCTTGCCAAAAGACCAACGAATAACATGGATCTGAACCTGCTAAGAAGGCGCCATTTGCGGCGTAACAGTCACCGCCGTGCTTAGGGTAGATCAAGATGGTACGTTGGTCCGTGTAAGTTGGGATTGTGATCGATTGAGGTTGGTGACTCACCCAGTTTCGAAAAGGAATACCGTCCACAAAGATGAAAAATCCACATCCACCGGTCCCGCACCACGCATATCCTACGTCGGAACAGTTGAACTCAGGTATAAGAACGGTGGCCATTTTTCCGTCTGGGGTGATGGGTAACTGGTAGATGCTCTGATCGCTGAGGGACAGTTGGCTACGATCTTCTGTTTCCGCTCGATTGGTTCCTACAGATGCCTGAAGGACCGAGCATTCTTTCTGAAATTCATCTTTGATTACCTCAATGGCAGCGCGGTCTTCGGGTGAAATGGTGTCGGCAGAAACGTGAGACGATGCCAACCCCACCGCCACGATGCAGCATAGCGTCTTGATCATAGATCGAAGTTTCCAATGGCTGGGTTTCAAGAAGGAAATCTTCCAGTAGTATTTCGATATGTATTCATAAAATATTTTGTCCCTGCCGTATCAGCCTCTGAGTGCTTTATTGGGTCTGCGGATGCTGAACCAAAGCGCCTCGCTCTTCAATCATTCGGACTGCCGCGAGAACCGTTGCAAACCGCTTTTCATCAGGCGGATGTGTGCCCCAAAAGGAGAGGTTTCCAGTCGTCGTGCGGGCGGCCTCTGGTCGTGCGAAGTATTTAGCGCCTTCAACGGGATCATAACCTGCTGAGATCGCGATATAGGTTCCGAGGGTATCGCTCTCGAGTTCATAAGTTTGAGAATAGGCTCTTGAGCCTATCGCGGCCCCAAGCTCCATGTTCCGATCGACCGCGTTGGGGTCGTAATAGCCACCATAGGAGGCTGCTTCCGCGTTCGCATAGGCTGTGATCGCACCCATAATCAAAGCACCAGCCAAAGCTTGCTGCTGTTGCTTCTCAATGTGCCGACCGATGAGGTGTCCATATTCATGGCTTAGGACGAAGGCCACTTCATCGTCACTGCCAGTGTCTTGAAGCAGGGGCATCGAAATGCGGATCGTTGGGCGACGGTTAACATATGTAAAATACGCGTTCCGTTGCTTCATGTCTCTGTCGATGGCGATAGTCACGTTGCAGTCAAAATCTTCACGATCAGCCATCTCTGTTTCGCAAATCTGTTTACCAGCTGCTTGCACGCGATTTGCAACACGTTGGAAACGTCGCTCAGCAGAAGACGTAGAGATAGTTGAGTGGGCTGTATCAGATCTCGCCTCCGCAAACATGCGCGTCGCGGTTGCGGCGTCTGTATCTTGAACCGTTGGGACGACGTATGTGGTTCCGCAGCCGATTAAGACACATGTCGAGACGATCCATCCAAACTTCAGAATTCGCATCCAATACTTCCAGCAATTCACCTAATTGGGTCTTTAGGGTCGTTAAAATTCCATCATTAGGTATGTAGCTTGTTCAGGTCTACACCCAAAAGCAAGGTTTAAAATGAGACTGCTCTATGCGCCAGCGGATAGCTAAGAGGCTCGGCAAACTCGAAAAATCATTCTGCATTCCACCAGGTCTTGATGTCGTCCCATTTTCCTGAAGCTGACGTCATGGCGCTTTCTGCCATGTCTTGTGATGAGCTGATTGCGCGGTCAGCCATCCCCGACCAATCAACATCGGGAAACTCCATGTTTTGGATGTCCTCTCTGTTCGGGAACGCCTCAACAGCTGCATTCCAAACTTCTTCTGGAGCCTCTTTGATTGCCGTGATGATTTCTTGGCGATCGGGCACATCAAGGCCGCAAACCGTGAGTTGATCCTCATTCTCTACGAAGTCAGGATCGAAGAGCTTTTGAAGTTCGACCATGTCGACCATCGTCGCGCACATATCCGCGACTTCAACGGCAGTCGCTGCGACTACGATCGTTGCACCAACGTATGGAAGAGCTTGGCCCGGCATTGAAGCAATGGAACGGCCAGCGCCCCGCTGCATTCTGGTCCCTACACGTCCGACCGTGGCTGAGATCATCTCGCGCGTTTGTCGGCGAGCAATGGCGGTGGCAGCAATTTGTTCAGACATGCTTACGACCTGATCACGAAGCTCGCGTTGGATAACCCGCGACGTGGCCAAATCGGCGGTGTTAGAAGCCAGTTCTCTTCTAAGCCTTGCAGTTGCTACGCGCTCTGTCGCCAATTCAGCAGTCATCTCAGAAATTTCAGAGCGAAGTTCTCGACGTGTCTGGCGTTCGACGATCAATTGAGAATTTAAGTCGGCGATTTCGTCAGCCTGTCGTACTATCACCGATCTCACTCCGCTTAGTGCTGATAAGGCACCAGCAGCGGCGGTGTAAACGCCTTCAAAAAGGAGCAAGGCTCCATTGAGGAGCAACGACAGGGTCAGGATGCCGATGATTGTAAAGCTCTTGAGCCATGATACGGGCTTCAGCATTTAAATCCTCTCTCACTTTTCTTCATAGTTTCTCAGCAATATCCAGCTTGAGGTAGTCGTGATCTCGCCCCAGCGGGTTCCAGTGACCGATAACGTCCGCCGGAATACCTACGACAATCCAGCGCATAGCCGTTGGAAATGACGACGGCGCCTATGTCAGCTATTTGTCCATCAAGGTTGATAAAACATGTGCCAACCCAGCGATCATATGTTCGCTCACCGTTGAGTTCGCAGGTTACATCGTGACCTCTGAGAAGGCGTTCCATGAAGTATTTACCGTCTCGTCCATATCGCGTGCTCAATTCTGGAGCATCAATGCCATTGAGCCGGACGGGCACTCCTGCGACGACGATCGTATCAGCGTCACGCACTCTTGCAGTCCCGGTGACTTCTCGGGCGATGGCTGGAGTTGATACGAATACGCAGATGGTTAGAAAGATTTTGAACATGACAGCCGAAGATCAGTGAAAAATTTGGGTAGAGTATCCGATAGGATGTAGGTCTTTAACAACCCAATGATCTCGTTCGTGTGTCACGTTATCTAATCAGTCAATTATGTATTGGCTGGGTTTGGCAGATGCATCCGAATGCCTTGAGAAATCAAAAGGGCGCGCCTTTTTAAAGTCGATCTGGAAACTTCAGGGGGAGCATCAGCCGGTGTTCCAAATTTGGATCGATCGATGTTCAGGGTCCCGAAGATCAGATTGCAGGTATGGCAGTCTGACTGACCACAATGTTCAAATCGATATCGGAGTGCGCGCCGAATAAAAGGTGACAGGCCTTCATCTGCTGAAGCGAGAAGGAGCGCGTTTTCCAACTCACGGACGCGGTCGGAACAATCGGAATTGAAGAGAGGTCGGATCATATCGTTCATGGAGGTGGTGATATTTCAAAACGGTTAATGCAATCTTAACGTGCATGCTGCATTCTCACTTCTTATCAATAGGACCCGACACCGTCCCTCAATCTCAGGTCCAGCCCATATGAACATCGAAACATCGCAGGCCCAACTATCATCAAATGACCAAACGCGGGTGAAACGACGTGGGCCGAAGCTCGGCGACCGGTTGGCAGACCCCGATTGTGACGACAGGGTGATCCAATCGCTGATGCTTGCGATAAGGTCTCGATTGGCCGAATGCCCGTTCGCAACGCCAGATGACATCCGAAGCCTGAAGTTTAGAGAAAACCCATATTTCTTCGGGATTATGCAAGGGTTTCATATTGTTATCTATCGGCCTGACGCGGTCACCTGCACATGGACCGCTCGGTATCTGAATGCTGAGAAGAAGTATCGACAGCATGCATTGGGTCCAGCCCTGTCAATGAACGCACCAGCGTTGTCGCTGGATCAAGCTGTGACGAGGGCCCTGAAATGGTTCTCCGATCCACAGGTGAATATTCAGGCTTCAAAGGCGCGCGTCCGGGGCAAAACCACTGAGGTCGCATACTGTCCGATTGATCGTTCTGAGCCGACCATCGGTTCAATCCTTAGGGCCTATATGGATTGGCGGAAGATATCTGCTACCCCAAAGGGATTCTATAACGCTCTGATTAGCATCAATTATTTCATCATCCCGGTGATGGGGAATGTGACCATTGCCGAATTCTCGAATGAACACATGGTGACGTTGGCCAATCAGGTGTTCGCCACGAAGCCTCGTTCAGGCTTTGAACCGCATAAAACCCCTCAGGAAATGTCGGATCTCACCCCAGATGATCTGCGCAAGCGGAAGCGCACCTATAACGTCCTCGTTGGGTATATTAAGAAAGCCCTTCAATATGCCTACGAGGATGGAGTGCTTGAGAACGATCGCAAGGTGCGGCTTGCGCGTCGTGTGAGTTTAAGTCAGCCCAAAATCCCTCAATTCATAAGTGTCGATCGATGTGTCGCTTTGGCCGCTCAATGTGAGGGGCCTCTGCGGGATCTCGTGATGGCTGCACTCTACACAGGCTGTCGAGTGGGGGAGCTGGCCAAAATCAAAGCTGCTGACGTTGGTGCAGGAGGACATGGGGTCCGGATCGGTCCTTTCAAATACGGAAAAGGTCGCTTTGTTTTTCTTTCTGATGAGGGAATGCGGTTTTTCGAGGCCCTTGCAGAAAGTCGAGATACAGATGACCTCTTACTGAGATCGCCAATGGGAAAGCCGTGGCAGAGGCAGCACAATCGTCCCTTCAACATCGCCTGCGCAAACGTGGGAATCCCATCAGAGTTTACGTTTCATGGTCTCAGGCACACCTATGCCAGTCACATGATTATGCAGCGGGTGCCATTGGAGGTCATCTCCCAACAGCTTGGACATCGTAGCATCCACACGACGTTCCAATACTATGGGCATCTTGCTGATAAATTCCGCGAGGATGAGATCCGATCGAAGTCGATAGACTTCAAATTTGGCCGAGAACAATGAATGGGCATGGATAATATGCCGTCTGCTCAGTCTCGATTGGTATATGGGTAGGCTGCGCCCTATTCCCTTTGCGGGAACTGGTTAAGTTCGTCTATATCGCAATGCGACTAAGCCGAACCGGATCCTGCGATTTAGTATTTAAAACAATTTAAGATTGTGGACATGCTGTAGTTTATTGCCTTAAGTGGTTGGGGGTATGGAGGTTGATATGCAGTTATGGGTCTTATTTGCAGCTGCGCTGATCGGGATGGCGACGCAAAGTGTTGGTCAGGATATGGATCAATTCCATGACACTCACATCTTAATGTCTTATGCGCAAATCTCCCCGATGGAGGGGGATTGGCGGTCAGGTGACTTAATGATGTCAAGTGATATGGCCATCTTTGGTCAAGGCGGTACCATCCGACTTCACCTACTCGAAGAAGACCACTTTAAGGGGAATTCATACTACAAGATCGAGAACCACGAGCTTCCAAGTGGGTTTGACAGGTTTACTTGCGATCAATCCTTTTCTCACATTTTAGCCCGCGACAGCATCAATTTTGGTGGAGGGGAAGACCTACTTATCAATATTTATAAGTCATTATTTTTCTTCTCGATCCCCGATGGCTCAGGCGATCAAATAGATGACTTTAGTGAGGATCATCTTTGTGGGGTCCTGTCCTTTTCTAGGCAATCAGTAGCTATTCCAAAAGAGATCAGGGAGAAGCTGATTACATACAATCGCGTAAGCGAATTTTATGTAATCGACGGCCCAAAGGGGGATTGGGATACCGTCGAGATTCTGGATCGTTTGACCGATGAAAAATCGACTACCCTATTTCTGAATAACTCCCAAGACGGTTATCCGGCGCTTACGATATCTTGCACTCGTGGAGAGCTTGAGCTCTCTCTGCGCTTGAAGAATCCAATCTACCGGGCTGAGACAATCCTCGCCACCTATCGTATCTCTGATCATCCCGCTGAAGTGGTAGATGTATATTTTGTCGATGAAGGGTTTAGGGTTATTTTACCTGATCCTCACAGTATCATCCAAGCAATGCTGGAGGAGAAGAGCTTTCTGATCCAATTAACCCTAGGGGATAGCCCACAGGCTCTTGTCGAATTTGATATTGAGGGTCTCCGCTTCGCCCTCGAGCCCGTCGCTGAGGAATGCAGCTTCACCTATTAGCATTCATTTTCGCAGTGCGTCGCGGTCCGCAGAGGGTTAAGGGTTTCGTGAATACTGATCCTCGAAAACCGTCGACTGCGGCGCCAGATTGTTCCATAGCAAAAAAAGGATCATGTTTATGAAACTATTCCCCATTCTATCGGCTTTCTTCTTCATGGGGTTTGGGGTCTGTGCCTCAGCTCAGGAAGACCCCGCAAGGCTTTTCGCTTACACCGATGCATCACCTTTTGACATCGAGCAAGTTGGTGGAGATCTCTTTTATTCCGAAGTCGAACTTCGCTTCGGGAAAGGTGCAGTTCTGCCCATCGAGATTCTGACGGATAGAGAGAAAAGTCTGCGGCTGTTTAGTGCGGATACGTCTCTCCTCCCTGATGAGTTTGACGCGCTCACTTGTGATCGCACAGCATCATTCGTTGTGACGCGTAGTGAAGTCGATCTGAAATCTGCGGCCGACATGGAGCTCACACTCCATCTCGGCGTGTATTTCCTTTCTGATCGACCTGTCGCTGATGATCTGACTGTAATTCCAGATGACTTGATCTGCGGTGCGCAGGTCTATCTTAAGTACTCAATTCAAGATGAGGATACATATCGTGAAATGCTGTCCCTCAGTGGACCTGATACCGCTGCGGAACTCTCATCGACAGATCGAGGCGCATGGTATGTGAACGAGACGAATGATCCGCTGACGGACAACAAAACAGTCGTTGCGATCCTCACCGCTGAAAGTGCGGTGGGGGCCTCTTATGACAAGCCTGCGTTGATCGCGCGATGTGCCAACAACAAAACGGAAGCTTATCTCAACTGGCACGACTATCTTGGCCGTGGCCCATCAGATGTAACAACGCGACTGGATAGCGATCGTGCTACAACCACACGCTGGTCACATTCTACAGATGATACTGCGACCTTTGCGAGCAGCCCTATCGCTCTTCTCAAAAGCATGCTGGATCATGACGAGTTAATCGCTCAAGCGACCCCCTATCGGTCCGCACCAATTACGGCCACGTTCGATCTTGCAGGTATGCGAGCCGCGCTTACCCCTCTTGCTGAAGCTTGTCACTGGTCTCTTGAGTGATCAACTGCACATTTAAATGAATGCAAGAAATGTGACCCACCGAGGGTTTCTTCGGTGGGTTACTAATTTTCCTTATATTGACAATGTATAAGTATTGATACACAAATGGGGTCAAGAAATGAATGTGAAGAGGCCGAAGAAGCCCATCGCATGGATGGGGTCATCCATTGAAGACATCAAAGATGATAAAATTTTTACAACAAATGCGAGGAAGGAGGCCGGCCATCAACTAGATCGAGTTCAGTCAGGATTAGATCCAGACAACTGGAAATCATTCAGTGAAGTTGGCCCAGGCGCAAAGGAAATCCTGATCAATCTTGATGATGGCTGGTTTCGTGTCATGTATGTGGCGAAATTCGAAGAAGCTGTTTACGTCCTGCACTGCTTTAAAAAGAAGACGAATAAAACAAGTAAAAAAGACAAAGACATGGCCGAAAGGCGTTATCAGGAAGTCCTGAAACATAGGAGAGTGAAATGACTGCGGAAAACGGTGTATCTCATATCACACCCGCCGACGGGAATATCTTCGCAGATCTGGGATTCGACGCTGAAGAGGCCGTTGTTCTCCAGAAGAAATCTCAAGAGATCATTGATAAGAAGACAGCGATCAAATTATCGCTCATGGAGTGTTTGGCCGAATGGATTCAGAGCGAGCAATTGAAACAGGCTGACGCAGCTGTCATTCTCGGAATCACACGACCCCGGGTCTCCGATGTCGTGAAGAAGAAGACGCAGAAGTTCACTATCGACGCGTTGACGGATATGACCATGCGCGCCGGGCGGCAAGTTAACCTGTCGATTGCACTTTAAACGGTTTTTATGAAGGCGGCGGAGGGCGGGGTTCGCGCCTGTCCTCAGTTTGGTTCAGTGGTCCAAGGCTTCTAATGCTTCAAAGGTTTGTCGGACGTGCATTTTGAGCAGTCTATGGCTGTTCATGATCGTCCCCGCGACGGAGGCGTAGTCCTTTGCAATGCCCTTCACGCGCTCGCTTGCGGGCTCATCTATGGTCGAGTGGTGATTGAAGTTGAACCGAGCGATGAGCATGCCCTCAATCGAAATCGGGGCCGCAAGCCAATATTTGCGGCCTGCCAACAGCCTTCCATCGGGTGTTTGACCCGGGAAATCGACATCAGGGTTAAAGGACTCAACGACTTCGTCCAAGCTCTCGGATGGTGCAAGGATGGTTGGGTTTTCTAGGACCTCAAACTGCTTCACATCGCTTCCATAGCGACCGACGCAAAAGACGGTGTGGCCCAGTCGGACGGTGACAGTAGAGACATCGTATCCGAGTGACATTGCCGCCGCGCGACACAGCGTATTGAGCGGCTTTAGGCCGTCTGATGTAAACGCGATCATATCTGCGATGAGCCGGTCGCGAATCCGGCCTTTGAGATCGACAGCTTTCATCTGATTTACCATTTCTCAGTCGTGGCGAGCTGAATTATGCATTGAGGCGAACGGCTGTGTACGTCATCCGCTCGATAGAATTCTAGCACATTCTGAGATCATTTTCGCAGAATGAACGGCTCAGCTGTAAACCAGCGGAATACTGCTACGTCGTGCGCCAATCAGGGCACGGATTATGCGAAAATCCGCTGCCTCGAAGCTGATGTCTCAATCTTAGAGGAGAGGGTGTGTCGCAGCTGATGCTCAAATCTGCGAAAATCCGATCCTGGTACCTAAAAACCAGCCGCTGACCAGTCGGACACAGCGATCCAGTGGCGAATCTGCTCATCGGCTCCACTTCCAAAAATAGTGCGAAAATTCGATGAAGTGGTCGGCTCCTCGGCACTGATCGCGCTTCAGCACCGACTTCATCGACAAAAAGAGTAGATCACGCGGTCTGCGAAATTGGACCTCTCCTTCGGGGAGGGAGACCGGGTGCTCCCCTGTTTTCATTGAAAAACCCTCAGCCCCTCGGTTCGGACGGTTTCCTTGAAAATCGTGCGAAAATTCTAAGTCGTTGTTTTTGTTAGTAATTGGGAGATTTTGCCTCTTGCGGCCTTTTCCTTCTCGTTAGATATGTTCACTTTATGTTCTTGCCGCATATGGTCGAGAGCACCCCAACTTTTTGACCCTCAATACCGCAGCACTTCTGCGAACGAAGACCTGCGCTTGGAGCTTAAGATGACTGACCAAAAAACCCGACCGAAGTGGGCTGACGCTGCTCGAGCAGCCTTGGCGCTTTACCTGAGAGCCGAAGTGCACCGGCAGAAGCTCTTCGACGTTCAAGTTGCCACCATGTTGAAAGACATTCAAGCGGACCCCGCCTCGGTGCAATTGTCCGAGGCCCTGCGTCTCGCGATGAACCATGCTATTCTAGGGTTCGCTGAACTTCGGGCACTGTTTTCATTGGCCAAAATGATCGCCGAGACGCCTGCCGTGAACCTTTTCGCTGAAGGAGCTTTGACTGTGGTTGCGACTGACCTTGATGCCTCGGCGCTGCAAGAAGCGGCCGCGATGATCATGCTGTCAGATCAAAAGATCGGGTTCGCAAATTATGCAACGCGTAACGTCGGACTTCGCGTGATTGACAGCCGGCGGCTCATGTCCAAATACCGCTCGGAAAATGACGATCTGGTTTTAGAGGCGCTACAAAAGACGCGGCCGACCCTGTTCGTTGACCATACGAATGCCTTGGATCTGTCTTTGTATCCAGGTGGGATTTGGCAGAGCCTTGATCTGCAGCGGGATTGGAGTGTCGTTCAATGTCTCTTTGAGCTGTTCCATCCAGAAACCGCGGACGAGGTTTTTGCTTACGAGAGTGCGGATTTGTCGAAAGAGGCATCATTGCGTGAGGTGTCCGACCTTGATCTTTTGATCGCACTCCGTCTCACGCGATTTGAGAATGCGGTCGCTTATCTCCGTTCAAAAGCGCGTAAGCGCGATGCAGATTTGGTGGTGAAACCACAATCCAAAGGGCCGACACTCTCTGAACTTGCAGGTCTAGGCCGCGCCAAAGACTATGCCGAAGACCTGATCGAGGCGATGACGGATTGGAAAGAGGGCCGTCTCGCGTGGGGAGATGTGCCGCGCGGCCTCCTCTTGGTGGGCGCACCAGGGACTGGGAAAACTGAACTCGCACGTGCGATGGCGCGATCAGGGAACATCAGATTGGAGATGGCCAGCTACAACGAATGGCAGAAAAGCGGTTCGCTCTCTGAATTCCTGAGCGCGATGGAGCGCAGCTTTAAATCTGCACAAAGTAATGCGCCTTGCATCCTCTTCATCGACGAGTTGGATGCCTTCTTCCGTCGAAACGGGGGCGGTCCAGGATCTCACAATGACTCCTACGACACTAAAGCCATAACTGGGTTTCTCGAGCGGCTGGACGGTGTCGTTGAATATGAAGGCGTTGTTGTCCTGGCGGCGACGAACAGCATCGAGAGTATTGATCCAGCGATCCTCCGAGCAGGTCGCTTCGATAAGATCGTCGAGATCCTGCCGCCAAACCAACTGGATCTATCTCGGATCATCGGGCAGTAC